>NZ_JAMXBJ010000049.1 GCF_023913755.1 Pseudarthrobacter cellobiosi
AAACCCCGCCGGCCGTTGGCTCCTGCCCAAAAACGATCCGCCACCATCTCGAAGGAAAACCCGTCCCAACGCTTGACAAAAAACATAGGGACACCCCCCTGTTCGTACCGTGCCCGTCGGGACAAGACCGTGGGATGCGAGGCGCCCGTTGCGGCCGCGATGGGCGTGTTTGCGGTCCCGTCGGCCGCCAGCAGCAGGATTCGCGCCCGCTGGACCAGCCTGGCACGCATCGACGTTGACCGGCGACCACCGGGTCAGGATCTCGAAATCACCATCACGCAGAATAAGTGCCGGGGCAGGAGGATGAGCGGAACGGGGCCTCTGATGCCTCCGCCGGCCAGCACCGGCTCCGGCCGTACATTACCGGGCGTTGCGGGAGTGGCCTCGCGTGTTACCGGCCATCAGGCCAGCCTGACAACGAAACGTGTGGAACCGCAGCGTTTATGATGCACCGGCCGGCATTGACGGAGCACCATCGCTGTTGCCCGTCGGGCGCAGGACCCCCATAAGCTGGTCGATCACCCCTGCGTCCTCGATGGTGGAGGGGATGACGTACTCTTCGCCGTCGGCGATCTGACGCATTGTCTTGCGCAGGATCTTCCCCGACCTCGTCTTGGGCAGCGCGTCCACAACGGTGACGTTCTTGAAGTCCGCCACGGGACCGATGTCCCGGCGGACCAGGGCGATCAGCTCCTGGGCGAGCACGGTGTCTGCCATCTGGACGCCTGATTTCAACACAACGTAGCCGCTGGCGTGTTGGCCTTTCAGTGGATCCGAGACGCCGATGACGGCGCATTCGGCCACAGCGGGGTGCTGGCCGATCACCTGTTCCATCGATCCGGTGGACAGCCGGTGTCCGGCGACGTTGATGATGTCGTCGGTCCGGCCCATGACGAAAAGATACCCGTCGTCGTCGCGGTAGCCGGAGTCGCCGGTGGCGTAGACGCCGTCGAAGGCCTGGAGATAGGAGGAGACGTAGCGGTCATCGTTCCGCCACAGTGTGGTGAGCGTGCCGGGCGGCAGTGGAAGTCCCAGGACGATGTTGCCTTCTTCTCCGCCTGCAACCTCCTCGCCGGCGCCGTCCACAATCCGGAGATCAAAGCCGGGCATGGGCACCGAGGGGGAACCGGCCTTGATGGGCAAAGGCTCCAGCCCCCGGGGGTTGGCGCAGATTGCCCAGCCCGTTTCCGTCTGCCACCAGTGGTCCACCACGGGGACACCCAGGGTTCCGGCCGCCCAATGGTAGGTGTCGGTGTCGAGCCGCTCCCCCGCGGCGAAGAGGGTCTTCAGGCTGGACGTATCGTAGCCCGCCAGCAGTTTCGCCTCGGGATCTGCCCTCCGGATGGCACGCAGCGCCGTGGGCGCCGTGAACAGGACATTGACCTTGTGGTCCTGGATGACCCGCCAGAACGCACCCGCATCCGGGGTGCCCACGGGCTTGCCCTCGTAGAGAACCGTGGTGGCGCCTGCAATGAGAGGCCCGTAGACGATGTAGGAGTGCCCCACTACCCACCCGACATCCGAGGCGGTCCACATGACGTCCCCCGGGCCGACGTCGTAGATGTTTTCCATGGACCAGGCGAGTGCAACGGCGTGACCGCCGTTGTCCCGGACAACTCCCTTGGGGGCTCCCGTGGTGCCGGAGGTGTAGAGAATGTAGAGGGGATCCGTGGCGCTGACGTCCACCGGCCCGGCGGGAATGGCCGTGGCCATCTCGGTGTCCCAGTCCAGCCAGCCACGGAAGTCGGCGGCGCTGGCCGCAAAACCCTCCCGGTCCTTGACCAGGACAGGGGTGTCCGGAACACCGGCAAGCTCCAGGGCTTCCGCGACCGCAGGCAGGTATTCCACGCGGCGGGACGGCTCGATGCCCCCGGACGCCGTGACCACTGCAACGGGAGCTGCGTCCCTGATGCGGGCGGCCAGCTCCTTGGGCGCAAAGCCGCCGAAGACCACGGAGTGGACTGCCCCCAGCCGTGCTGCCGCCAGCATGGCCACAACCGCCTCCGGGATCATGGGCATGTAGATCACCACGCGGTCCCCTTTGCCCACGCCCTGTTGGCGCAGCACACCTGCAAACCGGGCTACCAGCTCCGTGAGTTCCGCATACGTGTACCGACGCTGGGAGCCCAGCATGGCGGAGTCGTAGATCAGGGCTTCCTGCTCGCCGCGACCCGCCAACACATGGCGGTCCAGGGCGTTGAAGGAGGTGTTCAGGACGGCGTCCGGGAACCAGCCGTAGAGCGGCGCCCTGCCGGAGTCCAACGCCTTCTCCGGAGCCGTGGACCAGGTGACCCGGTTCGCCGCCTCCAGCCAGAATTCAGCCGGCTGCTTCAGGCTGCGTCCATAGGCATCCCGGTAAGTGGTGGTAACCATAAGTGCTTCCTTCTCCACGACGTTGTGATGTGGCCCCATGCTAGCTGTTCGCCCTGCCCCAGACAAGGGGGTTGTATACAAAAACAGCCGTATTTGCCAAATTACACCTCAAAAAATGGGTAATTCCCGAATCTGTGTATACACTGATCATGCCAAACCACCGAAGGGGGCAGCATGCGAGCCAGCGAAAAAGCCTACGTCTCCCTTCGCGAAGACATTATTGAATGGCGGCTGCTCCCCGGCACGGTCCTTGCCGAGGTGGAGCAGTCCGAACGGCTGGGCATCTCGCGCACGCCCCTTCGGGAGGCGCTGAGCCGGCTCACGGCGGAAGGGCTGACGACGGCGGCGGGCGGCCGCGGCGTCGTCGTCACCGATATCTCGCTGGAGGACATCGACGAACTCTTCGAGCTCCGCGAAACGCTCGAAGGTCGGGCGGCTGCCCTGGCGGCAGAACGGGGCGATCCCGCCACTTTCCTGCAGCTCCAGGACGAACTGCTGGGAGCGCCTGCCCTGATCAACGGCACGGACCCGGCCCGCCACGACTACTACCATTTGGTGGGACGCCTCGACGCGGCAATCGACGCAGCCATCACCAATTCCTACCTGGCCCAGGCCATGCGCAGCCTCCGCGTGCACCTCGTGCGGGTCCGCAGGCTCGCCGCCGATGACGCCGCCCGCCTGACGGCCGCCGCCGCCGAACACGCGGCCATTGCCGAAGCGATCGCCGCAGGCAACCCGCGCCTGGCGGAAGCCGCCACCACTGTCCACCTGCACCGCAGTCTTTCCCACGTCAAAGCTACCCACCCACAGCACTAAGAAGGAGCACCATGGTTAAGGAACACCACGTCCGCGTCTACAAGAGCGACGAGAACCTCGCCCGTGAAGACCAGCTCGCACACAAGATCGCCACCGTCGCCGCCGACCCCGTCGAGGTCACGCCCGAGGTCACCGAGATGGTCATCAACCGCATCATCGACAATGCCTCCGTGGCCATCGCTTCCCTGAACCGCGGCCCGATCGTGGCTGCCCGCGCCCCTACGTCCACGCCGACATCACCATCAAGGAGAAAGCCCTAGCCCTGACCACGCCTGCATCCGCGCGCCCCGGCCGGTACCACCCACCAGACAAGATCCTTGCGTTCCTCGAGAGCCTGTAACTATGCCGAGCCGCGGCCCCGCTGACTGGGCAGAATGGGCGGTGGCCTCGGCATAGTTGCGGGCTCGGCAAGGTCAATCTATGCGGATGTCGGCAAAGATCGACGAACTCGGTTACATGGAACTGGACAAACGCGGCGCTGAACTTCTCTTCCAGGTGCTCACCGAACGCGAAGAAAAAGCATCCGTGGCCATCGCCACCAACGAATCTTTCTCCGGCTGGACCAAAACCTTCACCGACCCACGTCTGTGCGCCGCGATTGTGGACCGGCTGACCTTCAAAGGGACCATCATCGAAACCGGCACCGACTCCTACCGGCTCGCGCACACGGTGGCCCAGCAAGCGGCTAGCTAAATCGCTAAGAACGCGACGATACGTCGGTGTCTCCAATCGGACTGCGGCCTGAGCCGTCCGGAAGTCGGGACTATTCCACTACGAGATTCTGATGTCCGTCCATTAGCTCTCGGACGATGTCGAGGTGGCCCGCGTGGACGGAAGTCTCAGCGAGCACGCGAAACAGGACCTCACGCCCATTGGACATCGGCGGTGCGTGGAAGACGCTGGTTGGAGGCCACCAGCGGGGAGGGGCATCTAAATCGATCTTCGCAAGGACCTCATCATTTCCAGTGATTTCACGCTTGTAGATGTTGATGGCCTCGGCTCCGGTCATCGGTTCGGACTTCCAACCGTTGTGAAGTTCGGCGATTGCCCTGTCATCACCACCGAGAACGGCCGATATCCAGAACATCTCGTCGTCGAAGGCCAGGTGGTTGAGCAGCTGCGTCATTGTCCAGCCGGATGGGACTAAAGGTCGACGCATCGCATCGTTCTCGAGGCCGTCGACTGTTCGAAGAACATGTCTTCGCTCACTCGCCAGCTGGGCAAGCAATTGGTTGTCGCTCATGTCGCGGGCTCATATCCGACAAGCCAGTGAAGTCCATGACGATCTATGACTTGGCCGTCGGAGGCGCCCCATGGCTTTGACGAGAGTGGATCGAGCACCGACCCGTCAATGGAGAGTTTCTCGAACCACTCATGGAGGACTGCCGGTTCGGCGGTTCCCAACAGCGAGAGCATGATGCCTTCGAGCCGGACCGTTGCCTGGCCTTCCGCTGCGTCCGATCCTGCCAGAGCAACGACGCCGTTGAGCACTCCATGAGCTACGGCTTCTGGTGGGCCGTCGCTCCTGCCGAAGGCCTCGTACGTGTGTAGGGACAGCTCACCGCCGAAGATATCCGCATAAAAGTTCAAGGCTTCCCGCGCCGTTCCCGGAAAGAAGACATAGATCTGGGGCCCGGCCATGCGCCCATTGGTCACTGTGGTCATGGCGGTGCTGTCCTTGACCCGGTCAATGGTGGCGCCCCAGCCCTCCCGGGTACCTCCCAGCATGAGCTTCCGCACCTCTTCGATGTCGAGTTGCTCGGAGAACTGAACTGTGAGGACGAGCTCCGTTTCCTTGCCCAAGTCGTTCAGCTGCACCGTGACTACAGGGGCAGTCATTTCGTTCTCGCCGTCGAGTTCGGGCCAGCCTCCGACTGCTCCCCAGCGGAAGACGAGTCGTTCGTCGGGAACGATCTCCAGGTAAATTCCCCCAGTGGGGTAGCTGAGGTCTTCATTGACGATCATTTGTTGCTTCCATGTTCCCCCAACGCGAAGGTCGACCTCGATGGGTGTGGCGGGTGTGGGCATGTCGGGGTTGTAGAACCAGGCAAGGTGTTCAGGGTCAGTCCAAGCTGTGAACACGGCATGCCGCGATGCAGCCAAAGTTCGGGTAAGGGTGAAGCTTCGATCTTGTGTCGGCAAGTCGGTCATCATCTATCCTCCAGTTCAGTGAGAGCATCGGGGCGATCGGGGTTTATGGCGAGCTGTGCGTCAAGGCGATCCAGCCGTGTGCTCAGGAAATCGCGGTATGGGCGCATCCATTCCTCAACCTTTTGTAGCGGCGCAGGTTGAAGCCGGCAGTTCCTCCACTGGGCCGATTTGGACTTAGTGATCAGCCCGGCCTGCTCGAGCACTTTCAGGTGGCGCGATACGGAGGGCACGCTAATCGAGTGCGGAACGGCTAGTTCGGTCACCGTCGCCTCGCCCTGCTGCAGTTGCGCCAGCAGAGCACGGCGGGTGGGATCCGCCAGCGCAAGGAAAATCGTACTCAGTTCATCCATTTGCGCCCCAGCCTAATTACGCATCAGCGCAAATACAAGACTGGGTGGTCGCTGATGCTGTCAATTTCGTTGGATTTGTGATCCCAATGCGAAGGACAGCCAATCTTTTCCCACGGCTAGTGGACCCAAATGGGCCTGCAATCCCAAGGTCAAGTGGACCCAAATCAGATTGACATTCTCACCATGTCTTTCCGGACATCACCCTCCCCCAAGAGCAGATCGTCTACAGCTTCTCAGGCATCCGTCCACTGCCCCGCCAGGACTCCGAGCACACCGGGTCTATTTCCCGCGGCTCCTACCGCATCGAACGCGACACGCGTAAGATCGCCGGAAAGCAAGTGCCAGTCCTGAGCCTGGTAGGTGACAAATGGACGACCTTCCGTGCTCTCTCAGAGCTCATGACTAATGACGTTCTGGCACTTCTCCAACGCCCCCGGACGGCATCTACTGCCCGGCTGCCGATTGGAGGCGGAAAAGATTACCCACGCACGGAAGTTGCACTTCAGTCCTGGATCACCTCACGGGTCTCCGGAAAATTCGATACCTTCCGCGTACGGGATTTGCTGGAGCGCTATGGCACCCGCGCTGACGAAGTCATGGCCTTCCTCGCAGCCGGGGAGGACCACCCGTTGCACTGCACGGCAGAACTAAGCAGCCGAGAGCTGGAGTTCATGGTCCAAAACGAGCAGGTCGGCCACCTGGTGGATGTGCTTATCCGCCGGACATCCCTGGCCTTCCGAGGGCTGGTCACCGTCGAGATGCTCGACGAAATCACCCAACACCTGTCTGTCCTTCTTGGATGGGACGACACCCGGGCGCTATGGGAAATCCAGCACACCCGGAATACCCTGCTGCGTTTCACCCCGTGACCGTAGCTGCGCAGGCCAACAGCAGCACCGGCCCCCGGCCCAAATAGCAGGCTTGGTCACTGCGCTACCGGGCAGCCGACCAACCCTGCTGATCACTAACGCCCTCGGAAAGCTTCAACGGCTAGGAACAACTATGCAGCAGTAAGTCATTGCCATCGACCGAGGCACCTCCAGCAGTCGCGCTATCGTCTTTGACCACACCGGCAGCATTGTTTCTAAGAGCCAAAAAGAGCACAAACAAATCCTTCCCCAGCCAGGATGGATCGAACACGACCCAGAGGAGATTTGGGATAACGTTCAGCATGTCATCGCGACAGCCCTCGAGAACGCGCGTCTGACCCCTAATGACATTGTTGCCATAGGCGTTACCAACCAGCGGGAAAGCGCTGTGGTCTGGGACAAAAGAACAGGAACACCGGTCTACAACGTCATCGTATGGCAGGACACCCGTACGCAAGACACCGTAGACGAACTCGCCGCTTTCGGGGGCACCGATCGATACAAGGACCGCGTCGGCCTGCCTCTCGCCACCTACTTCTCGGGGACCAAAATCAAGTGGATTTTGATCATGTCGAAGGCGCCCGGGACAAGGCTGAAGCGGGCGAACGTCTGTTCGGAACCATAGATAGCTGGCTGGTCTGGAACCTCACCGGTGGTGCCGCAAACAGCGGAGTCCACGTCACCGATGTTACCAACGCCTCCAGAACTCTATTCATGGACCTGGGCAGCCTCCAATGGGACATCAGGATCCTGGAGGAATTTGACGTCCCATCGAGCATGATGCCGGAAATTAGATCCACTTCAGAGATTTACGGAACGGTAGATTCAACTCAGCTCCTAGTGCTCGACGGCGGGCTGACGCTGGACGGGCAGGAGGTCCCGCCCGGGCCGCTGGGCTACCTGGGCGCGGGGCGTTCGGCGCTGGAGTTCCAGGCCCTGTCCGGCACACGGTTCCTCCTGATCGGCGGGGAGCCGTTCCAGGAGGAACTGCTGATGTGGTGAAACTTCATGGGCCGCACGCACGACGAAGTGGAGCAGGCCCGTGCGGACTGGGAAGCCCAAGCCGCACTGCCTGACGCTGCTGCCCGCGGAGCCCGCTACGGGCTGGTTGAAGGGCACGGCCCGGATGCGGGCGCCGAAGCCGGACGCATCCCCGCCCCCATCATGCCGGCCGTCAGGCTGGCACCCCGGAAGCGGTCAGTGGGCCCCTGACCCTTCCGAGACCAGCTTCAGGACGCCAAACACAGGGTCCTGGTCCAGGACACGGACATCGGTGACGCCGACGGCGGCCAGGTGGCTCCGGAAAGAGTCCTGCAGCGGAATCACGTTCATGCCCAGCCCGCTGCCGAGAATTACCGGGCCGTCGATTCCAAGCTTCCGCAGGGCCTGCGCGGCCAGGCCGGCAAGATCCTTGCCGGCCTGGTCCAGCAGCTCCTGACTGACCGTATGGCCCGCCGCTGCCGCGTCCACCACCAGGCGTGCCTGCTGGGCCCAGAACCGGCGGCCGGTGTCCGGGGAATGAAAGAGGGCAATCAGCCTGTTGGGGTGGTCCACTCCGCAGGCGGTAAGCAGCGCAGCGGTCAGCTGGTCCGCCGGGAGTCCCTGGTTCATCCGGCGCAGGCTGTGCCGGACCGCCTCCCGGCCCAGCCAGTAGCCGCTGCCTTCGTCCCCAAGCAGGTAGCCCCAGCCGCCGGCCCGGGCCTCGTCGCCGGCAGCGTTCCTTCCCCAGGCTGCGGAGCCGGTTCCTGCGATCACGGCCACGCCGGTGCTGGCGCCGCCCGCGGCCAGCAGCAGCCGTGAATCGTGGACCACCGTGACTTTGGCTCCCGGAACATGGGGTTCGATCAGCGCGGCAAGGGCTGCAGCGTCGTCGTCGGTATCTATGCCACCGGCCCCGGCGTACACCCGGGCCACCTGGCCGCCGCCGATCCGGGAGAAGAGATCTGCGAGGTTCAGTGCCGCCTGTTCGCGGCTGACGTTCTGGACGTTGGAGCTGCCGGCGGACTCGTCGGCCACGGCAACCCCGTCCTCAAACCTGACGCCGCGGGTCTTTGTACCGCCGATGTCCAGGCCGATGATGACCCCCGCGAGGGGACCCGGGGCGGCCGCGGACGTGGCGCCGCCCAGCGGGTGGTTTCCGGAAGTTGTGGTTTGGGGGTGTTCGCTGTCAGTCACGTCCCCCAGCCTACTGAAACGCTGGCGGCGAATCGCTGCCGGGCCGCGGGACGCCGTCGTGTCTCAACGCCGTGGCGCCCTATCCGCTCCCTGAACGGGCGGCCACCAGCCCCTCCAGTAACCGGGGACCCTCTTGCAGGACCATCTCCCGGAAGAAGCGGACAGGATCGGGCTCGGCGTCGGGGCCGGGTTTCCGCAGGCGCCAGCCCAGCCCGATTTCGCGGAACGCCAGGCCGGATTCCAAGGCAAGTTCAACCCAGCCCAGGTTGCCTGTTTCCGGGCTGATGTGGCGCCCCGGGGCATTGCCTCCGGGCGGCAGGATGCTGACGCCAAGGCCCGCGGCGACCAATCCGCGGGCGGTGTGGGTGTCCTGGCTTTCGAAGGCGATCCGCGGCCGGAAGCCTGCCTCGCGGAACAGCGCATCTGTCAGTGACCGCATGCCGTACCCCGGCTCCAGCGCCACGAAGGGGTCCCGGCGGATGTCCTGCATCCTGACGCTGTCCCGTCCGGCCAGCGGGTGGCCGTGGTGAACCACCAGTCGGAGCGGCTCACGGTAGAGCGGCGCCGAGGAGATGGTGCTGCTTGCCGCCGGAACAGGGGCGGTCAACGCCAGGTCCGCCTGGCCCGAGGCGAGCTCCGAGAGACAGGTGTCCCGCGCCCCTTGTCTGAGGATGAAGCCGGCCTCCGGGTGGCGGCTTCGGAAGGCACTGATGAGCAGGGGCAGGGTGGCCTCTCCGAACGTGTGCTGAAAGGAGAGTGACACTTTTCCCCGCACCACATCCGACTCGTGCCGGACCAGATCCAGTCCGGCCTGGAATTCGGTCAGGGCCGACTCGATGTACGGCAGCAGAGTCCGGGCGGCCGCTGTGAGGCGGATGCCCCGTCCGTCCCGGATCAGCAGTTCGGTTCCGACGACGGCGCTGGCCCGGGACAGTGCCCTGCTCACCGTGGACTGGGGTACTCCAAGGAGCTCGGCCGTTTCCGTGACGTGCTGGGTCCGGCCCAGTTCAGCCAGGATGGGGAACAGCGGCAGGAGCTTCACCAGTTGCTTGTGGTCGGCGTGCATTGGCTCAACTCTTCCAAACGTTGCATTCTTGATATGAATTGTAGCTAAAACATGCATTGGAAGCATATATTCCAGAGGCCTACCCTTGAGCTATGCCACAGGATGCCGCAGCCCCAGGAACCTTCAGTCCTCCGCAGGGTGACTGGGCGGGACATCCCAAAGGCTCCGCCGCCTACAACAAGATCCTGGCCGGCCTGGCCTTCGCGGGCGTGGCAACGTTCGCCCAGCTGTACTCCACCCAGGCGGTCTTGCCGCTCCTGGCTGCAGACCTGAAGGTGACCGCGGCAGAGGCCGCGTTGACCATTTCGCTGGCCACCGTGGGCCTGGCCATCACCGTCATTCCGTGGTCCTTCCTCGCGGACAGGATCGGCAGGGTCAAGGCCATGGCATGGGGAATCTCCGCCGCCACTATCCTGGGCTTGCTGGTACCGCTCGCCCCCACTTTCGGCGCCCTGCTTGCCTTGCGGCTGCTTGAGGGAATGGCACTGGGCGGGATCCCGGCCATCGCCATCGCCTACCTGAACGAGGAAGTGAACAGGGCCCATGCGGCCATGGCCGCAGGCAGCTACGTTGCCGGCACAACGCTGGGCGGGCTGGCCGGCCGGCTGGTGGCAGGCCCGGCAGGTGAGTTGTGGGGCTGGCGCACAGCCGCACTGGCGGTTTCCCTACTGGCAACAGGCGCCGCTGTGCTCTTCCTGGTCCTGGTCCCGAAGGCGAAAGGGTTCACCGCCGCCAAGGCCGCCGGGCTGCGCGGTGCCACGGCGACGCTCGGCGGGCATGTGCGCAATCCCCGGCTGCTGGCGCTCTACATCAAGGCCTTCCTGATGATGGGCGGGTTTGTGGCCGTCTACAACTACCTCGGCTTCCGGCTGTCCGCTGAGCCTTTCACGCTGCCTGCCACCCTGATTAGCCTGATCTTCCTGGCGTACCTTTCCGGAACGTTCTCTTCCCGCTGGGCCGGCGGGTTGACGGCCAGGTTTGGCCGCAGGAATGTGCTGCTAGCTGGCATCGTCCTGATGGTGGCCGGGCTGGCCCTGACGCTTACGCAGCTGCTCGCCCTGATCCTTGCCGGCCTGGTCATCTTCACCGGCGGCTTCTTCGCGGCCCACAGCATCGGTGCAGGCTGGACCGGAAGCATCGCCACCACCGGCCGCGCCCAGGCATCGTCGCTCTACAATCTGGCCTATTACCTGGGTTCGAGCGTCATCGGCTGGGCCGGCGGACTGGTGTTCCAATCCCTGGGCTGGACGGCGCTTGCCGTGGCAATCATGTCCCTGGCGTGCATCACGGCGGTGACAGTCGCCGTCGTACATCCCCGGGGGAACGACGAAACCGCACGGGCCGCCACACAAGGGCGGGCGGAAGCCGCGGGGCCGTAAAACTATCCGCCATTAAATGGCAAGTGTGTCTGGCGATTGTTCGGCAGGGATGGTTGCGTTCCGGGGTGATCAACAGGAATCCGGCGTCTAGGATGAACTGACGGACATTCAAGGAGATTCCATGAGCAGCAACCCAAAAAGCATCCGGTCGGCCAGCCACTTTGAGCCGCTGGATGCCATCGATGAACGGCTTCTGGCCGCCTTGGTGGACGATGCACGGATCTCCAACAAGCAGTTGGCAGAACTCGTGGGCATTGCCCCGTCCACCGCGCTCATGCGGACCCGCGCATTATCCGAACGTGGCATTGTTCAGGGATTTGAGGCGAAGCTCAGCCTCTCGGCCATCGGCAGGTCCGTCCAGGCGCTCGTAGCCGTCCGGTTGCGGGCCCACGACAGGGACCAGATCGACCGCTTTACAGCCCGCGTTCCGCACTTGCCCGCGGTCCTCTCCACCTTCCACACGTCAGGCTCCGTGGACTACCTGCTGCACATCGCCGTTGCCAGCACCGAGGACCTGCGTGACTGGGTCCTGGACAATCTCGCCACCGATCCCGTTGTGGGCCACACCGAGACCACCCTCGTCTTTGATCACATCCAAGGGAACCACGGCCCGCTGCCGGACTAGGCTGTCCGCTGCAGCGCTGTCCGAAGCGTGACGGCGGACAGCGCCAGTGCGGCGGCGCTGCACAACACTACGAAGCCCGTGACCGCCGTCGGCAGCCCGAACACCCCTGTGGCCCAGCCCAGTCCAATGACCGGCACAGCGCTGCCCAGGTACGTGATGACATAAACGGTGCTGATGACCTGGGCGTGCTGTGACGATTCCACCTTGGCGGCCACATCATTAAAGACCGTGCGGAAGGTGACCCCCTGGCCCAGCCCCGCGCAGACGCTGGCGGCGGCCAGCAGCAGCGGACTGCTCCAGGCGGCCGCTGCAGCCAGGAGCAGCACCGAGGCTCCCAGGACCGCCAGCCCCGCGGGCACCACAAAGCGTCCCCGCACGGACAGTACCTGGCTCAGCGCGGAGGCGGCGAGCGTCATCCCGGCCAGGGCGCCGATCAACGGCCGTGAATCGGTCTGAATGATCGGGGCGAAATAGGCCGGTGCCAGCGACAGGCAAAATCCAAAGACGGAGAAGCTGAGGAATCCGACGGCGGCCGCAAGCCAGAAAGCGCCCCGTGCCTCGGTGGACACCGAAGGCCGGCGGGGAGCCAGGACCAAGACGGGCCGACGGCCGACCGGAGGCTTGATGGCCGGCCGGGCCTGAAGCAGGTACAGCGGCACCAGCATTGCCGCCAGGACGAGCGAGTGAACATAGTACGGGGCGGTGGTGGGTCCGGGCAGCAGCGACAGCAGGCCGCCGATGACCGGACCGGCAGCCACGCCTCCCGCCGTCGCCAGCAGGGTGAAACGGGTGGCCCACTCCGGCCGGGTTGGAAGCAGTTCCCGCAGTGCGGCGGCGCTGGCACCCGTGGCCAGGGCAACGGCCACACCCTGAAGGGCCCGTCCGGCAGAGAGCGCCACCAGGTTTTCTGCCTGCGAGAAGACCCAACTGCCCGCCAGTCCGGCGAGTACAGCCAGGATGAGCGCCGCCCGCCGGCCGATGTGGTCCGACCAGTGGCCGGCCAGCATCAGCGTTGCCACCAGGGCCAGGACATAGCTGGCAAAGGCCGCCGTGACACCGAGTGGCGAGAGGCCCAGGTTTGCCTGGAGCAGCGGATACAGGGGCGTGGCCAGGTTCGCACCGACCAGCAGGGTGAAGATGACGGTACCGGCCATCACCAGCCGTGCGGTGGTGGATGCATCCCAGCCCTGACGCCCGGCGGTGGCCGGACGCATGCGGAGTTCATTGAAGACTGTCATTGGTGCTGCCTTGGCGTCGACCGGGGAGGGAGGGCCTTGTGGGAGGCCGCCCCGGGTGGGAATTGATACCTACAGAATGCTTCAGGGCTGACTGATCGGGCGTTAGTTCGTGGAACAATTGAGCAAAATACGCAATTCTTGGTGTCTCCAATAACTGAAAGTGACAGTTTGCCTACCCTTGATCCCACTGACCTGAAGATCCTGCTGGAACTCATCCGCGATCCCCGCGTCCAGATCGGCGAACTGGCCGAGATGCTGGGGATTGCGCGCAACACAGCGCAGACGCGTGTGCGGCGCCTGCTGCGTGCCGGGGTACTCCACGACGGCGGCCGCGAGATCGACCTCGAGGCGGTGGGGTACGATGTCGTCGCTTTCGTCACGATTGAAGTGACGCATCGGGAACTGGACGGAGTTGTGGGCGCCCTCCGGCTGCTCCCCCAGGTCCTGGAGGTCCATGAAATCTCCGGGCGGGGTGATGTCTGGTGCCGGGTGGTGGCCACCGATACGCACAATCTGCAGTCCGCCCTCCGCCAGATCCTCCGCATCAAGGGCGTCATCCGGACCGAAACAGTCCTGGCGCTTCACACCCACATTCCGTACCGGACCGAACCCCTGATCAGCCGCCTCGCACAGGCCGTGCCCGGCACCCCAACACGGCCCACGTAATTGTCCGGGCGCGGCGGCGGGCCCCCTCAAGGCAGTTAGGATTCGAGCATGGATTGGCTTTCACATATTTCACAGATCAACTGGCTCGCCGTGGCGCTGGCCTTCATCTCGAGCATGGCTATCGGCTTTGTCTGGTACATGCCGGCCGTGTTGGGCAAGCGGTGGATGGCCGCCATCGGAAAGACTGAAGAGGACCTCAAGAACATTGGCGGCGGCGCGGGGATCTGGGTTCCCATGATGATTGCGGCCGCCCTGACAGCCGTCCTGCTGGCGGTCCTGATCAGCAAACTGGGCCTCGACAACGCAGCGGCGGGCGGCGGGTTCGCCCTGGTGCTCGCGCTGGTGTTCCGCGCCGGCGGGCATGTCATCCATAACGGGTTCGCCGGCCGCCCCACGGCTGTCACCCTGATCGATTCCGGACACGACCTGCTCGCCATAACGGTGGCCGGCGCGATCATCGGGGCCATGTCCTGACGTGACCATCATCGACAATGCCGTTTACGTGGACGGCGTCCGCAGCGCGGAGCCGGAGAGCCTGGAGCAGACTTTCGAAACCCTCTCGGAGCACGGGGGCATGGCCTGGATCGGACTGTACCGGCCCACAGCGGCGGAAATGACCGCTGTGGCCACCGAATTCGGGCTGCATCCGCTGGCGGTGGAGGACGCCATTTCGGCGCACCAGCGTCCCAAGCTGGAGCGGTACGAGGACAGCCTTTTTACGGTGCTGCGCCCGGCGCGGTATCTGGATGCCACCGAGACAGTGGAGTTCGGCGAGCTGCACATCTTCACCGGCCGGAATTTTGTGGTTACCATCCGCCATGCCGAAATGGCCGGCGTTGCCCGGGTGAGGCGGCGTCTGGAGGGCCGCCCCGACCTGCTCCGGCACGGCCCGGAATCGATTCTGTACGCGCTGCTGGACCTGGTGGTGGACGACTACGCGCCGGTGGTGGCCGGGCTGGAAAACGACATTGACGAGATCGAGGACCAGCTCTTCAGCGGGGACACCAACGTCTCCCGCCGCATCTATGAACTGGCCCGCGAAGTCATCCAGTTCCAGCGCGCCATCCATCCCCTGCCGGATATGATGCAGCAGCTCAAGCGGGGCTTTGAAAAGTACGGCGTGGATTCTGAACTGCAGCACAGCCTGCGGGACGTCGAGGACCATGTGGAACGGGTCATCTCGCGCGCGGATTCCTTCCGTGACCTGTTGCAGAACGCCCTCACGCTGGACGGAACGCTGACCGCCAACCGGCAGAACCAGGCCAGCGCCGAACAGAACGAACAGGTCAAGAAGATCTCCTCATGGGCGGCGATTTTCTTTGCACCTTCCTTCGTGGCCGGGGTCTACGGGATGAACTTCGACCACATGCCCGAACTCCACTGGACCATCGGCTACCCGATGGCCATCGCACTGATGGCAGCCACCGCAACCCTGATGTATGCCATTTTCAAGAGGAAAGGCTGGCTGTAGTGCTTTAGGGCTGGCGCCGCTGCGGCAGCCTCAGGCGGCGCTGGGCCTCAGGCCACCTGCAGGTCAACACTCCCGTGGCCCGAGTCCGCGGCGCTGAATACCAGCCGGCGGTTGGCAATCTTGTCGGTGAAGAATCGGTCGTGACTGACCACCACTACTGCTCCCGGGAAATGCAGTAGGGCGCGTTCCATAACCTGGGTACTGGAGAGGTCTAAGTGGTTGGTGGGCTCATCCAACAGCAGCACCGAGGCGCCCGAGAGGAGGCATTGGGCCATGGCCACACGGGCGCGTTGGCCGCCTGAGAGGTTGCCGATCTTTTGCTTGAGATCAGCTTCGGAGAACTGGAACATGGCAAGGAACCTGTTCACCGACTTCTTCGTCGCAGTCAGGGCCAGGCTGTCAGGCATCGCGTTGACCGCGTGCGTGACCGTGTCGTCGTCGTCCAATTCCTCCAAGACCTGGTTGTAGGAGACCATTCCGGCGCCCTTGGCCCAGGCCACGCTGCCTGAATCGGCCGGCTCTTCGCCGGTGAGCGCCCGGAGCAGCGTGGTCTTGCCGCTGCCGTTGGACCCGACGACGGCGATGCGGTTTCCGCGCCCGATCTCGAAACTGAGGCCGCTGAACAGCGTCCGGCCGCCGTAGGCCTTGCTCAGGGATTCCACCCGACACAGGACATCCTTGACGTACAGACCGCCGTATATCTCCGTGATGATCTGGTCCACTGGCCGGGGTGCCCGGGACTTCTTGATCCTGGCCAGCTGGTTTGCCAGTCCCTTGCCGGCCGCCTTGGCCGCTTCCCGCCGGTCGGAGATACCTTCGGCCTCGAAGGCGAGCAGCTCGGACTCATGGACGAACTGGCTCTCCAGGCTCTTGAGCTTGAACTGCTTCGCCACCACGTATTCGGCGAAGTTGCCCGGGTATTCGTGGAGGTGGAAGTTCTCCACTTCGATGATCCGGCTGACAACGGAGTCCAGGAACTTCCGGTCGTGCGAGACGATGATCGCAGCGCCTTTGAAGGTCCGGAACCAGCCTTCGAGCCATTCGACGCCGGCCACATCAAGGTAGTTGGTGGGTTCATCAAGCAGGAGGACGTCCGGGGTTTCCAGCAGGATCTTCGCCAGGGCTGCCCGGTTCCGCCAGCCGCCGGAGAGCTCGTCGATGGCGCAGGTGCGGTGGTGGTCGCTGAAGCCGAGGGTGGTGAGTACTTTGTCGATGCTGCGCTGATAGTCCCAGCCATCCAGCCGGTCCATCGCCTCAAAGAGCTCGGACTGGCGGTGGATCAGTTCATCCAGCCGTGCTGCGTCCGAGGAATCGGCGGCGATGGCCGCATCGATGCCGGCCAGCTCGGCTTCGATCTCTTTCACGTGGGCGAAGAGCCCGTCCAGGACCTCCGCAATAGTGGATTCGCCGTTCAGCTCTGAGAACTGGGAGAAGTAGGCGGCCTTGGTTCCGAGCTCGACGGCGACGGTCCCGGAATCGGGAGCCACCTGGCCCTGGATCAGCTTCAGGATAGTGGACTTGCCCGACCCGTTCTTGCCGATCAGGCCAACCCTGTCCCCGGCTTCAAGCTTGAAAAAGGCTTCGCGGAGAACCTGGGTTTTGTCAAAGCTCACGTTGACGTCGTTCAGCCGGATCAAACTCATTGATGGTGTCCAATCCAGTGCTAACTAGCTGCGGGCCCGGGAAACACGGTTCTGGCCAGACAGATGATGTGTGGAGCTAAGGAGATTCGAACTCCTGACCTCTTCTCAGAGGACAGTCTATTTCATTGCTTGCCAAGGGTTTGTGCTGTGTTGATAATCCGCTGGATCTAGACGTTTTCTCGGACCCTCAGCTGTTCGAGTAGGCCTTCCGCTGCCAGAGCATGACGGAACAGATCCAGCGCCGGGCCGCTGTGCCAGCCCTTCGGAGCGGCCTTGCGGGAGGGCAGAGTCTTGACCCAGGTTCTTCTGAACGTCGTCGCTTCTCTGCACTTTTCAAGTGCGCGTGACTGGCATGCCGAGGTTTGTTGGGCCAAGCCGGGCGAGTCGTTGTGCGTCGGCCCGCTTGTCCTGGAGGAATCGGAGGGTGAGGTCGATGCCTTCGAGCTCTCCGACCCAACCTTGGTGATGCGCCCCATTCGCAGGCGAGAGCCTGAACCACGGCTCGCCCACAACTCTTTGGCACCGGGGCGGGGGGGCTGGGCCGCTTAGGTCGGTCGGGTTTGCGGTTAGCAGGTGTTAGTGCCGGTGAATGCCGTTCCCGTCCAGGTGCCTACGAGGGCTTGGATGGTGAAGGTGTAGGTTCCTCGGCGGGTGGAGGTTTGGGTGAGGGTGAGGGTGTCGCTGGTGATGGTCTGTGGAGTGGAGGTGGTGCCGTCCGGGGCGGTGATGATGACACGGTAGGAGTCGGCTTTGCTGACCTTTCCGTACCCGGTGAGGTTCAGGGTGTAGCTGCGCCCGTTGCCTGCACAGCTGTGGGTCCATGTGGCGGTGGCCGGGGCCGGGATGGCGTAGGTTCCGATGGACATCGGCGAGGTGGTGGCGGCTTTGAACGCGGCCTGGGCGATGGCGGGCGTGAGGACGAGCACCAGTGCGGCGATCGCTGTGGCCAAGGCGCGGGCGGCAAAGGTCGTCAGGGCGTGGGGCAGCCTTTGGGTATGTTGCTTCGAATGACGTGCCACTGCCTGACCCTTTCCGATTCAATTGCCGACGTGCCGCTTCTATTGTGTGGCTGAGACCTCAAGGTCATCGGTGGGCGGGATCCGGTGATTTCCTCAACCCGGTACCGGGCAGGTCCGTGTTTCTGGACCAGGTGTCGGGCTGGTCCGTGCCGGTGTGGCCGAGCAGTTTGGTGATCTCCTGGGTGAGGGCCGCCGTGTGGCTGTCCAGTGTCAGGCTGGTGTGTCGGGCCCCGGCCAGGTTGACGGCATTGAATTCGCACCCGATGCTGCGGCAGTGCCGTGCGATTTGGTGTGCTCCGACCATGGAGGCCGAGGAGGCCAGGCTCCGCACGGCGGTCAAGGCGGCTTCCGGGTCGTTGTCTGCGAGTGCGTGTTTGATTCTGGCCACGCGTGCCGGGAGCATCTGCAGGAATTGCGTGATGAATTGCAGGGCCGTGGCACGGGAGTCCAGTTCCTCGGCCAGGGCCTCGAGCCGGGTCCGGTCCAGGACCGGCTCAGTGCTGGTCATCACGGCCCCTGTTCCGGTCATCTGGGTCCGCTGCGGGGCTTGGGGTTTTGCGCCAGATGGAGGTGAGCAGGGCGATCACCAGCAGGGCCGGTGCCCCGTAGAGCAGCACGGTGCGGACGGTGGGTTGGCTTAGTGCCCGGATGGCGTCTCCCAGGTGGGGAATCACCGCGACGGTGGTGTGGACGTAGTCGTCGTTGAGGGTGGCGGTCCAGGGATCGGCGCCGTTGTTGGCGTCGCCCTTGGTCCGGACGGCGATCGTGCCGTCCGGGTTGGTGATCACGTCCGTGACGCGGTGGGTTTCGATCCTGTGGTCATCGACGGGGATGGCGTAGGTGATGATGTCCCCGGCCTTGACCTGAGCAGTGGGAGTTTTGATGCTGACGACGACGTCACCGGGATTGATCAGGGGGGACATGCTGCCGGTGAGCATGGTGGAGGTCTGGTATCCGCCGAACCGGGGTCCGACGGCCAGGAACAGGAACACGGCCGCGGTGATGATCAGCAGCGCCGTGGTGAGGACGCGCGCACCGGTGCCGGCGATCCGGCGCAGGACCCGCCGGCCCTGCGTCTGTCCCGGGGGCCGGGCCGGTGTCTGTTCTTCCGGCGTCTTTTCCGTGGTGGCCCGGTCGGCAGCAGTGCCGGGGGCCGGTCCGCGGCGGGCGGGGAGGGTGTCGAGGTTACTCACGGTGTCTGCTCCCAGGATCGGCGTCGGTGGTGGTCCGGCGGTTGTGTCTGTGGTTGTTTCGGAGGTGCCGTCTGCCCGCCCCGGTTTCCGGGACGGGCAGACGATGCATGGGGCTTACTTGTTGGTGGCGGAGCGCTGTGTGCCGGTGAAGGTGAAGTCCACGACGCTGCTCTTGCCCTGGAACGCGTTGCCAGCGGCGGCCGGAAGGGTCGCGGTCACCCGCAGGTTATCGGTGCTGCCGGCGGTGATGGTGGCCAGGTTGGTCAGGGGCAGGTCCGCTCCGATGACCGGCCGGGCGGCCAGGACCGTGGTGGTCGTGCCGGAGCAAGTGTAGGTATAGGCGGGTGCCGTGCCAGCTTCGGTCCACGCAACGGAGCACTTGTCGATGGCCACCTGCAGGCCGTTCAGGACGTCGGTGTCCAGGACGGAGGATGTGGTGGCCGCCGTTGTCAGGGTGACCGCGGCCAGGTCCTGGCTGCCGGAGTTTGTCAGGGCGGCGGCGCGCTGGACGGTGTCACCGGCGACGAGTCCGGTGGAGGCGACGGCGAGACGGTTCGCCGCGGTGCTGGCGGCGCCCAGGGCGATGTTGACCGTTCCGGAACTGACCGACGCCGTCGCTGCCGTGGTGGAGGTAAACGCGCCGTACGTGCCCAGGCCGGCCACGCTCGCTGCGGCGGCGACAAGGGCAGCGGAGGCCAGGAGCTTGCCGGAGGTGGACTTGAGGTTGAGACCCATGGTGTTTTTCCGTTCTTGTGGCCGGCCGTTCTATGGGCCGATCGAGGATTATTCGGACTGTCAAGCCCCCCGGCCTGACAACACCAACGATGCCCGTCAAGTCTCAAGGGAAGCCCCGGCAACCTCCAAAGACTGGGTCAAGACTCCCTCAAGACCAGCCGCCCAACAGCGGTGTCAGGCAAAACCGGCCTACTCCGGGGGCCTGTCGCCCTCCTCCCCGCCGAAATGATCCCGTAAACCGGTCCCCACCGGAACACCAGGCGATCCTTCCCTCCAATGCCCGCTTCTAGCCGCAAAACGTCGGGTTGGCCCCAAAACGGGGAAAGAGAAAGCCCTCCAACCCAACGTTTCCGCAGGTCAGAGGGCCTTCTTTGTGGAGCTAAGGAGATTCGAACTCCTGACCTCTTCGATGCGAACGAAGCGCTCTACCAACTGAGCTATAGCCCCGGAACAGTCCGCGTCCCCGGGAAGGAACCGCGGTACCGGTGACCTTAGGCTACAAATTTTCGTCCCGCATTGCGAATTGACACTCCGCGCCCGCACTGACGACCGGGGCTGGGGCTGCTTGGGCGAACCTGGTGACTTATCAGGCGCGGCGGCGCTGCAGGACGTCGTCGAGGTTGCTCAGCGCGCTCTGCGCCTTGGTGAGGGGCTTGGCGGCAGGCACGGCGGGCGCGGTTGTGGGAACCCCCTGTTTCAGGGACGGCTTGCCGACGGCTTTGGGCGCCTCGGGAAGATCAAGCGGCTGGGGAGCCGGGCGCTCGGCCTTGGCGGCCTCAACGTAGACCGGCTTCGGCACGTCCACCGGTTCCCAGGTTGTGTCGGCCGGCGCCAGCGACGCGGCGGCGGCGCTGGCATCTCCGGCGGCTACCGCGACGGCCAGTGCGGCTTCCCGGAGCTCCATCGCGGTCAGGGGCTTTGGCTTCTGCTTGGGCTGGTGGGCCTCGGCGTCAAAGAGCCGGCTTTCCGGCCAGGCGGCGGGACGGGCTGCAGTGTCCGTGGCGGCAGATCCCTGGCGCCGCACGGGGGCGCTCATCGCCGAGCGGAACGCGGCGTTCACTTTGGCTTTGCGGTCACGCACAGCCAAAAAGCGCAGCACGAAGACAGCCGCAACGGTGATGCCAAGACCGGCGACCGGCAGCAGCACGCTTCCGATTCCGAACGGCAGAAGAACACCCGAAACAAAGGCGGTCAGCAACGCCAGGACACCAACGAGGGCGATCCCTGTCCTGCCATAGCGGATCCGGAACGCGCCGCGCGTCGTCGCGTTGCCGAACGTTTCCGTGGCGGTTTCGGGGCTCTTCCTGATCTCCATGGCTTTCTCCTGCTGGGCGGCGATGTTCATTACCGTCCCGGCTCTCGGGTCCGATGATTCAATGGCTGGTACTTCCGCCAGGAAGTCGCCAGCGGCCTGGGCCTGGTGCCGGCGGTTCCGCAGAACGTAGGGCGCAACCCATACGATCCAGAGCACAACGGCAACCACAAGGATCACTGAGCTGCTTAGGGGGAAGTCCACAATCAAAACGGTATGAGCATTAGGGCAGCCGCCCCCGCATTAGCCACGGTGTGTCGCCGGCAACGTGGCAATTCATTGGATTTATGACCTTGGAAGTACCCATGGCCGGTTCAGGTCCGGCGGGTCAGGACCGGGACGCGAGCCACGGGGCGAGCAGCCCCTCCGGGACCTCGTCAGCGGTCAGCGCGAAGGACCGGTGGTCCGCCCACTCCCCGTTGATGTGAAGGAAGCGTGGACGGTATCCTTCGTCGCGGAAGCCCAGCTTCTCAACCACGCGCAGGCTGGGGCCATTCTCGGGCCGGATGTTGATCTCCATCCGGTGCAGGCCCATTGCTTGGAAACAATGGTCAGTGGCCATGGCCACCGCCGTGGGCGCGATGCCGTGACCGGCGCGCGCCTGGTCAACCCAGTACCCCAGCGTGGCCATCATGGCCGAACCCCACACAATCGAGGACACAGTCAGCTGGCCAACGATGACCGGGGCGGCCAACCTGGGCGTACGCTCAGTGATCAGGAACGGCAAGGCCGTCCCCTGGGCGGCCTGGATTTTCAAGGAGCGCACCATCTGCCGGTAGTCAGGCAGCGCACCGCCGGGTGCCGGGTTGGATGCTTCCCAGGGCGCTAGCCACTCGCTGTTGCGCCCACGGACCTGGGTCCATTCCTTCTTGTCCCGGTATCGAATGGGGCTCAGGATCAGGTCGCCGCATTCGAGTGTTACGGGCCAGATGGGTCCGGGGCGCACGGCAGTTATTTAGCGAGGCCGGCCGTGAAGCCCGGCAGCCATTCCCGCAGGCCTGGGCCGAGGTCGTCGCTGTCAATGGCGAGCTGGACGCAGGCCTTGAGGTAGCTGAGCTTGTCGCCAGTGTCGTAGCGGCGGCCGCGGAAGACCACGCCGTAAACTCCGTAGCCGTCACCGTCGCCGGCTGCCAGTTCCTGCAGGGCGTCGGTCAGCTGGATTTCCCCGCCCCGGCCGGGGCCCGTGTGCTCGAGTACGTCAAAAACTGCGGGGTGGAGGACGTAGCGGCCGATGACGGCCAGGTTTGAGGGCGCCTCGTCCACGCTGGGCTTTTCGACGAGCTTATTGATCCTGACGTAGCCTTCACCGTCGATCTCCTGCACGTCGGCACAACCGTAGGCACTGATCTGGGAGGGCTCCACCTCGATGAGGGCCACCACGGATCCGCCGGTCTTGGACTGGACTTCGATCATGGTGCTGAGGAGTTCGTCCCGGGCATCGATCAGGTCATCGCCGAGGAGGACGGCAAACGGTTCGTTGCCGACGTGCTGCTTTGCACGCAATACTGCGTGGCCCAGGCCGTTGGGGTCACCCTGGCGGACGTAGTGGATGTCACCGAGGTTGCTGGCTGCCTGGATGGACTCAAGTTTGGCCAGGTCGCCCTTGGCTTCCAGGGTGTCCTCCAACGAAGGAACCCTGTCGAAGTGGTCCTCCAGGGCACGCTTGTTGCGTCCCGTGATCATCAGGATGTCGTTGAGGCCAACGTTGACAGCCTCTTCAACCACGTACTGGATGGCCGGCTTGTCCACCACCGGGAGCATTTCCTTGGGCATGGCCTTTGTGGCCGGCAGGAACCTGGTGCCGAGGCCGGCAGCGGGAATAACGGCCTTGCGTACTGTCTGCTGAGTGGTAGTCACTGGACTAATCTAACGGAGGGGCCGACCATTCAGTAATTATTGGTGGCTCCTGGGCCAGCGCGGCGCAGACGCTGCAACGGCCACCCTGAACGGCAAAGAAGGAGCGGCATGTCCCAAGGCAGCAGCGAAGCCAAGGCGGACATCCGCGCACGCCATCGTGCGCGCCGCGCCGCGGCGGACCCCAGGCAACGCGACGCGGCAGGCGCCGCCCTGGCCGTCTACGGCGTTGCCTGGGCTGAACAGCTCACCGGGGGGACGCCGTCGACCTTTTGCGCGTACCTGGGCGTGGTACCAGAACCGCCCACGCTGCCCCTGATCAGCGAACTTCACATGCGTGGCCACACCGTCCTGCTCCCTGTCTGCGAGCCCGGCCGCAGGCTGAGCTGGACGTACTGGACCCCCGGCGTCGAGTTTGTCCGCAGCCGCTATGCCCCGGTGCTGGAACCTGCCGGACCGCGCCTTGACCTCGGCATCATGGCGTCCGTTACTGCCCTCTTCATCCCCGCCACGGCCGTGGACAGGGACGGCAACCGTATTGGCCAGGGCGGCGGCTACTACGACGTCCTGCTGGGCTCCCTGGCCGGGGACGGCCTTGAGATCCCTTTTGCGGCGGTCGTCTTCGATTCCGAACTGCTCCCGGCCGGAAGCATTCCGACCGAAGGCTTCGACCGGAGGGTTCCGGCGGCCCTGACACCCTCAGGTTTGATCCGGCTGCCGGACCCGGCCTGAAGGAGGGCTACTTTCCGGGGGTGATAGAATTGGCACTCAGGCCCTGCGACTGCTAATGGACGGTTTTCCGTTCAGCGCGGCACAGGACCTCTCGTTTGCCCCCGAGGAGGATCACCAGTGCCCACTTATGCTTACGCCTGCAAGGATTGCGGCCACGCCTTCGACGTTTTCCAGTCGTTTACCGACAGCACCCTGACTTCATGCCCGGAGTGCCAGGGCGCCTTGCGCAAGAAGTTCAACAGCGTGGGTGTGGTCTTCAAAGGCTCCGGTTTCTACCGGACCGACTCCCGGGATGCCAAGGGAAGCACCGTTTCGGCTGCCGCCCCCGCGGCCGCACCGGCGCCGGCACCTGCCACCGCCGCTGCCGCCAGCTGACCTCCGGCCCAAAAAGACGTACGACTCCGGCAGCGCGGTTGTCCACATAGGCACCACTGCTTCTGTCCGGTTTGGTTGCCGCTACGTAGCGTGGTTCCCATGCCCGCTACCCTCTTTCGTTCCAGCCGCGGATCCGCCCCGCCGGGACGCCCGGTCCGCCGCCCGCTCCCGTCAGCACGCACCCGGGGCGCGCGCGGCCACAGACTGTTGTCTTGGCTGGGCCGGAACCGGCGCCTCGCAATAGCGCTCCTGCTCTGCCTTGCTGCCGGGATCACGGTCCATCAGCTCACTCCCCCGCCCGCCGACACGGTCTCGGTGTTGGCGGCGGCGCGTGATCTCCCCGCAGGCACGGCCTTGACAGCCACGGACCTGACGGCAACGAAGATCCCGCCGGGGATGCTCACTGCCGGGTCCATGTCCGACACCAGTGACGCCGCGGGAAAGCAACTGGCAGCCCCGATGCGGAAGGGCCAACTGATGACGGACTCCCTGCTGCTGGGTCCCGGCCTCCTGACCGGAACGCCTCCGGGCTCCGCAGCCGTGCCCTTGAGGATGGCCGATCCTTCCTCCATCCAGCTGGTATCGCCCGGGCAACTGGTCAACGTGGTGCTGACCGGGGCGAACGGCTACGACCAGCAATCCCCCTCAGAGGTGCTGGCTTCATCCGTTCCCGTCCTGTGGACGTCAGGACAAGGCGGCAAGACGGGTCAGTGGTTGGGCACCGGCGAGACCGACGGGCTGATCGTCGTGGCAGCAGCCCCGGCGCAGGCTGCTAGGCTGGCGGGGGCCTCCACACAGGGCAAGCTGTTTTTTGTCCTGGTGGGACCCGAGGGCGGGGCCGGGTGACGCCGTTGCAGCCTGAAGGTCAGCCCCAGTGCGGCGGCTTGTTTTCCTTCAACCATGCGTCGTGATCGTTGTCGGGGCCATCGCCCCAGCGCTTCGGGTCATCCTCCGCAGCCTTGTTGGGCAGGATGCCCGCAGTCCCTGGCAGCTGGCGGTCCGGCACACCGGCCCTCCCGTTTCCTGCGTCATCTGCCTGGTCGTTACCGTGTGTGTCGGCCTGATCGGCGTTCCGTGGGGTCACAACAACCGCCTCCTCACTGGCCAGGCGTCCGGCCTGGTCTTCGTTCCTGTCGTTTCCTACGTTCCCCAGCGCGAGCGGGTCCATGTCCTCATCAAAGAATCCGCCCGAGGCCGTGCCCCGTCCAGGCGGCAGAACATTCTCAAGGCCCAGGTAACCCGCGATCCGGTCCGCGCAGGCGGACGGGTCCGTGAAGACTTCGATGGTCCACAGCGGCATGTACCGCCAGCCCATCCGTTCCAGCAGCTGCGGACGGAGCCGGCTCCGCTCACGGACACTCATGGTGCGGTACTGCTCCGTGCCATCCGATTCGATGGCCACCGGCCGCGGAATCTCGGCGTCGTCCTGACCCATGGTGCTGAGCGGGTCTGCTGCGGCCACTACGTCAATCACGCCGTCGTACTGGTGCCAGACGCGGGCGCCGCGGGCACGCAGCCGATCACCAAGATCGGCGACGAGGGGATCGGCTCCAAGCGCCTGCTCACTAGCGGCGGCACGCGAGGCCGGGGTGCCGAGGTCGGTTTTTCCCGCAATTTCGCGGTTGAGGAGCTCATAGAAGTCCACCGCGCCGTAGGACAGCCGCGTGTGATCGAGGTCTTCGGGCTGGAAACACGTCAGGACGTGGAGCGAACGCCGGGCACGTGTCATGGCCAAAGCGAATTTTTCCCGCCCGCCCTCAGCGGACAGGGGTCCGAAGTTGTGCAGCGCCCGGCCGTGCGGAGTGCGGCCGAACCCGGGTGAGAAGATCACGTGGTCACGGACCAGGCCCTGCGCCCGCTCAAGGTCAACCACCCGGAACGACTCGGACCCTGCGCTGAAGAAGCTGGCCAGCCCCGGGTGGTTCGGGAGCTGAAGACGAATGGACTCACCGATCCGGGCAGCATGGCGCAGGCTGGCGGTGACCACTGCCAGCGATGTGCGCGGCCGCGTCCGGGCGTGCTCAAAGACCAGCTGCACCACGCGGTTAACCTCGGCCACCACGGATTCGACGCCTTCGTGGTCGGCGCTGGGCAGCCCGGTGCCGTCGGGCAGGTACTCCACCAGGAGCGCCCTGTCCAGCCCCGTGGCCGACTGTCCCTCCGGGAGCCTGCGGAGGGCGCCATCGTAAGAGTTCTTGCTCAGCTGCAGGACCAGGTCCTCGTCAACCGCGCGGTAGACAAAATTCAACCGCCAGACAGGCAGGATCGCAGACAGCGCCGAATACGAGCTTTCGACGCGCTGGTGGGTGGCTTCACCGGCCGCCAGCCGCTCGACACCCACAGTGAAAGTCCGGGGGCTGGCAATCTTGGCATCACCGAAAGCTATGACCTGCCGGGCGCGGGCGATGGCGGGCAGGACGGCCTGCAGCGACGTCGCTTCGGCGTCCAGGATGACCACTGCGTCGAAGCGCTGTTCGGCCGGCAGGAGCCCGGTCATGAGGTAGGGGCTGACCGACCAGACCGGCACCAACATGGGGACCAGCTCGGCGGCCTGGGCCGTCAACGCAGCGAGTGTGACCCGGCCGTCCTTGAGCAGGCTCCTGAGGAGCTGGGCCTGGCGCGGGTGTTCCGCAAGCGCGGCCCGCCACCGTTCGGACAGGTCCCAGCGCAGGCGCGCCGCGCCGCTGGCAATATGGGCGTTGTCCGCGAGCCGGTATTCGGCCTCCAGCTGCCGGAGTGCGTCCCCGTCAGACATGGCCAGGTAATCGTCGCCGCTGATCATGGCTTCCAGCGCGGACTGCCACCAGGCCAGCTCAAGCTCGGCTGCGACGGACTCTGCGGGAACCTCCCGCTCCGCAAGATCGGCCAGGAGCTCCCCCAGGCCGTGCTCGCGCATGTTTTCGACGAGCAACGTGCGCTCGGGCAGCGTTTTCAGCGTGTGGGTGTCGGCCACGAGCCGCTTCAGCCGCTCCATGAGTTCCTCATAGCGGGCCGTTGCCAGCGAGCCGCTGGCCTGCGTGTGCCGGAGCGCTTCCCCCAACTGGGTCAGCTCCCGGTCCAGCGACCGGTACATCACGTTCATTTCGGCAAGGCCCGAGGGGACGGCCGGGTGGCGCTGCGAGGTGGCGTACCCGGCCCAGAGGGCACGCTGGTCCTGCACCAGCACCAGCGAACTGTGGAGATCGGTGATGTGGACGCCCGGGCGGACGTACTCCTTGGCGACGCGGCGCAGGCGGGAACGCTGCATGGAAGCCATGTCGACGTTGCGTTCCCGGCGCCAGACGGAGGACGCCGTGGCGGAGATGAGATCGTTGACCGGCCTGTCGAAGATGTCCGGTGTGAACTTATCGAGGCTTTCGCGGACAGCCATGAGGAGTTCGAGCTGCTCCCCCCACTCCGAGAAAGACGTGCCAAGCCGGATTTCGGCATGTTCGGCCACGCTGTTCATCCGGTCGCGCAGGACAGGCAGGTTCTTCGCCACCGACCGGGCGAGTTCCTGGGCCTCCTCGGTCTCCTTGCGGGTGAGCAACCGGGCGCCGTGCCACGGGCTGGTGGTGGAGGCGCGGCTGAAGCTGCCAAGCTCGGCAGCACGGCGAAGCCTGCCGGCGAGCTCGTTGCGGTCACGGATGCTGTCCAGCACACTGCGCTTGAGCCGCACGGTGGTAGCGGGGGCGGGGTGGATGGAGGTCAGCTCGGCCAGTGACTGCATGGCCTGATACGGCGAGCAGCCCCAGCGCTGGCGCACGTTATGCAGGGACGCCACGTGGTCCATCAGCGCATGCCGGTGCTCGGTGAGGGTCCGGTGGAGGTTCCCCAGCTGCGGTTCGAGTGATTTTTCGTTCCGTACGATGGCCCGCACCAGCTGGGCCTTGAGCTGCTGTGGTGTGGCTGTGCCGGAGAGCTGGAACAGGATGGATTCAAGGCCAAGCGATTCCAGTTGCGCCGATACTTCGTTCAGGCTGGCCCGGCGGTCACCCACCACCAGGACTGACCGCCCAGCGTCCACCAAGGCACCGATGGTGTTGATGGCCGTCTGCGTCTGCCCCGTGCCCGGCGGGCTGCTGACCACAAGGGAGTCTCCCGCGCGGGCGGCATCAATGACGTACTGCTGGTCCGGATCGGCGTCGAGGAGGAGGAGTTCGTCGTCCGGGTGGCGCGCGTCCACACTCGGGAAACGGGCGGGGTCCGGCGCGGGTACCTCTATGACTTCACCGCCGGCCGCCTTGGCCAGGGCGGCCACCAGCGGGTTGCCCTCATTGATCCAGGGATCGTCCAGGTTGCCGGAGAGGTCCGCAAAAGTGGACACCAGCAAATTGTGCTGGGCTTCAGCGCCATGGATGGGCCGGATGAGGGTTGCGAGCCTGTCCAGGACAGGCTGGGGATCGAAGCGTGCGGTGCTGTACGCGAGGCGTGTCACGGCGTTGACGTCAAAAACAATGCCATGGATGGTCTTAAGGTGCCGGACCAGGGCCGGGTTGATATTGGCCTGCTCGGTGAGCTGCAGTTCGTAGTCGTCCTCACCCGGGCGGACCGTGAGCGAGATTGCCGTGAGCATCACCGGCGCGGAAACCCGCTGGGGTTTGCCGCCAACAGCGGAGGTCCACACAACGGTGCCAGCGGAAAGGTAACCGGCATCTATGCCACGGTCATTTCCGAGTTCGAAGATTTTCGAGCGGATGTTCCGCGATGCCCGGGCCGCGACGACGTACTGCTGGTGGTCGCGGATGAGTGTGGACAACCGTGTGCGGCGGCCGGCCATGAGCTGGGCCAGACCTGACGGGTGCGCATGGGTCAGGTCAATGGAACCTTCGGGGGTCTTCGTGAAACGCAGCATGGTGTCTGCCCCGGTGACGGGTTTAAGCCCGGACAGCCATTTTCCGAGCTCCTCAGAACCCTCCGCGTGGCCTTGACCAACTGACACTACTGCCTTCTTTTCTGCGTTTGCACGTGACGCCCTGGACCATACCGGCATACTTTCGAGCGTAGCCGCAAAGGAGCCGGGATGAGAGACCGCAACACTGGATCAGGCCAAATTGCGGCGGATTTCAACGGAGGATAGCAATGGCCGGCCTCCGCTGACGGAGACCGGCCACTCACACTGCTATTCCCACTCGATGGTTCCGGGCGGCTTGCTGGTCACGTCCAGCACCACCCGGTTGACGCCTTCCACCTCGTTGGTGATCCGGTTCGAAATCCGGGCCAGGAGATCGTACGGCAGGCGGGACCAGTCCGCCGTCATGGCGTCCTCGGACGAAACGGGGCGGAGCACAATCGGGTGGCCGTAGGTGCGGCCGTCACCCATGACGCCCACACTGCGGACGTCGGCCAGCAGGACCACAGGCATCTGCCATACCTCGTTGTCCAGCCCGGCCGCGGTCAGTTCCGCACGAGCAATGGCGTCCGCCTTGCGGAGCAGGTCCAGGCGCTCCTGGGTGATATCGCCGACGATGCGGATTCCCAAGCCGGGGCCGGGGAACGGCTGGCGGCCGACGATTTCCTGCGGCAGGCCCAGCTGGGCGCCCACGGCGCGGACCTCGTCCTTGAACAGTGCCCGGAGCGGTTCCACCAGTTCGAACTGCAGGTCCTCGGGAAGGCCACCGACATTGTGGTGACTCTTGATGTTCGCAGCACCTTCCCCGCCGCCGGATTCGACGACGTCCGGGTACAGCGTGCCCTGGACCAGGAACTTGATCTTCTCGCCATGGGCCGCGGCCTCGGCGATGATGGCCAGCTCAGCCTCTTCGAACGCGCGGATGAACTCGCGGCCGATGATCTTGCGCTTGGTTTCCGGATCGCTGACGCCGGCCAGGGCGGACAGGAAGCGCTCCTGCTCGTTGGCTACATATAGCTTGACGCCCGTGGCAGCAACGAAGTCGCGTTCCACCTGCTCGGCTTCGCCTTCGCGCAGCAGGCCGTGGTCAACGAACACACAGGTCAGCTGGTCGCCGACGGCCCGCTGGACGAGCGCCGCTGCAACTGCAGAGTCAACGCCGCCGGAGAGCCCGCAGATAACGCGGGCGTCGCCGATCTGCTTACGGATCCGGTCCACCTGCTCCTCGAGGATGTTCCCCGTGGTCCAGTTGGGCTCCAGCTTTGCGCCCTTGAACAGGAAGTTTTCCAGCACCTGCTGGCCATAGGCCGAGTGCTTGACCTCGGGGTGCCACTGCACGCCGTAGAGGGCCTTCTCTTCGTTGGCGAAGGCAGCCACTTCAGCGCCGGCCGTCGTCGCCAGCACTTCGAAGCCTTCGGGGGCCTGGTGCACGGAGTCGCCGTGGCTCATCCAAGTGTTCTGGTGCTGCGGCATCCCCTCGAGGACAGAGCGGCCCTCGCCGAGGATGGTGGTCTGGGTGGAGCCGTACTCGCGCAGGCCGGTCTTGTCGACCTTCCCGCCCAGGGCGTTGGCCATGGCCTGGAAGCCGTAGCAGATGCCGAAGACCGGGATTCCGGCCTCAAAGAGGTCGGCGCCGACGGCGGGCGCCCCGTCCGCGTAAACACTGGAGGGGCCACCTGAAAGGATGATGGCGGCGGGGTCCTTGGCCAGGAGCTGCTCGGTGGTGAAGGTATGCGGAACCACTTCCGAATACACATTCGCTTCCCGGACGCGGCGGGCAATCAGCTGCGCGTACTGGGCACCGTAGTCAACAACCAGCACCGGCTTCTGGGAAGTCTGGGATGCAGTGGGAGTAGTCACCGTACTAGCCTACTTTGCGCGGTTGCCCCGCCGCACATTCAGGACCGTGGGTGTGACGCAGCGAACGTCCGACGGCGGGACTCCCCCACCGCTGCAGCGTTCAGTACCGCTGTGCGGCCTGCGGGTTCGCGGCCAGTTCGGCTTCCACCTCGGCGTGCAACTTCTTCTCCACCACGAAGGACAGGAACGGCACCACGCCGCCCAGGGCCAGGAGGATGAGCTTCATGAACGGCCACCGCATCAGCGTCCAGAGGCGGAAGTTGGAGATCAGGTACACCACGTACATCCAGCCGTGGACGATCAGCACGGCGACGGAGATGTTCGCGCCGCCCAACACGCCCTTGGGCTCGGCGTCGGCGAATCCCAGGCCGAACGGCTGGCCCGTGACGGCGCTGGTGCCACCGGCAAACAGGTACTGGCCAAAGGCGTATCGTGCGATGAGCTCGGCGCAAAGCAGCAGCAGCATGGCGCCGGTGAGGTACGCCAGCACCTTGTAGAACTTCAGGGCGGAACGGATCTGCCCTTCGGTACCGCCGAAGCGGCGCTTCTTGCCCTTGCCCTTGCCCTGCGCAGGATCCTGCTGGACGGCCGGTTTCGGTTCGATCATGGCTTTACCTTTTGTTGGAGCTGTTCAGAAGTTGCTGGGGTGGGGAGTGCATCATGGTGAGGATCGTCGTCGAGTTCCTCTTCGAGGTCCCGCCGGTAGTCGTCCTTGACCAGGCGCCACCAGATAAACAGGGCGAACCCGGCGAACACCACCCATTCGAGCGAGTAGAAGAGATTAAGCCAGTTGACCTGCTGCGCGGGCGGCTGGGGGCCGATTTCCAGGGGTTTCAAAGCACCGTCAACCGCTGCGGCGGATAAGTCGGACCCGGCCGCCAGTTCGGAAGCTGCGGCCACGAATCCCGGGTACATGCTGACGTCCCAGTAGTTGATGAGTTCGGCAACAGACACGGCGGAGGCCCGTCCGGGTTCCGGTGCGATGGAAGGCATCGGCGATTCTGACGGCAGCAGCCGTCCGGTCAGATTCACCATGCCCGACGGCGGTGCGCCGGCGTCGTCGGGATCCGCCACCCAGCCGCGGGCTACTGGAATCCAGGTCTCGGGTGAAGCAGCGACGCCGGTGACCAGGGGCGCTCCGGTCACGGCGAAGGCGGAAACCACCCAGTAGCCGTTCTCGCCATTCTTCAGGCGGCCTGGCACCAGGACCTGCTTGGCGGGATCGTAGGTTCCGTCAGCGGAGACCATCTGGTCTGACACTGAACCGGGAAAGTAGGCTCCGGGCTCGAGCGTTTCCGTCAGGACCCTGACCTCTTCGGTGGCGGGATTCACCGCTACCTCGGGCTGCGTGGACCGACCGAACTGCCACTGGCTGAGCAGGACAAACACCCCGGAGACTACGATCGCGAAGACCATGCCTGCGATCCACCGGGGCTTAAGGGCTGTTTTCCACACGTGTTAACCGTACTTCGTTCCTCTGTAGAACAACTAAACGACCAGGTACGTCCCGGCCTTGGAGTGGGGCAGCAGGGTCCCTACGTGGCGACGGAGTCGACACGAAAAGGCCTGCCCCACTCAATGGTCGAAGAACACCAGGCTGGAGTTGATGAGCTCGGCGATGACTTCGGCATCGTAGGCCCGCCGCAACGACTCCCGGAAGGACTCCTTGGACAGGGAGCGGGCCAAGGTGGCCAGGACTTCCAGGTGATCGGAAAACGAGCTTGCAGGGGTGGCGATCAGCAGGATGACGGTGGCCGGACCGTCGGCGGCACCGAAGTCCAGCGAGTGGCCGTACTTGGTGATTCCCACGGCGATGGAGGTCCGCGAGACGAATTCGCTGCGGGCGTGCGGGAGACCGATCCCGCCGGGCAGGCCGGTGGCGAGCTGGTGTTCGCGGGCATTGACGTGTTCCAGAAACCGCGGCAGGTCCGTGACCCGCCCGGAGGCGAAGAGGCGTTCTGCGAGTTGCGCCGCGGCGTCCGACTTGTCCGTTGCCTCCAACTCCAGAATCACCAATTCGGAGGTGGTGAGATCGGCATCGTACCGGTCAAGTGGTTCCGCCAAGGCGTGTCCCTTCAGTCAGGAGAATTGCTGGTGTGCGGTGTCGCCTCAGCGCAAAGGGACGATGTCCTCCACGCCCAGCCGTGCGGCGTCGGCGGATTCGTCATCAGGCTGCTGCTGGCTCAGCCGTTCAGCTTCAACGCGTGCAATGTAGTGCTTTATTTCGCTTTCGCGCTGTACATCGCTCCAGCCAAGGACTTCGCCCATAAGTTTAGCGACAACCGGCACCGCCGACACGCCACGGTCCCAGGCTTCGATGGAGATGCGCGTCCGCCGGGTCAGGACGTCATGGACATGTCGGGCGCCCTCATGGCTTGCGGCGTAGACGGCTTCGGCCTGCAGGTAGTCGTCAGCACCGGGCAACGGCTCAGCCAATTCAGGATTCCGGGCGATGATGTCCAGCACCTCCGGAGTCATGGACCCGTAACGGTTGAGCAGGTGCTCTACCCGGGCCACATGCACGCCGGACTCTTCAGCGGTGCGACTCCGGCGGTTCCAGGCCGCCTTGAAGCCGCTGGCGCCCAGCAGCGGAATAGTTTCGGTGCAGCTCGCAGGGACCCGCTCATCCATGGTGCGGGTGGCCTCGTCCACGGCGTCCTTGGCCATAACTCGGTAGGTGGTCCATTTGCCGCCTGCCACCACCACCAGGCCCGGTACCGGGTGGGCCACGATGTGTTCACGGGACAGTTTCGCCGTGGAATCGTTCTCCCCTGCCAGGAGCGGGCGCAGTCCGGCGTAGACGCCTTCAACGTCCTCCCTGGTCAGCGGGCGTTTCAGGACCCGGTTGACGTGCTCGAGGATGTAGTCGATGTCCTTGCTGGAGGCCGCCGGGTGGGCCTTGTCGAGGTTCCAGTCGGTGTCTGTGGTGCCGATGATCCAGTGCCGGCCCCACGGAATGACGAACAGCACGGACTTTTCCGTGCGCAGGATCAGCCCAACCGTGGACTGGAACCGGTCGCGGGGCACTACGAGGTGGATGCCCTTGGACGCCCGGACCTTCAGCTGCCCGCGGTCAGTGACCATGGCCTGGGTTTCATCGGTCCACACGCCGGTGGCGTTGATGACCTGTTTGGCTTTGATGTTGAATTGCGAACCGTCTTCGTGGTTGACCACTTTGGCCCCCACCACGCGTTCGCCTTCACGCAGGAAATCCACCACCGCCATCTGGTTCATCGCATGGGCGCCGTAGTGCACCGCCGTCCGGACGAGGTTTGCCACGTACTTGGCGTCATCCACCTGGCCGTCGTAGTAGCGGATGGAGCCCACAAAGGCGTCTTTTTTCAGGCTGGGGGCGGCCCTGAGGGTGCCCCGCCTGGTGAGGTGTTTGTGGAACGGCACGCCACGGCTGTGCCCGCCGGTAATGGACATGGCGTCGTACAGGGCGATCCCGGCGCCCACATAGGGCCGTTCGAAGAACGGTTTGGTCAGCGGATACAGGAACGGCACAGGCCGGGCCAGGTGCGGGGCCAGGACCGAAAGAATCAGGCCACGTTCGTGCAGCGCTTCCTTAACCAGCCCGAAATCCAGCATCTCCAGGTAGCGGAGGCCGCCGTGAATCAGCTTGGATGACCGGGACGACGTGCCGGCTGCCCAGTCGCTCGCCTCCACGATCCCCACACTCAGGCCGCGGGTCACGGCGTCCAGCGCCGCACCGGCACCGACGATGCCTCCGCCGACAATCAGGATGTCCAGCTCGTTGCCCGGCACGGACGTGGCCCGGAGCCTGGCGATCGATGCTTCCCTGGCCGCAGGCCCCAGGACCCCGCCTTCGTTTGGAACAGTGTTCACGGAACGCCTCCCTTGCCGCTGCTGCCGGTAGTAGATCCACACTACTTCTTTGCCGCACTGTTGGGCAGGGCGGGTTCAGCGAGGTAGGCGCTTCCGCTGACGTCACCGGCGCCGGCCGCTCGTCAGAGGCTGTCAGTTACCTGTGTACGGAGAAACCACGACGTCGACGCGCTGGAATTCCTTCAGGTCCGAATAGCCGGTGGTCGCCATCGAACGGCGGAGTGCGCCGATCAGGTTGGAAGTGCCGTTGGTGTGGTGGCCGGGTCCGAAAAGAACCTCTTCGAGCGGTCCGACGGTGCCGACGTTGGCGCGGTCACCGCGGGGAAGCTCCAGGTGGTGGGCCTCCTGGCCCCAGTGCCAGCCCTTGCCGGGTGCTTCTTCGGCCCGGGCGAGGGCGCTGCCCAGCATCACGGCGTCGGCGCCCATGGCAATTGCCTTGACGATGTCACCCGAGGTGCCCATGCCGCCGTCGGCAATTACATGGACGTACCGTCCGCCGGATTCATCCATGTAGTCACGGCGGGCGGCCGCGACGTCGGAGATGGCGGAGGCCATGGGCGAGTGGATGCCCAGGGCGCGCCGCGTGGTGGCGGTGGCACCGCCGCCGAAGCCGACCAGGACGCCGGCGGCTCCGGTGCGCATCAGGTGCAGGGCGGGCGTGTAGCCGGCCGCGCCGCCCACAATCACGGGGACGTCCAGTTCGTAGATGAACTGCTTGAGGTTCAGGGGTTCGTGGTCTTTCGAGACGTGCTCGGCTGACACAGTGGTCCCGCGGATCACAAAGATGTCGACGCCGGCAGCCACCACGGTCTTGTAGTGTTCCTGGGTGCGCTGCGGGGTCAGCGAGCCGGCCACCGTCACGCCGGCGGCGCGGATCTCCGCCAGGCGGGACGTGATCAGTTCCGGCTGGATGGGAGCGCGGTACAGCTCCTGCATACGGCCGGTCACCGCGGGGCTGTTGACCTCATCCTGGAGGGCACCGATCTCGTCAAGGATGGGCTGCGGGTCCTCGTAGCGGGTCCAGAGGCCCTCAAGGTCCAGCACGCCGAGCCCGCCCAGCCGGCCCAAGGCGATGGCCGTCTCCGGGGACATGGCCGAATCCATCGGAGCGGCAATCACGGGCATGTCGAACTTGTAGGCATCGATTTGCCAGGAAACGGATACGTCCTTGGGGTCGCGGGTACGACGGTTGGGGATAATCGCAATGTCATCCAGGGAGTAGGCACGACGCCCACGCTTGCCACGGCCAATCTCGATCTCGTAAGTCACGTGACCACTTTACTTGACCACACGGGATGCGGTGGGGCGCCTCCTCTTGGGTTCATCCTGAAACTGATAGTCCACACTTTATTGACATGTTTTGTCAACCATTTACAAGTTTTGAAAATACCTTTATGTTTACTCTCGGTTACCACCTGATCCACCACGTGACCACCCATCATTCCCCTTCATACGGGCCACACCTGTGCCCGTTCCGAGAAAGAAGCCCCTATGGGACGTTCATCAATCAGGCGCCACCGCATCCTGGCCCTGTCGCTCGCCGCAGCAGTCGGCACCCTGGCCTTCGCCAGTTCGCCGGTCTTCGCCACCCCCGGTGACGGCACTGCAGCCGGGCCGGCCGCTGTCCAAGGCACTGCGGTGCACGACGTGGCCGCCGGAGAGGCCTACACGAAGTTCATCGTCGAATTCAAGGAGACCACGGCGAACGCCACCCCAAACGGCCGCGCCAATGCCTGGGGCAAGGCAGCCAAGTCACAGGGCGTGAAGGTGCAGGAACTCCGCACCCTGGCCACCGGCGGAACGCTGATCGAGGCGGACAGGGCCCTTTCCGGGCAGGCTGCCGAAGACTTCATGGCCGAGATTGCGGCGTCCGGATCGGTCGACTACGTGGAACCTGACGCCCGCATGACGGTGGCTCTCACGCCCAACGACCCACGCTATGGCGAGCAGTGGGATTTCACTGGCACCAACGGCATGCGGGTCCCAGGGGCTTGGGACGTTGCCACCGGCACAGGTGTGACGGTGGCCGTGATCGACACCGGAATCACGGCCCATCCGGATCTCGACGCGAATGTGCTGCCGGGCTACGACTTCGTCTCCGACGCCACGGCAGCGCGTGACGGCAACGGACGGGACGCGAATGCGCAGGACCAGGGCGACTGGTACGCCGCCGGCGAGTGCGGCCAGTCGACAGCCGGCAACAGCTCTTGGCACGGCACGCACGTCGCCGGCACCGTTGCAGCCGTGACCGGCAATGCCACCGGCGTGGCGGGCGTCGCACCAAACGCCAAAGTGGTGCCGGTACGCGTCCTGGCCAAATGCGGCGGGTCACTGTCCGACATTGCCGATGCGATTATCTGGTCAGCCGGCGGCACCGTCTCGGGCATCCCGGCCAACGCCAATCCCGCCACGGTCATCAACATGAGCCTGGGCGGGTCCGGTGCCTGCGGCAGCACGTACCAGGCAGCCATCAACTCCGCAGTTTCGCGGGGAGCCACCGTGGTGGTGGCGGCCGGCAACAGCAACCAGGATGCTTCCGGATTCCGCCCGGCCAACTGCAACAGCGTTGTGAGCGTGGCCGCCAGCAACCCGAGCGGCAGCCTCTCCTACTACTCCAACTACGGCTCCACGGTTGACCTGACCGCACCCGGCGGCGACGTCCGTGTAGCAGGCGGCGGAATCCTCTCCACTATCAACACCGGTACCTCCACACCGGGCTCCGCCGGCTACGCCAGCTACCAGGGAACGTCCATGGCAGCTCCGCACGTGGCCGGGCTGGCCGCACTCATGAAGTCCAAATCGTCCACGCTTACCCCGGCCCAGGTGGAGTCCACGCTCAAGCAGGGAACCCGGCCAATGCCGGGCGGCTGCACCACGGGCTGCGGCACAGGGCTCTCGGACGCCACCAAGACCATGGGCCTACTGGGCGGGGCCACTCCCCCTCCGTCCGGCAACCTGCTGCTGAACCCGGGCTTCGAATCGGGCGCAGCCTCCTGGACCTCTGACCACGCCGACACGGTCGAGACCGGAACGAACGCCCGGACCGGTTCCGGCTTCGCCGGCCTCAACGGCTGGGGCCAGGCAACGTCCTACATGCTCGACCAGGCGTTTGCAGTCCCGTCCACGGTGGCCACCGCGTCGCTGTCCTTCTACCTGAAAGTGCAGTCGGACGAGACCACCTCCAGCGCGGCCTATGACACCCTGAGGGTTCAGGCGGTCAGCAACGGTGTGACCACCACGCTGGCCACTTACTCCAATCTCAACGAGTCCGCCGGCTATCTGCAGAAGCAGCTGGACCTCTCCGCCTACAAGGGCAAGAGCGTGACCCTGCGCTTCCTGGGTGTTGAGGACTCGTCGCTGGCGACGTACTTCTACCTCGACGACACAGCGGTGACCACCTCTTAGCCTCGGGGCCGCACGAATCCGGGACCGCCGGCCACGCCTTGCAGCGCGGCCGGCGGTTCCTGCGTGGAGTGGGTGACACTACGCCCTGTCGTCGTCAGACGCCCTCGGCCTCCTCCACCGTCAGCTGGGATTCGAACATCCTGAAGTAGCGGCCCCGCAGCGCCACCAGTTCCTTGTGAGTGCCCTGTTCCACAATCTGCCCGTCCTCGAGCATGTAGACAATGTCGGCCTTCTCAATGGTGGCAAGCCGGTGGCTGATGGCAATGATGGTGCTGCTGCGGTCCGTGAAAAGCCGGGTGAAGATCCGGTGCTCGGCCAGCGCGTCGATAGCGGACGTCGGCTCGTCCATCACCATGAAGGTGACGTTGCGGTAGAAATTCCGGGCCATCGCGAGCCGCTGCCACTGGCCGCCGGAGAGCCCGCTCCCCTTACGGCCGCGCGGATCCTCCATCCAGTTACTGACGTAGTTGTCCAGGCCGTTGGGCAGCTTGTTGATGAACTCCAACGCTTCGGCGTCGCTGGCTGCCTGGCGGATCCGTTCGTCGTCACGGGGCGAGTCCACGTCGCCAAAGCGGATGTTGTCGGCAGCTGTGGCAAATTCGTACTTGAGGAATTCCTGGCTCAGGACGGCCAGGTGGCGGTGCCAGGACTTAACGTCGACGGCGGCGAGGTCGACGCCGTCCAGCATTACCTGCCCGGAATCCGGGCGGTAGAGGCCGGCGAGGATCCGGATCAGCGTGGACTTCCCCGCCCCGTTCTCACCTACGACGGCGATGTGCTGGCCTTCGCGGATGGTAATACTGATGCCGCGGATCACCTCGGTGTCGCTGCCCGTGTAGGTGAAGCGGATGTCCCGCAGCTCCACGGTTTTGGGTGCCTGGAGCAGCGGCGGCGAATGGTCCGAATGCACCGGCATTGCCATGAACAGCTCGTAGTCCTTGAGGTTGGCGAGATCCTCGTCGATCGAGCTGAGGGAGGACACCAGGCTGTTGGCTGTGGAAAGTGCACGGCTGACGATCTGCTGGACATAGAGGAACTGGCCAACGGGCTGGGCACGGGCGATGATCTGGCCCACCACCCAGATCAGGGAGATCACCTCGGCGCCATACTGCAGGGCGTCGGCGGCGAGCTGCTTGGGGATGTAGCGCTTCTGGAAGTCCAGGCGGCGCCGCTCATCAGCATCGCGCAGCCGGGAACGGAGGTCCATCAGGTAGCCCACGATCCCATAGAGCCGCATTTCGGCGATGTGCTGAGGGCGGAGCAGGTTGGTTTCGATCATCCGCCGTTGCCGGCGGGAGTCCACCTGGGTGTTCCAGTGGGAGATCTGTTCGCGCGAGAGTTTGAACTGCAGGTAGACGCTGGGCACGATCGCCACTAGGACAATCAAGGCGATCCACCAGCTGACCAGAAGCAGGGCTCCCACGGCCAGGATCACGGAGACCAACTGGGTGAAGATGGCCGCGATCCGGTCCAGCACACGGGCATAGGAATCAGAAAACCGTTTGGCCCGGTCGTAGAGGTCCACGGTTTGCTTATCGTCGTAGCGCCAGAACTCCAGCGCCAGGAAGCGCTCGTACATCTGGTCGCCCACGATTGCGCCCACCTTGAAGCTCATGAGCTGCTGGATGTAGCGGTCCACGCTGCTGAAGCCGCCCCAGAATAGCCCAAGGGCAGCCGTGATGATGACGTACACAATGGCCTGTTGGCCTGCTGCGGAATCTCCGGCGTAGGCAGCCGCCAGCGCAGTGGTGGTCAGCGCTGCGAAGTACGTGGTCACCAAAGGCAGCGTCGCCGAAATGAGCGAACCGACTACTTTCATAACGACGGCGGCGGGCGAGGCCCGGAAGCTGACCCGCAGCACCTGCGCCACGGCCCGGGCGTAGGGCCTCAGTGCCAACCGCCGCTGAGGGTCCTTTTTTGGGTTCAGTTCGGCGGGATGGCGTGGTTGGGACATGGATTCAGCCTAGTTCCACCGGTGGGCCCACGGCGCCCGGGTTCCCTGGCCGCAGCGAAGCAAGGTCAGGGAGGCGCCGGGTGGGCCCACGCCGGCAGGGTTCCCTGGCCGTGGAGCCGCTGCGGCGAGGGCCCCAGCCCGAGCTTGCGAGGGCAGGGAACCGCTGCGGACTTGCGAGGCGAGGGTGCCGGTGGGGATTAGCGCGAACCGTAGTTCGGGGCCTCCACGGTCATCTGGATGTCGTGCGGGTGCGATTCCTTGAGGCCGGCCGGCGTGATGCGGACGAACTTGCCGCGGGCCTTGAGCTCCGGGATGGTGGGGGCGCCGGTGTAGAACATGGTCTGGCGGAGGCCGCCGACCAGTTGGTAAGCCACTGAGGCGAGCGGACCGCGGTAGGCGACGCGGCCTTCGATGCCCTCGGGGATGAGCTTGTCGTCGCCGGAGACGTCTGCCTGGAAGTAGCGGTCCTTGGAGTAGGACGTGTTCTTGCCGCGGGACTGCATGGCGCCCAGCGAGCCCATGCCGCGGTAGCTCTTGAACTGCTTGCCGTTCACGAAGATCAGCTCGCCCGGGGACTCATCGCAACCTGCGAGGAGGGAACCCAGCATCACGGTGTCGGCGCCGGCAACCAGCGCCTTGCCGATGTCGCCCGAGTACTGCAGGCCGCCGTCGGCGATCAACGGTACGCCGGCCGGGATGGCTGCCTTGGCGGACTCGTAAATGGCGGTGATCTGCGGGACACCCACGCCGGCCACCACGCGGGTGGTGCAGATGGAGCCGGGGCCCACGCCCACCTTGATGCCGTCGGCGCCGGCGTCGATCAGTGCCTGGGCGCCTTCGCGGGTGGCAGCCTGGCCGCCGATGATGTCCACGTGCGCTGCTACGGGATCGGACTTCAGGCGGCGGATCATGTCCAGCACGCCCTGGGAATGGCCGTTGGCCGTGTCAACGAACAGTGCGTCAACGCCGGCGTCGACCAGTGCCATGGCGCGTTCCCAGCCGTCACCGAAGAAGCCGATGGCGGCACCGACGCGGAGCCGGCCCTCATCGTCCTTGGTGGCCAGCGGGTACTGCTCGGCCTTGGTGAAGTCCTTGGTGGTGATGAGGCCCTTGAGCCGGCCCTGCTCGTCAACGAGCGGAAGCTTTTCGATCTTGTTTGTGGCCAGCTTGTGGGAGGCTTCCTCACGGCTGATGCCAACATGCCCGGTGATCAGCGGCATCTTGGTCATCACGTCGCTGACCAGCCGCAGCGGGAAGTCGGCTTCGGGCACAAAGCGGGTGTCGCGGTTGGTGACAATACCGAGGAGCCGCATGCCCTCGTCCACAACGGGGAGGCCGGAGACCCGGTACTGCGAGCAGATCTCGTCCAGTTCCGCCAGCGTTGCCTCAGGGCCAATGGTCAGCGGGTTGGTGATCATCCCGGACTCGCTGCGCTTTACGCGGTCCACCTGGTCGGCCTGGTCCTGGATGGACAGGTTGCGGTGGATGACGCCCAGGCCGCCCTGGCGTGCCATGGCAATCGCCATCCGGGATTCGGTGACCGTGTCCATGGCGGCGGACAGCAGCGGCGTGTGAACGGTGATCCGCTTGGAAATCCGCGAAGACGTGTCAGCCTCGGACGGGATAACGTCCGTGTGGCCCGGAAGGAGCAGGACGTCGTCGTAGGTCAGGCCGATGAAGCCGAAAGGATTGTGCTCGGGCTGGGTCATGAGTGCGCCTCTTACCTTGGTTATGGGTTCACGGGTAGGGGTTGCAGCTAATGACCAGCCCGTCATTACGGGACTGGTCCGTGCAGGGCCTTAGTACATGCGGGTGCCTCATGCGCGGTCACCGCGCAGAAAGCTTTGAGTAAATATTAGAACCTCGACGCGGATCCCCCTATTCCGGGAGTCCATTGTGAGCAACGGCACGGATGCCCACCCGATCCCTGACCTCGCAAGTCCGCACCGGCTCCACAGCCAGGGAACCCTGCGGGCGTGGGCCCTACTGCCGAGGAGTCAGTTCCAGCCCGTCACCGCCAGCATCCGCTCCTCAAACATGGGAATCATGCTTTCCACGTAGGTCCGGCTGAGGTGGTTGTCGTCCTTGTACACGTAAACGTTGCCCACCACGGCCGGGCAGATACCGCCGGCGCAGATGAAGTCGCTCAGGTCCATCAGGTGCAGCCCCTCCACCTTCCCGCGGTAGCTCTCCAACGGTGACGGCTCCACCAGGGATTCGTTCAGCGGCGGGTTGCACGCCGGGGCGTCCGCACTGTGGCGCTGGACGCACTCGGGCATGTTGATGGTGAAACGTGGGTTGTCCCGGATGCCGACGATCTCGATGCCGGCATCCGCGATGGGCTGGATGCCTTCGAGGTACGCCGGCACCTCGGTCTCGAACGGGGCTTCCTCATGGGTCAGGGTGGCTACGGTGAAGACGGCATCCGGCCGGTGTTCCAGCACGTACGCTGCGCTGGCCCGGTTGTAGGCGTTGCACTCGGCGTTCCGGGTCTCGGATTCGGCCCCGAACCGGCAGGCCGGCATCAGCAGGGTGACCAGCTCCCAGCCGCGGGCTTCCGCGATGGGTGCCAAGGCGGCCAGATACTGCTGGGCATGGGAATCGCCCAGCACAACGATCCGTTTGGTGGGTTCGCCTCCGGGGAGGGCCTGCCGACAACCTTCAAGGACAGGGTCCTCGGTGGCATTCGCTCCCGTACAGGCCTGGTGGATTCCGGCCCAGTCGTTGTCCAGGGCGGTGGGACCAGGAATGATCCTGCCCTGCGGTGCCGGTGCTCCGACGTTACCCGGGGTCAGCAGGGCGGCTCCCGGCGTCAGCTCGCGGGGCTGGGCGGCGGTGGCGGCTTCCTCCGCGGTGAGGCTCGTCTGCAAAACCGCCACGGGTCCGGCCAGCAGGGCGCAGCAGGCAACCACGACGACGGCGGTGCGCCAGGTGCGCACCTGCGGCCAGCGCCATTCCCGCAGGGGTTTTTCCACAAAGCGGGTGGTGAGGACGGCCAGGACCACCGAGGCGGCGATGATCGCGGCGCCCTGGATGAGGTTGGGTGCCTCAACGCCGGTAGCGGCCAGCGCAAGCACCAGGACGGGCCAGTGCCACAAATAGAGGGCGTAGGAGTTGTCCCCCAGGGAAACCAGCGGCTTCCAGCTCAGGAGGCGGTCCACACCAAACCGGCTCCCGCTCTGCCCGGCCACAATGATCGCCGCGGCAGCCAGCGTGGGCCACAGTGCCACGAATCCGGGGAACGCCCTGTCCACGGTCAGCAGCAGACCACAGGAGACCATGGCCGCCAGGCCGGCCCAGCCGAGCACCACACGCAGGTACTTCCCGGGCTTCAGGTGCGGCAGGCCAAGTGCCAGCAGCGAGCCCAGCGCGAATTCCCAGAGCCGCGTCCGGGTGTCGAAGTAGGCGTACGACTGATTGGTGGCCGTCTGGTCAATCGAAAACGCGAGCGAGGCAACCAGGATGCCGGCGAACGCGACTGCCACCACGGCCCGGTAGCTGGCGTTGAACCGGTGCCGGAGGAGCCGCCACACAACAGCGGAAGCGGCGAAGACGAGAGGCCACAGGATAAAGACCTGTCCTTGGATGGACAATGACCAGAAGTGCTGCAGGGGGCTCGCCGCGGCGTGGTCCTGGGCGTAGTAGTCCACGGCGGTGTCCGCCAGCAGCCAGTTCTGCCGGTACAGCAGCGCCGCCCAGGCCTGGTCCAGGATGACGGGCCAGCGGCCTTGCGGGAGGACCAACCACGTGCCTGCCAGGACCCCGAGGATCACCACGACGGCGGCCGGCAGCAGCCGCTTGAAGAGGTGCAGCCAGTGCCGGAGGAGATTGAGGGACGCGCCGGCCTCCACCTTCCGGACGAAGGACAGCGTCAGCAGGAAGGCCGAGATCAGGAGGAAGATATCCACCCCGCCCGACACCCGGCCAAGCCACACATGGTAGGTCACCACCATCAGGACGGCGAGCGCGCGTAGGCCTTGGACTTCGGGACGGAAGGTCGGTTTCCGGGCAGGCTTCCGCTCGCCGGTCTTTGCGTCCAGCGCAGTGCGCGGAGCAGCCTCGGCTGGTGCACTGGACACAGAGGACCTCTCCAAGCGGGTAAGCAAAGCATCAAGCCTACGGAGCCGCACGGCCGATGGCCAATCAGCGGCCACCTTCGAGCCCCGTCGGAGCGTGCCACAAACTATGCTGGCCACAGGCCAGCGAAGGGAGACCACGTGATTGTCCAGCTGCGGATCTGTGTGCCCAGTGAACTGTCGGCAGTGACGCTGGACGCTTGCAAGGAGCACACGGGAACCGCCGAGGTAGCGCTCTTTCCGGGAGCATCCGTGTCGCCGCCGGGCGACGTCATCGACGTCCAGGTTGCCAGGGAAGCGGTGGAGGAACTGCTTGAGAAACTCCACGTCCTGAAGGCGCAGGAGGTGGGATCCATTGCCATCTCCATGCCGGAACTCGTCCTGTCCCGGCGCGCGGACAAAGCGGAGGCGTCTGCCCCCGGAGACGGCGCAGACGCCTTGATCTGGGACGAGGTCACCCGTCAGACGGGCGAGGACTCCCGGCTCACGTGGAGCTACCTTGCCTTCCTGATACTGGCCACGCAGCTCGCCGCCATCGGCATCGTGACGAATTCCACCATTGCCATCGTGGGGGCGATGGCCGTGGGGCCGGAGTTCGGCCCCCTGGCAGCGCTGGCAGTGGCCTTGGCCCGGCGCCAGTGGGCACTCGGGCGGCGTGCTGCCCTGGCGCTTGGTGTGGGATTCCCGCTGGCCATGCTGCTGGCGGCCTTGACCACGTGGGTCTCCGCGGCACTGGGCCTCTTCGCGGACAACACCCTGGACACAGGGTCTGCGGTGGAGTTCATCTACCACCCGGGACCCTATTCCTTGATCGTGGCCGTGCTGGCCGGCACGGCGGGCATGCTGTCCGTCATCAGCCGGCGGTCGGCGGCACTCATCGGTGTCTTCATCTCCGTGACCACAGTTCCTGCTGCCGGGTTTGTGGCCGTGGCGCTCGTGCTCGGCGAGTTTGAGAAGGCAACGGGATCGGCCCTGCAGCTGGCGCTCAACCTGATGGGCATCGTGGCGGCGGCAGTTCTGGTGCTGGTCTTCTACCGGTTGGTTTCCCGGCGCTTGCCCGAAGCCGCCGCCCGGCGCCTCAGGTGGCAGCTGACGCGGACTCGCGGGTGACTGGAACCGGGATCCTGCCGGCCAGGTACCGGGCGTCACGGCTGGCACCCGGAAGGGTTGCCGACGCAGCCGCGTACATGAATTCCTGGCCCAGGAAGAACAGTCCAGGGGTATCCAGTGCCACGCCGCGCCGCTGCCTGGGCAGCGCGCCGCCGTCGAGCATTACCGGATCCATCCAGCCGAAGTCATCCCGGAACCCGGTGCACCAGATCACGTTTGAAACTTCCAGCCGGGTCCCGTCCGCGAGGACCGGCAGCCCGTTCTCCACCCCGGCAATCCGCGGCACGAGCCGGACGCCTGCGGCGGCCAGGTCCTTGGACTTCGTCCTGATCAGGGGCGCCGCGTGTGCTTTGAAGGACGGTGCCGCTTTGCGGCCGATCGGGTTGTTGAGGGTGAGGACGTGGAGCCCGACGAACCGCACCACCGGCAGGAAGTAACGGGCCGCCGTCCGGCCATGCTTCACGGGAATTTCACCGCCGGGCTTGCCGGCAAGGACAGTGGGATGGCTGCGGGACACTTCCAGGCCGATCTCTGCTCCGGAGTTCCCCAGTCCCACAACCAGGACCGGGCCCTCCTGCAGTTGCTCCAGGTTGCGGTACTCACTGGAATGCAACTGGACGACGGCGGGCTCCAGTTCCGCAGCGAAACCCGGTACCTTGGGCGCTTGGCTGCAGCCGGTGGCCACCACCACGTTGTGCGCCTCCCAGCGCCGGCCGTTGGATGCTGCGATGAAGCGGCCATCCTCCCGCCACAGGTGTTCGATCCGTGCCCCGTTGAGGACGGGCAGGTCGAATCGTGCGGCGTAGCCCTCAAGGTATCCAGCCACGTCGTCCTTAGTGGGGAAGGACAGCGGGTCAGCGGGGAACGGAATGCCGGGGAGTCCGTCGTACTTTGCCGGCGTAAAGACCCGTAGCGAATCCCACCGCTTGCGCCAGGCGTCACCGAGTCTTGGATTCGCGTCCAGGATCAGGAACGTCCGGTTTTGCTCTTTCAGGTAGTGGCCCAGGGCAAGGCCTGCTTGCCCGCCACCGATGATCAGGGTGTCCAGTGTGCCGGTCACGCCGTTGTTATTCATGGCTGCTCTCCTTTGTTTTCCATGGGGATGGTGATGGCTGAACCTTCCGTGGGCTGGCTGTCCGGCTGGCCCTGTCCGCCTTCCCGGTACCGGAGCCACCATGCCAGCATCAGCGCGGATGCCAGGAGATAGGCCAGGTGCAGGGCCCAGATGGGTCCGGCGGGGAGGTTGAAGACGTAGACGGAGTGGACTGCGTTGGCAATATTGGTCAGCAACAGGTTCCCGAGGCTGTAGGACGCCAGGTTCTTCGTCCGGACTGCCTTGACCAGCATCGGCAGCATTCCGGCGGCGAACAGCACCGTCGAAAGTGTGCCGGCAAGGACTGGAAGGTTCATGCTTTGAGGCTATGGCCGCGCCCCTGGTGTCCGCGTCGGCCAAATCATGCAACTTCAGTCACGGCGCAGCTGGGTATTTCTATGTAGGCCAGAGCGGTCCTATGTGGGCCGTCAGCCTGCGAGTCCGTGTTCGTAGGCGTAGCTAGTGGCGGCTGCCCGTGAAGACAGGCCCAGTTTTAGGAAGATGTTGCTGACATGCCGGGCTACGGTCTTTTCGCTCAAGTACAGTTCGGCGGCAATGGCCCGGTTGCCTTTTCCGGTTGCCACCAACTGGAGGATTTCAAGCTCGCGGCGCGTGAGGAGGCCCGCTGTGTCCGGCGTGGGCCCGCTGTCCAACATGCCTTCGTGCAGCAGCGCCGCCGCCCAGGTTGCCGCGGGCGCCGCGCCCAGGTCCAGGAGTGCAGCGTGGGCCGCCTCCAGGTACATCAGCGCCGAGGCCTCATCGCCAAGTGCGCGGCAGGCACTGCCGGCCAGCGCCTGGCAGCGCGCCGCTTCGTACGGAACACCAAGCTCCTGCCACAGCCTCCACGCCTCCCGGAGCGGTTTCAGGGCAGCGGAGGGGTCGCCGCCGGCCAGTCGGACCGCGCCGTCCGCCTGGCCGGCAACGGCCCGGACCATGGGCATAGGGCATTCACGGGCCAGGGTTTCCAGCTCCTGAACACCTCGCCGCGCGGCTTCCAGGTCGGAGGCGGCCAGCTCGATCTCCACCAGTGCCGGCAACATGTTCCGGCGGGTAGCGGCGTCTGCCGTGCCGGCCGCCCTGCGGACCATCAACTGCGCCTGCTGCGCGTCTCCGCGCGCCAATAAGAGGAGCGCAAGGCCAGGCTGCGGCTCGTAGCCGCTCCGGGCAGCCTGCCGGTAGGAAGCTTCGGCGTCGTCCAGTTTTCCACTCAGCCGTTCCACTTCTCCCTGCTGGTAGTAGCCTCCGTAAAGCGCCTGGGGATCACCCTTTACGGAAAGTCCCTGGGCAGCCGCAGCCGCCATCAGCGCCTCGGCCCAGGCCCCGTGGAGCATGAAGAGTTCGGCCCGGTGTGACTGGCACTGACCGCTGAACGTCACCATGTCAGGGCGTGCACTGCACCAGCGGTCCAGGGCAGCCGTCCATTCCAGAGCCCTCTCCAGGTCGAAGGCCAGGTGGCAGTTGCCAATGACAGCGCAGTAGATAATTCCTGACGGGATCGGGGAGAGTTCACCTGCCGTAACGGCCACCATGACCTCGTCGAACATCCTGAGGCCCTTGCCGGCCTGCCCAAGCATGAGAGTCGCCTGGCCTGTACCGAGGAGGCCCAGCGCGGACAGGTCTTTGTCCTGGAACCGCTGGCCGAAGTCCGCAACCTGGGAGAAAACCTGCAGTGCGCCCGCCGGATCACCGCCATAGAGCTTGCCGAGGCCCATCGGAACGAGCAAGAGGCCCTGCACAGCGTCCGGCTCGGCCAATTCATCCACGAGCCGCTGGCCGCGGGCAAACCACCCCCCGGCCCGAGCCGGCTCATCCAGGAACATCAGCTGCATCCCCATCCAACCGGCACACCGGGCGGCACCAACGACGTCGCCCACAACCAGGTATTCCTCATGGGCCCGGGTGAGGGTCTCCAGGCCTGTGGTCATCTTGCCGGTCAGGATCTCCGCGGTTGCGAGCCGTTCAAGGTCCGGGGCCGGCAGTCCGCCGCGCTGGTCGGCGTCGCGGAAGTTCTCGAAGGCATCGGTCCAGCGGTTCTCGCGGAACGCTGACCTGCCCTGGTCAAGGCCCGTCTCAGCTGACATCTGGCCTCCTTTCGGATACCGCCCACCCAGCCGGTCTGGCCCGCCGCACGCTGGGCGTGACGGCGGTTAAGCGCCACGGTACGCCCGCTGGAGATCCGGCACAAGCGGGCCGCAGATGCCTCGTGGCCCTGATCCTGGTGTCATCTCCGGCGCTTCGAGTGCGGCTGGCCCGAAGGATTCCCCTTCATACGGCTACGAACGCAGCAGTGCGCGCAGCGTCTGAATAGTGTCGGCCTCCGCCGCCGTCTTGTCGTCGCGGTAGCGCTTGACACGTGCGAACCGCAGCGCGATTCCGCCCGGATAGCGCGAGGAACGCTGCACGCCGTCGATCGCGATCTCGACCACGGTGACGGGCTCGACCCAGACGGTGCCCGCCGTGCGCCGCACCTCGAGCTCTTGGAATCTCTCGGTCTGCCAGCTCAGCAGCGCGTCCGTGAGGCCCTTGAATGTCTTGCCCACCATCACGTAGCCGCCCGGTTCGCCGAAATCGCCGGTCGGGTCAAGGGCTCCGAGGTGCAGGTTCGACAGCAGCCCAGTGCGCCGTCCTGACCCCCACTCGCAGGCGAGCACCACCAGGTCGTAGGTGAGCACAGGCTTCACCTTGATCCAGTTGGAACCACGCCGACCGGCCGCGTAGGCCGATCCGACCGCCTTCACAACCACGCCCTCATGGCCCGCGGCGAGCGCATCGCGCGACACTCTCTCAGCAACGGCCGCATCCGCCGTGATCTCCCCCGGGATCCGGTGCTCGGGGGCGATGCGCTTGAGCACGCCGATGCGCGCCGCCAGCGGCTCGTCGAGCAGGTCGCGCCCGTCGATGTGCAGCACGTCGAAGAACCACGGATGCAGCACCGTAGCGCGCGCCGCATCTGCCCCGAATCGTGCCATGGTCTCCTGGAACGGTCGCGGGCCGCCGTCCTCATCGAGGGCGAGGGTCTCGCCGTCGAGGATCACATCGCGCACCGGCAGTCCGCGCACCACCTGCACCACCTCGGGCAGCCGGTGGCTCACCTCGGCCAGGGTGCGTGTGTAGATGCGCACATCGTCGCCGACGCGATGCACCTGGATGCGGGCCCCGTCGAGCTTATATTCCACTGATGCCTCCCCCGTGACCTCCAGCGCCGCGCTGGCGCTGGCCGCCGTTGCGGCGAGCATGGGCTGCACGGGACGGCCGACGACGAGGCCGACGGCGTCCAGCTGGGCCGCCGTGCCCGTGATTGCCAGCAGGGCGGTCCCGCCGAGATCGCCGGAGAGCATCGCCGCACGGCGCACGGCGTCGACGGGCCGATCGGCGGCGCGGGCAACGGCATCGGTCAGCACCCCCTCAAGCGCACCGGTACGCAGTTCACCGAGCAGCACGCCGGCGATGAATGCCTGCTCGCGCTCGGTGGCTGCCGCCGTGAGCAACCGGAGGATCGCGGCGCGCTCCGCGGCCGATCCAGCGCCTGCGGTGACGAGCAGCCGATCCAGCGCAGCGTCGAGGTCGGCCACAGTCAGACTCGGCTCGGCAGCCGGCTCCCCCATGGCCGCTGTCATGCCGCGCCAGCCGATCCCTACGCGGCCCTGTCGCGGCTTGGCGATGAGCAAGCCGACCGCCGTCGCGATGTCCACGGGCTCGAGCCGGCACAGCAGGTCGGCCAGTGCGTCGACCTTCGCGAGCCGGGAGCGGGTCGACGCGACGGCATCCGTGGTTTTCACGAGCTCGTCGAGCAGCATGGCATCAGTCTGCCATTCCCGCCGACGCTGTACAGTGCCGCAACGCTGTCGGCCGCACGCTCAACCGTTCACTACTCGCGGCAGACGTGATCGACAGCCTCCATCTCTGGCTCTATCCAATCACCCTCCCGCAGGACGTGCCGGGCGCGTAGGGCGGAAAAGCCGGCCGCAGGATTTGTGGCACAAAAAACCGGCCCAGCGGAGGCTGGACCGGTTCTTTGCGCGGAGACCGTGCTGGGCCCACGCCGGTTCCCTGACCGTGGGCCCACATCGGCGAGGGACCCAAATCGAGCGAAGCGAGGTTTGGGAGCCGATGGGGACGAAGCGAGGTGAGGGAGACGGCGGGGACTAGTGGCTGTGGCCTGCGTGCTCGTCTTCGTTTGCGGGCTTCTCCACTACGAGGGTCTCGGTGGTGAGAACCAGCGCAGCGATGGAAGCCGCGTTGCGCAGGGCTGCGCGGGTGACCTTGACCGGGTCGATGACACCGGCGGCGATCAGGTCCTCGTACTCGCCCGACTTGGCGTTGAAGCCGTTGTTGGTTTCGAGCTCGGCAACCTTGGCGGTGACAACGTAGCCGTCGAAACCGGCGTTCTGGGCGATCCAGCGAAGCGGCTGAACCAGCGCGCGGCGGACGATGCCCACAGCAGCGGCGGCGTCGCCTTCGAGGGCCTTGACTGCAGGGTCCTCGTCGAGGGCCTTCAGTGCGTGGATCAGTGCGGAACCGCCACCGGCCACGATGCCTTCTTCGAGGGCGGCGCGGGTGGAGGACACTGCATCTTCGATGCGGTGCTTCTTTTCCTTCAGCTCAACCTCGGTGGCTGCGCCGACCTTGATGACACCGATGCCGCCGGCCAGCTTGGCCAGGCGCTCCTGGAGCTTTTCGCGGTCCCAGTCGGAGTCGGTGCGGGTCAGCTCGGCGCGCAGCTGGGAAACCCGGGCTGCGACGTCTTCTGCGGAACCGGCGCCGTCAACGATGGTGGTGTTGTCCTTGGTGACCGTGATGCGCCGGGCGGTACCCAGCACCTCAAGGCCAACCGAATCCAGGCTGAGGCCCAGTTCCGCGGAGACGACCTGCGCACCGGTGAGGGTGGCAATGTCCTGCAGCATGGCCTTGCGGCGGTCGCCGAAGCCCGGAGCCTTCACGGCAACAACGTTCAGGGTGCCGCGGATGCGGTTGACAATCAGCGTGGATAGGGCCTCGCCCTCAACGTCTTCGGCAATGATGAAGAGCGGCTTGGAGCTCTGCAGCGCCTTCTCCAGCAGCGGCAGGAAGTCCTGCACGGAGGAGATCTTGCCCTGGTTGATCAGGATAAGGGCGTCTTCGAGGACGGCTTCCTGGCGTTCGGAGTCGGTCACGAAGTACGGGGACAGGTAGCCCTTGTCGAACTGCATGCCTTCGGTGAGGACCAGCTCGGTCTGCGTGGTGGAGGACTCCTCGATGGTGATCACACCATCCTTGCCGACCTTGCCGAATGCCTCGGCGAGGAGCTCGCCGATTTCGTCGCTCTGGGCCGAGATTGCTGCCACGCTGGCAACCTGGGTGCCTTCAACCGGGCGTGCGTTCTCGAGCAGGCGGGCTGCAATGGCTTCTACGGAAACCTCGATGCCGCGCTTGATCTGGCCCGGAGCGGCGCCAGCCGCAACGTTGCGCAGGCCTTCCTTGACCAGGGCCTGGGCGAGCACGGTGGCCGTGGTGGTGCCGTCGCCGGCAACGTCGTTGGTCTTGGTGGCTACTTCCTTGGCCAGCTGCGCGCCAAGGTTCTCGTAGGGGTCATCAAGCTCAATTTCGCGGGCGATGGTGACGCCGTCGTTGGTGATGGTGGGTGCCCCCCACTTTTTGTCGAGTACGACGTTGCGGCCGCGGGGGCCGAGCGTCACCTTGACAGTGTTGGCGAGCTTATCGATGCCGGCTTCAAGCGACCGGCGTGCAGCGTCGTTAAACGCAAGCTGCTTTGCCATGGTTTTGTCCTTTCAAAGACAGAACCCCGCACTGTTGTTCAGTCAGGGACGGAACAGCAGTACGGGGATCCAAAGAGTTACTTTACGACGATCGCCAGAACGTCGCGGGCGGACAGCACGAGGTACTCGGTGCCACCGGTCTTGACTTCGGTTCCACCGTACTTGGAGTAGATAACAACGTCGCCAACGGCTACGTCGATCGGAACGCGGTTGCCGTTGTCGTCAAAGCGGCCGGGGCCTACTGCAACAACTTCGCCTTCCTGCGGCTTCTCCTGCGCGGAGTCCGGGATAACCAGGCCGGAAGCCGTGGTCTGCTCGGCTTCGAGCGGGCGGACAACAATACGATCCTCAAGAGGCTTAATAGAGACCGACACTCGGACCTCTCCTTCTACGTCAGCAAATTCATGGACAGTTGAGCTGCTTCGCCGTGGCTGGCAAACCGTCGTCGCGGTGCCGGCAGCAGCCTGGCTGGCAGCTCTTCATGTGTTAGCACCCTCCTAGGGAGAGTGCTAATGATGACTCTATGTATTGGTTAGCACTCGGTCAAGGCGAGTGCCAGAATTATGTCTCCGGCGAACAGCCATTACCGGCCGGTGAGGTCCTCGAGATCGACGTCCTCGTCGCCGTCGTCCCCTTCACTGACGGTGCCCCGCCGCAAGTACAGCACCACGGCGCCGCCCACGGCAGCCAGCAGCGAGACCACCAGCAGGATGATGCCGCCTACGCGCGCCCCGGCGTAGAGGCCGCGGATTTCCTGCGCCTCATCCGTGGCGTCCTGGATGTTCTTGCCGCCCACGGAATACACAGTGGCGTTGAACGTGTCCAGAAAGAAGATGATTACCAGCAGCGCGACGCAGACCACGGCCACTGCGGATCCTGCAATCAGCGCGGGGCGGGCGAACTTCACCAGGTCCGGGTTGCTGGCCTGGGGTAGTCCGGACGGCTGGGTGCCTGCGCTGTCTTCCATGCCCTCAACCCTAGCCGGATCTGGCCGCCGGGCCACCTCCATTAGGCTTGAACCCATGGCTCAAGCACCGCAGGACCAGATCGCCCCACTGCTCACGAGCGAAGGCTGGGAGCTCCTGGCGTCCTTGGGCCCGTACCGCGAGGACAAGGCCTTTGAGCTCAACGCGGCCCTCCGCAAGGCTGGACACTCCCCCGCGCTGGTCTCTGCCGTCCTCACCCAGTCCCGGCTGCGCACCAAGGCTGAGCTGAAGTTCGGGGAGTTCGCCCGGAGCATGCTCTTCACGCAGGCCGGGCTGGAACAGGCCACCCGTCTCACGGTTGCCGCCAGGCATGCCGAGCGCTTTGCGCAGGCCGGAGTCCGCCACGTGGCCGACCTCGGGTGCGGCCTTGCCGCGGACTCCCTGGCCCTGGCATCGATGGACATCACGGTCACGGCCGTGGAAATGGACGAAACCACGGCCGCCTGCGCCACGGTCAACCTCATCCCCTTCCCCAACGCCACGGTGGTGCATTCGGACGCCACCACCGTCCCTTTGGAGGGGGTCGACGGCGTCTGGCTGGATCCCGCACGCCGGGTCACCTCCACCTCGGGTACCAAGAGGATCTGGGATCCTGAGGCGTTTTCACCGCCGCTGTCCTTTGTGGAATCGCTCGCCGCCACCGGGCGCGCCGTTGGCGTCAAGATGGGCCCCGGCATGCCGCACGAATCAGTTCCCGCCGGCTGCGAGGCGCAGTGGGTATCGGTGGGCGGCGACGTCACCGAGGTGGCCCTGTGGTTCAACTCCGTGCGCCGGCCCGGAATCCGCCGCGCGGCGCTGCTGCTCGGACCGCAGGGTGCCGCCGAACTGACCAGCACTGAAGACTTCGACGGCGGTCCGGCCGCGCCGGTGGGTCCGGCAGAGGGTTACCTGTATGAGCCCGATGGTGCGGTGATCCGCGCAGGCCTGGTGGCCGACGTCGCGCTTCAACTGGGCGGGCACCTGCTGGACGAGCACATCGCCTACATCTGCGCTCCGGAGCTGGTGGACACGCCGTTCGCCCGCGCCTATAAGGTCCTGGAAGTGATGCCGTACAACGTCAAGGCGCTCAAGGCCTGGGTGAAGGAGAACGGCATCACGGTGCTGGACATCAAAAAGCGCGGCACCTCGGTAACCCCGGAGGAACTGCGCAAGCAGCTGTTCGCCGGAAGCAAGGTAGCCGGTAAGAAGGCCGGACAAAAAACAGCCACCCTGGTCCTGACCCGCATTGGGGAGGACCGGGTGGCCATCTCGGTGGAACCAGTCTGAAGCAGCGAAGCCTTCTGCGGCCGGGCCTTACTGGGCGCGCATAAAGTCCTCGGCGGCCCGGACTTGCTCGTCGGTGGGCCGGACGCCCGTGTAGAGCACAAACTGCTCGAGCGCCTGGATGGTGGCCACCTCGGCCCCCGTGATGACCTGTTTCCCGGCGGCGCGGGCCGCCTTGATCAGCGGCGTCTCCGCAGGCAGCGCCACGACGTCGAACACCACTTTGGCTGCGGCGATCGCATCTTCCGGGAAGGACAGCGAGTCCACTTCCGGGCCGCCTGCCATACCGATAGGCGTGACGTTGATGATCAGGTCCGCCGTGCCGCCGTCGAGCGTTGCCCGCCATTGGAACCCGTACTGCTCTGCGAGCGCCCTGCCGGTGTCTTCGTTCCGGGCGATGACGGTGACGTCCGTGAAGCCGGCGTCGCGCAGGGCCGCGACGGTGGCCTTGGCCATGCCGCCGGCGCCTTGGACCAGCACCGAGTAGTCCGTGGGCACGGCGTTGCTTGCGAGGAGCTGCTCGATGGCGGTGTAGTCGGTGTTGTAGGCCAACAGACGCCCGTCGGTGTTCACGATTGTGTTGACCGAATCGATGGCTTTGGCAGAGGGATCCAGCTCATCCACGAGCGCCATCACGTCCTCCTTGTAAGGCATGGACACCGCACAACCGCGGATGCCCAGGCCCCTGACGCCGGCGATCGCCTGGGCCAGGTCGGTGGGGGCAAAGGCCTTGTAGATCCAGTTCAGGCCCAGCTGCTCGTAGAGGTGGTTGTGGAACCGGGTCCCGTTGTTGCTGGGCCGGGCCGACAGCGAAATACACAAGGTCATGTCTTTGTTCAGAATGGGCACCTGTCCATTAAACCGCCGTTGACCGATTCGGCGATATGTTGCCGCCCAAGTTACGGGCAGCCCGTCCCGGCCGGATAGCTTCCGACGGCGGCGGGCAGCTTCCCCGGGGCAGCCGCCTTGCCTGCCAGCACGGCAACCAGGGCGTCAAAGGCACCCGGCGTCCGGCCGTACAGCGCGATTTTCACCGGCGCGCTGGAATCCTGCAGCGGCCAGGGCGCATCCAGTGCGACGGCGACATCGCCGCCGACCGGCCGGCCGGCGTAGCCGATGAGGCTGACCAGTGGGCCCGCCCCGGTGCCGAGCCCGGCCTTCGCTGCGGCCGCCTCGAACCGTGCCCTGTCCTGCGGTGATCCGCCGGCAATCCGGAGGCTTCCCTGGACGATTGGCGCGCTGCAGTGTCCGGACAGCACGGTGACTGCGGCCGCGGAGACCCGCGCCGAGATGTCAGCGCCGCTGCCGGGGGCGGTTCCCTCGGGCGCAGCTCCCGGCGGCGGGGCGATGCGGCCGCGCCAAGTCAGCATGGTGGCCACCCGGTTGGCCGCTTCGTCCAGGCGTGCCGCAGGCAGGGTTCCGGCGGCCACGGCGCCCACGATGGCTGCGTGGGCCTGCCCCACGTCCGTGGGCATCAGGAGCAGGTCCGCGCCCGCGGCGAGCGCCGCCGTTGCTGCGGAGCCACCCGGGTATTGCTTCTGGACGGCACCCATGTTGAGGGCATCGGTCACGGCCACACCCTTGAAGCCCATGCCACGCAGCGCAGCATAGGTGGGGCCGGACAACGACGCCGGGACGCCGGGTTCCAGGGCCGGTACGGCGATGTGCCCGGTCATGACCATGGGCATACCGGCGGCGATGGCCGCCCGGAACGGCTTCCAGTCCCGGGCTTCGAGTTCCGCGATGCCCGCGGGCTGCACCGGGAGGTCCTGGTGCGAGTCAACGGTGACGGAGCCGTGGCCGGGGAAATGCTTGACGGCGGGCAGGACGCCGGCCTCCTGCATACCTTGGGAAAACGCCACCGCCAGCGCTCCCGCTGCGTCCGGGTTGCCGGACATTGACCGGGCACCGATGGTGGGATCCGCTGGGCCGATGGTCACGTCCGCATCGGGGGCGAAGTCCACGGTGAAGCCCAGCGACGCGATCTCCGCGGCCAGGGCGCGGCCGGCGTCCTTGGCGAGTGGCGCATTGCCGGCAGCCCCGTAGCTCAGGGCCGTTGGCCATTCGGTCAGGGGCGCACCCAGCCGCGCCACAATCCCGCCCTCCTGGTCCACGCCGATGAGCCCGGGCCAGGGCCTGCCGTCAGCCGTGGCGGCTTGGGCCAGCCGGGCGTTGACAGCAGTCATGGCAGCCGGATCCGCTTGACCGCGCGCGTCAAGCGGGACGTTGTCGCCCATGATGATGGACCCGGCCAGATGGAGGCGCTCTATGGTGGCGGCCTGGGCTTCGGAGTCGGTCCCGGTGTACACGGGCATCAGCACCTGCCCGGCCTTCTCCTCGACCGACATCGCTGCCACTGTGGCGGCGGCAACACTCTGGTCCCGCTGTTCGGGGCCCCAGCCCAGCGGCCGCAGCCCGGGGTCAGGTGAGGGAGAAGCGGACGGTGGTGCCGTCGTCGGCCGCTCTGATTCCGGGGTTGAGGCGGACGCAGGGCCGGAGGTCGCCGGGGCGGTGGCGGGAACTGCCGTGCAGGCAGTCAGGGCGGCCACGGCAGCGGCCGCAATAAGGAGGGTGGTTTTGTGAATACTGTCACGGGTCCACAGGAACAAGGCCATCAAGACGATGCTACCCCTGCATTAGACTTGAATGCGGCGCGTGCCCAGGGATGTCTGAACAGTTAGGGGAACGCATGAAGATTGATTTCGCTTCATCGAAGCAATCAACTCTTGGTGTGGAATGGGAGCTGGCTCTGGTGGACGGCCAGACCGGCGAACTGGCATCAGTGGCCAACGAAGTACTCAGCGGCGTCGTTGCCAAGCACCCCGAACTCAACGAAGACGACGAACACCCGCACATCAAGCAGGAACTCCTGCTCAACACCGTGGAGCTCGTCACTGGCATCTGCGAGACTGCCGCCGAAGCCAAGGAAGACCTCAGCCGGTCCCTGGCCGCGGTGCGCGAAATCACCGATCCCATGGGCGTGGAGGTTTTCTGCGCCGGCAGCCACCCGTTCAGCCCGCCGCAGCTGCAGCCCGTGACGGACAAGGCCCGGTATGCCAAGCTGATCGACCGCACCCAGTGGTGGGGCCGGCAGATGGTCATCTACGGCGTGCACGTCCACGTGGGCCTGGACCGGCGCGAAAAGGCACTCCCCGTGCTGGACGGCCTGGTCAATTACTTCCCGCATTTCCAGGCGCTCTCGGCGTCGAGCCCGTTCTGGGGCGGCGAGGACACCGGCTACGCGTCGCACCGGGCCCTGATGTTCCAGCAGCTGCCGACGGCGGGCCTGCCCTTCCAGTTCCCGTCCTGGGACGAATACGAGTCCTACGTCCAGGACATGTTCACCACCGGCGTGATCGACACCCTGTCCGAGATCCGCTGGGACATCCGGCCCGTTCCCAACCTCGGCACCATCGAAATGCGCATCTGCGACGGCCTGGCCACGCTGGAGGAAGTGGGCGCGATTGCCGCGCTCACCCAGTGCCTGGTGGACGAGTTCTCCACCACGCTGGACAACGGCGGCACCATCCCCACGATGCCGCCGTGGCACGTCCAGGAGAACAAGTGGCGGGCCGCCCGCTACGGCATGGAGGCCATTATCATCCTCGACGCCGCCGGCAACGAACAGCTGGTCACCGACCACCTGCTGGAGACTTTGAACCGGCTTGAGCCGGTGGCCGCGAAACTCGGCTGCCCCGACGAACTGGCCGACGTCGAGAAGATCATCCGCCGCGGCGCCGGGTACCAGCGGCAGCGCCGCGTCGCTGCCGCTCACGGCGGCGACCTGCAGGCCGTGGTGCTGGACCTGGTCAAGCAGATGCGGAACGGGCCGACGGGGTAAATCCCCCCCGTTGCTCTATCAGTTCGAGTCGCTAAACCTGTGGGTTAGGGACCACAACTGATAGAGCAAGTGGGTTTCGACAGGCTCAACCACCGAAGGCGGGGAGGGACACCGCGGTGACCGGCATCGAGGAGTCCGGGGCGAAGCGGATGCCGCTGGGCCCGATCCCGGCCATCACCAGCTGCGCACCGAGGGCCGCCACCATGGCGCCGTTGTCCGTGCACAGGTCCAGCGGCGGCACGTGGAGTTTGATTCCAGCTGACGCACAGCGCTGACCGGTGAGTTCCCGCAACCTGGAGTTGGCCGCCACTCCCCCGCCCAAGAGAACGTCTTTGATGCCGTGCTCGCGGCAGGCCAGGACGGCCTTGGACGTGATCACGTCCACCACCGCTTCCTGGAAGGCTGCGGCAATGTCGGCCACCGGCACCTCTTCGCCACGGGCCTCGAACTGCTCGACGCACCGTGCCACTGCCGTCTTCAGGCCGCTGAAAGACCAGTCGTAGCGGTGTTTTCCCGGTTCCTCGGCGGTGCCCATGTACTTGGGCTGGCTGAGGCCGCGCGGGAACCGGATGGCTTTGGGGTTGCCGTTGCGGGCCAGCTTGTCGATGGCCGGGCCGCCCGGGTAGCCGAGGCCCAGGATGCGGGCCACTTTGTCGTAGGCTTCGCCGGCGGCGTCGTCGATGGTGGAGCCGAGGAGCTGGACGTCGCTGGTGATGCTGTTGATCTTCAGGATCTCGGTGTGCCCGCCGGAGACCAGCAGGGCACCCAGGTTTTCCGGGAGACGGCGGGCGTGGCCGAGCCCTGCGGCAAGCCCGGACGCAGCGCCGGCGGAACGGCCGGCCACGCGGCCGGCGGCAGCACCGCCGTCGGGGTTTCCGTCCAGCAGCCCGACGCCGACATGCGCCACAAGGTGGTTGATGGCATACAGCGGCTTGCCGGTGGCCACGGCAAGGGCTTTCGCGGCGCAGACCCCCACCATCAGGGCGCCCGCAAGCCCGGGCCCGGAGGTGACGGCAAGGGCATCCACGTCCTCCAGCGTTACGTCGGCGTCGGCCAGGGCCTGGCGCAGCGTGGGCACAAAGGCATCAAGGTGCGCGCGGGAGGCGATCTCGGGGATCACGCCGCCGAAGCGGACGTGCTCGTCCATCGAGGAGGACACCGTGTTGGTGAGCAGCGTGGTACCGCGGACGATGCCAACGCCGGTTTCGTCGCAGGAGGATTCGATGCCCAGCACCAGGGGCTGCGAGCGGTTCATGCCTGGCCTGCTTCTGTGGTGGCATCGGATTGGGTTATGGGATCGGCTTCGGGGGCCAGCTGCAGCCGCATGATGAGGGCGTCGACGCCGTCGCGGTAATACCCCCGGCGGACGTGGATCTGTTCGAAGCCGAACCGCACGTACAGCTGCTGCGCCCGGGGGTTGTCCGCGCGGACCTCGAGGAGGACGTCCGCGGCCCCGCGGAGCCGGGCTTCCGTGATCAGCCGGGTCAGGAGCGTTGAGCCGATCCCTTGGCCTTCGAATTCAGGCACGACGGCGATGGTCTGGACGTCCGCGATGGGCTCGATGCACATCAGGCCGGCGTAGCCCACGATGTCCCCGCCGCTTTCGGCCACCAGGTAGCGGCGCGTTTCCGGCTGGGACAGTTCGGACAGGAACATGTGCAGCGGCCACGCGTCCGCCGGGAACAGCCGCTGTTCGAGGGCGTCCACGGCGGGCACGTCCTCCAGGGTCATGTCCCGGAAAACCACTCCGTCAGCGCTGGTCGGCATGCTCACAGGGCCCGCTTCCGTGGGCCGGGGACCTGGGCGTCCGATTCCCGGAGGTACAGGGGCGTGGAGTCGAGCAGCTGCCCGCCGGCTGCGAGCCGGGCCAAGGCGAACTGTCCGAGGTAGAGGGCGTCGGGCTGTTCGTTGCTGAAGCCGGGGTCTGCGCGCAGCACGTCACTGTAGAGTCCGGCGCCGGCGCCGTAGGCCGGGAGGTCCGGCAGGTCGGCCGCGAAGCTGACGTGCGGGCCGTCCTCAAGCTGCGGCAACTGGCCGTCGGCGAGGCTGTACCGCGCCCAGTAGACCTCCTTGCGCCGGGCGTCCGTGACCACCAGGAATTCGGCCGCGGCATCGGTGGACTCAGCCACTTCCAGTGCCACGGCGTCCAGGCTCATCAGCCCGTACAGCGGTTTGTCCCAGACGAAGGCGAGCGTCCGGGCGGTTGCGATCCCCGAGCGCAGGCCGGTGAACGGGCCGGGGCCCACGCCTGTCACGATCGCGTCGATGTCCCCGCCGGTGACGCCCGCAGAGGCCAGCAGGTCCTCGATGCCGGGGGCCAGCACTTCGGCGTGGCTGCGCGTGTCCTCGGTGGAGAAGCTGGCCACCACGCCTTCGAGGGCGTCGTCCGAGACGAGTGCCGCACTGGCCACGGCGGAGGTGTCGATGGCGAGAATGAGCATCAGGGTGTCCCTTCGATGGCGCCGCCCAGGGCAGGCTTGGTGCTCCAGCGGGGACCAAACCCGCGCAGCACGATGGTGCGGGGTTCGTCGAAGTCCTCGGTGTCAAAGTCGAGGATTTCGGTGTGGCCGGGCATTGGTTCCGCAGCGCCTAGAGCGTCCAGCCCGATCGCCCGGTGCAGGTCCACTTCCAGCCGGCTCTCGCTAAGGCGCTCCACCCGGCCGCGTCCCCACTCCACCACGGTCACGGACGAGTCCAGCGTGTTTTCCAGGTCAATGTCGTCAATTTCCGACGCCGATCCCAGCCGGTACGCGTCCACGTGCACCAGATCAGGGCCACCGGGCCGCGGGCCGTCGGTCAGGTTGGGATGGATGCGGACCAGGACGAAGGTGGGCGAAATGATGCCCGCGCGCACGCCCAAGCCTTCGCCGAGGCCCTGCGTGAAGGTGGTTTTCCCGGCACCCAGCTCGCCGGTCAGCACCAACAGGTCCCCGGCCTGCAGCCCCGCCCCCAAAGCGGCGGCGAGCGCGTGAGTCTGGTCCGCCGTCGTGACTCTCAGCGTCTCTTCCCAGTGGGGCATCTCTGCCGCGGGCACGCTCACGGTGTTGCCTGCCCGGCGTCGGGATTGCCAACGGCAGAACGCCCGGCGCCAGGAGCGTCGCCGGCTGGGCGGCTGCCGGAAGGCTCGACGGCGGGACTGTCGTTGATGAACCGGCGCGGCACGCGCGGGCTGATCCGGGTCACGATCTCGTAGTTGTTGGTGCCGGCGGCGATCGCCCAGTCATCCGCCGTGGGCCCGCCGTCGTCCCCGTCGCCGAACAGCACCGCCTCGGCGCCGAAGAGCTCCGCGCCGGCGGGGCCGATGTTGCCGAGGTCGATGACCATCTGGTCCATGGCGATGCGGCCCACCACGGGGTAGGTCCGGCCAGCCACCCGGACGGGACCGCCGGTGGCAATGCGGGGCACACCGTCGGCGTAGCCCAGCGGGATCAGCGCCAGGGTGCTGGGGCCGCTGGTGCGGTAGCGCAGGCCGTAGGAGACGCCCTGCCCGTCGGGGACCTGCTTGCATTGGGACACCAGGGTGCGCAGGGTCATCGCAGGCCGGAGGCCCAGTTCGGCGGACGTCTGGCCTTCGAAGGGCGAGAGGCCGTAGATGCCCAGGCCCACGCGGACCAGGTCAAAGTGCGTATCGGGGCGGGACAGCGTGGCCGGGGTGTTGGCCAGGTGGCGGACTTCGGGGTCCACGCCCGCGTCCTCGGCCACGGCCAGCACCTCGCGGAAGGCGGCCAACTGTTCGTCGGTTTCCGGCCGTTCGGGTTCGTCCGCCACGGACAGGTGGGAGAAGATGCCCACCACGCGCAGGAGGCCCTGGTCCTGGTACTCCATGGCTTCGCCCAGCAGCTGGTCCCAGGCATCGAGCGCTACGCCGTTCCGGCCCAGGCCCGTGTCCACTTTCAGGTGGATCCGCGCGGGACGTTCCTGGTCACGCGCGGCGGCCACAATCCGGTCCAGTTCCCAGCCGGAGCAGCCGATGTCGACGCCGGCAGCCACCGCCGCCGCAAAGTTGCTTTCGGCCGTGTGCAGCCAGGCCAGCAAGGGGGCGTCGATGCCCGCGGCCCGCAGTGCCAGTGCTTCGGAGATGTGCGCGACGCCCAGCCAGGACGCGCCGGCTTCGAGGGCGGCCCGGGCCACCGGAACCGCGCCGTGTCCATACGCGTCGGCCTTAACCACGGCCATGACCTTGGCGGGTGAGGCCGCGTCCGCCAGCCGCCGCACGTTATGGCGGACGGCGTCCAGGTCGATGACGGCGGACCGCTCGGACAGAGGATCAGGTCCTGAGGCCGCGCGGAAGTCACCGGTTGTTACGGGATAAGTCACGTTAGTGATTCTAGTGCGGGCGCTCAGGTCGGGATAATCGCGCCGCGTTCCGGCTCAGGACGTCAGGCGTCGGAAAGGTGCGCGATGGTGGCGGTGGCGCGGCGCTGCGCCGCGAGTGGGACGTCGCTGATAATGTCCTCCAGAAAACCGAAGCGGCGAAGCCACTGGCTGCTCTGGCGTTCCGGCCGGGAGTTGGCCCGCTTCCACCAGTCGGCGATATCTCCCCAGCCGGGCGCTGCCAGCGATCCGCCCACTTCCTGTACGGCCAGGGAGGCGCAAAGGTTGGCGAAGCGGAGCCGGTTTCCCAGCGGCCAGCCGGCCAAGCTGCCCACGATGAACGCTGCATCAAAGCAGTCGCCGGCTCCGGTGGGATCAAAGGCAGTCACCGGCAACGACGGCACCCACTCCTCCTCACCGGTTTCCGAGTCCACGGCCATGGCACCCTGCGCACCGAGTGTCACCACGGCCACGGGCACGCGGTCCGCCAGCGCATACAGCGCGGACCACGGATTGTCCTTCCCCGTGAAGGCCATGGCCTCGCGCTGGTTGGGCAGGAAGGCGTGGAAATACTGCAGGTTCTCGAGCCGGACCGGTGACCACTTCCCGCTGGGGTCCCAGCCCACGTCCCCGAACAGTCTCACGCCGGCCTGGTGCGCGGCCACGGCCCAAGGTTCAATCTCCTCGTCGAGCGCGGCAATGCCGGCGAGCGCAGTGGGCGGCGAACCGATCAGTTCCGACGACGTCACGGGGGCCGGGTGGCCGTGAGTCACCAGGGAACGGTCGTTGTGGACGCTGAGCGAGACGGTGACCGGGGAATGCCACCCCGGGATGCGGCGGGACAGGCTCAGGTCCACGTGTTCCTGCCCGGCCAGGATTTTCCAGTTGTAGTCGCCGTAGCCGTCGTCCCCGAAGGCGGCAGCCAGTCCCGTGCGCAGTCCCAGCCTCGCCGCGGCAATGGCCTGGTTCGCGACGCCGCCGGGGCAGCTGCCCATGCCCTCGCTCCAGATTTCCGTGCCGGGCTCGGGCGCGTGCGGCAGCCCTGTGAAGATGATGTCCTGGAAAACCGTGCCGGCCAGCAGCAGGTCGAACCCGCCGTCGGACGGTGTGCGGACGGTTGAGAGCGGATCGAAGCGGCGGTCCGGGATGGCGTCCATGTCCGGCAGACTACGCCCTGCCGCGGCCCCACGGTAGGGGCGCGCCCGGCGGCCCCCTAGACTGCTGACTATGCGGCTTATGATTGCCGGCGGCGGCGGATTCCGCGTTCCGCTTGTCTACCGGGCGCTGGCGTCCGGCGCGTTTGCGGGGCTGGTCAGCGAACTGGTGCTGTTCGACGTCGATCCCGCCCGCCTGAGCGCCATCACCGCGGTTCTGCGCGCCATGCCGGAATCCGACGGCGGCCCTCACTCCGGCCCGAACGCAGGTGTCCAGCCGCCCGCCGTGCGCACCACGACGTCCCTGCCGGAGGCCCTGGCGGGTACAGACCTGGTGTTCGCGGCCATCCGTCCCGGCGGCACGGCCGGCCGGATCAACGACGAACGCGTGGCCCAGGACCTTGGCCTGCTCGGCCAGGAAACCACCGGCGCGGGCGGCATTTCCTACGCCCTGCGCACCATCCCCGAGATGCTGCACCTGGCGCGGCAGATGGGGGAGTTCTGCCCGGACGCCTGGCTAATCAACTTCACCAACCCGGCCGGCATGGTCACCGAAGCCTTGCTGCCGGTCCTTGGCCGGCGGGTCATCGGGATCTGCGATTCCGCGGGCGGGCTGGTGCACCGGGCGGCCCGGGCGGCCGGCCTGCCGCTGCCGGACGGAACGCTCGACGGCGTGGGCTACTACGGGCTGAACCACCTGGGCTGGCTCCACCGGCTGGAGTCCGGCGGCGGGGATCTGCTGCCCGCGCTGCTGTCAGACGCCGCTGCCCTCAGCACCTTCGAGGAAGGCCGGCTCTTCCCGCAGCCGTTCCTCCAGGACCTTGGCGCCCTGCCCAACGAGTACCTCTATTACTATTACCAGCGGGACGGCGCCGTCGCGGCCATGCGCGCCATGGCCCAGACGCGTGGCGAGTCCATCCACCACCAGCAGGCGGAGCTGTACCCGCTGCTCGCCTCAGCCGGGGCGGATGCCTACACATTGTGGGACGCCGCCCGCCGCTCGCGGGAGGAAGGCTACCTCGCCGAGGCGCGGACCCACGGTGAGCAGCGCGACGAGGACGACCTCGCCGGCGGCGGCTACGAACGCGTCGCCCTGGCCGTGATGCGCGCGTTGGCGGGGGCCGGGGACGCCCAACTCATCCTCAATACACCCAACATGCTTCCGACCGGTACTGGCGGGGCGCCCGCCTCCGGAAGTACCACGCCGGAACCGGCCATTCCGGGACTGCCGGCGGACGCCGTCGTCGAGGTCCCCTGCACCGTAACGCCCGACGGCGCCGTGCCGCTTGCGCAGTCAGCCCCGGGACCGGAGCAACTCACCCTCCTCCAAAGGGTCAAGGAGGTGGAGCGGCTCGCTGTCCGGGCAGCGACGCACGGAGACCGGGCGGCCGCCGTCGACGCTTTCAGCCGGCATCCCCTGGTGGACTCCCCCGCTCTCGGTGCCAAGTTGCTGGCCGGCTACGAGCACGCCTTCCCTAGGCTGCGCGGGCTTTGGCGCGGCTAGAGCTTACGGTACATCACGTGCAGACCCACGTATCCGAGGGTCGGGTGATTGAACGCTTCGGGGATGGTGCCGAGTATTTCGAAGCCCATCCCCTGCCAGGCGGCCACCGCGCGGACGTTGCTTTCCACCACGGCGTTGAACTGCATGGCCCGGAAGCCAGCATCCCGTGCCGCGTCCAGGGAGTAGGCGCACAGTGCCCGTGCCACGCCTTTGCCACCGTGGCCGCCGTGGACCATGTAGCCGGCGTTGGCCACATGGCTGCCGGCGCCGCCCTGGTTGGGGTGCAGCTCGCCGGTGCCGATCACGCCGCCGTCGGCCGTCACTGCCACAAACGCCTGGCCGGGGGCGTCCTTGAACCAGCGGGCCCGGGCGTCGGCCTCTGTTGTGTCCTGGTCCCAGGTGAATGTCTCGCCGGACCGGATGACCGGCTCCAGCACCGCCCACATGCCGGGCCAGTCGGCGGCCGTGGCGGGGCGGATCGAGAATTCTGCGGAACTGGGCGGATTTGTTGCTGCATTCACACGCGCCACGTTAGCAGCCGGCCAAGTACCGGGAGGCCGCCCGGGAGGGGCTGGAGTAGTGTTTTACCGAGTGGGCAACAGCGGGGCCCGCGCCGCGCCAGGGCTGGGAAGGAGAAGCCATGACATTGATCCGCAGGGTCGCTTTACTCTCCCTCCACACCTCCCCCATGGAGCAGCCAGGCTCCGGCGACGCCGGCGGGATGAACGTCTACATCCGGGAGCTGGCCTCGGCGCTGGCCGAGACCGGAGTGGAGGTGGAGATCTTCACGCGCTCCACGTCAGCCAAGCAGGCCGCCGTCGAACATCCGGACCCCGGCGTGTGCGTCCACAACGTTCTGGCCGGCCCGCCGCGGAAGATCCCCAAGGAAGAACTGCCGGCGCTGCTCCACAGCATGGTGGCGGAGATCGACCAGATCCGACAGCGCCAGCCGCACGGCCGCTACGACGTCATCCATTCGCACTACTGGGTGTCCGGGATCGCCGGCCTGGAGCTCTCGGAGCTCTGGGGTGTGCCGCTCGTCCACACCATGCACACGATGGCCAAGGTCAAGAACCTCCTGCTGGAGTCCGGCGAACAGCCCGAGCCGCGGCGGCGAGAGGAGGGCGAGCACCGGATCGTCGACGGCGCCGCCCGCCTGATCGCCAACACCACCGCCGAAGCCGAAGAGCTGGTGTCCCACTACGGTGCCGATTACGACCGCATCGATGTGGCACCGCCGGGCGTTGACCTCAGCACGTTCACACCCGCGTTCCGCGCGCGGTCCCGGGCAGAGCGGGGAGTTTCACCGGAGACGTTCCACCTGGTGTTCGCCGGCCGGATCCAGCGGCTTAAGGGCCCGCAGGTCCTGCTCAAGGCCGCGGCCCTGCTCCGCGCCCGGCGGCCCGAGATCGACCTCCGGCTCACCATCCTGGGCGCCCTCAGCGGCAACAAGGACTTCAACCTCCGGCACCTGATCGCAGAGTCCGGAATGGACGACGTCGTCACGCACCTTCCCCCGGTCATCGCGGCTGACCTGGCGTCCTGGTTCCGGGCGGCCGACGTTGTGGTGATGCCGTCCTACAGCGAATCGTTCGGGCTGGTGGCCATCGAGGCGCAGGCCTGCGGGACACCCGTGGTGGGCACCCGGGTGGGCGGACTGTCCCGCGCCATCTGCCATGGCCGGACCGGGCTGCTGGTGGACGGGCACCACGCCTCGGACTGGGCGGACGCGCTCGAAGCCATGTACGACGATCCGGACACCCGCGCCGATATGGGGCGGGCCGCGGCCATCCGGGCGGAGAACCTCGGGTGGAACCGCACTGCCGCCATCACGCTTGAGACCTACCACGCCGCTGTCGAACAGCAGCTGGCCAGCAGGCTGATCCCCGCTTCCCCAACCCTCTCTCACCTTTGAACCGTTTCCCCCCAACCCTCTCTCACCTTTGAACCGTCGGCTGATAGATTGTCGCGCACAGTGTTCCGCACAGAGCCAAAGGACATCGATGTCTGAAAACAAGGTCCTCACCGATCTTGAGATCGCGCAAAAGGCCGCCATCCTGCCCATCGGGGAGATCGCGGAGCAGGCCGGTATCAATGCCGATGCCGTGGAGCCGTACGGACGGTACAAGGCGAAAATCGACCCCGCCCGGCTGCGGCTCCCCGCGGGAAAGACCGCCGGGAAAGTGGTCCTCGTCTCGGCAATGTCCCCCACCCCGGCCGGCGAGGGGAAGTCCACCACCACGGTGGGTCTGGCCGATTCCCTGGCACGGGCGGGCCACAAGGTCATGATCGCGCTGCGCGAACCGTCCCTGGGCCCCATCCTGGGCATGAAGGGCGGTGCGGCGGGCGGCGGCTATTCCCAGGTCCTGCCCATGGACGAGATCAACCTGCACTTCACCGGCGACTTCCACGCGATCACCTCGGCTAACAACGCGCTCATGGCCCTCGTGGACAACCACATTTTCCAGGGGAATGAGCTCAACATCGATCCGCGGCGCATGACGTTCAAGCGGGTCCTGGACATGAACGACCGCTCGCTGCGCGAGGTGATCATCGGCCTCGGCGGACCGGCGCAGGGCGTGCCGCGCCAGGACAGTTTCGACATCACAGCGGCCTCCGAGATCATGGCCGTCTTCTGCCTGGCCACGGACCTGGACGATCTGCGCGAGCGCATGGGCCGCATCACTGTGGGCTACAGCTACGACCGCCAGCCGGTCACGGTGGCGGATCTGGGTGTCCATGGCGCGCTGACCATGCTGCTCAAGGATGCCCTCAAGCCCAACCTCGTCCAGTCCATCGCCGGAACGCCGGCCCTGGTCCACGGCGGCCCATTCGCGAACATCGCGCACGGCTGCAACTCCCTCATCGCCACCCGCACAGCGCAGCAGCTGGCCGACATCGTGGTCACGGAAGCCGGCTTCGGCGCGGACCTTGGCGCCGAAAAGTACATGGACATCAAGGCGCGCATCGCTGACGTGGCGCCATCCGCCGTCGTAGTTGTGGCAACCATCCGCGCGCTCAAGATGCACGGCGGCGTCCCGAAGGACCAGCTAAAGGAGCCGAACGTCGAGGCGCTCGCCGCCGGCGTCGGGAACCTGAAGCGGCACGTGCACAACGTCGAGAAGTTCGGCATCGTGCCGGTGGTGGCCATCAACAAGTTCGCCACAGACACGCCTGAGGAGCTGCAGTGGCTGCTCGCCTGGTGCGCCCAGGAGGGTGTGCAGGCCGCGGTCGCCGACGTCTGGGGCCGGGGCGGAGGTGGCGACGGCGGCGATAAGCTCGCGGCGAAGGTCGCCGCCGTCGTGGCAGCGCCGTCGGACTTCCGGCATCTGTATCCGCTGAACCTGTCGGTGGAGGACAAGATCCGGACGATCGTGCAGGAGATCTACGGGGCAGACGGCGTGGAATTCTCGGTGCCGGCACTCAAAAGGCTGGCCGACATTGAGAAGAACGGCTGGGGCGGAATGCCCGTGTGCATGGCGAAGACGCAGTATTCCTTCACCGACGACGCCTCGCAACTGGGCGCACCCAAGGGCTTCACCATCCACGTCCGCGACCTCATTCCCAAGACTGGCGCCGGCTTCATCGTGGCCCTGACCGGTGCCGTCATGACCATGCCCGGCCTGCCCAAAGAGCCCGCCGCGATGCGCATGGACGTCGACGCGCACGGCAACCCGGTCGGCCTCTTCTGACCTATCCCTCTCCCCCACCCCGGACGCTCTCTCACATATGGCGGGTTTCCATCGAACCCTCTCTCACCTTTGGGGCCTTTCCAGGCAACGCTCTCTCACCTGTGGATAACTTCTGCGGGCACCGGCCACTCTGAGGAACAATGCCGGTATGCACACGCAGACTGCGCTTCCCACCACATTGGCATCCGGCCCGTTCACACTCACGGACGCCACAGCAGAAGGCGTCCCTCGGAATCGTCTCCTCCGGCCCGACGTCGCGCATGTCAGCCGCGGACTGTACCGTCCCGCAGACTGGGATTTCGAACTTGAGGCTGCCGCCCGTGCGCTCTCGGCAGCCACTCCGGGTGCCTGGATCTCGCACGTGACGGCGGCACGCCTTCGCAGCTCGTGCCTTCCACCGTGGCTCTCCGACTCCACGGAACTGCATCTCAGCAAACCGCGGTCCTTGCCGAGCGTTCGCCGCAAAGGCGTGATCGGGCATACCGTGACCGCGGCTGATGACGAGGTCGAATCGGCTGACGGAATCCGCATCAGCACGCGGCCACGCACGTGGCTGGACATGGCCCGCGTGCTGCCGTTGAAGGACCTCGTCTGCCTCGGTGATGAGTTGATCCGGCTGCCCCGGCAGGAGTTTGAAGGCCGCGACGCACCATTTGCCACCGTTGAGAAGCTGCGCGCCCTGACGGATCTGCACAAAAACCTGCAGGGAATCGTCCGCGCCCGCGAAGCCCTGGAACTCATGCGCGTGGGAGCGGATTCCGGCCCGGAGACCCTGCTCCGGCTGGCAATGCTTGACGCCGGGGTCCCCGAGCCCCAGCTTCAGCTCAGGCTGCGCGAGGCAGACCCGCTGTCGCCGTCGGCGGATCTGGGATACCGCCATCGGCGCGTGGCCATCCAGTACGACGGCGGCCATCACCTCGTGCCCAAACAGCGGCTCAGCGATCGGCGACGGGACAAAGCCTTTGAAGCCGCTGGCTGGACGGTCCTCATTTTCGATAAGGATCATCTGGCCGACGGATTCGAACGCGCCGTCAGGATGATCAAAAGGGAGCTGCGGTCCGCCTGGGTGGATCCCGCCGTCGTGTCCGGCTTTTCGCGCTCGATGTAGTGAGAGAGCGTCCGTCAGAAACGCCCCAAAAGTGAGAGAGCGTCGCAAGGGGCGTTAAACGCCGGACGCTCCCCCACCAAAGTGAGAGAGCGTCCGCAATGCAGGGTGTCGCGGGGTCAGCGCTCGAGGTCTCCGCGGATGAAGGCCTCGACCTTTTCACGGGCGAGGTCGTCGTTGAACTGCTCCGGCGGGGACTTCATGAAGTAGCTCGAGGCGGAGAGCAGCGGGCCGCCGATGCCGCGGTCCAGGCCGATCTTGGCTGCGCGGATGGCGTCGATGATCACGCCTGCGGAGTTGGGTGAGTCCCAGACTTCGAGCTTGTATTCCAGCGACACGGGGGCGTCACCGAAGTTGCGGCCCTCAAGGCGGACGAAGGCCCATTTGCGGTCGTCGAGCCACTGGACGTAGTCGGACGGGCCGATGTGGACGTTGCGCGGCGCAATGTCGGCTTCGACGTTGGAGGTCACGGCCTGGGTCTTGGAGATCTTCTTGGACTCCAGGCGGTCGCGCTCCAGCATGTTCTTGAAGTCCATGTTGCCGCCGACGTTCAGCTGGTACGTGCGGTCCAGCGTGACGCCGCGGTCCTCGAAGAGCTTGGCCATAACGCGGTGCGTGATGGTTGCACCGATCTGGCTCTTGATGTCGTCGCCCACGATCGGGACACCGGCGGCGGTGAACTTGTCGGCCCATTCCTTGGTGCCGGCGATGAACACGGGGAGGGCGTTGACGAACGCCACGCCGGCGTCGATGGCAGCCTGCGCGTAGAAGTGCGCAGCATCCTCGGAACCAACCGGGAGGTAGCAGACCATAACGTCTGCCTTGGACTCGCGGAGCGCGGCGACGATGTCAACGGGCTCTTCAGCGGACTGTTCGATGGTCTCGAGGTAATACTTGCCGAGGCCGTCGAGGGTGTGGCCGCGCTGGACGGTCACGCCGGTCGGGGGAACCTCGGCGATCTTGATGGTGTTGTTCTCGCTGGCCAGAATGGCGTCGGCGAGGTCCACGCCCACCTTCTTGCCGTCAACATCAAAAGCGGCAACAAACTGGACATCGTTGACGTGGTACTTGCCGAACTCCACGTGCATCAGACCCGGGATCGTGGCCTGGGGATCGGCATCACGGTAATACTGCACGCCCTGGACGAGCGAGGCGGCGCAGTTACCCACACCAACGATGGCAACACGAATCGGATTTGCAGACACGGAACTCCTTTGAAGACAACTTCAGCCGCCAGAACGGTCAGTACCGGAAAGTACGACGGCGGCACGCTGGCAGTGCGCCATTCGGCGCCATTTCATCTTACCCAACCAAGCGGGGGCCGGGATTGTTCCCGGCCCCCACCAGAGAAGCATTACGTGGTTACTCTTGCTTCCACAGGTTGATGTCCGACTCGACGGCGAACTCGTCGATGGCAGTGACCTCGTCGGCGGTGAAGTCCAGGTTGTTGATGGCGGACAGGGTGTCTTCCAGCTGCCGGACGCTGGAAGCGCCGACGAGTGCAGAAGTCACCGAGGAGCCCTTGCCCTGCTCGCGGAGGATCCAGCCGATCGCCATTTGCGCCAGCGTCTGGCCCCGGCCCTCAGCGATCCGGTTGAGCCCGCGCACGCGGTCCAGGTTCTCCGGAGTGATCATGGCTTCGTCCAGTGACTTTTGCTGCGCTGCCCGGGAATCCGCGGGCACGCCGTTGAGGTAGCGTCCCGTGAGCATCCCCTGGGCCAGCGGCGAGAAGGCGATGCAGCCGGCGCCCACCTCCTCCAAGGCCTCGTAGAGGTTGGGGCTGCCGTTCTCGGTCCAGCGGTTAAGCATGGAGTAGCTTGGCTGGTGAATCAGCAGCGGCGTGCCCAGTTCCTTCAGGATCCGCGCGGCCTCGAGGGTCTGCTGCGGGGTGTAGGACGAGATGCCCGCATACAGTGCCTTGCCCGAGCGGACTGCGTGGTCCAGCGCGCCCATGGTCTCTTCCATCGGCGTTTCCGGGTCCGGGCGGTGGCTGTAGAAGATGTCCACGTAGTCCAGGCCCATGCGCTCCAGGGACTGGTCCAGGCTGGCCAGCAGGTACTTGCGGGAGCCAAAGTTGCCGTACGGGCCCGGCCACATGTCGTAGCCGGCCTTGCTGGAGATGATGAGTTCGTCGCGGTACGGCTTGAAGTCGTCCTTGAAGTGGCGGCCGAAGTTGGTCTCGGCGGCGCCGTAGGGCGGTCCGTAGTTGTTCGCGAGGTCGAAGTGGGTGACGCCCAGATCGAAGGCGCGGCGCAGGATGGCGCGCTGCACTTCGAAGGGCTTGTCGTCGCCGAAGTTGTGCCACAGTCCCAGGGAAATGGCCGGCAGTTTCAGTCCGCTGCGTCCGACGCGGCGGTAGGGCATGGATTCATAGCGGTCTTCCGCGGCTGAATAAGTCATACATACCATCCTGCCATCTGTGACGCGCGCTACAGACCGCAAGGCCCCGGGTTACGGCCTCGGGGCCGGCAGGGAATTGACGACGGCGGCAATCGCCTCGTCGTATTGGGGCGCCTGCAGGTAGTCGCTGTGGCTGACCACGAGGAACTGGTACGTGAACGGATCCATCTCCTGCGCGTAGCGGTCCGGAATGCTCCCCACGTTCTCGGCACCTCCCGGACCCTGATAGAGGACCGGGAAACCGAGGTAATCGGTCTTGCGGTAGAGGTTCACCCAGCGATTCGGGCCGGCCCCGAGGACGTGGCTGAGATTCACGTCGAACTGAACCGTCGGCTCGCCCGTGACAACGCGCTCATCGTCCGGACTTCCGGCGGCGGTGAGTTTTGTCCGGCCCACCGGTGCTGTGGCGAGCACGGCCGGCCCCAGGAGTTCCGGAAAGAACCGGCCAAAATAGGACCTCAGCTGCGTGCCGTAGGTCAGCAAGCCGATCCTGTTAAACGGCAGGTCAGGCCGCGTTGACTTTAGATGGAACAGCGCACTGACGGCGATCACCGCGCCCAGGCTGTGCGCCGAGATCGCCACCATGCCGGTTTTGGCGGCCGGCGCGCCGTCCATGCCATCCAGCCACGCCGCGATCCTGGCGGCAAATTCCGGGACCGCCCGCTCGCCGTAGCTGGGGGGACCGAACGGGTGGGCGGTCTTGGGCATAAAGCACATCAGATCCCAGAGGAGTGCCAGCGGCCGGGAGTTCGGTTTGGCCGACATCACGGCCAGCGCAACAATCGTGGCGCCAGCCGCAGCCAGGCCCAGGGCTCCCATGCTTTCGATCAGCCGGTAAAGTCCCGCCGCAGGGCCGGCATTCCACCAGTCCTTGAAGGTGCCCAGAATCAAGGCTGACAGCAGCCCCAGGAAAATGAGGATGGCCAGCAGCGACACCACGGCCTCCGCCCGGTGAGCCAGGGAAGCGGTCCGCCGGGCAGCCACCAGTTTGCGGCCCGCCGCTTCCTGCTGCGGCAAGGGCGGAGCGGCAGAGTAGGCGGAGAGCAACTCAGACACTGCGGCTTCCTGCGTGTTCCACGTCATCGAACGCACGGCCCGCCACGTGCACAATCCCCACGCGACAGCGCCCGCGACGATCACTCCCAGCAGCAGCCCGCTGAAGAGCGAAAACACCGACGGCGGCATCAGGACGTCACCGGCCATGGACCCGTATCGCCACATCCCGTCAGCCGTGGCAGCCCGCCGTTCGAGGTTGCGCTGGAGTACGGTGGCGGCAGCCCCCACAATTGCGCAGCTCAGAATGGTTGCCGCTCCCAGAGCAAGGGTGGAGAAGACCGCCGAGCCCTTGCCATGCCAGCCGAGAGTCCGTTTGTCGTAGCCCTCCCTTCGGAGCTGGCTCATGGTGAGGATCAGCACCAGCATCACGAACATGAGCCCGGCCGGGGCCGTGCCCAGGCCCAGCATTCGCGTCGCGCCCGGGACCTCGCCGTCGGGAGCACCTGAGAGAACGGCTGCCAGCCCGGCCGCAAGGACGCTGATGATGGCTCCGCCGGAAATCCAACCCATCAATGATGATCCGTCCCGGGACGGCATGTCCGGATTGTCCGGGGACTTCCGGACCGTCTCAATCCCCGCCAGCACCACCGCGCCGGCCGCGACCAGCCACGCGAAGGCCATCGCGATGCCAGTCAGGTCGATTCGCCCGGGCGCCATGCTAAGGGCGCACTCCGTGAAGAACGTGCCCAGGCTTCCACAGGCAATGCCGTCGATCCGTGTCCAGAGCCCGTCCCAGGCGATGATGGCGCCAACCGCGGCCAGCGCCGCCCACACGTGCAGCCACCCGTTATAGCGGATCTCCTTCCGCGCTTCCCACAGATTCCGGATCATCAGTGTGGGGAGCGCTGATATTTCCTCGGCACCCGCGCCGGCCGCCTCCTGGGCAGCGGTGCCCAGATTCGGTCTGGGGTGGAACCGGGTCCGCGCCAAGTAGGCGATGGCTGCCAGGACGGCCACCGACACAATGGGAATCAGGGCGAACACCACGATGCGCTGGCCGCGGGTCCAGCCGGCCAGCCCGTCCAGGAACGCCGGCAGCGCAGAGCAGACGCGGCGTTCCTGGCCCGGAACGTCGGCCGGAAAGCATTGGACGGCGATGAGGTCCATCGAGACCACGGCCGCCGTCACCACAAAGTAGAGGGTCAGAACCAGCGCGAAGAGCCTGATCCGTCCCGCGCCGTCGCGCCCGTGCCCTACTCCGTCGGCGTAGTCGATGCGCGGTTCCGCCTGCCCGGACGCCGGATCGGTAACCACCTGCTGCTTAACGGCCGGCAGGGGCCGGCTCCAGTACGCGGCGTTGGTCAGTCCGAACGGCATCAGCAGGAACCAGGCCGTCCGGACTGCGGCGTCGGCGACCTTCCCGGCCATTCCTACTCCAGTGAAGCGAGCCAGCCGCCCCCACGAATACGCCTCCACCACCCGAGGGCTGCCACCGTTTGCCGCGGCACCGGCACCGGAGTCCACGACGGCGCCCGCCCCGACTTTGGCCCGGTAGAAGCCGGCAAGCTCATCACCCCAGGACAGCTCGACGTCGTCGGGCTTGAGTGACCGCTTCCCCGATCGGAGGAGCTCATGGGGCGGGGTATTGCGGATGCCATGGATCCGGAGTTCGAGCGTGGCAGGAACCTTCGGCGCATTTTCCGCTGGGTCACCCATAACGGCCTCCATCGCCCGTACACCACCGAGCCGCCCATCACGGCTGGTCAGTACGCGAATAGTACGCCCGCGTCACTCCAGTGTCTACGTTAACTCGAGGCTACTTCTGCCCCTGTAGTAAGAACCGCCCCACTGTGTCCTGCCAGCACCAACGAATCGCCGTCGAGCAGGGTGGTCCCGTCCGTCGACAGCAGCACCGTGCCCCCCACACCGTCCAGCCGCACCGGCGATGCCGAGAAGTTCAGCAGCACCTCCACCGACCCGCGCCGGAAGCGCAACCAGCCGGCGTCGTCGTCGAACATCACGTCCATTTCCGCGAACCCCAGGCCGGCCAGTTCGGGGTAAGCGCGCCGCAACGCGGTCAGCGCGCGGTACAGCGACAGGAGTCGCGCGTGGTCACCGTCCGCGGCTTCGGCCCAGTTGAGCTTGGATCGCCGGAACGTTTCGGGATCCTGCGGATCGGGGACGACGGCGGGATCCCACCCCATGCGCTCGAACTCGCGGATCCTGCCCTCCGCCGTCGCCTTGCCCAGCTCCGGCTCGGGGTGCGAGGTGAAGAACTGCCACGGCGTGGAGGCACCGAATTCCTCGCCCATAAACAGCATGGGCGTAAACGGCGAGGTCAGCGTCAGCACAGCGGTCACGGCCAGCGGACCGTACGGCAGGGACTGGGACAGCCTGTCCCCGATGGCCCGGTTGCCGATCTGGTCGTGGTTCTGGCTGCACACCACCAGGGCCGCGGGGTGGACCAGCGAGGTGTTGATGGGCCGGCCATGATGGCGTCCGCGGAAGCTGGAGTAGCTGCCGTCGTGCAGGAATCCGTCCTTGAGGACCTTGGCCAGCACGCCGAGCGACGCGAAGTCGCCGTAATACCCCGCGGTCTCCCCGCTGACATTGACGTGCACCGCGTGGTGGAAGTCGTCGCTCCACTGCCCGGCGAGGCCGTAGCCGTTGGCATCGCGGGGGTAGATCAGCCGCGGATTGTTGAGGTCCGATTCGGCGATGAGGGTCTTGGGCAGCCCCGTCTCCGCGGAGATGGCATCGCCCAGCGCGCCGAGCTCCTCCAGGAGGTGCACGGCGCGCTCGTCACGGAGTGCATGGACGGCATCCAGGCGCAGCCCGTCCACGTGATAATCGCGCAGCCACAGCGCGGCGTTGTCCAGGATGTATTCACGGACGACGTCGGACCCCGGGCCATCGAGGTTGACCGAATCGCCCCACGTGTTGGCGTCGCCCTGCTTGAGGTACGGGCCGAACCTCGCCAGGTAGTTCCCGCTGGGCCCGAGGTGGTTGTAGACAACGTCCTGGATGACGCCCATCCCGGCTGCGTGGGCGGCGTCCACAAAACGCTGGTAGGCCGCAGGACCGCCGTAGCCTTCGTGGACCGCGAACCACTGGACACCGTCGTAGCCCCAGTTGTGGGTGCCGTTGAACCCGTTGACCGGCAGCAGCTCCACAAAATCGATGCCGAGGTCCGCGAGGTAGCCGAGTTTGTCCGTGGCTGCATCGAGTGTTCCCGCGGGCGTGAAGGTTCCCACGTGGAGTTCGTAGATGACCGAGCCGCGCAGTTCCTTCCCCTGCCAGCCGGCGTCCTGCCAGGCGTAGGAGGCGGGATCGTACGTGCGGGACAGCGCGTGGACGCCGTCCGGGAGGCGGCGGGACCGGGGGTCGGGCAACGGGTGGGCGTCGCCGTCGAGCAGGTAGCCGTAATCCACGTCGGCGTCAGCCGGCGCGTCCGGCGCGGACCACCAGCCATCCGCGCCGGGGGCTCCCGCCACCTGCTTCATGGGGTAGTGGTGCCCGTTGGCGAGCAGCGAGACGGCCGAGGCGTCCGGGGCCCATACGTCGAACCGGCCGGAACCGTGGTGCGTCAGGCTCATGCGTTGTCTCCGTTCACGGGCGCGAGCAGCGCCACAGGGTATTGCTGGAGGATGCCGGCCACCGGCACCGGGCCGGGGCCGTGCGTCCGTCCCGTGAGTTCGTCCCGCATGGCGGTGGAAAGTTCGACGGCGGTATCCCGCCACCCGCCAGCGCGTTCCAGTCCGACGGGAAGCCGCGTCGCAAGGGTCAACGCACCGGGCGCGCCGCCAGTTCTGCTGCCGTCCGCCCCGCGGTCGAAGGCCACCAGGTGGTCCGCCGCAGCGTGGGAAGCCAGAACGGGCCGGTAGCCCTGGAAGAGGTCCGGCCGGTTCCGGCGGAGCCGGAGCGCCCGGGAGGTCACCAGCAGTTTGGTGGCCTCGTCCCGAAAGTCCGCCGGACTCGTGCCGGCATCCAGTGCGGCCAGGGCGGTTTCGCGGCGTTCGAAGTCAAATGCCCGCCTATTGTCCGGATCCGCCAACGAGCGGTCCCAGAATTCGGTGCCCTGGTAGACGTCCGGCACTCCCGGCATGGTCAGCTGGAGCAGCTTCAGGGACAGCGAGTTGGCGGCGGCAAACCGATCCGTCCTGGCGACGAAGTCCTCGATCACCGTGGCGACCCGAGCGTCGTCGAACACTGCATCCACCGCTGCCTTGACCCGTGATTCGAACTCCTCGTCCGGATCCGTCCAGGTGGTGGAGTTGGCTGCTTCCCGCGCAGCCTTCTCAGCATAGGCCTGCAGGCGCTCCCGCGACGCTGGCCACGCACCGATGACCGCCTGCCACAGCAGGTTCTCGAACGGGCCGTCGGGCACCGGGGCTAGCCCGCGAAGGGTGTCCAAAGTCGCTGCCCACTGGTCCGGCAGCTCGGCGATGACGGAGATCCGTGCCCGCGTGTCCTCGCTGCGTTTGGTGTCGTGGGTGGTCAACGTGGTCATGGACAGCGGCAAAGACTCCTGGCGCTCGGCCATCCGCCGGTGGAATTCGTCCAGGGCGAGCGAGAAGTGGGACGGGTCCGCTCCCACTTCGGTCAGTGTCCCCAGCCGGGTGTAGCGGTAGAACGCCGTATCCTCAACGCCCTTGGCCATCACCATGCCGGACGTCTGCTGGAAACGTCGGCCCAGTTCAGTCTCGGGCTTCAGCAGCAGGGGCAGCAGCGCGTCCAGCACGTCGGCCAGGTCAGGGCGCTGGCGAGCCGCAGCCGCGCATGCCTCGCGCAGCACTTCCTCACCCGTGGGCAGGTACGTGCGGTACACGGGGAAGGCCGCGATGACCTGCGCCAGGGCATCCGCTGCGACGTCCTCGGACAGACTCGCGGAAGCGGGAACAAGGCGTGCCAGCCGCAGGATCTCGGACCGCAGCATGCCGTCCGCCACGGCACGCTTGGTCCCCAGGATCATGGCCGCATAGTCCGCAGGCTCGCCGGAGCGCAGCTGTGCATCAAGTGCGTCCAACGCAGCCTCGCCGGCCGGGTCCACCAGCAGGCGGTCCAGGTCGGCCAGGGCGTCGTAGCCGGTTGTGCCTTCGCAGGCGAATTCCGCCGGCAGCTCCTCCCCCGGCTCCAGGATCTTCTCCACCAGGACGTAGGCTCCGCCGCTGAGGTCCTTAAGCCAGCGAAGGTACCCGGCAGGATCCGCCAGGCCGTCCGGGTGGTCCACACGCAGCCCGTCAACCAAGCCGTCGTCGAACCAGCGCTTCACCTCGGCATGGGCCTGGTCGAAGACCCAGCGGTCCTCCACCCGGATGCCCGCCAGGGTGTTGACCGCGAAGAACCGCCGGTAGTTCAGCTCGCTGTCCGCCCGGCGCCAGGAGACGAGCTCGTAATGCTGCCGGTCATGCACAGCCCGCGGAGAGTCGCCGTCGGAGTATGAACCTGCGGCCAACGGAAAGCGGTGGCCGTAATAGCGGAGCTCGCCATCTGCAACCTCCAGAAGTCCAAGGTCATCGTCGCTGCCCAGGACGGGGATCCGGATCCGGCCGGCACCAAGGTCCCAGTCGACGTCGAACGCTTCCGCGTAAGGCGAGCCGCGCCCCTCCTGCAGCAGCGACCACCACCACGGGTTCTGCGCCGGCGAGGCCACGCCCACATGGTTGGGGACGATGTCCACCAGCACGCCCATGCCATGCTCCCGCGCGGCTGAAGAGAGTGCCAGCAGGCCTTCCGGGCCGCCCCGCTCCGGGTCCACCAACGACGGATCCGTCACGTCATAGCCGTGATCGGACCCACGCTCCGCCGTCAGGATCGGAGACAGGTAGACCCAATCAACACCTAATGACTTCAGGTAAGGAACGGTAGCAGCAGCATCAAAGAGCGTGAAACTGCTGCGGATCTGGAGCCGGTAGGTGGACGCCGGTGTCTTCACTTTGCCTGGTCTTTCGGTTTGCTGACCTTTTTCGTTTTCTTGGGCTCGGGCACGGTGGGCGTACTGAGGGCCTCAGTTTCACTGGTGCTGGTCTGCGTCAGGGCAGCCAGCGATGCAGCTACTGAGTGGTCCGGCTCCGCTTCCTGCATCATGTGCGCTCTGAGGACCACCAGTGACTTGGCATCCACAGGAAGGGTCTGGCCGGCTTTCACCGGAGCAGTGTCCGCGTTATGCCCGGCGGTGTCGATGATGATGTCCCACGCCGGTGCGTACTCGTCGTTTGGAAGGGTGAAGTCCACCATGTCGTCGTGCGCGTTGAAGTACAGCACGAAGTTCACGTCGGTAATCCGGCGGCCTCGGGCGTCCTTGCCCTGGATGCCGTCGCCGTTGAGGAATACACCTACCGAGCGGCCGAAACCGCTGTCCCAGTCCTCCGGCTTCATGGTGTCGCCGTCGAGGTCCAGCCATACGATGTCCGGCAGCCGCTCACCTTCGCCTCTGCGGACAGGGCGGCCGTCGAAGAACCTGCTCCGGCGGAAGGTGGGGTGCTTGGCGCGGAGCGCGTTGACGGCGGCGGTGAATTCGACGAGCGGCTGGTCGATGTTCTCCCAGTTGATCCAGGTCAGTTCCGAATCCTGGCAGTAGCCGTTGTTGTTGCCCTGCTGGGTGCGGCCCAGTTCGTCACCGTGCAGCAGCATGGGCACACCCTGGGACAGCAGCAGCGAGGCGATGAAGTTCCGCTGCTGGCGGGCGCGCAGCCCCAGGACAGCCGGATCGTCGGTGGGGCCTTCGGCGCCGCAGTTCCAGGACCGGTTGTGGGATTCGCCGTCGTTGTTGTCCTCGCCGTTGGCGTCGTTGTGCTTCTCGTTGTAGGACACCAGGTCCGCCAGGGTGAAGCCGTCATGGGCGGTGACAAAGTTGATCGATGCCACGGGCCGGCGGCCCGAGTGCTCGTACAGGTCAGCGGACCCGGTGATGCGGGAGGCGAATTCGCCCAGGGTGGCCGGTTCACCGCGCCAGAAGTCGCGGACGGTGTCGCGGTACTGGCCGTTCCACTCCGTCCACTGCGGCGGGAAGTTGCCCACCTGGTAGCCGCCGGGACCCACATCCCAGGGCTCGGCGATGAGCTTGACCTGGGAAACCACCGGGTCCTGCTGGATGAGTTCGAAGAAGGTGGAGAGTTTGTCCACATCGTAGAACTCGCGCGCCAGGGTGGACGCGAGGTCGAAGCGGAAGCCGTCGACGTGCATTTCGGTGACCCAGTACCGCAAGGAATCCATGAGCAGCTGCAGCGAGTGCGGCTGGCGGACATTGAGCGAGTTGCCCGTGCCCGTGTAGTCCATGTAATGCTTCTCGTCGCCCTCCATGAGCCGGTAATAGGAGGCGTTGTCGATGCCCTTGAAGGAGAGCGTGGGGCCCAGGTGGTTGCCCTCGGCGGTGTGGTTGTAGACCACGTCCAGGATTACCTCGATGCCCGCACGGTGCAGGCTGCGGACCATGGCCTTGAAGTCCTGGACCTGCTGGCCCGTGTCGCCGGTGGAACTATAGGTGTTCTGCGGCGCGAAGAAGCCGATGGTGTTGTAGCCCCAGTAGTTGCTCAGGCCCTTGTCTTTCAAGGTGCCCTCGTTGACGAACTGGTGCACGGGCATCAGTTCGATGGCGGTGACGCCCAGCTTCTGCAGGTGCGAGATAACCGATGGGTGCGCAACGCCGGCATAGGTGCCCCGCTGCTCCTCGGGGATCTCGGGGTGGAGTTGGGTCAGGCCCTTGACGTGGGCCTCGTAAATGACCGACTTGTGATATGGAATGCGCAGGTTATGGTCGCCGTCCCAGTCGAAGAACGGGTTGATCACCACGCCCATCATCATGTGCGGCGCGGAGTCCTCATTGTTGATAGAGTCCGGCTCGCCCAGGTTGTAGGAGAAAAGTGCCGGCTCCCAGTCCATCTGCCCGTGCACGGCCTTGGCGTACGGGTCCAGGAGCAGTTTGTTGGGGTTGAAGCGGTTGCCGGAGTCCGGGTCGTAGGGCCCGTGGACGCGGTAGCCGTATTTCTGGCCGGGCTGGACCTGCGGGACGTAGCCGTGCCACACATAGCCGTCCACCTCATCGAGCCTGAACCGGGTTTCCACGCCGTCGTCATCGAAGAGGCACAGCTCCACCTTTTCGGCGCGTTCGCTGAACAAAGCGAAGTTCGTGCCGGTCCCGTCAAAAGTGGCGCCAAGCGGATATGCCGTTCCGGGCCAGATTTCCATGCGTGCTCCTCATCGTTGTTCGACAGCGGGTGTGTGGACACAAAACCGCCCCTGCCGGTACAAAACCTATGCCCACGGTAGCGGGTGGGTGTGACTATTACGTTTCCGGCCCGCCGGTTTACTAAGCAGGCTGACTTTATACCAAACGTCTGGTATTGCGTCCGCAATCCGGCCGGCCGTTAGCGGCCCGCTGCCGGAGGCGGCCGCTCCCGCGCGGCCGTGGAGGCTGGCCCCGAGGGCGGCAATCGCCGCCCAGCGCTCGTCCGGATCGATGCCCGCATCACGGAAGCGCCCGACGTCGGACCCCAGTTGGGCGAGCAGCGCACCGATGATCCCGGCCAGGACGTCGCCGCTTCCGGCGGTGGCGAGCCACGCCGTGCCGTCCGCCTGGCTGTAGAAATCCTGGAAGGGCGACGCGACCAGGGTGGTGGCACCCTTCAGCAGGACGGTGGCCTCGGTGAGCACGGCGGCATGCCGGGCCGCGCCGAGGGTGGAGGACTCGACGGCGGTACGGCTCGGGGCGGGATCAAAGTCCGGGCTGTCCGGGGACGAGGCGAGCCGCTGGAGGAGGGCCGCCAGCTCGCCGGCGTGCGGCGTGAGCACCACCTGCGGCCCCAGGACCGCGGGCAGGGCAGGCAGCGCCCCGGCGTCGGCGATCACGGGCAGGCCGGATTCCACGGCATCGTGGGCGCGCTGGAGCTGTTCGGTGTCCCCGGGACCCATGCCGGAACCCACCAGCCACGCCTGGACGTGCGTCTCCGCGACAGAGCCCGTGCTGCACACAACCTCCGGGCACGACTGCCGCACCAGGTCGGCCACCTCGGGCGGGCCCACGTAGCGGACCATCCCCGCGCCGGCAGCCAGCGCACCCCGACAGGCCAGTACGGCGGCGCCCGGATAGTCGGCGGATCCGGCCACGACGCCCAGGACGCCGCGGGAATACTTGTGCGAGCGCCTCCCGGGCTGCGGCAGAAGCCGGGCCAGGTCCACCGGCTCAAACCTGCGCAGCGCCGGCCAGGGCAGCTCGTCTTCGATGCCGATAGGCACCACGTGGATGCGGCCGGCGTGATCGGCGCCCGGGTCCGCCAGCAGCCCCACCTTGGCTGCGGCGAAAGTGACAGTCACATCCGCGGACAGCACCGGCCCATAGGCTTCGCCGGTGTCGGCATCAACGCCGCTGGGGATATCGCAGGCCACCACAATGGCCCGCTCCCCGGCCGCCAGCCGCGAATCCGAAAGGCCGCTCACCAGGCCGGCTGCAGCTCCGCGAAGGCCGCCGCGGGCGCCAGTTCCCAACATTGCGTCCATCACGACGTCGGCACTCGCGAAGTGTGCCGCCAGCTGGCTGGCGTTGAATTCAGTGAGGAGGTGCACGCGCCCGCCGGCGCGCTCAAAAGCAGCCAGCGCCTCGGGGTGCGCCGCTCCGGCGGTGAGCACCGCCGTCGTACGCATCCCCCTGGCCGCCAGGAACGAGGCGGCGAAGAGGCCGTCTCCCCCGTTGTTACCCTTGCCTGCGAGGACGGCCACGCTGGCGCCGTAAAGCCGCCAGCTGCGTGCTTGAAGCTCGTGGACCACTGCGTTGGCGAGCCCGTAGGAGGCACGCTGCATCAGTACATCGCCCATCCCGGCAGCCAGGAACGGCTGTTCTGCCGCCCTGATCTGGGTTCCGGTATAGGCGCTGATCATGGTGTCAGGTCCGTCGTTGGGCGGAGCAGTAAGTGACTCAGCCTTCGGCCAGGACCGTGGCGGTGGCGATGCCGCCGTCGTGACTCATGGAGACGTGCCAGCGTTTGACGCCCTTGGACTCGGCCACCGCAAGGACGGTGCCTTTGACCTGGATGATGGGTCCGTGCTGGTCCAGGCCGATCCAGCAGTCCTGCCAGTTCATGCCGGCCGGCGCGCCGAGGACCTTGGCCACGGCTTCCTTGGCGGCGAACCTCGCGGCGAGCGAGCGGGTGTTCAGCTCGCGTTCCGCGGGCACGAACAGCCGGTCCCGGAGCCCCGGGGTCCGCTCAAGCTGGCGGCCGAACCGCTCGATGTCTACAACGTCTACGCCAATGCCAACGATCATGGCGCTATTCTACGGGGACGCTCACCGCCTGCCGTGCACACGGCGCCCCGCGATTACGTTTTCGTAATCACGCTGGTATGATTACGAAAAGGTAATCACCATGAACCTATTACGAGTAACTCATCAAGGAGGCCGCGTGCACGGCGTCATGAAGTCAGTGGCCGACCTGGGCCTGATGGTCTACGGCGTCCGCCAGCGCAGCGGGCTCTCCCAGCGCGAGCTGGCCAGCCGGCTCGGAGTCAGCCAGCGGTACCTCTCCGAACTGGAGACGGGCAAGCCCAAGGTGCTCAACGACCAGTTCTTCGCCGTCATGGAAAAACTCGGAATCGAACTGACGTTCCGGGAAGGCGCCGACCGTGGCTGAAGTGCAGGATGTCCACCTCTTCGGCACCGTCATCGGGCGCATGGTCCGCCACGGCGCGACCACAGTGACGTTCGCATCCTCCGACGCCGGGATGGCCCGGTTCGGGATCGGATCGCGGATCCTGTCCGCCAACCTGCCACTTGGGCCCCGCCCCTCGACCCCGGAGGCGGCCACTGCGTTCTTCGGTGGACTGCTGCCGGAAGGATCTGGCAGGTCGAACCTTGCCAAACAGGCACAGGCCAGCCGCGATGATGTCTTCGCGCTGGTGTCGTATGCCGGCCGCGACGTCGCCGGTGCGATCCGCGTCGGTGGGGACCCCGAAGAACCGGCCGAATCCTATGAGGCACTGACCGATGAGCAGGTCGCCGAGAGGTTAACCCTTATCAACGACTATGCGCTTGGTGCCGTGGGCGGCGGCGGCTCTCTGGCCGGATACCAGCCCAAAACCACGCTTGCCCTGCTGGACGGGGTGTGGCACGCGGGGGTCGACGGCGCCGCCTCCACCCACATCCTCAAGCCGGTGGCGGGCGGAAACGAAGGCGCCCTGCACGCCGAGGCGTTCTGCCTGGAGCTTGCGCGGCGGATCGGGCTGACCACGTTCGCCAGCGACGTGCGCACCTTTGCAGGCCGGACCGTCCTCGTCCTGGAACGCTACGACCGCCGCGTCTCTGGCCGGAGCGTGGAGCGTATCCACCAAGAGGACGGCGCCCAAGCCCTTGGCCTGGCTTGGGACACGGACAGCAAGTTCGAAGGTGTCAATGCCGCCGCAAACCTGAAGAACCTCGCCGGACTTCTGCGACGACGCCGGGACATCCTCGGCGCCGGGCCCGACGACCGCGAGACGCTGCTCGCGCACACGGCCTTCAACACCGCCATCGGCAACACCGACGCCCACGCCAAGAACTTTTCCACCCTCCGAAGCCCCGACGGTGCCGTCCGGCTGGCGCCGCTCTACGACGTGTCAACGCACGCCCTGGCGCCCAACGGCCAGCTGAACATGTCCCTCCGGATCAACTCCCGCGCCTATCAGCCGTCGTTAACAATGGAGGACCTGGTTGCAGAAGGCGTCTCCTGGGGACTCGATGAACGGCATGCATGGCGCGCAGTCACCGGAACGCTCGAAGAGCTGGCGCACGCCCTCGAACAGGTCGACGGATCGGCCGTCGGGGAAAAAGTGGCACGGTACATCGGGCACGGGACGAGGAATCTTCTGGACGGCAAAGCCGCCGGGATGGGCGGCGTACACCCGTCTTTGGTCACACTCGGTCCGGTTCCTGGCTCTAGCTGAGCCGGCGGTATTCATCGATCAGTGATGAAGGCACCGGCGTGACGCCAGGAAGTTCTTTGTCCCGGGTGAAATTCGGCTTGTGCAGGCGGAGCAGGGCCACGCCGTCGTGCTCCCAGCGGAATCCGGGGCTGGACAAGGCAGCCCGGTAGGCGGCGTCGACCGTGTCCGGGTATTTCGCTGCCAGGTCCTCAAGGACGTAACCGGGAACCGTCTTGTCCTCCACATAGCCACGCAGGACTTCCGCAGCGGGGTCCTCCGCATTGGCCGGCGGCGTACGGTGGGCTGCCTCGACCTGCCCGTAGCAGACGAGGAAGGACACACCCATCAGCGGATGATGGTAGAGCGCTACGTCGTCGGACTCTGCCAAATCCGGCGGGAAGGAATCATCCGGTGCGATCTGTTCGGCCGCGGTCACCAGAGCGGAAGCCTTGGGATTTGCAGCGACAGACGCCTCGCTGCAAGCATCCAGGAAACCGCGGTACGCCGCGATGATGTCGGCCCCGGTACCGCTCACCATATGCGCGTCAAAGAGGTTCAGGAACGTGGTGTGGTGCTCTCCGACGATCCTGCGTCCCTGCTCGACCTTCGCCGGATTATTGAATACCAAGGTGGGAAAGCGTTTGAGCAGGGACGCCGCAAGCGTCTTGACCCCGGGGAGGTCCCGCGGGCCGAACAGGCGCATGGTCCCGCTGATCGTCCAGAGATCCCCGATGGGCACCAGACGCGTCATGACGTAGCCGCCTCGCTGGACGAAGCTGATTGCCTCCGCCCCGGCGGTGGCGTAGGAATCGTAATCCATCTGATCGATGAGGTTATGCAGGCTAAGCCGGGCACCTTTGCGGGCATCGACGCGGAAGACGCCGATAACATTACGCTCCCGCCAACCCTCGTAGACGAGTCGCTCATCAGGCTCAATATTCTTGTTGGTGCGCAGATAGCGGTCGAGTAGCGGCTCGCGTCCGCCCTGGTCCGGGTCATAGAGCAGCGACTCGACGGCCTCCGCCTATTGATTCTGTTCCCCACCCCCAAGCCCAGAGAAGTCTGACATGGCCTGCGAAAGACGCCGGGCGAACCCCGGTGAGGATGCGTAGACGACCAGCGCTTCCTTGAGGTTCCCCGCCCGGTCCAACAGTTCGTCGATGCCCATCAGTCCGCGGCTACTCTACGGTGACGCTCTTGGCGAGGTTGCGGGGCTGGTCCACGTCGTAGCCCTTGGCCGAGGCCAGGGCCAGGGCGAAGATCTGCAGCGGGACCGTGCTGAGCAGCGGGGCCAGCAGCGTGGGGGTTTCCGGGATGTAGAAGACGTGCTCGGCGTACGCCTTGACTGCCTCGTCGCCTTCTTCGGCGATCACAATGGTCTTGGCGCCGCGCGCCCGGACTTCCTGGATGTTGGAGACAACCTTGGCGTGCAGCGAGTCGCGGCCGCGCGGGGACGGGACCACCACAAACACGGGCTGGCCTTCCTCGATCAGCGCGATCGGGCCGTGCTTGAGCTCACCGGCGGCGAAGCCCTCGGCGTGGATGTACGCGAGCTCCTTGAGCTTCAGCGCACCTTCCATGGCCACCGGGAAGCCGACGTGGCGGCCCAGGAACAGCACAGACTTCGCGTCCGCCATGGACACGCCGAGTTCCTTGATCTGGCCCTCGTTGTCCAGGATCCGCTGGATCTTGGCGGGGATCTTGTTCAGGTCCGCCAGGATGTCCTTGATCTCGCCCTGGAACTTGTTCCCGCGCAGCTGCGCCAGGTACAGGCCCAGCAGGTACGCCGCGGTGATCTGCGCCAGGAACGCCTTGGTGGAAGCGACGGCGATTTCCGGGCCGGCGTGCGTATAGAGCACGGCGTCGGATTCACGCGGGATGGTGGACCCGTTGGTGTTGCAGATGGACACGGTCTTGGCGCCCTGTTCCTTGGCGTAGCGGACGGCCATCAGGGTGTCCATGGTCTCCCCGGACTGGGAGATGGAGACGATCAGGGTGTTCTCGTCCACGATCGGGTCGCGGTAACGGAACTCGTGGGAGAGCTCCACCTCGGTGGCGATCCGGCACCAGTGCTCGATGGCGTACTTGGCCACCTGCCCGGCGTACGCGGACGTGCCGCAGGCCAGCACAATGATCTTGTCGATGTTCCTGAGCAGCTGCGGGTCAATGCGGAGCTCATCCAGGGTCAGTTTGCCGTTGACGTCCGAGCGGCCCAGCAGGGTCTGCAGCACGGCGTCGGGCTGGTCATGGATTTCCTTCTCCATGAAGGACGGGAAACCGCCCTTTTCCGCCGATTCCGGATCCCAGTCCACGTGGTATTCCTTGCCCTCGGCCGGGGCGCCGTAGAAATCGGTGATCTCCACCGTGTCCGCGGTGATGGTGACAATCTGGTCCTGGCCCAGCTCCACCGCGCGGCGGGTGTAATCGATGAACCCGGACACGTCCGAGCCCAGGAAGTTTTCGCCCTCGCCCAGGCCCACCACCAGGGGTGAGTTACGGCGGGCGGCAACCACAACGTCGGGCTGGTCCGCGTGGACCGCCAGCAGCGTGAAAGCACCCTCAAGGCGCTGGCAGGCGAGCTGCATGGCCTCCGTCAGGCCGCCGTCGGACGCCACACCACCCAGCTTGTTGCGGAAGATATCGCCCAGCAGCACGGCCGCGACCTCGGTGTCGGTCTCGGACTCGAAGGCGTAGCCCTTGGCCACGAGCTCCAGCTTGAGCTCGGCGAAGTTCTCGATGATGCCGTTGTGGATCAGGGCCAGCTTGCCGCCGTCGGCCAGGTGCGGGTGCGCGTTCTGGTCCGTGGGGCCGCCGTGCGTGGCCCAGCGGGTGTGGCCGATACCGGTGAACGTCTCCGGCAGCGGGTGCGCCTCCAACTCGGCGAGGAGGTTGCTCAGCTTGCCTGACTTCTTCCGGGACTCGATGGCACCTTGCGAGACCACCGCAACCCCCGCAGAGTCATAACCCCGGTACTCCAGACGGCGCAATCCTTCAAGGACTACATCCAACGCACTGTGACCGGCATTCACACGGCCAGCAGAATGGCCCACATATCCCACGATTCCACACATGGGCTCCAGCTTATCGGCAGCCGGGTTGAGATCTAAACTTAGCGTGCTCCATTTCGCTCTCAGCCGCGCGAGGGGCAGAATCTCTAAGGTGACTTTGCAACGCAATGAAGCGAACGGTGACGGTGTCTCCCCGTTCGTTGAGCTGGACCGCCAGACCTGGTCCCGGCTCGCCGCCCAGATGGAGCAGCCCCTTAACGAAGAGGACATTGTCCGTCTGCGTGGCCTCGGCGATCCCCTGGACATGAAGGAGATCCGCGAGGTCTACCTGCCCCTGTCGCGGCTCCTGCACCTTTACGTGGAGGCCGCGGGCCAGCTTCATTCGGCCACCACCACCTTCCTGGGAGAGCAGACCCAGCGCACTCCGTTTGTCATCGGCGTGGCCGGCTCGGTGGCCGTGGGAAAGTCCACCATCGCCCGCGTGCTCCGGGAGATGCTGCGGCGCTGGCCCGGCACGCCGAACGTTGAACTGATCACCACAGACGGATTCCTCTACCCCCTGGCCGAGCTCAAGCGGCGCCAGCTGCTGGAACGCAAGGGCTTCCCCGAGTCGTACGACCGCCGCGCGCTGCTGCGTTTTGTGAGCGAGATAAAGGGCGGCGCGGAGGAAGTCCGGGCACCCTGGTACTCCCACGTCACCTATGACATCGTGCCGGACAAGGAAGTGGTGGTCCGGCGCCCGGACGTGCTGATTGTGGAGGGCCTGAACGTGCTGGCCCCCGCCCGCCCGCGCCACGATGGCAAGCAGGGGCTGGCGCTGAGCGACTTCTTCGACTTCTCCATCTATGTGGACGCCAAAACCTCCTACATTGAGGAGTGGTACGTGGAGCGGTTCCGCAAGCTCCAGAGCACCGCGTTCGCGCAGCCGGAGTCCTACTTCCACCGCTATGCGACACTGTCCGAGGCCGAAGCGGAGACCACTGCCCGGGACATCTGGAAGCGCATCAACGAGCCCAACCTGGAGGAAAACGTCCTCCCCACCCGTGGCCGCGCCCAGCTGGTTCTGACCAAGGACGCGGACCACTCCATCCGCCGCATGCTCCTGAGGAAGGTTTAACACACGTGTGCCACAGCTGCGTGGCAGGCGGCGTCCACTCTGGGGCCAGCCGCCGGTCCTTCGCCCGCTTCCTCGCCGCCGGGGCCGGACTGACTGTCCTGGCAGCGTGCACGCCGGAGGCACCGGCCGGGGTGGCGCTGTCGTCGTCCTCCCTTGCCCCATCGGCGACCTCCGCGTCCCCCTCCCCTGTAGCGGTCCCCTCAGTGGAAAGCACGACGGCGGCCGCTGAGCCGCCCGCGCAGGTTCCCGCATCGCCGTCGGGAGCACTGCCCCGTCAGTTCTCGCTGACCGATCCGGCCAGCCCGTGGCTGGTGGTCAACAAACACCGTCCACTGGCGCCAGCGGACTACCTTCCGGCGGATCTGGTCCAGCCCAACGTCCCGCTGGCTGTTTCCGGCGAGGCAGCCCTGCTGAACAGCACGACGGCGGCTGCCGCGGAAGCGATGTTCGCCGCGGCCGCTCTGGACGGCGTGAGCATGACGCTGGCGAGCGGATACCGCTCTTATGGCACGCAGGTGGCAACGTACAACGGTTACGTGGCGGCCCGCGGCCTGGCCGATGCCGATACAGCCAGCGCCCGGCCCGGTTACTCGGAACACCAGACCGGCTGGTCGTTCGACATCGGCGACGGCGGCGGGGCGTGCGGCTTCCAGCCATGCTTCGCGGATCAGCCGGCGGCCGTATGGGCGAAGGCGAACGGCCACCGCTTCGGATTTGTGGTGCGGTATCCATGGATGTTCCACCCGATCACCGGCTACTACTACGAGCCGTGGCACCTGCGGTACATCGGAGTGGAGACCGCCGCCGACATGGCGAACCGGGGCATCAGCACCGTGGAGGAGTACTTCGGGGTGGAAGCCGCTCCCGGTTACCCCTGAACACCGTGCTGATGTGTTGCAGGGGCGTCATCCCCTGTTAACGGCGATGCGCTAGCTTGGTAATCATGCTGACAGGATTCAAGAATTTCATTATGAGGGGCAATGTCGTTGACCTTGCCGTAGCCGTTGTGATGGGTGCCGCATTCAGCTCCGTCGTGACCTCTATCGTCCAGGGCCTGCTGACGCCCCTGATCGGACGTCTGTTCAGTGCCAAGGGCGTTGAAGAGATGCAGTGGGAGGGATTCATGTATGGGTCCGTCATCTCCTCCATCATTTCTTTCGTGCTGGTGGCCGCCTCCATCTACTTCGTGGTGGTACTTCCCATGAACCACATGATCGAGCTCCGTAACCGCAAGCTGGGAATCAACAAGGACGTCAAGGAAGAGGCTGCGGAAGACCCGCAGATCGCCCTGCTTACCGAAATCCGGGATGCGCTGAAGGTCAGCGACCGCTGACCAAGGAGAATGGCCAGTCTCCCTGCGGAGGCCGGCCATTCTTTTTTGGTGCTTTCCGGGTCAGTCCGCCACGAGCTCGAGGGCAAGTTGGGTCCTGACCACCTGGGCAAGGCGCTCGGCGACGGACTGGGCCGTGGCTTCGTCGCCGGCCTCCACCATGACCCGGACAACGGGTTCGGTGCCGGAGGGCCGCAGCAGGACCCGTCCGGTGTCGCCAAGCTCCGCCTCGGCTAGGGCCACGGCCGCCGTCAGTGCCTCAGAGCTGCCCACGCGGGTGCGGTCCACGCCCCTGACGTTGATCAATGTCTGAGGAAGCTTGGTCATCACGGTGGCCAGTTCCTTGAGCGGCCGGCCTGTCAGGGCGACCTGCGCAGCCAGTTGGAGCCCGGTGAGGACGCCGTCGCCTGTAGTGGCGTAGTCAGCGAAGATCACGTGGCCGGACTGCTCGCCGCCGAGGTTGTATCCGCCGTCGCGCATCTCCTCAAGGACATAGCGGTCCCCGACGCCCGTTTCGCGGATGGTGATGCCTGCCTCGCGCAGTGCGATCTTGAGGCCGAGGTTGCTCATGACAGTGGCCACCAGGACGTCGTCGATGAGTTTGCCTGAGGCTTTGAGGGCGACGGCCAGGATTGCCATGATCTGGTCGCCGTCCACTTCGGTGCCTTCGTGGTCCACGGCGAGGCAGCGGTCGGCGTCGCCGTCGTGGGCGATGCCGAGGTCGGCTCCGTGCTTCAGGACCGCGGCCTTGAGCGGGCCCAGGTGTGTGGACCCGACGCCGTCGTTGATGTTGTGGCCGTCCGGCTCGGCGCCGATCACGATGACGTCAGCGCCGGCGTCCTTGAAGACCTGGGGTGAGCAGCCGCTGGCGGCGCCGTGGGCGCAGTCCAGCACTACCTTCAGCCCGTCCAGTCGGTGCGGGAGGGTGCGCAGGAGGTGCACAATGTAGCGGTCCTCGGCGTCCGAGAAGCGCTGGATCCTGCCCACGTCGCTGCCGACCGGCCGCACGGGTTCCTTGCTCATCTGTTCTTCGATGGCGTTCTCGACATCGTCGGGGAGCTTCTGGCCGCCGCGGGCGAAGAACTTAATGCCGTTGTCCGGTGCCGGATTGTGAGAGGCCGAGATCATGACGCCGAAGTCAGCGTCTAGGTCTGCCACGAGGTAGGCCGCGGCCGGCGTCGGGAGAACACCGGCGTCATAAACATCAATACCGGAACTGGACAGCCCTGCCTCGACGGCGGCGGCGATGAATTCCCCGCTGGCACGGGGGTCGCGCGCCACCACGGCGCGGGGCCGCGTGCCGTTGGTATTGCGGTCATGACCAAGCACGACGGCGGCCGCCTGGGCCAGGTTCATCGCCAGCTCGGCAGTCAACAGGCCGTTAGCAAGGCCCCGGACACCATCTGTTCCAAATAATCTAGACATCGTGGACAAGTCTAGAGGATGGGGCGAAGGGAGCTTGAACCGGCTGGTCAGCGGGCCGCCAGCTTTGCTGAGCGGAGCGACGTATTAAAGGCAGAAGCCCGCCCCACCAACGGTGGGACGGGCTCCTGTGTAAGCGGATTTAGCGCTTGGAGTACTGCTGAGCCTTACGGGCCTTCTTGAGACCGGCCTTCTTACGCTCGATGACGCGTGCGTCACGGCGCAGGTAACCGGCCTTCTTCAGGGTGGCTCGGTTGTTCTCGGTGTCGATCTCGTTCAGTGAACGGGCGATGCCGAGGCGCAGGGCACCGGCCTGGCCGGAGATGCCGCCACCGTGGATGCGGGCAATAACGTCGTAGGCGCCATCAAGATCAAGGATCTTGAAGGGCTCGTTGACGTCCTGCTGGTGCAGCTTGTTCGGGAAGTAGTTGTCCAGCGCGCGGCCGTTGATGGTCCACTTGCCTGTACCGGGCACGATGCGTACGCGGGCAACAGCTTCCTTGCGACGGCCAACTGCGGCGCCGGCAACGGTCAGTGCCGGGCGTTCCTTCTTCGGCGCTTCTGCTTCCGCAGGACCGCTCTCCGAGGTGTAGCTGGTCGGGTTTTCCTCAGCCACAACGGCCTCGGTGGTCTCTTCGTTCTGAGCCACGATTCTCCTTGTATAGATAAGTTGTTTGGTGGCCAGGACTACTGGGCGACCTGGGAAATTTCGAACGTCTTGGGCTGCTGGGCGGCGTGCGGGTGCTCTGCACCGCGGTACACCTTCAGCTTGCCCAGCTGCTGTGCAGCGAGGGAGTTCTTAGGGAGCATGCCCTTGATGGCCTTCTCAACGGCGCGGACCGGGTTGGATTCCAGGAGTTCCGCGTAGTTGACGGAAGTCAGGCCGCCCGGGTAACCAGAGTGGCGGTATGCGCGCTTCTGCTCCAGCTTGGCGCCGGTCAGGGCTACCTTCTCAGCGTTGATGATGATGACGAAATCGCCCATGTCCATGTGGGACGCAAAGGTGGCCTTGTGCTTGCCGCGCAGCAGGATTGCGGTCTGGCTCGCGAGACGACCAAGGACAACGTCTGTGGCGTCAATGACGTGCCACTGGCGGTTGATATCGCCGGGCTTCGGGGTGTACGTACGCACGGTTTTTGCCTCGTTCTTGTTCTGGCGTTCTTGTTTAGGTGTCACTCAAGCGTGTGCACCTACTATCTATGCGCTACCGGAACAGAGGTGAGGGCTCCATGTAACCAGTCATCCTGAAGTCCCGAATGTGCTCGTTGAGTAGTTATCCTGCAACCGGATTCTCAAGCGGGCACGCATCATCGAGAAAGGACACGCACAACGACTACCAATGTTAGCTTGAACCGGGCCTCAGGGTCAAAATGGGGTAGCCGGACACTCATCCATCAATCCGCCGGCCCGACGTAAGCAGGGGATGCAGTGACTTCTTGGGGCGACGCTGGCTCAGCAGGACCGCTGTTAGTGGCCGCCATTGGCCTCTTGGGACTCATTCTCTCACCGTTGGCCGAGCTGCTCATTGCCAGACTTCTCCCCCGCGTTGGCCCGATGCCTGGCATGCGCGCAAGGATCACGACGGCGGCGATCACCGCCACCCTCTTCGCTGCCTTCGCATTCCGGTTCGGCGTCGCCCCAGGATTGCCGGCATTCCTCCTCCTCGCTGTTCTTGGTGTGCAGCTGGCGAGAATTGACGTCTCGCTCCATTTGCTGCCGAACCCTTTGGTTCTTTCCCTCTTAGTAGGCGGTCTTGGGTGCCTTCTTGCGGCAACGTTGGGTGGGCATCTCTGGGCTGACCTCGTTCGCGGAATGGCCGGCGCTGCAATTCTCTTTGTCATCTACCTGATTTTGGCGTTAATTTCGCCTGCGGGCTTGGGAATGGGCGACGTCAAGCTCGCTGCTCCAGTTGGCCTCTACTTGGGGTACCTAGGTTGGAGCCAACTCCTATATGGAGGACTGCTGGGGTTCATTCTGAACGGCCTTGTTACCGTGCTTGTGGTGGCACGAAACCGCAAAGAACGCACGTCAGAGGTGGCTCATGGGCCGTCGATGATCGGCGCCGCCATCGGTAGCGGGCTTTTGTTTTTCTAGTCCTGGGATCGGACAAAACCGCAATCCTAAGCTGCCCGCGCAGCAGTAATCCAAGTAGCCGCGCATGGATGCGTCCACCTAGCTGAGTACTCGCACATAGGTTCCGAGTACCCGCTGAAAAGGCCCCTGAAAAATTCGAGTACCACTACGCATTGTTGCCTAGAACCGCCAGTGACAATCTCTTCTTAGCGAAGTCCAGCCGCTAAGAATTATGGGGGCAGCTGGAAATTCGTTGAAACATCACAAAAATCACTTTCATCGAATTAAGGAAAATACAATGACTTCTCTTATGGTCTCCATGATGGCTTTTGTTGCCGGCGTGAAGGATCGCCTCTCTTCCGAAAAGGGCGCAACAGCAACTGAGTATTCGCTGCTGATTGCGTTTATTGCTTTCATCATCATCGTCGGCGTCACGGTCTTCGGCAACGCTCTCAGTGCCTGGTTCACCGCTCTGGGCACCGAAGTGGGCACCTGGGTCGCTCCGTAGCCAGCACACAGCTGTCCGCAGCCGGGCGCAAAGGCCGGCGGGTCTTTACAACACGGGGTGTGCCGCGTCCGCCGAACGCGGGCGCGGCTCACCTCTTCGTCATTCAACCCTCATTACTTCGTTTCTTCGAGCTGCAACCGTCCCATGGGGAGATCCAGTGAAACGCAGCAATTCAAATGCCAGCGAGCGTGCCCGCGGCGCCGTCGCCGTCGAGTTTGCCCTCGTTGCGCCCATACTTTTGGCTCTGGTTGCCGGCATCGTCGAATTCTCACACGCGTACAACCTGCAGATTTCCGTTACACAGGCTGCGCGTGAAGCGGCTAGGACCATGGCCATCACTAACAGCCAGGCTGAAGCGCAGATTGCCGCGGCCGATGGTGCTCCCGGCCTCAACACAGCCGCGTTCGTATACGATTTCGACCCGGCAACGTGTGCTGCAGGGGAGAACGCAGGCGTGACTATTTCTTATACGACAGGGACGATGACCGGCCTCTTTGGCACGACGGTCACGCTCACAGGAGTAGGAGCCATGCGATGTGGCGGCTGACGCAACCCAAGACTGACAATCAACGTGGGGCGGCCGGCGTTACGGTAGCAGTCACGATGCTGGTGCTCATCGGAGCAGGCGCCATGGCTGTGGATGTTGGGCAAATCTATTCAGAGCGAGCTCAACTCCAGAACGGTGCGGATGCGGGAGCGATCGCAGTGGTCCAAGCCTGCTACAAGACGGGCTGCAGCCAGGCAGAGGCCGACTCGATTGCCGCAACGTTAGCAGACGCCAACGCCAATGACGCCGGATCCAACGTACTGGAAGTCGATCTGTCGGTTCCGAACCAAGTCACCGTTAGAACATCCACCAGGAACGGAGCCACCGGCGCTGGTTTCCTCACTCAGATGTTCTCCAGCGCACTCAATACAACGCCTGCAACGGTGGGCGCCTACGCCGTCGCAACCGCCGAACCGCCGTCGTCAGGGAGCGCTTTTCCGCTGGCCTTGTCCGAATGCCAATACGACCTATCGGAGGGCGAGCTAGAAGGGGAGGTCCAGCTCGTCCGCTATAAGCCAGGAATGGACGACTGCACGTCAACCTCGGGTCACGTTATTCCTGGCGGGTTCGGCTGGCTGGATCAATCCAATCCGTGCGTGGCTACCACCGATGCTGATGCCATTGTCTCCTCCGACACCGGAGCCGACTATGCCGCAGAGTGCGATGCGATTCTCAATTCCTGGATTGCGGAGATCAACAGTGGAGGTCAGGCGCTGGCTACCTTTCCTGTCTATGACGAGGCAGGTGGTTCAGGCACCGGCGGTTGGTTCCACATTCGCGGCTACGCCACCTTTGACATCCAGGGCTGGAAATTCGGCGGAGGCTCGAATGCACCGCGTTCCTTCCACAATAAGGCCCCCTACGTTACTGACCCAGCTGACGCGTGCACAGGATCTTGCCTCGGAATTATCGGGCAATTCATTAGGTACGAGTCCATCGAAACCTACGGGGGAGGTGGGGGTGTCGGAGACGACATGGGAACAGTTGAAATTCGGCTCATCGATTAGGAGCACTCCGCACATTCAGTTGATATTAGTCAATTTCTAAGGGGAATATACAGTGAAAACTCGCCTACTGGGAGGCATCGCTGCACTACTTGTGGCGATTATTGGAACCGTGTTACTCATCTCGTACGTCCAAACTGCAGATAAACGAGCCTTTGCGAATACCGAAACAGAAACGATCTACATCGTTGAGAAGGCCATCGCGGCCGGTACCAGCGTGGACAAATTGGCAGACTACGTTGTCAAGAAGGATGTTCCGAAGCTGGCCTTGGCCTCGGACAGCGTGACCGATCTTAACGACCTAGGCGACAAGGTCACTGCCGTCTCTCTGATGGCAGGAGAACAATTGCTCTCAACGCGGATGGTGGAACCCAACGCCTTCCTAGGTTCAGCGAGGGTCCAGGTTCCCGAGGGCTTGCAGGAGATCACGCTGAAACTGCCCATTGAGCGCGTTGTGGGCGGAACTATCAAAGCCGGCGACACCGTTGGAGTATTTGTCTCCGTGGAGAACGCAACAGCCAATGCTGCGACCGGCGAAACCTTATCTACATCGGCCGGGACGCAGTTGACCTTCCACAAGGTCCTGGTCACGGCTGCCCAATACAGCAACGGCAGCGCTGCCAAGTCGCAGACCAACCCTGTTGAGGAGAACCCAGCCGAGGGATCATTGTCTGCCAAGAAGGACACTGCCAGCGACGGCACCTACCTCATCACTTTGGCCCGCAACTCCGCAGACGCCGAACGGATCGTCTTTGCCACAGAGTTCGGCAACGTCTATCTCTCGAAGGAACCTGAGAATGCGGTGGAGAACACCAGTGGCGTCGTAGACAAGTCACGGCTATTCCGATGAGCCGCTTCGTACTCATCACGCCAAATAGTGATTTCGAGCACCGTGCCCGCATGGCCACGTCGGGGATGCACGGTTCCCTCCAGACCTTCCAGGCCGATTACCTCCCGGAAGGCCCGCAGGACTTCCTCCGGCAGCTCGTGGGCGAACCCCCAGAGGTGCTCATTCTCGGCCCTGGTCTACCTGTCGAGGACAGCCTGAAGCTAGCCTCGTTGATGGACCTACAGTATCCCGAGATCAGCGTAGTACTGGTGGTCTCGGAATCATCCGAAGTGGTTATCAAGGCCATGCGGTCCGGGGTCCGGGACTTGTTGGACCCCTCAGCCGATCCAGACGCCATCCGGATAATGCTTGAACGGGCCAGTCTTGCCGCTGCCAGCCGTCGTCGTGGCCTCGCCCCCGGCACCTCCGAGCACGCGGATCATGGCGAACGTGGCCGCGTAATCGCTGTAATGTCACCGAAAGGTGGTGTCGGCAAGACAACCGTGGCGACCAACCTCGCTATCGGCCTAGGTCACGCGTCACCAATGAAAGTTGTCATTGTCGACCTTGACCTCCAATTCGGTGATGTCGCTAGCGGGCTGATGCTTGAGCCCGAACACACGATTACTGATGCCGTCGTGGGAGCGGCAAGTCAGGATTCCATGGTTCTGAAGACGTATCTCACAGTCCATCCCGCAGGCATCTACGCCCTGTGTGCCCCGCGCAATCCCGTGGAGATGGACAAGATCACCGGCGAACATGTCTCACGGCTGCTCACGCAGCTCCGTGAGGAGTTCCATTACATCATCGTGGACACGGCGCCCGGGCTGGGGGAACACGTCCTAGCAACTCTGGAACACGCTACCGATGCGGTATGGATCTGCGGGATGGATATTCCCAGCATCCGAGGTCTCCGCACCGGATTCCAAATCCTGAACGAATTGAACCTCATGCCGGCCCAGCGCCATGTTGTCCTGAATATGGCAGACCGCAGGGGAGGGCTAACACTCCAGGATGTCGAGGCAACCATCAATGCACCGGTTGATGTCGTTCTTCCCAGGTCCAAGTCGCTACCGTACTCAACCAACAAGGGGATTCCCGTCCTTCAGGACGGCAGCCGCGACCCGGCTGCCAAGGGGCTGCGAAAACTCGTGGACCGCTTCAAACCCGATTGGGAAGAAAGAACCCATAAGCAGCTGCACAGAAGGGCGGTAGTACAGTGAGCCTCACCGATCGGTTCCAGCAGCTTCGAGGCGAGGTCAAGCCAGATCCGGAGCTCAAGCAGCACAATCCGTACGAGGGCGCGTATCAAACACCGCCGGCGCCAACCACTTTGGGTAGGATCCAGGAAGCCAAGACAGCTGAAGCGGCCGCAAGTGCAGTAGTGACCTTGGACATGCCGCAGACTGCGGCGGTGGCTAGTGAGGCACTCAACGCGTTGAAGGAACGAGCAAGCCAGGCACTCTATGAGCGGCTTGGTTCCCGCATCACTGATTCTTCCCTAGAAGAGGCCGAACTCCACCAGTACGTGCGGGATGAACTTAAAATCGTCGTCGACGAAGAACAGGTTCCGCTCTCCGGCCCTGAGCGGCAACGGCTTATTAGAGAGATCATTGATGACGTCCTGGGCCACGGCCCCATTCAGCGTTTCCTTGATGATCCCTCGATCACAGAAGTGATGGTCAACCGCTTTGATCAGGTCTACGTGGAACGCGAAGGCCGGCTCTTTCTGACCGACACCAAGTTCAGTTCTGACGAAGCCCTACGACGCGTCATAGAGCGGATAGTTTCCAAAGTGGGAAGGCGCATCGATGAATCGTCGCCGCTCGTGGATGCTAGGCTCGCGGACGGTTCCCGAGTCAACGCAATTATCCCTCCGCTTGCCGTCAACGGACCAGCCCTCACCATCCGGAAATTCGGCAGGGACCCGCTGACTGTCCATAACCTCATCGCTCTCGGCAGCCTCTCCCCCGAGATGGCTGAACTCCTCCAGGCGTGTGTGCTGGCCAGAATGAACATCATAGTGTCTGGCGGTACCGGCACCGGCAAAACAACGCTACTCAACGTTCTGTCCTCGTTCATTCCTGCCGATGACAGGATCGTCACGATTGAGGATGCCGTGGAGCTTCAACTCCAGCAGGACCATGTGGTTCGTCTGGAGAGCCGTCCTCACAATATTGAGGGTAAGGGTGAAGTTTCCATTCGCGACTTGGTGCGGAACTCGCTCCGCATGAGGCCGGACCGAATTGTGGTTGGCGAAGTTCGTGGCGGCGAGTGCCTTGACATGCTGCAGGCTATGAACACCGGCCACGATGGATCAATCTCTACGGTCCACGCGAATACGCCGCGGGACGCAATCGCAAGGCTGGAAACCCTCGTGTTGATGGCGGGCATGGACATTCCGCTGCGGGCGGTCCGCGAGCAGGTGGCATCCGCCGTCAACCTGATAGTGCACATCTCCAGGCTCCGCGATGGGACCCGCCGCGTCACCCACATAACCGAGGTCCAGGGCATGGAAGGCGACGTCGTCACTCTTCAAGACGCCTTTGTCTTCGATTACTCCGCCGGAGTGGACGCTAATGGCCGCTTCTTAGGCAAACCCGTGCCGACTGGAGTGCGGCCGCGCTTTACCGATCGCTTTGCCGAATTGGGCATTCAAATCTCGCCATCGGTGTTCGGCGCCCAAATGGCCGGTTCTCCCAGATCGAGGGGGCGGTAGCCGTGCTTGAGAAAGACTCCCCCTCGATCCTTGTGATTGGGCTGTTCCTAGTCTATCTTGCGCTATTTTTGATCGGATGGGTTGCATTCAAGACTAGTTCCGGCATACCACTCTCACGGCGCCGCCCGGATGCCATGGTCCACGCCTCTGGGCTGACCCGGTTGACAGAACATGCGGTCGGTGCCCTGAACAAGAGCGTGAGGGAGCGCGGTAACCGCTTCCTCAGTCGAGACCGCCTCGACGAGTGCGGACTCAAGAAGGACCCGGGCGACTATCTCCTAATGGCCGGCGTCGCTACTCTTCTAGCCGCAGTTTTCGGGTTCTTCCTCGGCGGATTGGTCCCAGCAATTTTGCTCTCTTTGGTATCACCGCTCATCTTTCATCTGGTACTGAATATGCTCGCCGCTCGACGAAGGCGGCAGTTTGATGAACAAGTTCCGGACACCCTCCAGATGCTGGCCGGCGGTTTGCGTGCCGGCCATAGCCTACTGCGGGCAGTCGATGCGGCCGCTCAGGAAAGTCAACCTCCAATGGCCGAAGAACTGAGCCGCATCGTAAATGAGACCAGGATTGGCCGAGACTTGGGCGAGTCCTTGGCTGAAGTGGCCCGGCGAACCGAGAGCGAAGACTTTATGGCGATTGCCCAGGCAATCGAGATTCACAGGGAGGTAGGCGGTGACTTGGCCGAGGTTCTGGACCACCTCGGCGACACCGTGCGGGACCGAAATCAGGTGCGTGGACAGATCCGTGCCCTGAGCGCGGAGGGACGGATGTCAGCGATCGTACTGATGGCCTTGCCTGTAGTTATGTTCATCGGCTTGACACTGTTCAACGATCTGTACTCCCGCGTTTTCCTAACCACTGTCTCCGGCTTCGTCTTGATTGCCGTCGCCATTGTCCTCCTCACTGTAGGCGGCTTGTGGCTTAGGCAGCTCGTCAAGCCCAAGTTCTAGAAAGCAGGTGATTCTCGATGCAAGTGATCGCATACGCCGGAATTCTGGCCATCGTGGCCCCGGTTAGCGTCCTGACCTTCCTCGTCTTCACCGGCGACAGGGCTGGTCTCCGCAACATACAAGCCAACCTCGGCCGGAAGACCAGCTCGGACCCCCGAGGCGGGGACTTCAAGGAGAGACTGACGTACGTGAGTCAGCGCCTCACGCCTAAGGGCTATGCCGGTTGGCTGGACAAACAGCTGGCAGGGGCCGGACGCCCAAAGGAATGGCCGCTGGGACGGATTATCATGATCAAACCCATGCTTGCACTCGTGGGTGCTGGCCTCGGATTCCTGTTCTTCATGAGTTCTCCCAAGGCCGCCAACTTCCTGATCCTGATAGCCGTCACGGCTCTGAGCTACTTCATACCCGATCTCCTTATCAGAAGTAGTGCACAGAAACGTCGGGAAGCCATCCGGACAGAGTTGCCGAATGCCCTGGACCAGATGCTGATCTCCGTACAGGCCGGCTTGGGCTTTGAAATGGCCATGGGACGGGCCGGAACCAATGGAACAGGGCCTCTGGCCGACGAGCTCATACGCACGCTGCAGGATATTCAAGTGGGCCGGTCCCGGAAGGATGCCTACCTGGCGATGTCCGAGCGGATCGACGTTCCTGATGTTCGCAGTTTCATCCGGGCTGTTGTCCAAGCTGATGCCTATGGCATTGCCATCGCTGGTGTTCTCAAGGCCCAGGCCCGGGACATGCGTGTTAAGCGGAAGCAACGGGCTGAAGAACACGCCATGAAGATGCCCGTCAAGATGCTCTTCCCGCTGATCTTCTTCATCTTGCCCACACTTTTCGTAGTGGTTCTCGGGCCAACAGTACTGAGCATCATGGAGATGTTTTCGCAGGGGGCGACATGATCTGGTTCAAAAGGCTTGCCGATGAGGAACACGGAGCCACCGCCACTGAGTATGGAATTCTCATGGCGTTCATCGTGATGATCACTATGGCAGCGGTGACCCTCTTCGGGCTCGAGTTGCTTGGCTGGTACGACGAGTTGGCTGTCCACCTGAAACTGCTGCTGGGCATCCCCTGACCTCTGCACTGCGCACCAGGCACTTTGTATAGACGTCGCTCGCCCCGCGCCAACCGGCGCCCTAAATACCGGACCCCCTCGGCACCCAGAACCGAGGGGGTCCGTTGCGTGAAGCGCAGCCCTTCCGCAGGATTCACACATCTTGCCAAGACTTACCACAGGATGTCGCAAAGCCCGGATTGGCGGGGACTTAGGGCTGTTATCTTTCTTGAGGGCTGGTGCTGGGCCAGCTTCCCCCCACTCACCAGGAGTTCACAGTGCTTTCCAGCTTCAACGACCTTGCCACACGCTTTCGCCGCGACCAGCGGGGCGCCACCGCCGTGGAGTACGGCATCATGGTTTCCCTCATCGCAGTTGTCATCATCGTCGCCGTGACACTCCTCGGCGGGAATCTCAAGGTCACGTTCGATAAAACCGCCTGCAGTGTCAGCGGAAAGACCTACACAGCGGCCACACCCGCCAGCGGTACCACTGCCGCTACGCTCGCCAGCTGCGCATAGACCCCGGTCTACTCAAGTCACACTCAATGGGTGGTGGCAACGTAGGTTGCCACCACCCATTCTGGTTGCATTGCAGCCCACGCACGCCCCGGATCGGGACCAACCCTGGAAGGGCGTCGGTTCCTGCCTGTGATTAAGTGGAGTCCGCTCAAGTTGGAACAGGCCATTCAGTGTGGTCAAGACAGCGCGTCATTGGTTGTATCTGTGCAGCCAGGCATTAGCGGACGCTTGGCTGGTCGCTGCGTGGCGCGGCTGGCGGGTTCACTGGGCCGTGGATGCGGTCCTCGAATCTCTGCGTAACTAAAGCCTCCAACTTGCGCCACACCGGCACGGATGAGCCACTGTCGTTACGGGACCACCGCCGCCGGCGCGGTCCAGCCCCACGCCCCGTTTCACTGTCAGCCAGCGGCACTTCGACTAGTCAATGCCCAACGACCCCGGCGGCAAAAGCGCAGGAAACCCACACCAAAAGCGCACTTTGTGAAGGCTTGGCACAGGAAGTCCGAAGATACGTACCAATCCTCAAACGGGGTTGGTACGTTTCTTACAGAGCTGGTGCTGGACCAGCTTCCCCCACTCGCTCAGGAGTTCAAAATGCTTTCTCTCTTCTCCAACCTCTCCGCCCGCCTTCGCCGTGATGAAAAGGGCGCAACCGCCGTTGAATACGGCATCATGGTGTCACTTATCGCGGTCGTCATCATCGTCGCCGTCACCCTCCTCGGCGGCAACCTGAAGACCACCTTCGACAAGACTGCCTGCAACGTCAAGGGCGGCACCTACACGGCTTCTACAACCGCGGCGGCCGGTACCTGCTCCGTCTGATCCTGGTCCTGATTTGGAACTGCGCCTGGGTGGTGGCGGTCTTCGGGCCGCCGCCACCCAGGCTTTTGTCACTCACCTACTCAAAGGAAAGGGCCGGGGAATGCGCCGAAATTCCGAACGGGGCGCTGTCGCCGTCGAATTCGCCATCCTGGCTCCGGTCCTGATCATGATCCTCCTCGGCATCGTTGAATTTGGCCGCGCCTACAACACTCAGTTGTCCCTTTCCAACGCGGCACGAGAAGGCGTGCGGGTCATGGCAATTTCCAAAAATGAGAGCAGCGCACGTACAGCGGCGAAGGCCGCCGCGGTGTCACTGAATCCGCCGCTGGCGGATTCCAACATCACGTTCAGCGCTGCTCCGGTGTCTGCGTCCTCGCCCTGTCCGGCAGGATCCCAAATGACCGTAACCATCAGCTACACGCTGAGTACGATCACCGGAATCGCAGGGCCGTTTCCCATGAGCGGTAAAGGAGTGATGGTATGTGGAGGTTAAGGGCGGCTGGCAAGGACGAACGCGGCGGCATCAGCATAATTGTTGCGATCATGATGGTTGCGCTACTGGGCTTCGCTGCTATCGCCATGGATGCCGGCATGCTGTATTCGGAGCGTGCTCAGCTCCAGAACGGTGCCGATGCGGCGGCGCTCGGCGTTGCCCAGAAGTGTGCGAGCAGTGAAACTGATCCGCAGTGCACGGACACCTCCGCCCTTGCCGCGGACCTGCTGAACAAGAATGCCGGCGACGGGCTCAGCAACATGAAATCGCTGACGGTGGACAAACCCAACCGTAAGGTCACAGCTATAGGCGGCGCCCAGGAGCCGGGTAAACCCGCCAACCAGGTATCGCTTTTCCTCGGCGGCGTCCTTGGCACCACCATGACGGAAGTGAATGCAAAGACCACCGTTGAATGGGGCAGTCCAAGCAAGGGGACAACACCGTTTCCGCTGGCGATTTCGGTGTGCCAGGTTCAGGGCATGGTCGACGGCGCCGCCCAGCTTCTGAAAAGCCATTCCGATACTACATCTGACGATTGCCGTCCCGCCGGCCCCTCTGGGGCGCTCGTGGCCGGCGGCTTCGGCTGGATCGTTCAGGATCCTAGTTCCTGCGGTGGGTACATCGACGTCGACCTCAACGAAGGCGGCAGTAACACGGGCAACGACGGACCGTCCAACTGTGATGCAATCCTCAATGGTTGGGCGGCCGAGCTTACCGCCGGACGCGACGTGATAGTACTGCTCCCGGTCTTTGTTTCCGTGACAGGCACGGGGTCCGGCGCGTCTTATGATGTTGAGTCTTTTGCCGCCTTCAAAGTGAAAGGCTGGAAGTTCAGTGGAGGAACGAGCCTTCCGCTCAACTTCCGGAACACATCCACAGAGGCCGGGATCTTGGCCTGCACCGGCGACTGCCGCGGGATCATCGGCCAGTTCATCAAATACGTTTCCTTGGCCGACGGCTACGTGTTAGGGGCAGTAGGCCCCTATGGCGCAACAGTCGTCCAACTCAAGAGCTAGTTTTAACCAGCACAGGAGCAGTCCGTGAAGTCACGTTTGTTGGCAGGAACCGCCGCAGCAGTCCTGGCCCTCATCGGCGCCATAGTTATTTTGGTCTATGCGCAGGGGGCTGATGAACGGGCGGTCGAAGGCCTGGAACCGGTGGATGTGCTGGTGGTACAGCAGGCCGTTCCTGCCGGAACACCCGTGGATTCGCTGGCCGCCGCCGTGGCCGTGCAGAAGCTGCCGGGGGCGGCAGTGGCCCAGAGCGCCCTCGGCTCCTTGGACGAATCGGCAGGTAAGGTTACCGCCGTCGAAATGCACCCGGGCGAGCAACTGCTTGCCGAACGCCTCATTGCTCCGGAGGACCTCAAAAGTCAGGGCTCGGTACAGATACCTAAGGGCCTCCAAGAGATTTCCTTCCAGTTGGAGCCCCAGCGCGTTGTGGGCGGGCGGATTGCTCCCGGCGACCTCGTTGGAATCTTCATTTCCCTGGATAACGGCGGCATTGAAGCCAAATCGGACAAGGAAACCACGGAGCTTGCGATTCATAAGGTTTTGGTCACGGCAGTACAGCGTGCCCCGCAAGGAGCTGCCGGCGCCGCACCCTCTCCTTCCGCCAGCGCCTACCCGAACAGCCCTGACCCCAAAGACACGGAACTGCCTCAGGGCTCGTTGCTGTTGACTGTTGCAGTCAGTGACATTGATGCATCCAAAATTGTCTTTGCTGCGGAGTATGCCAAGCTCTGGCTGAGCAAAGAACCCGCTGATGCGAAGGACAGCGGCGGAGCGATCATGCAGCGAAATGAGGTGTACCGATGAGCCGGTTTGTCCTTATCACCCCCAACACCGATTTCGACCACCGCCTACGTGCGGCTGCGGACGGGATGCCCGGAAGCGTCCAAACGTTCTTTTCCAGCGTGTTGCCTGCCGATCCCCATGAATTGTTTGCGCAGATGGACCAGGAGCATCCGGAGGTCCTGATTTTGGGGCCGGAAGTACCCATTGAGGACGCACTCCGGCTGGCGACGGTGATTGATGTCCAGTTTCCGGAGCTAAGCGTCATCCTGGTCAGCGATCCGGACCCGGCTTTCGTGCTTCAGGCAATGCGCTCCGGTATCCGGGACATTCTCAGTCCGACGGCGGACGCGGCCCAGATCCGAGTGCTGCTGGAACGCGCCTGCCGTTCCTTCGCCAGCCGCCACCGCAATCATGAACCTAAACAGGGTGAATCGGGCAAAGGCCTGGTTATCGGCGTTTTTTCGCCCAAGGGCGGAGTAGGCAAGACCACCATCGCGACCAACCTCGCCGTAGGCCTGGGAAAAATAGCGCCAATGAGCGTGGTGATAGTAGATCTCGACCTGCAGTTCGGCGATGTGGCATCGGGCCTCTATCTGAAACCAGAGCACACGGTCACAGACGCTGTGTCTGTGTCTGCCAGTCAGGACTCCTTAGTGCTTAAGGCCTTCCTCACAGTTCATCCAGCGAGCATTTATGCACTTTGTGCTCCTACGAATCCTGTGGAGGCCGATCACATCACACCAGAGAATGTCAGTCGACTGCTCGAGCAGTTGGCGGATGAATTCCAGTTTGTGGTCGTGGACACCGCCCCTGGCTTGCCCGAAATCGGCCTGGCAGCACTCGAGCGATGCACGGACGTGGTCTGGGTCAGCGGTATGGACGTGCCCAGCGTGCGCGGCCTCCGGTCCGGTTTGGATGTCCTGCGCCAACTGGACCTACTTCCTGAGAGCCGTCATGTAGTTCTTAATATGGCCGACAACAAGTTGGGACTCACGGTCCAGGATGTCGAATCAACTATCGGCGCACCGGTGGATGTAAGCATTCCCCGTTCACGGGCAGTGGCCGTTTCTACTAACCGCGGCATTCCCCTGCTTCAGGAATCACGGAGGGACCCGGCGGTGAAGGGGCTGAAGCAGCTCGTCGACCGCTTCACCCCCTCATGGCGGGAGAAGGCACAACGCAAACTTCACCGACGGGTGGTCATCTAGATGAAACTTTCTGAGCGCATCAGCGCCGTGCAAAGCAAAGACGCCCCGGCGCCGTCTCCCAAGCCGGCTGCCGCGCCGGCATCCCTGCGGCCCGGCGGGAGCACAACAGCCCCCACTCCTGCCCCAGCGCGCGAAGCCGGTGCTGGCCATGAAAAGGCCTCAGCCGCTGGAACGGAGGTGGTCAAGCCGAAGACGCAGCAGCCTGTGGACGTGTTCGCGGCGCTGAAGCAGCGTGCCGCTACGGCCCTATTTGAACGGCTGGGTGCACGGTTCAACGATTCTGCGATAACGGAGCTGGAGCTTCGCACCACTGCCCGTGAGGAATTGACCCGCATCGTGGATGCTGAACAAGTCCCGCTGACCGCCGATGAACGCGGGCGGCTCGTGCGCGACGTCGCCGACGACGTGCTCGGCTACGGCCCTCTTCAGCGTCTTCTTGACGACCCTGCAGTAACAGAGATCATGGTCAACCGGATGGACCAGATCTACGTGGAACGAAAGGGCAAGCTAACGCTGACGGACTCCAGATTCAGCTCGGAAGCACACCTCCGGAAGGTAATCGAACGCATTGTGTCCAAGGTGGGCCGGCGTATCGACGAGTCTTCCCCTTTGGTAGATGCGCGGCTTGAGGACGGATCCCGTGTCAACGCGGTCATCCCTCCGTTGGCTGTTGGCGGTTCTTCGCTGACAATCCGTAAGTTCAGCAAAGTTCCGCTGACGGTGAGGAACCTCATCGATTTCGGTACGTTGACCCCCGAAATGGCGGAGCTCCTGAACGCCTGCGTCAAAGCTAAGCTAAACATTATTGTCTCGGGCGGCACCGGTACGGGCAAGACCACCTTGCTGAATGTTCTCTCGTCATTCCTGCCAGAGAACGAGCGGATCGTCACCATCGAGGATGCCGTGGAACTCCAGATACAACAAGACCATGTGGTGCGGTTGGAAAGCAGGCCGCCCAACACGGAAGGTAAAGGCGAGATCACCATCCGGGAGCTTCTCCGGAACTCCCTTCGTATGCGCCCGGACCGGATCGTCGTCGGTGAGGTCCGTGGTGGCGAATCGCTGGACATGCTGCAAGCCATGAACACAGGACACGACGGATCACTTTCGACAGTCCACTCCAACTCCCCGAGGGACGCCGTCGCTCGGCTCGAAACGCTTGTCCTGATGGCAGGGATGGACTTGCCCCTGCGGGCTATCCGGGAACAGATCGCATCCGCCGTCCACCTGATTGTCCAGATCTCCCGCCTCCGTGACGGTACCCGCCGCATCACTCACGTAACTGAAGTGCAAGGCATGGAAGGCGACGTTGTCACTCTCCAGGATGCCTTCGTATTTGACTACTCTGCGGGTGTCGACGCCCACGGCCGATTCCTTGGAAAGCCGATCCCTACAGGCATCCGTCCACGGTTCATCGACCGCTTTGAGGACATGGGCATCCATGTCTCGGCTGGGGTGTTTGCTGCACCCCCGGCGCCGTCCGGAAAGGCCTAAGAAGTGATGCTTATAGTCGGAGCCACCTTCTTCGCTTCTGCCGCTCTCCTGCTCGGCGTTGCCCTGTTGATGCCCCGCAGCCCGGTGGTACCCTTGGACCGGCGTCGGCCGTTCGAGGCTGACCCTGGCTCCCAACTCTCACGATTTACCGGATCAGCCGTAGGCGCGCTTGAGCGCTACCTCGCGGGCAGGAAAATTCGGCTGTACAACATAGAGTCGATCGAGGATGCCGGGCTGCGGTTAACCCAGGCAGATTTTTTCGTCTTGGTGATGGCAGGAGGCTTTGTTAGCGCCCTCGCTGGCTTCATCATAGGCGGGCCCCTGGTAGCCATCCTGTTCATCATTCCGGCGCCATTCATCGGGAAATTCGTCCTGGGTCACCTTGCCGGCAAGAGACGAGCAAAGTTCGATGAACAACTTGGCGACACACTCCAACTGCTGTCCGGTGGACTGCGCGCCGGGCACAGCATACTGCGGGCTGTCGATGCAGCAGCGCAAGAGTCACAAAGTCCTACCTCGGAGGAGATGCGGCGCGTAATCACTGAGACCAGCCTGGGCCGCGACCTTCTTGATTCTCTGAATGACACTTCGGAACGAATGAAGAATGAGGACTTTGTCTGGATTGCCCAAGCCATCCAGATCAACCGCGAGGTGGGTGGAAATCTGGCGGAGGTTCTCGATCAGGTGGGCGAAACCATTCGGGAACGCAGTGAAATCAAAGGGCACATCAGGGCATTGGCAGCAGAAGGCAAATTCTCAGCCTACATCCTGATGGCGATGCCTATCGGCATCGTCTCCATGCTCATGCTGGTCAACCCCAGTTACATGAACAAAATGTTCACCGACCCACTCGGCTGGGGCATGATCGCGGCCTCCTGTGTGCTCATGACCATCGGCGGTCTCTGGATGCGCAAGATCATTGACCTGAAGTTTTGAGCTCGAATATGGATCCCCTGGTATTTCTTTCGCTGCTGTTGGTACCCCTGCCTACGGCATATCTTGCCTGGTCACTGCTGTCCGTGGACAAAAAGACCCGCTCGACTATTCAGGAGCTCCTGGCCCGCGACAACGAACCGAGCTCGGTCGAGGAATCCAAAGACAGCAACGTCCTCGAAAGGATCGCCTACCGGCTTACTCCGCCCGCCTACCAGCGCAAGCTTGACAGGCTATTGTCGTTGGCCGGTCGACCCGAATCCCTGCCTTTATCCCGCCTGCTGACCGCTAAGACTGTGCTAGGTCTCGTGGGGGCACTGCTTGGATCGTACATGAGCATGAGTGGCCCGACCACAATCATTAAACTGCTCGGGCTTTTCATCGTAGTTCTCGGTTACTTCATCCCCGACCTGCTTCTCTACAGCAAAGGCCAAGAGCGGCAAAAGGCCATGCAACTGGAGCTGGCGAATACCTTGGACCAGATGCTGATCTCGGTCGAGGCAGGCCTGGGCTTTGAAGGCGCTATGGCCCGTGCCGGAGAGAACGGTAAGGGACCGCTCGCAGAGGAGCTTGTTCGCACCTTGCAGGACATGCAGGTCGGACGGGGCCGCAAGGAGTCCTACCTTGCCTTGGCTGAACGAACGAACATTCCGGAATTGCGGAGCTTTGTCCAGGCCGTTGTCCAAGCTGACACTTACGGAATCGCGATCAGTCGGGTTTTGAGGGTACAAGCAAAAGTCATGAGGGTTAAACGCCGGCAGCGTGCCGAGGAGAAGGCCATGAAGTTGCCCGTGAGTATTCTCTTTCCGCTTCTGTTTTTCATCTTTCCGGTTCTTTTCATAGCCATCTTAGGCCCGGCCGTCATCAACGCCATGGAGACTTTCAGCGGCCAGTAACGGCAAAAAAGACGCACATCCTAAAGCTCCCCTCAAGGTTTCCACAGGATCTACCGAAGTCCGGCCCCGCAGCAAAATCAGGAAGTAGCCTCAAAACATGTACATTCCAGATCCGCAGTCCAGCGGCGAGGGCACGCCCACAGCCGCTGTTCCGGCGCGGTCAGCGGTAGCAGAGGCCGCTGGAATGACGTCTGATTATGATGAGCTCCTCCCCCTGGTCGACGGCGCGACTCTTCAGGAACTCGAAGAGCAGCTGGACGGATCGGAATTGGCGCTCCGCTTCGCCCGCGACTACGCGGCCATGTGGGACCAGCGCTGCGCGAAACTGGCCGCTGCAATACAGAACCAGGACCCGGACGCCGCGCTGGACGCCGTCATCAGTCTACGGATCACGTCAGCCATGGTGGGCGGGCTCCGCCTGGCGCGTCTGGCCGAAATTCTGGAAGACGTGATCCGGCAGGGCGACTTCAGTGACGGGCTGGCAATCATGGAACGGGTGGCGGAAAACGGCGAGCAGACCGTTTCAGAACTCCAGTCCAGTTACATCGTCAAGAACGGCTAATTTCCTTCCGGAAGGCCAAGCCCCTCCCTCAGCCGTGTTCCGGTCTCTTGGGCGCCAGCCGGTACCCCACACCGCGCACAGTCTGCAGCCACCGCGGGGACTGGGAGTCCTCCTGGAGCTTGCGGCGCAGGTTGCCGACGTGGACTTCCACGGCACGCTCATCGGCTTCACTGATGTAGGCGTCGGCTTCGTAAAGATCCCCTCGGACAGCACGCACCAGGTGGGACCTGGTACAGACAGCCCCTGCGCCGTTCAACAGAGTGTGGAGCAGGTCAAACTCGCTGCGGGTGAGACCGAGATTTTCACCATCCATCGTGACGGTGCGGGTCCGAGGATTAAGTGCGAGTCCGTTGTGGCGCAACACGCCGGTTTCCGTCAGCTGTGCCGGCGCAGCAGGCGGTGCTGCCCATACGGCTGGCGCTGGCGGTTCAAGACCGATGTCGTGACGCGGCCGGCGCATCATCGCTGCCACCCTTGCACGGAGCTCACGCGGCCGGAAGGGTTTGGCGATGTAATCATCGGCACCGGCGTTGAGCGCCGACAAGAGGTCCGGCTCTTCGGTCCTGCCGGTCAGCATGACCACGTAGGCGTCGCTGAAACCGCGGATCCGCCTGAGCACTTCAAAACCGTCAATGTCCGGAAGGCCGATGTCGAGCGTGACCACGCTGGCCTGCCGATGGCGCACGACTTCGACGCCTTCCCTTCCGTCCGCAGCCGTGTGGACCTCGAACCCCGCCTGGGTCAAGACCCCCTCCAGGAGGTTCCTCACATCCACGTCGTCCTCGATTACTACTGCTACCCCAAGATCATCCATCGCTATCCCCAACGCCAGGTGTATTTGGCCCCCCATCAGCCCAGCGCCGATGCCAAATCCACTCCAACTCTCTCTACGGTACAAGCATGAACGGCAGATGACACTCCTCTTCACAATCCCGTTCTGAAAAGTCAATTACTATGACAGCCCATACACAATAGGATTCAGAGGGTGAAGTGCGTCGCCCTGAGAGAATTTGGGCGCGTGAATTGGTTGGGGACGGAATTGGGGCCGTCAAGAACGTTGGAGAGTCCGTATGGCTGTACGTCCCTCATCCAGGGGTGTGGCCCCCTATTTCAGAAATCTTGGTCCCCGCACCCAGGTCGCATTGTGCCAGCTTCCGCTGACTCTGATTGTCACTATCCTGGGCGTGATGACGCCCTTTGCCTGGCCTTCGCTCCTGGGCAGTCTCCTCTATCTGGCAGGAATCGCCATACAGGGCATTCTTTTCCTGGCCTGTTTCCTGACCCCTTGGGAGCGTCTGCGTCGTAGCGCCTATCTGGTAATTCCGATTCTTGACTTTCTCGCGATTGGGATCCTGCGAAACGGCGCCTCGCCGCTCCTCCCGGGATTGGCAATCCTGGTCATATTTCCCGTCATTTGGCTCGCCGCTTCCGGCATGCTGGTGCGGACAAGCCTTGTGCTCAGCGCAGTGGGGACTCTGCTCATCATGCTCCCGTCGATGGCCGGAAGATTCCCAAATCTCACGGCAGCGGACATCACATCGCTGATCCTTTTCCCGCTCATGATGCTCGCCGTTTCGCTCGCAATCCGCTTCGCCAGTGTCAATATGCGCATCCAGCAGCGGCAGCTGCAGGCCATGGGCGAGGAACTCCGGGAACTGCTCGCCGCGAGCCGGGAGCGCGAAAAGCTGTTGATGACCATCCTGGACGCCACCGACGTCGGCATTATCGCCGTGGATTCGAACGGTGACCAGCTGCTGACGAATAACCGGCAGCGGGGGTTCCAGCAGACGGCCATCCCTGCGGGGGTAGCCGTCGGTGACGAAAGTCAGTACCTGGTCTTCGCCCAAGACAAGATGACTCCTCTGCCGGCGGAGAAACGTCCCCTCCGACGCGCCATCGAGGGCGAGTCCTTCGCGGACTACCTCGTCTGGATCGGCGATGGCCCGCAGCAGCGCGCGGTTTCCACCGCGGCGAGGCCCTTGAAGGACGACGTCGGCCACCTCACCGGGGCGGTGGTGGTCTTCAACGACGTCACGGGCCTGGTCGAGGCCATGGCTGCGAACGAAGAGCTGGTCGCGAATGTCTCCCACGAGTTCAGGTCCCCGCTCAATTCCATCCTCGGCAACATCGACCTGGTGCTGGAGGACCGCGAGGGGATGTCCGACCTCACGGTCCGGCGCCTGGACGTGGTGCAGCGCAACTCCGAACGGCTGCTGGCCCTGGTCTCGGACCTGACGCTCGAAGCCTCCGCCGCCCTGAACGTTCACCCGAAACGCACGGACATTTCCGGCCTAGTGGAGACAAGCATCGGCTCGGCCCAGGCGCACGCGGAGCGGTCAGCGGTAGCCCTGGTGGCCAACGTTCCCTCCCCGCTCTGGGCCTACGCCGACCCGCTGCGGATCGGCCAGGCACTGGACAACCTGGTGTCGAACGCCATCAAGTACTCCCCGGACGGCGGGACAGTGACCATCAGCGCAGCCGGCACCGATGACTGGGTCAAGCTTGTTGTTCGGGACACCGGGATGGGCATGGCGCCCGAGGATGCGGCCAAGGTTTTCAGCCGGTTCTTCCGCGCCGAGTCGGCCCGGGACGCTGCCATTCCGGGAGCCGGACTGGGCCTGTCGATCACCAAGACCATCCTGGAACGCCACGGCGGTGCCATCGCCTGCGCCAGTGCCCTGGGCGGCGGCAGCACATTCACCATGACCCTGCCCACCCCTTCATCGATTGCTCCGTAGAAGCCCTTTTCGAGGCCCAAAAGGGCGCTGACGGAGCAGTCGATGGGGTCCACGGCTTAGTGCTTGCGGACTGCCCTTGTCAGCTCGGCGCGGGCCAGCATCTCGTCGTCTGACGGGTAGGCAACCTCTTCAAGGACCAGCGGGTGCGGGGCGGCCAGGACAGATTTGGCGTCCCGTTTCTTGGCCAGCAGCCGCTCATGCAGCCATCCCGGCTCCTCGATGCCCTCGCCCACGAACAGGGCCGAGCCAACCAGGGACCGCACCATGTTGTGACAGAACGCGTCAGCCTGGACGGTCGCCACAATAACGCCGTCCTCGCCGCGGTGGAACTCGAAACGCTGCAGCTCACGGATAGTGGTGGCACCCTCCCGCGGCTTGCAGTAGGACAGGAAGTTCTGCAGCCCCAGCAGCTGCACGGCACCCGCGTTCAGCAGGTCCACGTCCAGCGGGCTTTGGTGCCACAGCGTGAAGTACCGTTCGAGCGGATCCCACAGGGCGGGTCCGTCCGCGATGCGGTAGCTGTAGCGCCGCCAGAGTGCAGAGAACCTGGCATCGAAGCCCACGGGCGCCAGGGACACCAGGTGGACCTCGATAGCCCCGCTCAGGTCCCCCAACCCCCTGCTGAGGGCGCCCCGAATTCGCCGAAGGAACGCGACGGCGGGATCCAGTTCGTGCCCGCGCGGCAGTTTCAGCCACTCGGCCTCGGTCAGGTCCAGGTGGACCACCTGGCCGCGGGCGTGCACGCCGGCGTCGGTACGTCCCGCCACGGTGACCCGGATGGGCCGGCGGATCAACAACGCCAGCGCCTCTTCCAGGATGCCCTGGACGGTCCGCAATCCCGGCTGCACGGCCCACCCGTTGAAGGGGCCGCCGTCGTACGATAAATCAAACCGGACACGCAAAAACCCGCCGCCCCCCGAAACGGGGGCAGCGGGTTTTTGGTCGTTCATAGACATAAGTCTACTGGAGCGTCAGAGCCTGATTACTCAGCTTCGACGGCCTGTGCAGCTTCGCCACCGGCAGGCACGAAGCCTGCGGCTGCGGCGGACTCTGCAGAGTCGAACCAGACTTCAGCAACCGTGGCGTCGTACCAGCGTGAGCCGGGAACGTGGTACTTCATGGAGTCCTCGTTGCCCTTGACCTCGAAGCCCTCAGGGGCAACGTTGTCAGCCGTAGCAGGCTTGGAGCCGGCGTACTTGGCTTCAGCAGCTTCGGTCTCGACAGGCTCAGCAACCGGAGCAGCCTTGGCGGCAGCCTGAGTAGCCTCGGCCACAACGGCCTGCTTGGCGGAAACCGGCTCGAGAACCAGTTCGATGACAGCCATGGGAGCGTTGTCGCCCTTACGGTTGCCGATCTTGGTGATGCGGGTGTAGCCGCCGTCGCGGTTCTCCACCGCCTGTGCAATGTCGGTGAACAGCTCGTGGACGATGCCCTTGTTGCTGATCAGGCCGAGTACACGGCGGCGGGAAGCCAGGTCGCCACGCTTGGCGAAAGTCACCAGGCGCTCGGCGTACGGCTTCAGTCGCTTGGCCTTGGTCACCGTGGTGGTGATCCGCTTGTGCTCGAACAGTGCGGCGGACAGGTTCGCGAGCATAAGACGCTCGTGAGCCGCTCCGCCTCCGAGGCGCGGACCCTTAGCGGGGGTAGGCATAATAGTTTCTCCTCATATGGAAGCCAGTGGGCTGCGCACACCGTGGTGCATCCAGCCAGCCGGCCAAGATCTGTTTGTTAGAGTTCGTCGTCGCCGAAAGCGGCGTCGTCCTCTTCAATTGCTGCGGCGCGTGCTGCGAGGTCAAAACCGGGAGGCGAGTCCTTGAGGGACAGGCCCAGTTCAACCAGCTTTGCCTTGACCTCGTCAATGGACTTCGCACCGAAGTTACGGATGTCCATGAGGTCAGCCTCGGAGCGTGCAACGAGTTCACCCACGGTGTGGATGCCCTCACGCTTGAGGCAGTTGTAGGAACGGACGGTGAGGTCCAGATCCTCGATCGGCAGTGCCATGTCTGCTGCCAGGGCAGCATCCGTCGGCGACGGGCCAATCTCGATACCTTCAGCTGCGGTGTTCAGCTCGCGGGCCAGACCGAAGAGTTCCACCAGGGTGGTACCTGCGGAAGCAACAGCATCGCGCGGGGCGATGGCCTGCTTGGTCTCGACGTCGACAATGAGCTTGTCGAAGTCGGTGCGCTGCTCAACACGGGTTGCTTCCACGCGGAAAGTAACCTTCAGGACCGGCGAGTAGATCGAGTCGACCGGGATACGGCCGATCTCGGAGTCGCCGGACTTGTTCTGAGCTGCCGAAACGTAGCCGCGGCCGCGCTCGATGGTCAGTTCGAGTTCGAACTTGCCCTTCGAGTTCAGCGTGGCAATGTGCAGATCCGGGTTGTGGAATTCGACGCCGGCCGGCGGAGCGATGTCCGCGGCGGTGACGACTCCGGGGCCCTGCTTGCGCAGGTAAGCCACAACCGGCTCGTCGTGCTCGGAGGAAACCGACAGGCTCTTGATGTTCAGGATGATCTCAGTGACATCTTCCTTGACACCCGGAACCGTGGTGAACTCGTGCAGCACGCCATCGATCCGGATGCTGGTTACAGCGGCACCGGGGATGGAGGAGAGCAGGGTACGGCGGAGGGAGTTTCCGAGGGTGTAGCCGAAGCCCGGTTCCAGCGGTTCAATGATGAAACGCGAGCGGTTATCGGAGACGACCTCTTCGGAGAGGGTGGGGCGCTGTGCAATGAGCACTTAGGTTTCCTTTCGGCGAGCATCCGCTATATGACGCAACACAGGTGGTGGAAATTCGGTCTGAAGACTTAGCGCGGCTGGGCTTGCCCGGACCATTGACGGTCCGGGCAAGCTCAAGCTGCTGGAAAAGCCTTAGACGCGGCGGCGCTTCGGCGGACGGCAACCGTTGTGCGCTGCGGGGGTGACGTCCTGGATGGAGCCAACCTCCAGGCCAGCGGCCTGCAGCGAGCGGATTGCGGTCTCGCGTCCGGAACCCGGTCCCTTGACGAAAACGTCAACCTTGCGCATGCCGTGCTCCTGCGCACGCTTGGCAGCAGCTTCGGCAGCCATCTGGGCTGCGAACGGGGTGGACTTGCGTGAGCCCTTGAAGCCAACCTCACCTGAGGAAGCCCAAGAGATAACAGCGCCGTTCGGGTCCGTGATGGACACGATGGTGTTGTTAAAAGTGCTCTTGATGTGCGCCTGGCCCAGCGCGATATTCTTTTTGTCCTTCTTACGCGGCTTGCGAACCGCGCCACGAGTCTTCGGGGGCATTTTTTCTCCTACAGAAAGTTATTGGGGGAAGACGAGTCAATCCCGAGGGATTTAACGAGCCTTCTTCTTGCCTGCAACGGTGCGCTTCGGACCCTTACGGGTACGTGCGTTCGTCTTCGTACGCTGTCCGCGCACTGGCAGGCCCTTGCGGTGGCGAATACCTTCGTAGCTGCCGATTTCAACCTTGCGGCGGATATCAGCTGCTACTTCGCGGCGAAGGTCACCCTCAACCTTGTAGTTGCCTTCAATGTAGTCACGAAGCTCTACCAGCTGTGCATCGGTGAGGTCCTTAACGCGGACGTCAGCGCTGATGCCAGTGGCAGCCAGGGTTTCGTGTGCACGGGTCTTGCCCACGCCGTAGATGTAAGTAAGCGCAATTTCCAACCGCTTTTCGCGGGGAATGTCTACGCCAGCGAGACGAGCCATATTGGCAGTACTCCTTGAATAAACCGGAGGTCGTAGGCAGTACACCCGCACGTTCTGTGCGGCCCCAGCCTCCGACCGGGGGTTAGCTGTCCGGGCTCATACGTCCCAATTCAGCTTGTGCTGCCTTTATTTACTTGCGTGGGTTAGCAACCCAGGATTTCCCTCGGGAGGGAAATTAGCCCTGGCGCTGCTTGTGGCGCGGGTTCTCGCAGATCACCATGACCCGGCCATTACGGCGGATCACTTTGCACTTTTCGCAGATCTGCTTGACGCTCGGCTTGACCTTCATGGCATTCCTTTGCGTGTGGCAGTTGGTCAACTGGAGCAGCCGTCAGCTCATGCTGAGGCCGCCCAGAATTTACTTGTAGCGGTAGACGATACGACCCCGAGTGAGGTCATAAGGGCTCAGTTCCACCACTACCCGGTCCTCAGGGAGAATCCTGATGTAGTGCTGGCGCATCTTGCCTGAGATGTGCGCGAGTACGATGTGCTTGTTGGTCAGCTCAACGCGAAACATCGCGTTAGGCAGCGCCTCAGTCACAACGCCTTCGATCTCAATGACCCCGTCCTTCTTGGCCATACCCTCCGCTAACTGTTGTTGCCGCAGCCCTGCCGGATTGCACCGGACATGACCACGAACGTTTTTGTTGGATCGGTTATCACCTCCGGCCCCAAACAGGGCACAGCTGGGCAGACAACCAACAAACCACTTTACTGTAAGTGGGTAGAAAGTCCAAACTAAAAATGAAAGTACACACCCTACCCGGTAATTGAGCTTGCCGAAATCCCGTCCAGTATCGCCAAGCGTACGACGTCGGCTGCCGCACTCTGCAGCGTAATGAGGCTCACCTGCCTGGCAGTTTCAGTACTCCGGTCCAGTGCCACGTCACCAGTCGCGAGGCAAAAGACAGTATCCCCGTCTGCCAGGGTGTGCGACGGATTGAGCGCGCGAGCCAGCCCAGCATGTGCCGCAGAAGCAGTTCTCTTGCACTCGGCGGGGTCCAAGACTGCGTTCGTAGCAACAACCACCAGCGTCGTGTTGAGTCCTTGTGGTTCCGACGCCGCCGGCGCTGCAACCCTAGGCGTGCTCGCTCGTTCCTCGCTTAGACGCACGCTGCCGGGTCCCAGCCCCGTCTTCTCGGTGCCAGTCTCACCGCCCGCGTCCCCCACGGCAAATGGCAAACCAAGTGCGTTCACCACGGCCAGCGCCCCCACAACCACGCCGTTCTCGAGCGTGACCGAAGCCGTCCCCACTCCCCCCTTGAACTGTCCGCGTCCGGTCATCGCTCCGGTGCCTGCACCCACACTGCCGCGTCCGACGTCGTGCCCGTCCGTTTCGGCAGCAGCGGCGACGGCGGCCGCGTAGCCCATATCCGCCGTCGGGCGCGCTGAGAAGTCGCCTCCCCGGCCCAGGTCGAAGATCGCGGCTGCGGGAACGATGGGCACCACTCCCCCGGTGACCGCGAAGCCCCGGCCGTTCTCCTCGCACCAGCGCTGCGCACCGTGGGCGGAGACCAGCCCATACGCGCTGCCGCCGGTGAGGACTACGGCGTCCACCGTGGAAACGAGCGTGGTGGGATCCAGCGCGTCGGTCTCGTGTGTTCCGGGTCCCCCGCCCCGGACGTCCACCGACCCGACAGCCCCCGGCGGCGGCAGCACCACGGTGACGCCAGTCAGCCACCCGTCGTCGGTCTTCTGCGTGTGCCCAACCCTGATCCCAGGCACATCTGTGATTGCTCCCATGGCTCCATTCTGCCCTGCGTTCACCGGCGGACTGTGGGCTCGATCACCGGCGAAACGAAACGTTCCGTGAACGGGTTCCGAAGCCTGGAACAACAATTCGCTGCGTGGCCGCATCTGGTCCTGTCCGGCTTGCACGATGTGATGGAGTGATCTCAAATCCGTTCCACAGCCCTGCTGCTGCAGGCTTTCCGATTGAGATCCATGACACCACAGCTCACCGCCAAGCCGGGCAGTTCCCCGACGCAGACGGCCACCCACAGAGCAAAGGACCAGGCCGGCGCCCTGCCCCGGACGCGCAATCGCTGGTCGCGCCGGAAACGCCAGGACTTCTTCGTCTTCCTCGGGCTGGCCCTGCCGAACCTGCTGCTCATCGCGGTCTTCACCTACGTCCCGCTGTTCAACAACCTCTACTACTCCACGCTGAACTGGACGCTCGGCTCCGCGTCGGCCACCGTCATCGGGCTGGAAAACTACGTCACGTTCTTCACCAGCGCGGACGCCGGCCGGGTCCTTGGCACCACCGCCGTGTTCACTGCCGCAACCGTGGGCGGCTCCATGGTGCTTGGCCTGCTGGTGGCGCTGGCCCTGAACTCGAAGGTCCGCGGCACCACCTTTGCCCGGTCGGCCGTCTTCGCACCGTATGTGCTGTCCGGGGTTGGCGTTGGCCTGGTGTGGCTGTTCATCTTTGACCCCGGCTACGGTGTGCTGGCCTGGATCCTGCGGGGCTTCGGGCAGCAGAGTCCGCAGTGGATCAACGATCCGGAGCTCTCCCTGGTGATGGTCATCATCGTGTACGTCTGGAAGAACCTGGGCTACTGCGCGGTGGTGTTTCTCGCCGGGTTGCAGTCCCTGCCGCAGGACGTGATGGAGGCTGCGTCGTTGGACGGTGCCAGCAGTTTCCGGCGCTTCGTCAGCATGTCGCTGCCGCTGCTCTCCCCCACCACCTTCTTTCTGCTGATCACCACCATGCTTAGCTCGCTCCAGGCCTTCGACCTCATCCGGATCATGACGCCCCTGGGCAGCGGCACCAGCACCCTCATCTACGAGGCGTACCTCCAAGCCTTCGGCGCCTACAACCGCGCCGGCTATTCCGCCGCCATCTCGGTGGTCCTGTTTGTCATCCTGCTGGTCATCACGGTGCTGCAGCTGCGGTTCGTCGAAAGGAAGGTGCACTACTCGTGAGCGCTCCCGCCGCCCTCCATTCAGCCTCTTCAACGCCCGACGCCGTCCCGCCCCTCGAGCGGCCGTTCTCCCGCGCCAACCTGGTCAGGACAGTCGCTGCCGGGTATGCGCCGCTGGCCGTCGCCGTCCTGGTGGTCGTCCTGCCGCTGCTGTGGATGGTGCTGAGCTCGTTCAAACAGCCCGGCGAAATCGTCACCCTGGATCTGCAGGTGCTCCCGGCAGCCCTGGACCCGGAGAACTATCGCGTGGCCATGACCACGGTCCCGTTCGGTCAGTTCTTCCTGAACAGCACCATCGTCACCGTGGTGGGCGGCGGCATCAAAGTGATCCTCGCCCTGCTGACCGCCTATGCCCTGGTGTTTGTGCGCTTTCCGTTCAAGAACCTGATCTTCGTCCTGATCCTCGTGGCCCTGATGGTTCCCGCGCAGGTGTCCATCCTGCCGAACTACATCCTGATCGCCGGAATGGGCGGAAAGAACACCCTGTGGGGCATCATCCTGCCCGGCCTGGGCACCGCCTTCGGCACGTTCCTGCTGCGCCAGCACTTCCTCACCCTGCCCGGTTCGATCCTGGAATCCGCAGAGATCGACGGCGCCGGCCACTGGCGGCGGCTGTGGCAGATCGTCGTTCCGGTCTCCGTTCCATCCATCGCCACGGTTGCCCTGGTCACCGTGGTCAGCGAATGGAACGAATACATCTGGCCGCTGATCATCACGGACAAACCCGAAAGCATGACGCTTCCAGTCGGCCTGACCCTGCTGCAGAACTCCGAGAGCAACGGCGCAGGCTGGGGAATCATGATGGCCGGCGCCGTCCTCGTGATCGTCCCCATCCTGGTCATCTTCGCCATGCTCCAGCGCTACATCGTCGCGGGCCTGACCCAAGGCAGCGTGACGGGCTAACCTCCGGCGAGCACCGCCGTCGGGCATTGCCGTAGGGCATTGCCGTAGGGCATCCAAACCATCCATCCACCGCATCCAGCACCACCGAGGCACATAACGAAAGGCAGCACCATGTCCTTTACCCTTGATCGACGGTTCTTCCTCACCCTGGCGGGCGCCGGGGCAGGCGCCGCAGCGCTCTCCGCGTGCGGCGGTCCGTCAACAACCCCCGGAGCCGCGGTGACAACCGTGTCCGACGTCGACTTCAGCAGCGTCAAGCCGGCCGCATCCATCGACTTCTGGTCCAACCACCCGGGCAAGTCTCAGGACGTGGAAAAGAGCATTATCGAGAAGTTCCACGCCAAGCACCCGGACATCAAGGTGAACCTGGTGACGGCCGGCGCCAACTACGAGGAAATCGCCCAGAAGTTCCAGACCGCCCAGGCCGCCAAGTCAGGCCTGCCGTCCCTGGTGGTCCTCTCCGACGTCTGGTGGTTCCGCTACTACCTGAACGAGAGCATCATCCCGCTGGACTCCCTGGTCAAGCAGCTGGACGTCAAGCTGGACGACTTCCGCACCTCGCTGGTGGACGACTACAAGTACGACGGCAAGCAGTGGGCACTCCCCTACGGCCGGTCCACGCCCCTGTTCTACTACAACAAGGACCACTTCAGCGCAGCAGGCCTGCCGGACCGAGCCCCCGCCACCTGGCAGGAATTCGCCGGCTGGGCCCCCAAGCTCAAGGCAGCCTCCGGCGCCCAGTACGCCTTTATGCACCCCGCCCTGGCCGGCTACGCGGGCTGGACCCTGCAGAACAACCTTTGGGGCGAAGGCGGCGGCTGGTCCAAGGAATGGGACATCACCTGTGATTCAGCCGAGTCCGTGGCGGCACTGCAGGCGGCCCAGGATTCCGTCTACAAGGACGCCTGGGCCGGCGTTTCCTCCAAGGAATCCGCCGACGACTTTGCCGCCGGCCTTGCTTCGGCCACGTTGTCTTCGACGGGGTCGCTGATCGGCATCCTGAAGTCCGCCAAGTTCAACGTGGGCGTCGGCTTCATGCCGGGCGGCTCAAAGGTCACCACCGGCGTGTGCCCCACCGGCGGCGCCGGCCTGGGCATCCCCAGCGGTGTCACCAAGGAAGAGCAGCTGGCAGCGGCCATGTTCCTCCAGTTCATGACCGAGCCGGAGAACACTGCCGCGTTCTCGGCCGCGACCGGCTACATGCCCACGCGCACGTCCGCCGACATGACCGCTGTGCTCGCCAAGACCCCGCAGATCAAAATCGCCATGGACCAGCTGGCCGTGACCAAGGTCCAGGACAACGCCCGTGCATTCCTGCCGGGAGCGGACCAGGAGATGGCCAAGGCTGCCGCCAAGATCCTCACCCAGCAGGGCGACGTGAAGGCCACCATGACCGAGCTGAAGGCGACCCTCGAGGGGATCTACACCAAGGACGTCAAGCCCAAGCTCAAGGCCTGACCCCCTGCTCCACCTGCGACACGCAAAATCCCTGCCGCTACCGGTATTTAGGTAGCGACAAGGATTTTGCGCGTCGGGAGCGCATTAGCGCGTCGAAACCTACGGGATCGGAACCGGTACGACGCCGAGCGGCACCAGGTGCTCCGCTCCGCCGTCGGGGGCTGAGAGTACCCAGATCCCCTTTTCGTGGACGGCAACCGAGTGCTCCCATTGGCAGGAGCGCTTGCCGTCGGTGGTCACCACTGTCCAGTCGTCCTCCAGCACGGCGGTGTCGATGCTGCCACGGACCAGCATGGGCTCAATGGCCAGGCACAATCCGGGCTTGATCTTGGGGCCACGGTGGCTGGTGCGGTAGTTCAGGACATCCGGGGCCATGTGCATCTCGGAGCCGATGCCGTGGCCCACGTAGTCCTCCAGGATGCCCAGCGGCTTACCGGGCACGGAGGAGACGTAGTCGTCGATGGCCGCGCCGACGTCGCCCACGTGGCTTCCTGTGGCCAGTGCGGCGATGCCGCGCCACATGGCTGCCTGGGTGACGTCTGAGAGACGCTGGTCCTCGGGGTCGGCCTTGCCCACGATGACGGTCCGGGCAGAGTCGGAATGCCAGCCGTCGACTATCGCGCCGCCGTCGATCGAGACGATGTCGCCGTCGTTGAGGACCTTGCCGCCGGGGATGCCGTGCACCACTTCCTCGTTCACGGAGGTGCAGATGGTGGCGGGGAAGCCGTGGTAGCCGAGGAAGTTCGACTTGGCGCCGGCCTCATTGAGCACCGCGGCGAAGACGTCGTCCAGCTGCTTGGTGGTGACCCCGGGAGCGGCTGCGGCCACTGCCGCGTCCAACGCACGGCTCAGCACCAGCCCGGCGTCGTGCATGATTCGCATTTGGGCGTTGGTCTTGTATTCGATACGGGGCTGGCCGAAGGCCATGGTGTGTCCTCTCAATGGGTGAGGCTCCTCCCGGATGCCGGGAGGAGCCTCGGAAAAGCATGTTGCGGGGGCTTAGGCGGCCTGGGCTGCCTTGATGGCCTGCATAACGCGGTCGGTGACCTCGTCGATGCCGCCGATGCCGTCAACCTGGGTCAGGATGCCGCGTTCGGCATACTTGGCCACAACGGCCTCGGTCTGCTCGTGGTACAGGTCCAGACGGTGGCGGATCACGGCTTCGTTGTCGTCGCTCCGGCCCGTTTCCCTGGCACGGCCCAACAGGCGGGAGACGAGTTCCTCGTCGTCGGCCGTGAGCTGCAGGACGACGTCGAGCTTTTCTTCGCTGTTCGCGAGGATCCCGTCAAGGTAGTCCACCTGCGCCGTGGTGCGCGGGTAGCCGTCCAGGAGGAAGCCATTTTCGACGTCGGACTCGCTGAGGCGGTCGCGGACCATTTTGTTGGTGACGCTGTCCGGAACGAAGTCCCCGGCGTCCATGTACTTCTTGGCTTCGATGCCAAGAGGAGTTTCGCCCTTCACGTTGGCGCGGAAGATATCACCGGTGGAAATCGCCACGACGCCGAGGCGCTCGGAAATGCGTTCCGCTTGAGTTCCTTTTCCGGAACCGGGGGGTCCAATAATCAACATTTTCGTCATCGCAAAAGCCCTTCGTAGTGACGTTGCTGTAGCTGCGCATCTATTTGCTTGACGGTTTCAAGGCCAACGCCCACCATGATCAGGATCGAGGTGCCACCGAACGGGAAGTTCTGGTTCGCGTTGATCAGTACCAGTGCCACCAGCGGAATCAGTGCCACGAAGCCCAGGTACAGGGCACCGGGCAGCGTGATCCGGGAGAGCACGTACTGCAGGTAGTCCGCGGTCGGTTTTCCGGCACGGATACCCGGGATGAAACCGCCGTACTTCTTCATGTTGTCCGAGACCTCTTCAGGGTTGAAGGTGATCGCGACGTAGAAGTAGGTGAAGAACACGATCATGGCGAAGTACAGCGCCATGTAGATCGGGTGGTCTCCTCGGGTCAGGTTGTTGTTGATCCACTCAACCCACGGCGCGAGCGCCTCGCCCGCTTTGGGCTGGTTGAACTGTGAGATCAGTCCCGGCAGGTAGAGCATGGACGATGCGAAGATCACGGGGATCACGCCTGCCATGTTCACCTTGATGGGGATGTAGGTGCTGGTGCCGCCGACGGTCCGGCGTCCGATCATCCGCTTGGCATACTGCACCGGGACACGGCGCTGGGACTGCTCCACGAAGACCACCAGGGCAACCGTCACCAGGCCGATGACCAGGACCATAAAGAACGTACCCGGGCCCTGTGAGCTCCAGATGGCACCCAAGGACGTGGGGAACGTCGCCGCTATGGAGGTGAAGATGAGCAGCGACATGCCGTTGCCCACACCCTTTTCGGTGACGAGTTCGCCCATCCACATAATGAGCCCGGTACCGGCGGTCAGCGTGATGATCAGCAGGATGGTGGTGATGATGCTGTCGTCAGGAATGATCGGCAGTGCACAGCCCGGAAGCAACTGGCCTGAACGTGCCAGCGACACCAGCGTCGTTGCGTTCAGCAGGCCCAGGGCAATGGTGAGGTACCGCGTGTACTGGGTGAGTTTGGACTGCCCGGAGGCGCCCTCCTCGTACAGCTCCTGGAACCGGGGAATGACCACCCGGAGCAGCTGCACGATGATGCTGGCCGTGATGTACGGCATGATGCCCAGCGCGAAGATGGACACCTGAAGCAAGGCACCGCCGCTGAACAGGTTGACGAGCTGATAAAGCCCGCCAGCGGTCTGACCGTTCTGCAAGCATTGCTGGACATTCTGGTAGTTCACACCAGGCGAGGGGATGAATGCACCCAAGCGGAAGATTGTGATGATTGCCAGCGTGAACAACAACTTGCGTCGCAGATCAGGCGTGCGAAAGGCCCGGCCAAATGCGCTAAGCAAGCGTCCTCCTGTGTTGTTTATAAGCGTGGTGTGATGGGGACAATAATCCCAACAACCGAGTCTAACGGGTGGATCGGCCCTGCGAATAATCCGCGAACCCGCGATTGCGGCGCACGGACGGAAATGGTCGGCAGGCGGATGCGAAAAAAACTCCCGGTGTGCAGGGCCCTGGGGGCCTTGCACACCGGGAGTTCACAACGGGCGTTCGCCCACCGTCTACTAGAGAGCGGTGGTGCTTCCGCCTGCTGCTGCAATCTTTTCTGCGGCGCTGGCCGAGAATGCGTGGGCGGTGACGTCAACCTTGACGGTGATGTCGCCGGTGCCAAGCACCTTGACGGGCTGGTTCTTGCGAACGGCACCCTTTTCGACCAGGTTCTCCACGGTGACTGCGCCACCTTCGGGGAACAGCTCGTTGAGCTTGTCCAGGTTTACAACCTGGAACTCAACCCGGAAGGGGTTCTTGAAGCCGCGCAGCTTCGGCAGGCGCATGTGCAGCGGCAGCTGGCCGCCGGCAAAGCCAGCCTTGATCTGGTAGCGGGCCTTCGTACCCTTGGTACCGCGACCAGCGGTCTTACCCTTGGAACCTTCACCACGACCAACGCGGGTCTTGGCGGTTTTGGCACCCGGGGCGGGACGCAGGTGGTGAACCTTAAGTGCGTTCTGCTTCTCAGCAGTGGCGCCCTGAGCCTTTTCGGCGGTGTTCTTCTCTGCCATTTACTTCGCCTCCTCTACCTTTACCAGGTGCGGAACCGTGTTGAGCATTCCAACAGTCACGGCGTCGGCGGTGCGGACAACGGTGTGTCCGATCCGCTTCAGGCCGAGTGACCGAAGGGTGTCGCGCTGGTTCTGCTTGCCGCCAATGGCGGACTTGATCTGAGTGATCTCCAACTGCAGGTCGGAGGGAATCAGGTTCTTAGCCATGGCTTAGACACCCGCCTTCTGGTTCAGGATTGCCTTCACCATTGCTGGCGGAGCAACCTCGTCCAGCGGCAGGCCGCGACGTGCTGCCACTGCTGCCGGCTCTTCGAGCTGCTTCAGCGCAGCAACCGTCGCGTGAACGATGTTGATGGCGTTGGAGGAACCGAGCGACTTGGAGAGGATGTCGTGGATGCCCACGCACTCCAAGATGGCGCGAACCGGACCACCGGCAATAACACCGGTACCGGCGGAAGCCGGACGCAGCATTACGACGCCGGCAGCGGCCTCACCCTGAACGCGGTGCGGGATGGTGTTGCCAATGCGGGGAACGCGGAAGAAGGACTTCTTGGCCTCTTCAACGCCCTTCGCGATTGCGGCAGGAACTTCCTTAGCCTTGCCGTAGCCCACGCCGACCATGCCGTTACCGTCACCAACGACGACCAGAGCGGTGAAGCTGAAGCGACGACCACCCTTGACCACCTTGGAAACGCGGTTGATGGTGACAACGCGTTCAATGAACTGGCTCTTCTCGGCTTCGCGGCCGCCGTCACGGCCACCACGGCCACCACGGCCGCCATCGCGACCGCCCTGGCCCTTGTCGCCACGCTCGCCACGACGAGCGCCACCACGGCGGTCATCGGCAGCAGCTGCGGGCGCAGTGGTCTCAGTGGCCGGAGCAGCTACGGCTTCAGTAGCCTTCTGATCTGCAGACACAGTGTCCTTTTCCTTGTTTGCTTCCGTCACAGTGACAGCCCACCTTCACGTGCGCCGTCAGCGACAGCAGCAATTCGGCCGTGGTACTTGTTACCACCGCGGTCGAAGACAACTGCTTCGATACCGGCAGCCTTCGCACGCTCGGCGACGAGCTCGCCAACGCGCTTGGCCTTGGCGGTCTTGTCACCTTCGAATGCACGAAGATCGGCTTCCAGTGTGGAGGCGCTCGCTACGGTCAGGCCCTTGGTGTCATCGACAACCTGGACGAATACGTGGCGTGCGGAACGGTTGACGACCAGACGAGGACGTACAGCCGTACCGGAGATGCGCTTGCGGATACGAAGCTGGCGGCGGCTGCGCGAAGCAGACTTGCTCTTGTTCGTACGCTTCTTGTTAATTGAGATGGCCATGGTTACTTACCAGCCTTTCCGACCTTGCGGCGGATGACTTCGCCTGCGTAGCGAATGCCCTTGCCCTTGTAGGGGTCCGGCTTCCGCAGCTTGCGAATGTTGGCAGCAACCTCGCCGACCTGCTGCTTGTTGATACCTGAAACAGAGAGCTTGGTCGGGGTCTCAACTGCAAAGGTGATGCCGTCCGGTGCGGTGACATTTACCGGGTGGCTGTAGCCGAGAGCGAACTCAAGGTCAGATCCCTTGGCCTGAACGCGGTAACCAGTACCAACGATTTCAAGCTTCTTCTCGTAGCCCTTGGTAACGCCCTCGATCATGTTGGAGATCAGGGTGCGGGTCAGGCCGTGGAGTGAACGGGAGGCGCGCTCGTCGTTCGGGCGGGCGACAGTCAGGGTCTCTGCTTCCAGGGAAACCTCGATCGGGCTGGCCACAGTGTGGTTCAGCTCGCCTTTGGCACCCTTGACGCTGACGACAGAGCCGTCAACCTTGACCTCAACGCCGGCAGGAACGGTGATGGGGAGACGTCCAATACGTGACATTATTCTCTTCCTTTCCCGTTACCAGACGTAGGCGAGGACTTCGCCGCCCACGCCCTTCTTGCCGGCTTGCTTATCAGTCAAGAGGCCGGAAGAGGTGGACAGGATTGCGACACCCAGGCCACCGAGCACGTGCGGGAGGTTGGTGGACTTTGCGTAAACACGCAGGCCCGGCTTGGAAATACGGCGAACGCCAGCGATTGAACGCTCGCGGTTCGGTCCGAACTTAAGGTCCAGGGTCAGCTTCTTGCCAACCTCCGCGTCTTCTTCTTTCCAGGAGGCGATGTAACCTTCAGCCTTCAGGATGTCGGCAACGCGTGCCTTGAGCTTGCTGTACGGCATGGACACGGAATCGTGGTAAGCCGAGTTTGCATTGCGCAGACGCGTAAGCATGTCTGCGACCGGATCAGTCATTGTCATTTGGGCTCTTGCCCTTCCTCATAACGGTTTCCTCGCTGCTGCATGAAGCATCAGCGAAGGACCTGTTACGTAGTTAGATTAGTCTTCGGCCTTGAACGGGAAGCCAAGCGCCTTGAGCAGCGCGCGGCCTTCGTCATTGGTCTTGGCGGTGGTTACAACCGTGATGTCCATACCGCGTACGCGGTCGATGGAATCTTGGTCGATTTCGTGGAACATAACCTGCTCGGTCAGACCGAAGGTGTAGTTGCCGTTGCCGTCGAACTGCTTGCCACTGAGGCCGCGGAAGTCGCGGATACGGGGCAGAGCCAGCGTGACCAGACGATCCAGGAATTCCCACATGCGGTCTCCACGCAGGGTTGCGTGTGCGCCGATGGGCATGCCTTCGCGCAGCTTGAACTGTGCGATCGACTTGCGGGCCTTGGTTACCTGCGGCTTCTGGCCGGTGATCAGGGTCAGATCGCGGACAGCGCCGTCGATCAGCTTGGAGTCCTTAGCGGCATCTCCAACACCCATGTTCACAACGACCTTCACCAGGCGGGGAACCTGGTTAACGTTGCTGTACTTGAATTCCTCAACGAGCGTGCTCTTGATGGAATCGGCGTACTTGGTCTTCAGACGAGGAACGATCTTCGCTGCCGGAGTCTCGAGAGTCTCAGTCATTAGATGTCCTTCCCGGAGCTCTTGGCCACGCGGACACGCACGTCGCGCTTCACGCCATTGCGCTCCACGGTCTCGGTGCGGAAACCAACGCGGGTGGGCTTCTTGGTGGACGGGTCAACCAGAGCCACGTTGGAGATGTGGACCGAAGCTTCTACGACCTCGATGCCACCAGTCTTGGTGCCGCGCTGCGACTGACCGGCCTTCGTGTGCTTGGTTACGCGGTTAATGCCTTCGACCAACACGCGGCTGGTCTCCGGGAATACGCGCAGAACCTTGCCCTGCTTGCCTTTGTCGCCGCCGCGCTCAGCCTTGGCGCCAGTGATGACCTGAACGAGGTCACCCTTTTTGATCTTAGCCATGGACTAAAGCACCTCCGGAGCCAGAGAAACGATCTTCATGAACTTCTTGTCACGAAGTTCACGACCAACCGGTCCGAAGATACGGGTACCGCGGGGGTCACCGTCAGCCTTCAGGATCACAGCTGCGTTCTCGTCAAACTTGATATAGGAACCATCCGCACGGCGGCGTTCCTTCTTGGTACGGACGATGACTGCCTTAACAACATCGCCCTTCTTTACGTTGCCGCCCGGAATTGCATCCTTGACGGTAGCGACGATGACGTCGCCAATGCCTGCGTAGCGACGGCCAGATCCACCGAGAACGCGAATGGTAAGGATTTCCTTAGCACCCGTGTTGTCGGCGACCTTGAGTCGCGACTCCTGCTGAATCACTATTTACTCCTTGCGTCGCGCCGGTTCTCAGACCGAAAATCTTCCTACGGAATGAGCCTTGCGGAACGGTTGATCGGGGTGTCTCTTGACCTGCCTGGATTTTGCCAGACCAGGCCTAAACGCCCGTGCCAAAAACATTTGCTTCCCAGGCGGATCCGGACAGGTCCGGAGCACGAGGGGGCACTATGCCGTGGCACGATTGTTTACGAGGTTGATGACGGCGCACAGAGGGCGCCATACAAACTCAATATCCTAGCACAGTTGGGGGCATCTCCCATATCACACGGCGGCAGCCACAGCACAACTGCTTCCCTCCAGAGCCGGCAACGCACGACGGCGTCACGCACGGCACGCTTTCGGCCCACCGGCGGTGCCACTCCCCCGGAAACCCGGCCTCCCGCCGTCGGACGCTCTCTCACTTAATGCGCCTTTTCGGCGGACGCTCTCTCACATGATGCAAGTTTTTGAACGACGCTCTCTCACTTTCCTAAGAAAAGTGAGAGAGCGTCCGGGGATTTCCCGCATTAAGTGAGATATCGTCCTGATGCAAACGCGGACGACGGCGTCACGCACGGCACGCTTTCCGCCCGCTGGCGGTGCAACTCCCCCGGAGACCCGGCCTCCCGCCGTCGGCCGTCCCCCAAAAACCTGCTCCGCGTGACACCCCAGCCAGCCCACCCACCGCGAAATGCGGAAAACCCCCGCTCCCAAAAAGGGAACGGGGGTTTCCGGTGCAGTACCTGCAAGCAGGCTGCGGGGTGTTACTTGGCCTTTTCGAGGATCTCGACCAGACGCCACCGCTTGGTAGCGGACAGCGGGCGGGTCTCGGCGAGGAGAACGAGGTCGCCGATGCCGGCGCTGTTCTCTTCGTCGTGAGCCTTGATCTTCGTGTTGCGGCGGATGACTTTGCCGTACAAAGCGTGCTTTACGCGGTCTTCTACCTGGACAACGATGGTCTTTTCCATCTTGTCCGAGACTACGTAGCCACGCTTCGTCTTACGGTCACCGCGTTCGCCAGCCGTAGCTGCTGCGGAAACAGTTTCCGTCACGTTCTCGTCCTTTTCACTCACTTGGCATCCTCCTCGGCCTCAACCGTTTCAGCCGTTTCGGCCTTCTTGGTTGCAGCCTTCTTGGACTTCTTCTCTTCCTTGGCTTCCACAACCGGTGCGGCAACCTCGGCACGAATGCCCAGCTCGCGCTCACGGAGAACGGTGTAGATGCGTGCGATGTCCTTCTTTACCGCGCGCAGTCGACCGTGGTTCTCCAGCTGACCGGTGGCGGACTGGAAACGCAGGTTGAACAGCTCTTCCTTAGCCTTACGGAGCTCTTCAACGAGGCGCTCGTTGTCGAACGTGTCCAGCTGTGCGGATGCAAGTTCCTTGGATCCTACTGACATTTCTATTCACCACCTTCGCGACGCAAAATGCGTGCCTTCAACGGGAGCTTGTGGATTGCCAGGCGCAGGGCCTCGCGAGCTACCGATTCCTCGACGCCGGAGATCTCAAAGAGAACCCGGCCCGGCTTGACGTTTGAGACCCACCATTCCGGCGAACCCTTACCGGAACCCATGCGGGTTTCGGCAGGCTTCTTGGTGATCGGACGGTCCGGGTAAATGTTGATCCAGACCTTACCGCCACGCTTGATGTGGCGGGTCATCGCGATACGGGCAGACTCGATCTGACGGTTGGTGACGTATGCCGGGCTCAGAGCCTGGATACCCCACTCACCGAAGGAGACCTTGGTGCCGCCCGTAGCAGCGCCGGAACGACCCGGGTGGTGCTGCTTACGGTGCTTGACTCGACGTGGGATAAGCATTTAAGCCTGTCCTCCTTCTACTGCAGCAGGTGCAGCCTCAACTGCCGGAGCCTCGGCAGCCGGAGCTGCCTCTGCTGCCGGACGGTCGGTACGACGGCGGCGGTCACCACGGTCAGCGCCGCCGGCGCCACCCGGGCGGCCCGGACGGTCGCTGGGACCGCGGCCACGGGACGGAGCAGCAGCTGCCTGCTGAGCCAGTTCCTTGGCGGTGACGTCACCCTTGTAGATCCAGACCTTCACGCCGATGCGGCCGAAGGTGGTCTTGGCCTCGTAGAAGCCGTAGTCGATGTTCGCACGGAGGGTGTGCAGGGGCACACGGCCTTCGCGGTAGAACTCCGAGCGGGACATTTCTGCGCCACCCAGTCGACCGGAGCAGGCGATACGGATGCCCTTGGCACCTGCACGCTGAGCGGACTGCATTGCCTTCTTCATCGCACGGCGGAAAGCCACGCGGGAAGTCAGCTGCTCAGCAACACCCTGGGCAACAAGCTGTGCTTCCATCTCGGGGTTCTTGACCTCGAGGATGTTCAGCTGGACCTGCTTGCCCGTCAGCTTCTCAAGCTCGCCGCGGATGCGGTCTGCTTCAGCGCCGCGGCGGCCGATAACGATGCCGGGACGTGCCGTGTGGATATCCACGCGGACACGGTCACGGGTGCGCTCGATCTCAACCTTGGCGATACCGGCGCGCTCCATGCCAACTGACATGAGCTGGCGGATACGGATGTCTTCGCGAACGAAGTCCTTGTACCGCTGTCCGGGCTTGGTGCTGTCAGCGAACCAGTGCGATACGTGATCGGTGGTGATGCCGAGTCGGAACCCGTGCGGGTTAACTTTCTGTCCCACTTAGCGAGCCTCCTCTTTCTCAGGTGTAGCGACTACCACAGTGATGTGGCTGGTGCGCTTCTTGATCTGAAATGCACGACCCTGAGCACGCGGCTGGAACCGCTTCATGGTCGGGCCTTCATCAACGAACATTTCGCTGATGATGAGGTCGCTTTCGTCAAACGAAACACCGTCGCGGTCCGCGAGGGACCGGGCGTTTGCGATTGCCGACTGTACTACCTTGAATACCGGCTCCGAAGCTGCCTGGGGGGCAAACTTCAGAATTGCCAGAGCCTCATTCGCTTGCTTACCACGAACAAGGTTGACGACGCGCCGGGCCTTCATAGGCGTTACGCGGATGTGACGCGCAATTGCCTTGGCTTCCATTGCTTTCCTTCTCTCGTCTTTGACGTAAGTGCAGGCGCCTAGCGGCGCTTGCCCTTACGGTCGTCCTTGACATGGCCGCGGAATGTCCGCGTGGGAGCGAATTCGCCGAGCTTGTGCCCGACCATCGACTCAGTGACAAACACCGGAATGTGCTTGCGTCCGTCGTGTACGGCGATCGTGTGCCCAAGCATGTTGGGGATGATCATCGAACGGCGGGACCAGGTCTTGATGACGTTCTTGGTGCCCTTTTCGTTTTCCCTGTCCACCTTTACAAAGAGGTGCTGGTCAACGAAAGGACCTTTTTTCAGGCTGCGTGGCATGTGTCCAGGCTCCTATCGCTTGTTCTTGCCAGTACGACGGCGACGAACAATAAGCTTGTCGCTCTCTTTGTTGGGACGCCGGGTGCGGCCTTCCCGCTTACCGTTCGGGTTGACGGGGTGACGTCCACCGGACGTCTTACCCTCGCCACCACCGTGCGGGTGGTCAACCGGGTTCATCGCGACACCACGGACGGTCGGGCGAACGCCCTTCCAGCGCATGCGGCCGGCCTTACCCCAGTTGATGTTCGACTGCTCGGCGTTGCCGACCTCGCCGACGGTTGCGCGGCAGCGCACGTCAACGTTGCGGATTTCGCCGGAAGGCAGACGCAGCTGGGCGAAGCGGCCTTCCTTGGCTACAAGCTGGATCGATGCGCCGGCGGAGCGGCCCATCTTGGCGCCGCCACCCGGACGCAGTTCAACTGCGTGGATTACGGTACCAACCGGGATGTTGAGCAGCGGCAGGTTGTTACCGGGCTTGATGTCAGCACCGGAACCTGCCTCAACGACGTCACCCTGGGAGAGCTTGTTCGGGGCGATGATGTAACGCTTGGTGCCATCAACGTAGTGCAGGAGGGCGATGCGAGCCGTGCGGTTCGGATCGTACTCGATTTCGGCAACGCGGGCGTTGACGCCGTCTTTGTCGTGGCGACGGAAGTCGATCAGACGGTACTGGCGCTTGTGGCCACCACCCTTGTGACGGGTCGTGATCTTACCGGAGTTGTTACGGCCGCCCTTTTTGGGCAGCGGACGTACCAACGACTTTTCCGGCGTCGACCGCGTGATTTCGGTGAAGTCCGCTACGCTCGAGCCACGACGGCCCGGGGTAGTCGGCTTGTATTTACGGATTCCCATAATTTATTTCCTCGTTAAAGTGGTCTCCGCTACGAGAGCGGACCGCCGAAGATGTCGATGGTGCCTTCTTTGAGGCTCACAATTGCACGCTTGGTGTTCTTGCGGGTACCCCATCCGAATTTGGTGCGCTTGCGCTTACCGGCACGGTTGATGGTGTTGATCGATTCGACCTTGACGGAGAAAATCTTCTCCACGGCCAGCTTGATCTCGGTCTTGTTCGAGCGGGGGTCCACCAGGAAGGTGTACTTGCCCTCATCGATCAGGCCGTAGCTTTTTTCCGATACGACGGGTGCAAGCACGACGTCGCGCGGGTCTTTGATGGTGGCTGCACTCACTTGGCATCCTCCTCGTTCTTTGCTACTGCCCGGTCAGCAACGAATGCTTCGTAGGCAGCCTTGGTGAAGACAACGTCGTCAGAGACGAGTACGTCGTAGGTGTTCAGCTGGTCTGCGTACAGAACGTGAACACCGGCGAGGTTGCGCACGGAAAGTGCTGCAACATCGTTGGCGCGCTCGATGACAACCAGCAGGTTCTTGCGCTCGGAAACTCCGCGCAGCGTTGCCAGTGCGTTCTTGACGGACGGCTTGGTGCCCTCCACCAGTTCAGCAACAACGTGGATGCGTCCGTTGCGTGCCCGGTCAGAGAGTGCGCCGCGCAGTGCAGCAGCAATCATCTTCTTGGGGGTGCGCTGGCTGTAGTCACGCGGTGTGGGACCGTGGACTACGCCACCACCGGTCATGTGAGGAGCACGGATTGAACCCTGACGGGCGCGGCCGGTGCCCTTCTGCTTGAACGGCTTGCGACCTGCACCGGAAACTTCGGCGCGGGTCTTGGTTTTGTGGGTACCCTGGCGAGCAGCAGCGAGCTGGGCTACGACGACCTGGTGCAGCAGCGGCACGTTGGTCTGAACGTCGAAGATCTCTGCAGGCAGGTCAACCTTGACAGTGCTAGTCATTGAACTAGGCTCCCTTCACGGCGGTGCGTACGAGTACGACCTGGCCGCGGGCGCCGGGGACGGCACCCTTGATCAGGAGCAGCGACTTCTCGACGTCAACTGCGTGAACCGTGAGGTTCAGCGTGGTGTGACGAACGGCGCCCATGCGGCCGGCCATTTTCATGCCCTTGAAGACGCGGCTCGGGGTGGATGCGCCACCGATTGAACCGGGCTTACGGTGGTTCTTGTGAGCACCGTGTGAGGCGGGAGCACCGTGGAAGCCGTGACGCTTCATAACACCGGCGAAGCCCTTACCCTTGGTGGTGCCAATAACGTCGATCTTCTGGCCGGCTTCGAAGAGCTCAACAGAAAGCTCCTGGCCCAGCTCGTAAGTGTCAGCATCTGCTGTGCGCAGTTCGACGACGTGGCGGCGAGGCGTGACGCCTGCCTTTTCAAAGTGACCAGCCAGCGGCTTGGTGACCTTGCGGGGATCGATCTGGCCGTAGCCGATCTGAACAGCTACGTAGCCATCAGTGTCTGCGTAGCGCAGCTGGGTGATGACGTTCGAATCTGCCTGGACCACAGTGACGGGGATGAGCTTGTTGTTCTCGTCCCAGACCTGGGTCATGCCGAGCTTCGTGCCCAGCAGGCCCTTTACGTTACGGGTTGCGGTCATAGTCTCTCAGCACCTCCCTACAGCTTGATTTCGATGTTCACGTCGGCCGGCAGGTCGAGACGCATAAGCGAGTCAACAGCCTTCGGCGTGGGATCGATGATGTCGATAAGACGCTTGTGCGTGCGCATTTCAAAGTGCTCGCGGCTGTCCTTGTACTTGTGCGGAGAGCGGATAACACAGTAAATGTTCTTCTCCGTCGGCAGCGGCACGGGGCCAACTACCGTTGCGCCTGCGCGCGTGACCGTCTCAACGATCTTCCGTGCTGAAGAGTCAATGACCTCGTGGTCATATGACTTCAGCCGGATGCGGATTTTTTGTCCCGCCATGTCGCCTGACTCTCTTTCAGTTAGTGCTGCTCCCGGTGAGGGCTGCTCTGTTCACTTTCTTGTTGCATGTGGCTGCCGAAGCATTTGAAGTCTGAACTACCACCCGCCGCGCAAGCTGAATCCGGATGAATCCGGGTTCCTCAACCTGCCGACGTAACCGACCCCCGCGGTCGGGCGTGTCGCGCTTAGCACGCATACAAATCCGCAGTTCCATGGGGAGTGGGTTATGTTTGGGCTTCCACTTGGACCCTGACACCCGGCATTATCCGGATCGGGACACGAAGAAGCGCTTGAACAACTCATCTAGTATGCCGGATATTATGCCCAGAAGCGAATCTGCAGGCTGACACCTCCCCGTCCGGCCCAGTGCGCATTCGGGCCCTGCACGGCCTGGGGTCATTGCCTTCGGCAACATCCGAATGGATGATGGGGGAATGACCGTCGAAAATGACGTTTCCGTCCAGAATCTGGCCGACCGACTGCCCAGCTCGTTCACCCTGGGTGTTGCCGCGGCCGCCTTCCAGATCGAAGGCTCCCTCTCCGCTGACGGACGGGGTCCCTCCGGCTGGGACGCCTTCGCGGAGAAACCCGGCGCCATCATCGATGGACACTCCCCAGCAGTGGCCTGCGACCACTACAACCGCTCGCCCGAAGATGTGGCTCTCATGCGGAACCTCGGCGTGGATTCCTACCGCTTTTCCATCTCCTGGCCGCGCATCCAGCCGGACGGCCGCGGCGCGTTCAACAAACAGGGCTTGGACTTCTACGACCGCCTGATCGACCAGCTGCTCGAAGCCGGCATCTCCCCCATGGCCACCCTCTACCACTGGGATACGCCACTGCCCTTGGAACACCGTGGCGGCTGGATGAACAGGGCCACCGCCGAACGCTTCGCTGAGTACGCAGGCGAGGCCGGCCGGCGTTTTGGTGATCGCGTAGACCAGTGGGTAACCCTCAACGAACCAGCCTCGGTAGTCCTCAACGGCTATGCGCTGGGCGTCCATGCCCCCGGACGGGATCTCCTCTTTGACGCCTTTCCTGCTGTCCACAACCAGCTGCTTGCCCATGGCATGGCCGTCCAGGCGCTGCGCGCAGCAGGGGTCCGCGGCGGAATCGGCGTGACCAACCTCCACTCCCCCGTCCGGCCGGCCACGCGAAAAATCGCGGACAAATACATCGCGCTGGTTTTCGACCTGATGCTCAACCGGATCTATGCCGATCCGGTCCTCCTGGGCCGATACCCCCGCCCGCCGCTCATCACCAAGCCCTGGTTCCGGTCGTTCGGCAGAATCCCCGACGCCGACCTCCGCACCATCCACCAGCCCCTGGACTTCTACGGCGTGAACTATTACTACCCCACGAAGGTGGCAGCCGGACGGGGTCCGGCAGAAAGCCCCACGGGTCCTGCCGAGGCGATGGTGCGGGTGCCGTTCCATCAGGAGCCGTTCCCCGAATACGGCACCACGGGTTTCGGCTGGCCGGTAGCACCGGAGCATCTGGGCATCCTGCTGCGCGAACTAAAGGACCGCTATAAAGGGGACCTGCCCCCGTTGTACATCACCGAAAGCGGCGCCAGCTTCCCGGAGCCCGACCATGTCAGCGGCCCCATCCAGGACCTGGACCGGATCAATTACATCGCGGACCACCTGCGGCACGCGCTGGAGGCGACGGCACCGGGCGGAATTGCCCACGACGTGGACCTCCGCGGCTATTACGTCTGGACCTTGATGGATAACTTTGAATGGGCCGCGGGGTACTCCCAGCGCTTCGGCCTGGTGCACGTGGATTTCGACACCCTGGAGCGCACACCCAAGGAATCGTTCTACTGGTACCGGGCGCTCAGTCAGGCCCGGAAATCACTGGCCGGCGAAGGCCAGCCCGGCTGAACACCGGCGAACACCCCTGCCGGCTGAGGCCCAGTGGCCTTGCTACTTGTCCTTGTTTGCCCGGTTGATTCGCTTGGCGCGGTCAATCTCGGTGCGGAAATGCTTCTTGGCCCAGAAAACTCCGGCGACCACGGCGACCACGATGATCAGAAAAATCAGCCATTCCATGATGTACTCCTCTCGCTGTCAGCAACAGTATCAGTGCCGGCGTGACGGTTCCCTGCCGTCGCGGGACTGCGGGTTGGACTCAGGACCCGGGGTCACCTCTGGTCCCGCCTCCGGCGCCTGACCGGCCGTTCCACGGTTCAGCCGCCAGACGGCAAGGACGATCAGCCCCACAGCGATGAACGCCAACAGCAGGAACGTGTACTGCCGCATGGCCCACAGAATGCAGGCGGCCACCCCGGCCGCGCCCCACCAGACGAAGAGCCGTTCCCCCAGTCCAAGGCCTGCCACGAGCAGCAGGGCGAGGAGCACCAGGACCCACAGCTGCTGCCCACCGTTACCGCCGACCACTATGCCCAGGCCGCTCAGCGAGAGCAAAACAGAGGCCGCGCCCACCAGGAACCGGCCGGCAGCTTGGTTGCCGGTGAAGTAGCGCAAGCCACCGAGGACAGCGGCCAGGACCACGTACCACTGGACAACCCAGAACGGACTGGGAAAGTCGGTCAATAGCCGGCCTGTGCGACCTTCAGGTGCGTCCAGTTCGAAGATGGCAGCACGCTGGATGGCTACGGTGAGGAGCAACGCACCCACCTCAAGGGCGATCCGTCGCGCCCTTGTGGGTGCCTCCCTGTAGGAGACACCGACGGCGGCGGCCAGCACGGCGGCCGCCGTCCAGGACGTTGCATCGTGCCGGATTCCGACGAAGGCCACCAGGACGAGGCCGAGGAAGGCCACACTGGCAAGCGACCAACGACGCACCGGCTCGGCCTGCAACGGGCCGCTGCGCATGAGCCGCACAGCATAGTGGGCGGCCGAAGCCACGCCCGCGCCGGTCAGCCATGGCAGGAATCCGCCCCAGACGCCAGGGACATCCTGATACGCCTCCGCTGCCAAGGCGACGGACCCGCCGAGCGCAGCCACGGCTGCCGGCGGATACGCGACCGGCAGATCCTCGATATGCGACGCGGTAAAGCACACGGCCGACAGGACCAGTACAGCCGCTCCCGTCACCCCGTCGGCCGCCAACGGCGAGATCAGCAGCCCAACACCGGCAAATGAGCTGGCGGTAACCAGCCAGAGCCAGTTTTCGACGTCCGCGTCGCCAGTGGTCTGTTGGTGACCATTCTGCTCGTGCCCGTTCTGAGTGAACCCGTTCTGCCGGCCCGCGTTCTGCCGGTGTCGCAGGATGCCGGCAGCGGCAGCAAGCAGCGCACCACCCAGCAGAGTCACGGCAGTGCCCGTGTGGCTCAGGACCGCGGTCACAAGGAACGTCCCGCCGAACGTGAACAGCGGGCCCAGGGCCAGCACGCCGAACAGCGCCGCATACACAGCGAAGTAGCGGGCTCCGTAGGCACTGAAGAGTCTTCTGGCCACCACTGCAGAGACCAGCAGAATCAGTAGTTCCAGCAACACCACCCAGCGGCCGCCGTCGTCGTCCTGCGCCAGCAGCCCGACGCCACCCGGCCTCGTCACGTACGCCAGCGGCAGCAACGCCTGCCCTGCCATGGTGATCCAGACTGCAGCCTGCTGGAAGGGGATGTCAGCCAGCCGTGAGCGCACCACCCAGCGGACGGCATGCTGGGCCGCGAGCACCAGGGCGAAGGTCACCGAAACCACAGTGGGCGAGGCGGTGATGTCGTAGCTGAGGACCAGCGCGAGGCCTGCTGTCAGCACGCGGGCCGCCACAAAGTACCAGCCTTTCCTGGCCCGCTGTTGCTCGGCCACCACCATCAGCGTGGAGTAGACCGCGAAGATACCCAGGATCAGTTCCACCCGAAGTAGATCGCCATCGCTGAGGACCAGCAGCACAACAAATGCAAACGGGGCCAGCCAGACTGCACGCGCCTCCCGGCGGAGAACGTACCCCGAAGCCGCCGCGCCTAGGGCCACGAGTCCTGCAGCGGAGGTTCCCTGCCAGTCTGCGGAACCTGACTGCAAAAGGCTGGCAATGCCGCCCAACTGGAGAAGGAGCACTGCGCCCGCGTCAGCAAGAATCCCGCGGGGAGCACAACGGCGGACGGCAGCCACCAGCGGAAGGGACAGCTGAAGTGCCAGCACAGTCACCAGGACCGTCGCCGGACGGAGCACTTCGTCCGCGATGACCACCGGACCGCTGTCCTGCTGCAGCTGGTGAAAGGCTGTCAGGGCAAGCACTGTGGCTGCCGCCCTGGCGAACCACCAGTAGGCCCAGCGGTGTTGGCGCAGGGGCAGACGCATCGCAGTGATGATCAGATACGCCACCACCAGCAGCAGCGACACGTTTCCGGCGCCTTGTGAAACGGCCTGGAACGCGACCGTCGCCGCCACTACGGAGATACCCAGCGGCAAGGCCTCCCAGACCGTTGCAACCCAGTCCCGTTCCGTGGCCGGCCGTGGAACCAACAGGGCGCCGATAGCAAAAGCCGCAGCAAGCTGGATGAGCAGGCCTACGGCCGTCAGGCCGTGATCCGGCGAGGTCTCAATGAACGACAGCCCGACCAGAACCAGAGCACCCCCGGCACCAAAGAGCACCAAGGTGGGCTGCGGCGCCAAGGTCCGCACCCCGAAGCGCTGCAAGAACGCAGTAAGGAGCTGCTGGCACACCAGCGCCACCAACAGCGCGAACACGGATGCCTCGGCCCGCCCAGGACCGTCATCCAGCACCGCAGCGACGGTTACGGGGACTGCAAATGTAAGGGCCAACCGGGCACCCAGAACCAACCTGCCACGGAAATCACCTGCATCAAAGGCCCCGCGGATCGCCCAGAAGCCGGCGGCCAGCAGCAACATGCCGGCGAGCGGCCACGCGCCCATCGAAGGCGAAACTATGCCAGCCAAGACCAGTACGGCCACTGGCGCCCATTCGGCCCGGCCAGCCCACCTGGCTGCCAGCACCATGCCCGTGGCCAACGATAAGGCCAGCGGCACCCACATCGGCACCGTTGTACCCGCTGCGACTGAACCGTAGCCGTCCATAGTGCGGAAGAAGCCGACAGCGGTCTCCTGAACGCTGAACGCCGTGGTGGCAGCGAGTTGCAGAGCAAACATGGCCCGGGCATCAACCTGCCAGCGTTCTCCAGCGGCGTTTGGGCTGTTGCCGGCGGCGGTCGAGTCTGCCTGTTGCTGTGGGAACCACGCGGTCAGCCTGGCCGACAGAAACGCCAGCCCCACTGTCTGCGTGGCGAACAGTAGGCCGGCGGCGAGCAGGGCGTCGGTCCCGCGGCCGGTCAGGTGCCAGATCTCGACGGCGGCAGCTACAGTCAGGGCGGCCCGTGCCGCATAGAAGTTGATCAGCCGGAACCGCCCCGGAACAGCGGCCATGAGGGCAAAATAGACTCCGCACATCCCGATGACCAGCGCGTACTCAGCTTGGTCCAAGTGCAACGGCACGCAGGTCGCGGCGACGGCAACGGCCGGAACCACCAACGGGTGCAGGACCATCAGCGGCCTGACGTACACCGGCGGCAGCCAACGCGGCCGGGCAAGGGCAATGCCAGTTAGCAGCACGGCGACGGCTATGAGCGCAGAGAAATACCAGACGAGCGCGCCACCCAGGATTGAAACGCCGGCGAACGCTGTGGAAGCCACAAACGTGAAGGAAAGGTACACGAGAACCCTGCTCTCCAGCCGGACCGCCGCCGCAACATAAGCCGCGGTACCGATCAGCGACGTGATCAGCCAGGCAGACGGGCCGTGATGCAATGCGAAGTTGTACAGTGCCAGCCCGGTCACAGGAACCAGGGCAAGCCCGGTGCCGGTGAACGCCCCGGCAGCAGGCTTCAGCCGCGGGACCCGGGCGTGCAGTACAAATCCCGCGCCATAGAAAAGAGCCGTGACTGCGCAGACGCCGGCAAAGCGCAACATGGGCGGAAGGCTGGTGCCGATGAAGAGTGCTGCGGCAGCCACCAGCAGCAGGCTGGCCACATACAGCGTGATGTTGATGTTCTGCCGGTCCCGCATTTCACGGCGGGCCTGGCGCTCAACCGGTGTCTCCGGAAATGTCTGGAACGAGGCGGCCGGAGACTGCGGCGGAATCCTCGGTGGCACCGACGCGGTGGGCGACGGCGACGATAACGGCGCCAAAGGCGACGGCGGCACCAGGGAGATCCTGACGTCGGCGGGCACCGGAGCGGCCGGCGTGGGCACACTGCTGGCTACCGCCGTCGTACGCTGCCCCAGGGGCGGGCCCTCCCCCAGCCGTGAGTCGGCGTCGGCAGAACTTGGCGATTGCGTGGCCCCCGGACTTGGCTGGCCGGACGCCTGAAGCTTGGCCACGGCGTCAAGCCACCCCTGAAGGTGACCGGCGCGGTACCCCGCTTCATATGATTCGTCCCTCACGGCGATCCCTTTCCAAAGGGCAGGCCTGCCTGCACAATTAATCCATTGATTGGATTAATTGTAGCAAAGAACAGCCCCGCTGCACTAGCAGCGGGGCTGTTCCAAACTTCGCGTCAGGCCGTCAGACGGCGATCAGCTCCGTAATCAACAAGTAAATTACTTGACGATCTTGGTAACGCGTCCTGAACCAACGGTGCGGCCGCCTTCGCGGATAGCGAAGCCGAGGCCCTCTTCCATGGCGATGGGCTGGATGAGCGCAACGGTCATCTCAGTGTTGTCGCCAGGCATAACCATTTCCGTGCCTTCCGGCAGGGTGATAACGCCGGTTACGTCCGTGGTGCGGAAGTAGAACTGCGGGCGGTAGTTCGAGTAGAACGGGTTGTGACGTCCGCCTTCGTCCTTGGAGAGGATGTAGACGTTGGCCTCGAAGTCGGTGTGCGGGGTGATGGAACCCGGCTTGACGACAACCTGGCCACGCTCTACGTCATCGCGCTTCAGACCGCGGAGCAGGAGGCCACAGTTCTCGCCGGCCCATGCTTCGTCGAGCTGCTTGTGGAACATCTCGATACCGGTAACCGTGGTCTTCTGGACCGGGCGGATGCCGACGATCTCGACCTCGGAGTTGATGGCGAGAGTTCCGCGCTCGGCGCGGCCCGTTACAACGGTGCCACGGCCGGTGATCGTGAAGACATCTTCGATCGGCATCAGGAACGGCTTGTCACGGTCACGTACGGGGTCCGGAACGGACTCGTCAACGGCTGCCATGAGGTCCTCGACGGACTTGACCCAGATGGGGTCGCCTTCGAGGGCCTTCAGGCCGGAAACGCGAACAACGGGAGCTTCGTCGCCATCGAAGCCCTGAGCCGAAAGCAGCTCACGAACTTCCATTTCAACGAGGTCCAGCAGCTCTTCGTCGTCAACCATGTCCGACTTGTTCAGCGCAACCAGCAGGTAGGGAACGCCAACCTGGCGGGCAAGCAGAACGTGCTCGCGGGTCTGAGCCATCGGGCCGTCAGTGGCGGCAACCACGAGGATTGCACCGTCCATCTGTGCGGCACCGGTGATCATGTTCTTGATGTAGTCAGCGTGACCCGGAGCGTCTACGTGTGCGTAGTGGCGCTTCTCGGTCTGGTACTCAACGTGGGAAATGTTGATCGTGATGCCACGCTGGCGCTCTTCCGGAGCAGAGTCAATCGACGCGAAGTCGCGCTGCTCGTTGAGAGTCGGGTACTTGTCGTACAGCACCTTGGAAATGGCGGCAGTCAGCGTCGTCTTACCGTGGTCAACGTGACCAATGGTGCCGATGTTGACGTGCGGCTTAGTCCGCTCGAACTTTGCCTTTGCCACAGGTTCCTCCTAGAACGTTTTCAAATGACTTACCCTTCAACCGCGCTTATCGCGGCAGAAACTCAGGCAAGTCTACTTGGGGGGCTTTGGATTGGTGAAATTGCAGATTCAGGAACTAATACTAGTCCCTCGAGCCTGTTCGTGCAGATGGCCGGGGCCCGGCTTGACCGGACCCGGCCACCTGCACCAGGTGAGCTTCCGTCAACCGGAAACGCACCCGAGTTTTTTGCTGCGAAAGTCGGAAAGACTACTCGCCGCGGTTCTTCTGGATGATCTCGTCGGCAAATGCCTTCGGGACCTCGGCGTAGCTGTGGAACGTCATGGAGTACACAGCGCGGCCCTGGGTCTTGGAACGCAGGTCACCGATGTAGCCGAACATGCCGGACAGCGGGACGTGCGCACGGATGACCTTGACACCCTGTGCATCTTCCATGGACTGCATCTGGCCACGGCGGGAGTTGAGGTCACCGATTACTTCACCCATGTATTCCTCAGGGGTGCGGACCTCTACATCCATCAGCGGTTCGAGCAGGATGGGGTTCGCCTTGCGTGCGGCTTCCTTGAAAGCCATACGGCCGGCGATCTTGAACGCCATTTCCGAAGAGTCAACATCGTGGTAAGCGCCGTCAATCAGCGTCGCCTTGATGCCAACAACCGGGTAACCGGCCAGGACGCCGTCATTCAGTGCATCCTGGATACCGGCGTCAACCGACGGGATATATTCGCGCGGAATACGGCCACCAGTGACCTTGTTCTCGAACTCGTACAGCTCGCCCTCGGAAGTGTCCAGCGGCCCAATGGCAATCTGGATCTTTGCGAACTGACCCGAACCACCGGTCTGCTTCTTGTGCGTGTAGTCGTGACGCGCAACAACATTCTTGATGGTTTCGCGGTAAGCGACCTGCGGCTTGCCGACGTTGGCCTCGACCTTGAATTCGCGGCGCATGCGGTCCACCAGGATATCCAGGTGGAGCTCGCCCATGCCGGCGATGATGGTCTGACCGGTGTCCTCGTTGAGGGAGACCTGGAAGGTCGGGTCCTCAGCGGAGAGCTTCTGGATAGCCAGTGAGAGCTTCTCCTGGTCACCCTTCGTGTTCGGTTCGATGGCAACCGAGATCACGGGCTCCGGGAAGCTCATGGACTCGAGGACGATCTGGTTGCTGGAGTCACACAGGGTGTCGCCCGTGGTGGTGTCCTTCAGCCCGATCGCTGCGTAGATGTGGCCGGCGGTAGCGCCCTCAACAGGCATTTCCTTGTTGGCGTGCATCTGGAACAGCTTGCCGATGCGCTCCTTCTTGCCCTTGGTGGAGTTGACCACCTGAGCACCCGCTTCGACGTGACCGGAGTACACGCGGATGAAGGTGAGCTGGCCGAAGAAGGGGTGCGCAGCAATCTTGAACGCCAGAGCCGAGAACGGCTCCTCGGAGGAAGGCGCGCGCGTGAGTTCCTTCTCTTCGTCGCGAGGATCGTGACCGATCATCGGCGGGACGTCGAGCGGGTTCGGCAGGTAGTCAACCACGGCGTCAAGCATCGGCTGAACGCCGCGGTTCTTGAACGCGGAGCCACAGAAGACCGGGTAGAGCTCAGAGTTGATCGTCATCTTGCGGATGCCGGCCTTGAGCTCCTCGACGGTGAGTTCTTCACCCTCGAGGTACTTCTCCATGAGCTCTTCGGTAGCGTCAGCCACCGTCTCAACGAGGGCAGCCCGGTATTCCTTGGCCTTCTCCAGCAGATCCGCGGGGATCTCCTGGACCTCGTACTTGGCACCCATGGTGACGTCACCCTTGGAGTCGCCCGGCCAGACCAGCGCGCGCATTTCCAGGATGTCGACAACGCCGGTGAAGTCGTTCTCGGCACCGATCGGCAGCTGCATAACAAGCGGCTTGGCACCGAGGCGGCTGATGATCGTGTCTACGGTGTAGTAAAAGTCAGCGCCGAGCTTGTCCATCTTGTTGACGAAGCAGATACGCGGAACGTTGTACTTGTCAGCCTGGCGCCAAACGGTCTCAGACTGGGGCTCGACACCTTCTTTACCATCGAACACGGCAACGGCGCCGTCGAGGACGCGCAGTGAGCGCTCAACCTCGACGGTGAAGTCAACGTGGCCGGGGGTGTCAATGATGTTGATCTGGTTGTTGTCCCAGAAGCAGGTCACGGCGGCAGACGTGATGGTGATGCCGCGTTCCTTCTCCTGTTCCATCCAGTCAGTCGTCGAAGCGCCGTCGTGCGTTTCGCCGATCTTGTGGTTCACACCTGTGTAGAACAGAATGCGCTCGGTGGTGGTGGTCTTGCCAGCATCGATGTGAGCCATGATGCCGATGTTGCGGACCTTACTAAGGTCTGTAAGCACGTCCTGTGCCACGGTGTCTCCCTTTCGGATGGACTACGCGTTCGCCGCCGGCTCAGTCGAGCCGGCGGCGTCCGGGAAGTATTACCAGCGGTAGTGTGCGAAGGCCTTGTTGGACTCGGCCATCTTGTGGGTGTCTTCGCGACGCTTCACAGCGGCACCGAGACCGTTGGAGGCATCCAGGATTTCGTTCTGGAGGCGCTCGGTCATGGTCTTTTCACGGCGGGCCTTGGAGTAGCCAACCAGCCAACGCAGGGCGAGGGCGGTGGAGCGGCCCGGCTTGACCTCAACCGGAACCTGGTACGTAGCGCCACCAACGCGGCGTGAGCGGACCTCGAGGGAAGGCTTGACGTTCTCCATGGCCTTCTTGAGGGCTGCTACGGGGTCGCCGCCGGACTTGGCGCGGGCGCCTTCGAGGGCACCGTAAACAATGCGCTCTGCGGTGGACTTCTTACCGTCAACCAGCACCTTGTTGATCAGCTGGGTAACCAGCGGGGAGCCGTAAACGGGATCTAGTACGAGCGGCCGCTTGGGGGCCGGACCCTTGCGAGGCATATTACTTCTTCTCCATCTTTGCGCCGTAACGGCTGCGTGCCTGCTTACGGTTCTTCACACCCTGGGTATCGAGGGCGCCACGGACGATCTTGTAGCGAACGCCGGGGAGGTCCTTCACGCGACCGCCGCGAACGAGCACAATGGAGTGCTCCTGCAGGTTGTGGCCTACACCGGGGATGTAAGCGGTAACTTCAACGCCACCGTTGAGGCGCACACGTGCAACCTTACGAAGAGCCGAGTTCGGCTTCTTGGGGGTGGTGGTGTAAACGCGGGTGCAAACACCGCGGCGCATCGGGCTGCCGTTAAGCGCGGGAGCCTTGGTCTTTTTGACCTTAGGCGTGCGGCCCTTGCGGACCAGCTGGTTAATCGTAGGCACTCTCGTGTTCTCCGTTGGTTTGATCTCTACCTTCACGCTCAGGCGCCAGCCTGAACACAATGGTTTTGGCGTTGCTCCTTGCAGCTGCGGCCTCTGGAAACTTGCGTAGGCGTGCAAAAGCGTGGCATTCGTTGCGCACCTTACCCGCAACCCGGAAACAAGCTCCACCCAGCATCATGAGAACAAAACCAAAATGATGCTGCGGCGGCCTTCATCCACTGCCACACAGAACAATTACACAAAGTTTAGCACGGCTGGACCCGGGCCCTGAATCGGGTGTAGACGAAAGGCCCCGCCTCCACAGAGTGGAAGCGGGGCCTTTCAATGCAATCGACTAGCGGAAATCGTTGCCGAGATCGTAGTCATCCAGCGGGATGGCGTGGAACTCAGGAGCTCCGTCGCCGCCCAGGGAGTCGTACGAGAAGTCACTGAATGCGCTGGGGCCGGTGAACAGGTTGGCCTTCGCTTCCTCAGTGGGCTCCACGGTGACCTCGGTGTAGCGCGGGAGACCCGTGCCGGCCGGGATCAGCTTACCGATGATGACGTTCTCCTTGAGGCCGAGCAGCGGGTCGCTCTTGCCTTCCATGGCCGCCTGCGTCAGGACGCGGGTGGTCTCCTGGAAGGAAGCTGCCGACAGCCAGGACTCGGTGGCCAGGGACGCCTTCGTGATGCCCATGAGCTCAGGACGTCCGGAAGCCGGAGTCTTGCCCTCGGACACAACGCGGCGGTTGGCCTCCTCGAAGCGGCTGCGCTCGGCGAGCTCGCCGGGGAGCAGGTCCGATTCGCCGGACTCGATGACCGTGACGCGGCGCAGCATCTGGCGAACGATAACCTCGACGTGCTTGTCGTGGATACCGATGCCCTGGCTGCGGTACACGCCCTGGACCTCGTCCACCAGGAACTTCTGCGCGGCACGGGGACCCATGATGCGCAGAACCTGCTTGGGATCCACCGGACCGTTGATGAGCTTCTGGCCTACTGTGACGTGCTCGCCATCCTCAATGAGGAGGCGTGAACGGCGCAGTACCGGGTAGGCGATCTCTTCAGAGCCGTCATCCGGAGTGATGACCAGGCGCATCTGGCGCTCGGACTCTTCGATGGCGATGCGGCCGGCTGCTTCAGCAATCGGTGCGACACCCTTCGGAGTACGGGCTTCGAAGAGCTCCTGGATACGGGGCAGACCCTGGGTGATGTCTTCTCCACCGGTAGCGGAAACAGCACCACCGGTGTGGAACGTACGCATGGTCAGCTGGGTACCGGGCTCACCGATGGACTGTGCGGCGATAATGCCGACAGCCTCGCCGATGTCCACGGTCTTGCCGGTTGCCAGCGAACGGCCGTAGCACAGGGCGCAGGTGCCGACGCTGGACTCACAGGTGAGTACAGAGCGGACCTTGACCTCGGTGATGCCGGCTGCGAACAGCTCAGCGATAACGACGTCGCCGCAGTCGGTGCCGCCGGCTGCAAGGACATTGCCCTTGGAGTCCACAACGTCAACAGCGAGCGTACGGGCGTAGGCGCTGTTCTCGACGTTCTCGTCCAGGACCAGCTCGCCGTTGGCGTCCGGCACGGCGATTGGCGTAACCAGGCCGCGCTCGGTGCCGCAGTCCTCTTCGCGGACGATGACGTCCTGCGACACGTCCACCAGACGACGGGTCAGGTAACCCGAGTTGGCGGTACGCAGCGCGGTGTCAGCCAGACCCTTACGGGCACCGTGCGTGGCGATGAAGTATTCCAGCACCGACAGGCCCTCGCGGTAGGAGGACTTGATGGGACGCGGGATGATTTCACCCTTAGGGTTGGCCACCAGGCCACGGATACCCGCGATCTGACGAACCTGCATCCAGTTACCACGTGCACCGGAGGACACCATACGGTTGATGGTGTTCATCGGCGACAGGTTGTCACGCATCACCTGGGCGATCTCGTTCGTTGCCTTGTTCCAGATCTCGATCAGTTCCTGGCGACGCTCGTCGTCGTCGATCAGGCCCTTGTCGTACTGGCCCTGGATCTTGGCAGCCATGATTTCGTAACCGGCCAGGATCTTCGGCTTGTCCTTGGGTACCTCGATGTCCGAGATAGCGACGGTAACGCCCGAGCGGGTGGCCCAGTAGAAACCGGCATCCTTCAGGTTGTCCAGCGTTGCCGCCGTGACCACCTTCGGGTAGCGCTCGGCGAGATCGTTGACGATCGTGGACAGTTCGCCCTTGTCCGCAACGTTCTCAACCCACGGGTAATCCGCTGGCAGCGTCTGGTTGAAGATGACCTGGCCAAGGGAGGTCTGGACGAGCACGGTCTGACCCGGCTCGTAGCCTTCCGGAGCTTCCCAGCCCGCGTACGGAACGAAGCCTTCGAGACGGATCCTGACCTGCGAGTTCAAGTGCAGCTCGCGGAGGTCGTAGGCCATGATGGCTTCGGCAACCGAGGAGAAGACGCGGCCTTCGCCAGCTGAACCGACACGCTTGGTGGTCAGGTGGTAGAGACCGATGATCATATCCTGCGAAGGCAGGGTGACCGGACGGCCGTCGGACGGCTTCAGGATGTTGTTCGAGGACAGCATCAGGATGCGTGCCTCAGCCTGGGCCTCGGGGCTCAGCGGCAGGTGGACTGCCATCTGGTCGCCGTCGAAGTCAGCGTTGAAGGCGCCACAAACCAGCGGGTGGAGCTGGATTGCCTTACCTTCCACAAGCTGCGGTTCGAACGCCTGGATGCCAAGGCGGTGCAGGGTGGGTGCACGGTTGAGCAGCACCGGGTGTTCGGTGATGATCTCTTCCAGCACGTCCCAGACCTGCGGACGGTAACGCTCAACCATGCGCTTGGCCGACTTGATGTTCTGTGCGTGGTTGAGGTCAACCAGGCGCTTCATCACGAACGGCTTGAAGAGCTCCAGTGCCATCTGCTTGGGCAGACCACACTGGTGCAGCTTCAGCTGCGGGCCGACGACGATGACCGAACGGCCGGAGTAGTCAACGCGCTTGCCGAGGAGGTTCTGGCGGAAACGGCCCTGCTTGCCCTTGAGCATGTCGCTCAGGGACTTCAGCGGACGGTTGCCAGGACCGGTGACCGGACGGCCGCGACGGCCGTTGTCGAAGAGGCTGTCAACAGCTTCCTGAAGCATGCGCTTCTCGTTGTTGACGATGATCTCCGGGGCACCGAGGTCAAGCAGGCGCTTGAGGCGGTTGTTGCGGTTGATCACACGACGGTAGAGGTCGTTGAGGTCGGAGGTCGCGAAGCGGCCACCGTCCAGCTGGACCATCGGGCGCAGTTCCGGCGGGATCACCGGGACGGCGTCCAGCACCATGCCGAGCGGGCTGTTGTTGGTGGTCAGGAACGCGTTGACCACCTTCAGGCGCTTCAGGGCGCGGGTCTTGCGCTGGCCCTTGCCGTTGGCGATGATGTCGCGCAGCAGGTCAGACTCGGCCTGCATGTCGAAGTTCTCAAGACGCTTCTTGATCGCTTCGGCACCCATGGAGCCTTCGAAGTACATGCCGTAGCGGTCGCGCAGCTCGCGGTAGAGGCCTTCGTCGCCTTCGAGGTCTGCGACCTTCAGGTTCTTGAAACGGTCCCAGACCTGCTCGAGGCGTTCGATCTCGGCGTCGGCACGCTTACGCACGTTGGCCATCTGACGGTCCGCGGAGTCGCGGGCCTTCTTCTTGTCGGCAGCCTTGGCACCTTCACCTTCGAGGCGCGCGATCTCGTTTTCGAGGTCACGGGCGATCGTGGCGATGTCGGAGTCGCGGTTGTCGATCAGCTGCTTCTTCTCGATGTCGTGCTCAACCTGAAGGTTGGGCAGTTCCTCGTGGCGGCTGTCGGCGTCGACGCTGGTGATCATGTAGGCAGCGAAGTAGATGACCTTTTCGAGGTCCTTCGGTGCCAGGTCAAGGAGGTAGCCCAGGCGGGACGGAACACCCTTGAAGTACCAGATGTGCGTGACCGGGGCGGCCAGCTCGATGTGGCCCATGCGCTCACGGCGGACCTTCGCACGGGTGACTTCAACGCCACACCGCTCGCAGATGATGCCCTTGAAGCGCACGCGCTTGTACTTACCGCAGTAGCATTCCCAGTCGCGGGAAGGGCCGAAGATCTTCTCGCAGAAGAGGCCGTCCTTCTCGGGCTTGAGCGTGCGGTAGTTGATGGTTTCCGGCTTCTTAACCTCGCCGTAAGACCAGCCACGGATGTCATCCGCGGTGGCGAGGCCGATCTGCATGAGGCCGAAGGAGGATTCGCTGGACATATGGTCCCTGTTCTCTCTTGTTCTCTAAATTCTGAAGTCTTGGTTACGGGAAGAGGGAGGTGATGTCCGACGGCGGGTGGTCACCCGCCGTCGGACATCAACCTGCTAAACCTCTTCTACGGAACTGGGCTCTGCACGAGACAGATCGATGCCCAGTTCTTCCGCAGCCGTGAAGACTGCGTCATCAGAGTCACGCATTTCAATTGTGGTTCCGTCCGTGGAGAGTACTTCCACGTTCAGGCACAGCGACTGCATTTCCTTGATCAAGACCTTGAAGGACTCAGGAACGCCCGGCTCGGGGATGTTCTCGCCCTTGACGATTGCTTCGTAGACCTTGACACGACCGTGGATATCATCCGACTTGATGGTGAGGAGTTCCTGGAGCGTGTACGCGGCGCCATAAGCTTCGAGCGCCCACACTTCCATCTCACCGAAGCGCTGGCCACCGAACTGTGCCTTACCACCCAGCGGCTGCTGCGTGATCATGGAGTACGGGCCAGTGGAACGGGCGTGAATCTTGTCGTCCACCAGGTGGTGGAGCTTCAGGATGTACATGTAGCCGACCGAGATCGGATCCGGGAACGGCTCGCCGGAGCGGCCGTCGAAGAGGCGGGTCTTGCCTGAGGAGTTGATCAGGCGGTCGCCGTCGCGGGTGAGGTTGGTGGAGTCGAGCAGGCCCGTGATTTCCTCTTCACGGGCGCCATCGAACACCGGCGTTGCAACAGTGGTCTGGCCACTCTCGCGCGGCAGGTTCGGCAGCTGCTTCATCCACTCGGGCTCGCCTTCGATCTTCCAACCGGTCTTGGCAACCCAGCCGAGGTGCGTTTCCAGCACCTGGCCGACGTTCATACGGCCCGGAACACCCAGCGGGTTCAGGACAATATCAACGGGGGTACCGTCGGCAAGGAAGGGCATGTCCTCGATCGGGAGGATCTTGGAGATAACGCCCTTGTTGCCGTGACGGCCGGCGAGCTTGTCGCCGTCGGTGATCTTGCGCTTGGCGGCCACGTAGACGCGCACCAACTGGTTCACGCCCGGGGGCAGCTCGTCGTCGTTGTCGCGGTCGAAGACGCGGACGCCGATGACGGTGCCGGACTCGCCGTGCGGAACCTTCAGGGAGGTGTCGCGCACTTCGCGGGACTTCTCACCGAAGATGGCGCGCAGCAGGCGCTCTTCCGGGGTCAGTTCGGTTTCACCCTTCGGGGTGACCTTTCCGACCAGGATGTCGCCGGCTTCAACCTCGGCACCGATGTGGATGATGCCGCGCTCGTCCAGGCCTGCCAGGACTTCCTCGGACACGTTGGGGATGTCACGGGTGATTTCCTCGGCACCAAGCTTGGTGTCGCGGGCATCGATCTCGTGCTCCTCGATGTGGATGGAGGAAAGAACGTCCTCGGCAACAATGCGCTGCGAGAGGATGATGGCGTCCTCGAAGTTGTGGCCTTCCCATGACATGAATGCCACGAGCAGGTTCTTACCAAGGGCGAGTTCGCCCTGGTCCGTTGCCGGACCGTCGGCGATGATGCCGCCGACCTCGAGGCGCTGGCCTTCGTTCACCAGGACACGGTTGTTGTAGCAGTTGCCCTGGTTGGAGCGTGCGAACTTGTTGATGCGGTAGTTGGTTTCCGTACCGTCGTCGTTGAGCATGATGACGAGCTCAGCGGAGACCTCGGTAACCACACCGGCCTTCTTCGCAATGGTGACATCACCGGCGTCGACGGCTGCGGCGCGCTCCATGCCGGTACCCACGAACGGGGCCTCGGAACGGACCAGCGGCACGGCCTGGCGCTGCATGTTGGCACCCATGAGTGCGCGGTTAGCATCGTCATGCTCGAGGAACGGGATCAGGGCCGTAGCCACGGACACCATCTGGCGCGGGGAAACGTCCATGAACTCGACCTCGCCGGCGGGAACGAGCACAGGCTCGCCTCCACCACCACGGGCGCGGACCAGGACGGTCTCTTCGGCGAACTTCTTGTTCTCATCCAGCGGAGCGTTGGCCTGTGCGATCAGGACCTCTGCCTCGTCGTCGGCCGTGAGGTACTGGACCTCATCGGAGACAACGCCTTCAGCGACGAGACGGTAAGGAGTCTCGATGAAGCCGAACGGGTTGATGCGGCCGTAGGATGCCAGCGAACCGATCAGGCCAATGTTCGGGCCTTCAGGGGTTTCGATGGGGCACATACGTCCGTAGTGGGACGGGTGAACGTCTCGAACTTCCATGCCTGCGCGGTCACGGGACAGACCACCCGGGCCAAGCGCGGACAGACGGCGCTTGTGGGTCAGACCCGACAGCGGGTTGTTCTGGTCCATGAACTGTGACAGCTGGGAAGTTCCGAAGAACTCCTTGATGGCTGCAACGACAGGGCGGATGTTGATCAGTGTCTGCGGCGTGATGGCCTCGACGTCCTGGGTGGTCATCCGCTCGCGGACAACGCGCTCCATGCGGGACAGGCCGGTGCGGACCTGGTTCTCGATGAGCTCGCCGACGGCGCGGATACGACGGTTGCCGAAGTGGTCGATGTCATCGATCTCAACGCGCAGCTCGTGGTCCTGGCCGTCGCGCTTGCCCGTGAGGGTCTTCTCGCCGGCGTGCAGGGCAACCAGGAACTTGATCATGGCCACGATGTCTTCAACGTGCAGGACCGAAGCTTCCTTGTCGCCAAGGGAGCGGTCGATGCCAAGCTTGCGGTTGATCTTGTAACGGCCAACCTTGGCCAGATCGTAGCGCTTGGAGTTGAAGTACAGGTTGTCCAGGAGGGACTGGGCAGCCTCGACTGTGGGCGGCTCGCCCGGTCGCAGCTTCCGGTAGATGTCCAGCAACGCGTCTTCGCGGGTCTCGGTGGCGTCCTTCTCCAGCGTTGCACGCATGGAGTCGTACTGGCCGAACTCTTCGAGGATCTGGCCTTCGGTCCAGCCGAGGGCCTTCAGCAGAACGGTGACGGACTGCTTGCGCTTGCGGTCGAGGCGAACGCCGACCTGGTCGCGCTTGTCGATCTCGAGTTCAAACCATGCACCGCGGGACGGGATGATCTTGGCAGTGAAGATGTCCTTGTCACTGGTCTTGTCGGCGGTGCGCTCAAAGTAGGCGCCCGGTGAACGGACCAGCTGGGAGACGACCACACGCTCGGTGCCGTTGACGACGAAGGTGCCCTTCTCCGTCATGAGGGGGAAGTCGCCCATGAACACGGTCTGCTGCTTGATTTCGCCCGTGTTGTTGTTCATGAACTCGGCCTTGACGTACAGCGGTGCCGAGTACGTTGCGTCCCGGTCCTTGCACTCGGCCATGGTGTACTTCGGGTCAGCGAACTCCGGATCGGAGAAGCTCAGGGACATGGTGCCCTGGAAGTCCTCGATCGGGGAGATCTCTTCAAAGATGTCCGACAGTCCGGACGAGGTGGCGACGCTGAGATCGTTTTCTTCGACGGCCTTCGCTACGCGCGCCTGCCAGCGTTCGTTTCCGACCAGCCAGTCGAAGCTGTCCGTCTGCAGGGCAAGGAGATTCGGAACGTCCAGCGGTTCGTGAATCTTTGCGAATGAGAGCCGGCGAGTGGCACCATCAGTGCTGTCGGCGGTGTTAGCGGTTTCGTTATTAGAGGTGCTCGAGGCGACCAAGAGGGATCCTTCCACAGACCTTCAGGCGTTTTCAGATCTCCCCCGCTGTGCACCCTGCGGAATGACTCCGCAGTGCTACCATCCGGTTCCGCTATATGACCCGGGCCGGGGCTTTCCATACAATGACGTTGTTGACGGCACGTTGATGGTCAGCTGCCAGGCAAAGCCCACCGCTATATGAAGGCTGAAGGTAAACAGGGAAGACGCAAATATCTACGATACGGCAAAACCAATTACGTGTCTACCCCACAACCGGACTTATTGCAAGCACTGTTTTTTTAATACCGGAAGCGGCATCAGAGCCGGAGCGTAACGTCCTCAGCCGTGCAGGCCTGGGCGTTTGCGAAGACAGCATCACGCACACCATCCTTGGAACCCTGCTCGGGATCACCGCCGCTTTTCGCGGCCGTGGAGTGGTCAAGCGCGAGGACGCTGAGCGAGGTAAACAGTCCCACCAGGTTCCCCGACACCGTATCCTTGGCGTCCTGCGCGGCAAAGTAGATGTCCTCGTAGGCGTTGGAATCGTCCTGGATGGCCTTGTAGTCGGCGTAGAGCGAGTTGAACGTCTCGCAGGCTCCCTTAACACCGCCGGCCTGGGGCGCTGCTGAAGGACTGGAAGAGCGCGACGGCGACGCGGTGGAAGGTGCGGACGTGGACGCAGTCGGGGCTGCTGTGGATGAAGTGCTGTCCGGCGCAGGAGTGGCAACGCTGCAGGCGGTGAGTCCGGCGAGGCTGGCCATGGCTGCCGCGGCGAGGATTTTCTTCAAGATGCTGCTCCCTGTTTTGCGTTGCTCTGTTGCTTTCGTCTTCGCCGTCCACCCTACGCACCACCGCGACCACGCGCACATCCGGCGGATGGGTAGTTCTCCCCTAGTGGCCACGGCCCGCACGAATGGAATCATCGGCGCCCCTGCGGCGTTTGGATAAATAGGTGACATGCCTCACGGTAGCCTTGGAAGTACATCGATTCAGAGCGGAAGAGATCACAATGGGCAACTCCAACGACAACACTGACGTGGTCATCCTGGCCGGTGCGCGCACCCCGCAGGGCCGGCTCAACGGGCAACTGGCGAGCTTCACCGCCGTCGAACTCGGAGCGCACGCGATCAGATCCGCGATTGCCGCGAGCGGCGTGGAGGCCGGCCAAGTGGACGCCGTCATCATGGGCCAGGTACTGCAGGCCGGCGCCGGGCAGAACCCCGCACGCCAGAGCGCTATCGGAGCGGGAATCGGCTGGAACGTTCCCACGGTCACCATCAACAAGGTGTGCCTGTCCGGGCTGACCGCGGTGATCGACGCCGCCAGGATGATCCGCAGCGGCGACGCCACGGTGGTGGTGGCCGGCGGTCAGGAATCCATGACCCGTGCGCCCCACCTACTGCCGGGTTCCCGCCAGGGCTGGACCTATGGCGCCATCCAGGCTCTGGATGTCGCGGCGCACGACGGCCTCACGGATGCGTTCGACGGCCAGTCCATGGGCCTTTCTACCGAAACCAAGAACCTGACCCTGGGCATTGACCGGACCTCGCAGGACAACGTGGCCGCCCACTCGCACCAGCGTGCGGCGCTGGCGGCGAAGAACGGCGTCTTCGACGACGAGATCGCACCCATCAGCGTCAAGCAGCGCAAGGGCGATCCCATCGTTGTCTCCGCCGATGAAGGCGTACGGCCCAACACGTCCATCGAGTCCCTGGCCGGGCTGCGGGCGGCCTTTGTCAGCGACGGAACCATCACCGCAGGCAATTCTTCTCCCCTGTCCGACGGCGCCTCCGCACTGGTGCTGGCATCGCGCCGTTTCGCGGAGGAGAACGGCCTGGAATACCTGGCTGTGGTGGGGAAGCCCGGACAGGTTGCGGGTCCGGACAATTCCCTGCATTCGCAGCCTTCCCACGCGATCATGAACGCACTGCAGCGGGCGGAATGGAGCACCGCGGACCTGGACTTCATCGAAATTAACGAAGCCTTCGGTTCGGTCGCGGTGCAGTCGCTGAAGGACCTGGACTACCCTCTGGAGAAGTGCAACATCCACGGCGGCGCCATTGCCTTGGGCCACCCGATCGGGGCGTCCGGTGCGCGGTTGGCGCTCCACGCGGCCCATGAACTTAAACGGCGTGGCCGCGGTAAGGCCGCGGTTTCGCTGTGCGGCGGCGGCGGTCAGGGCGAAGCCTTGCTGCTGTACCGCGACTGATGGCGGGCACGAACTGATGGTGGGGCAGGCCGACAACGGGAGCGCCGCCGTCGGACGTCAGCGCTTCCTCGCTGACGCCGCCGCGCGCGGACTGGACGTGCAACTTGTGGAGCGGCTGGCCGCGCGGAGCCTCGAGGAGGCGGCCGGGATCCTGGGCATCACGCCAGCGGACATCGTGAAGTCCCTGGTGGTCAAGCACAAGGACGGAACGTTCCTGTTCGCGCTGATTCCGGGTGACCGGCAGATCTCCTGGCCAAAACTGCGGACCCTGGTGGGCGTCAACAAACTCTCGTTGCCGCCCGCGGACGTGGCGCTTGGTGCGACCGGCTACGAACGCGGGACCATCACCCCGCTCGGCAGCACCACCGCCTGGCCGGTATACGCGGACGCCACCATTGCCGGCCGCCGGATCTCCATGGGCGCCGGCGAACACGGCTACAGCGCATTTGTGGACGCCGATGCGCTCACCGCAGCACTGGGCGCCGTCGTCGCCGATATCTCCGAGCCGAATTAGGCACCACACGCAAGTAGGTCGCACTAACTGTCGTTATGAGCGCTCATAACGACAGTTAGCGCGACCTACTTTGGTTAAATGCAGGAAAACCCCGCCCACCGAAGTGGACGGGGTTTTCCGTGAAGCGGCGTGAGTTACTTGAGGGTAACGGTTGCGCCGGCAGCCTGGAGCTGCTCGACTGCCTTTTCGGCAGCTTCCTTGGTGACGCCTTCGAGGACAGCCTTGGGGGCGCTGTCAACAACGTCCTTAGCTTCCTTCAGACCCAGGGAAGTGATTGCGCGAACTTCCTTGATCACTGCGATCTTCTTTTCGCCAGCTGATTCGAGGATAACGTCGAATTCGGTCTGCTCTTCAGCTTCTTCAGCTGCGCCGCCACCGGCGGGGCCAGCAACAGCAACTGCAGCTGCAGTAACTTCGAAGGTCTCTTCGAAGAGCTTGACGAACTCGGAGAGCTCGATGATGGTCAGTTCCTTGAAAGCTTCAATGAGCTCTTCGTTGGTGAGCTTCGCCATGGTGTGGCGTCCTTCCTATAGGTGGTGCTTGGCGGCCTGGGCCATTGCCTTCACACCGGAGTCTGGTGGGTGAAGAGAAACTAGTTCTCTTCGGCAGCGGGTGCCTCGGCGGGTGCCTCAACACCAGCTTCTGCAACTGCTTCGGGGGCTTCGTCTGCGGCAGGAGCTTCTTCAGCGGCGGGAGCCCCGGCAGCTGCCGGTGCACCGTTCGCTTCCTCAAGCTTGAGGCGCAGTGCGTCAATCGTGCGTGCAGCGGCGGCAGCAGGAGCCTTGAGGATGCCTGCAACCTTGGCGAGCTGCAGCTCGCGGGACTCGAGCGCTGCCAGTGCAGAAACTTCGCTGGCGTTCAGTGCCTTGCCCTCGAAGTAACCGGTCTTGATGACCAGCTGCTTGTTGGCCTTGGCAAAATCCGTCAGGCTCTTGGCAGCTGCAACTGCGTCACCCTTGATGAACGCGATTGCAGTGGGGCCGGCAAGCTGGCCGTCGAATGCTTCGACACCGGCTTCCTTGGCTGCAATGGCGGTCAGGGTGTTCTTGACGACCGAGAACTTGGTGTCCTGGCCGAGAGAAACACGCAGCTGCTTGAGCTGTGCAACGGTGAGCCCACGGTATTCGGTCAGGACAGCGGCGTTCGATTCCTTGAAATCGTTAGCGATCTCAGCTACTGCTGAAACCTTTGTAGGCGTTGCCATAACCCTCCTTCCGGGGATAGTGCCGGTATGCGACGGTCCCCGCTCAGATGAGCTAAAACGAAAAAACGCCCCGCGCAGATGCACGGGGCTTGGCTCAACACGGCTTTCGCTGTGGAGCGTTGCTTCGTTCACCTGCGCCGGCCGCCCTATGTTCAGGGTCCTTCGTCCAGAAATACACTTGGCCTCCCGCACACAACTACAGAGTTGAGCTGCCTTCAGGAGAGTGGATTTCCAACAACCGACGGTCTTTGGTCCTTCAAGCTTACGGGACGGGCCGCCGGACCACCAAATCGGCCTCAGCTCTTACTGGTACCCAGGTACGGGAGCTCTTTCTGCCAGATGCCGGTCACGCCGGCGGTGGTGAAGCCGAGCTGCTGGTTGACCGTCAGCAGGTACCTGTTCTCGGGCGCGTTCCAGGTGTAGATCACCCGGGCATCGGGGAACTGTTCAGTGAGCCGCTCCATGTTGGCTACCTTGATCAGCAGTCCCAGCTTGTTCCCGCGGTGCTCCTGTAGGACCAGGGTGTCGTCCTGGAACACCACATCGGGCCGGTGGGCCAGGACGCTGATGGTGGTCAGGCCCACCAGGGCCCCGGTGGCCAGATGCTCGACGGCGGTGACCACCGTCCGCCTCCCCTGCGCGACGGTGACCTCTTCCGCCTCGCGGAGGATGCCGCCGTCGAACACCATGTCCTGCTCAACGGGAGTCTCAAGGGAAGGGTCGACGTCGGCGCCCGCCTGGTTCTCGAGCACGGCCACGGCTTCCAGCCACTCATCCGGGCAGCGGTCCGTCCAGTGATGGAGCCGGTACCGCCCGTTATTGGCTTCATCGGCCTCGAGCTGGAGATCGGCCACGAGTTTGGTGTCCAGCGGCAGTGCACAGGAGCTGAACTGCTCGATGTGCTGAAGTGTGTAGCCGGTCCGGCGCGCGAATTCGACTTCCCGGCTGTCCAACGGCACAAAGCCCTGGCCTGAACCCGGCACCAGCTGGGCCGTCTCGAACTCGTGCAGGGACGCGCCGGGATGGTTGGTGTCAACGAGGATCAGCGTGCGGCCCTCGCTGCGTGCCAGGTGTTCAGCCGCGAGGAGCAGCTTGCGGCCAACTCCCTGGCGCTGGAATTCCGGCAGGATGTCCAGGGTGAACTCCGCCATGTCCAGGTTGTCGGTCAGCGGCAAGGCAATGTCAACCGTACCGATGATCTGCTCCCCGGCCTTGGCTACCAGGATGACCTGGCGCTCATAGGGATCGGCCAGCTCCAGGAGTTTCTCCAGCGGCGTGTATGCGAGATCGTCGCTGCCCCAGGTCTGCATCCGGACTTTGCGGCCCACCTCTATGGCAGCCAGGAAATCCACTGCGTCAGGTGCGTCCAGGGTGTCCGGGATCCACAGCTGCTCTATCCGTACGTCTTCTGCCATAAGGTGCGTCATCCCAGCCGTTTCTGCCATTCGCCCTCATAACCAGCAGGTTTGAATCCAAGCAAATTATTTATCGCCAGCATATGCCGGTTTTCCACGGCGTTCCATGTAAGCACCGACCGCGCCGCGGGCCATCGATGCTGGGCGGCGCGGAGGTTCGTGGCCTTGATCAGCAATCCCAGCCTCTTGCCGCGGTGCCCGGAAGAGACCAGGGTGTCCTGCTGGGTAATGCTCGCAGGAATGCCCGGCCGCCAGTTCAGGACCGTGTAGGCCACGAGCTTGCCCGTAGGCCTGAGCAGCGCCGCTGCGACCTGGCACTGCACGCCGCTGCGACTGTTCGCCTGCTCCTCCTGCCGGACCCTGGCAGGGTCCCAGTCCTCGGCTTCCCAGTCCAGGCCGGCAATAGGGACATCCGTGCTCATGCGGTTCTTGAGGACTGCGTATTCAGCCACGAGTTCGTCAGGACACGTATCAGACCAGCCCACCAGGGCGTAGCCGGTTGCCCGCGAAGACGTCTCCGTCTCCAGTGCGTCGAGCTGGTTCGCCGGGACCGGCAGCGTGAGCCGGCTGGACCTCTCCACCTGCTCGAGTTCGTAGCCGGCACCGGCTGCAAAGGCCACGTCAGGGTCATCTGCGGGGAGCCCGCCCGAGCCCGATTTGGCGGGGATCAGCCGGACCGCATTCTCCACCGTCCCGGCGGGCAGCTCACAGTAGGCATCCAGGGAAGTGCGGCCGCTGTCCGCGGCCACAGCCTCGGCGTGCTCCAGCAGCCGGCGGCCCCAACCCCGCCGCCGGAAGGCTGCCGACACGTCCACCATGATCCCTGCCGTGGACGTGTTTTCACGCAGGGGCAGGGTTACGGAGCAGGTTCCCACGGTGTGCTGGCCCAGCCGTGCAATGAAGAGCCGGCGTTCCTCATACTCATTGCCGCGCCAGTATTCCAGGCTCTCCATGGCCGTGGGGCAGCGGTCCAGGTCGCCCCATTTCTCCAGCTCGTGCTTCTCGCGCAAGGCGTGGCACTCGTGGAAGTCCATCACGCCGCCGGTGCCGCCGGCACTGTGGTCTGTCCCGGCATCGAGCGCTGAAGGAATGGCGACTGCGGTGATCATCAGCTGCTGACCGGTCATTCCCCATCTTAGCCATCCGTACGGTTTGGTCGAGGGCGGGACGGGGGCCGTTTGGCCCAGGGCTATTGGGGTTAAACCAAAGGACCGCCCGGCGCAGTGCCGGACGGTCCCAAGATGTGCCGGGATAACCCGGCCGAAGTGCTGTTGAGGACTAGACCTCGGTCAGAACCTTCGTGACGTTGGGGTCGACGGCGATGCCGGGACCGAACGTGGTGGCCACGGTGGCCTTCTGGATGTAGCGGCCCTTGGAAGCGGACGGCTTCAAACGAAGCACCTCTTCCAGTGCTGCTGCGTAGTTCTCGGCCAGCTTGATGGCGTCGAAGGAGACCTTGCCGATGATGAAGTGCAGGTTCGAGTGCTTGTCGACGCGGAAGTCGATCTTGCCACCCTTGATGTCGTTGACAGCCTTGGCCACGTCTGCGGTCACGGTGCCGGTCTTCGGGTTCGGCATCAGGTTACGGGGACCCAGGACCTTACCAAGACGGCCAACCTTGCCCATGAGGTCAGGGGTGGCAACGGCGGCATCGAAGTCGGTCCAGCCGGCTGCGATCTTTTCGATCAGGTCATCGGAACCAACGAAGTCGGCGCCGGCAGCGATTGCTGCCTCAGCCTTGTCGCCCGTTGCGAAGACCAGGACGCGGGAGACCTTACCGGTGCCGTGGGGCAGGATAACGGTGCCGCGGACCATCTGGTCAGCCTTGCGAGGGTCAACGCCCAGGCGGAAGGCAACCTCAACGGTGGCGTCGAACTTGGACGGGTTGGTGTCCTTGGCGAGCGTTACTGCCTCGAACGGCGCGTAGAAGTTCTCCGCGTCGATCTTGGCGGCTGCTGCCTCATATGCTTTGCTGCGCTTTGCCATGCTGCTTATTTCTCCTTGTGCAGTTGTGGTCTGCGGACCGCGCTGGGCCCTGCCACAGCCGAGGATCCTGCAAGGATCCTGCGGCATTACGGTTTGTGCCGGTTGTCCGGCAGTGGTGCCGGTTTCCCGACGGTGAAGGCTATTAGCCTTCTACGGTGATACCCATGGAGCGGGCGGTACCGGCGATGATCTTCGCTGCGCCTTCGAGGCTGGTGGCGTTGAGATCTTCCATCTTGGTGGTGGCGATCTCGTTGACCTGGGCCTGAGTCAGCTTGGCAACCTTGACGGTGTGCGGGGTGGGTGAACCCTTGGCAACGCCTGCAGCCTTCTTGATGAGCTCTGCAGCCGGCGGGGTCTTGGTGATGAACGTGAAGGAACGGTCTTCGTAGACCGTGATTTCCACGGGGATAACGTTTCCGCGCTGGGCTTCTGTGGCAGCGTTGTACGCCTTGCAGAATTCCATGATGTTGACACCGTGCTGGCCAAGCGCAGGACCGATCGGCGGGGCCGGGTTAGCGGCGCCTGCCTGGATCTGCAGCTTGATGAGGCCGGTGACCTTCTTCTTGGGAGCCAATGTAAGGTCCTTCTCTCAATATCTTCCTGGGACACAGGAGCGTGCCTCAGGTTGTTGGCCGCCGTGGCGAGGCGACCGGCCGTTCCGGGGCTGCTAAGCGGGCAGTCCGGAACGAATTCTGTGCGGGTAACTAGATCTTGCTGACCTGGTTGAATGCCAGCGTGACCGGGGTTTCGCGTTCGAAGATCGACACGAGCACCACGAGGGTCTGGGATTCCACCTTGATCTCGGAGATCGTGGCGGGGAGGGTCTCGAACGGACCTTCCTTGACGATGACCGACTCGCCGACCTCGAAGTCGACGTCGATCTGGGCGGCAGCGTGCTTGACGGGCTTGCCCTTTTCGGCCTGCTCTTCTTCGAAGACCGGCGCGAGCATGGAGAAGACTTCGTCGAGGCGCAGCGGCACCGGGTTGTGGGCGTTGCCCACGAAGCCGGTAACACCGGGAGTGTGGCGGACGGCGCCCCAGGAGGCATCCGTCAGGTCCATGCGGACCAGGACGTAGCCGGGGATCCGGACGCGGTTGATGACCTTTCGCTGAGCGTTCTTGATCTCAACGACCTCTTCCATGGGCACCTGGATTTCGAAGATGTAGTCTTCCATGTCCAGGGTCTGGATGCGGGTCTCAAGGTTGGCCTTGACGCGGTTTTCGTAGCCGGCGTAGGAGTGGATGACGTACCAGTCACCCTCCTGGCGGCGCAGCTTGGCTTTGAATTCGTCGGCGGGGTCAACCTCGGCCTTGGCGGCCGCGGCTGCCAAGGCGTCTGCATCAGCGTCGTCGCCCGCTGAGTCGCCCTCAGCAGGTTCGCCTTCTACGGCGTCACCCTCTGAATCGGCATCCTCTGAATCGTCTGAATCGTCGGCGGGGTCAACCTCGGCGGAATCGGGCGCAGCGGACTCAACCTCGGACTCTTCACCGGCTTCAGCCGTGGGGGCCGCCGTGTTGTCCGTGGACTCTTCCAGCTCAGTCTCGGTTACCTCGAGCTCCTGCTCAGACACTTGGTCTCCTGCTTCCTCATTGCCTAACATGCCTATTTAAATGGCTCAATTCCGCACACCGCGTGGATTCTTCCGGTTTACCCGGACAAGGCCACACGGCCTGCGGACGATTTTGCCTTAGCGGTCCCCGGGAGCGATCCCGCCGAAGACCCAGCTGACCGCGGTTCCAAAACCGATGTCCAGCACGCTGACGATGACCATCATGATGGCCACGAACACCAGCACCACGAGCGTGTAATTGATCAGTTCCTTGCGGGTTGGTGCAACAACCTTCTTCAGTTCGCCGATGACCTGGCGCATGAAGAGTGCAATACGAGCGAAGAAGTTTGCCTTGGCGTCCTTCTTAGCTGGGCGGCCCTTGGAGCTGCTGGCAGCTGTTTCGGTCACCTGGTCCTCGCTCATCTTTGCAATGTTGGATTACCCGGTCCTGATCAGAACCATGGTTGCTGCGCTTGCTCCGGTATTCCGCCGGAACAGCTTGCGCAGGGCAGACAGGACTCGAACCTGCAACCTGCGGTTTTGGAGACCGCTGCGCTACCAATTGCGCCACTACCCTATGGATCGAAAACAGCACCATAACAAACTTCCGCAGTTTTCACTGGGGCGCACGTCATCATCCGTGTTTTCAACACCGGAGAACCAGTCTACGCAACAACTTCGTCTACGTCGAACCGGCCTCATTCCGGACCGTCCAATCCGCCCTGGTGGCTGAGTTGACCTGCAGTCACATCCACGCCGGCAGCCCGAACGATCCGCTGAACAGCATAGAGTAGATCACGTCGAATTCCACCATTCAGCCCTCCCGGCTGCAAGCGAAGAACGGACCCCGCCATGTCTGCCGCCCGCGTTTCCAAGCGCATTTCCGCAATTGCCGAATCCGCAACCCTGGCTGTTGATGCCAAGGCCAAGGCGCTGAAGGCAGCTGGCCGGCCGGTTATTGGCTTCGGGGCAGGGGAACCGGACTTCCCCACCCCGGACTACATCGTCAAGGCATCCATCGAGGCCGCCAGCCAGCCCAAGTACCACCGCTACTCCCCCGCCGCCGGCCTGCCGGAGCTCAAAAAGGCCATCGCTCAGAAGACTCTCCGCGACTCCGGCTATGCCGTGGATCCGTCCCAGGTCCTGGTGACGAACGGCGGCAAGCAGGCCGTGTACAACACCTTCGCCACGCTGGTGGATCCGGGCGACGAAGTGATTGTTCCCACGCCGTTCTGGACCACCTACCCGGAGGCCATCAGGCTCGCCGGCGGTGTCCCCGTTGAGGTGTTCGCCGGACCTGAGCAGGACTACCTGGTCACGGTTGAGCAGCTTGAGGCCGCTGTGACGGACAAGAGCAAGATCCTGCTGTTTGTCTCGCCGTCCAACCCCACCGGCGCCGTGTACAGCCCGGAGCAGGTGGCCGAGATCGGCAAGTGGGCCGCCGCCAAGGGGCTCTGGGTGGTCACCGACGAGATCTACGAGCACCTGACGTACGACGGCGTCCCGTTCACCTCCATCGCCACGGCAGCCCCTGAACTGGGCGACAAAGTGGTCATACTTAACGGTGTCGCCAAGACATATGCGATGACCGGCTGGCGTGTGGGCTGGATGATCGGCCCGGCCGACGTCATCAAGGCGGCCACCAACCTGCAGTCACACGCCACCTCCAACGTTTCGAACATCATGCAGATTGCAGCCCTCGCCGCCGTCTCCGGACCGTTGACCGCCGTCGACGAGATGAAGGTGGCGTTTGACCGCCGCCGCAAGGCGATCGTTGCCGGCCTGAACGCGATCGACGGTGTTGAATGCCCGACGCCGAAGGGTGCGTTCTACGTCTACGCGGACGTCCGTGCGCTGCTGGGGAAGGAATTCCCGACGGCGGCAGGCACCGCAACGCCGTCGACCTCCGCCGAACTGGCGGCGTTGATCCTGGATGAGGTTGAGGTGGCAGTGGTGCCGGGTGAGGCGTTCGGCCCCTCAGGCTACCTGCGGCTCTCCTACGCCCTGGGCGACGAGGACCTGGCCACCGGCGTCGCCCGCCTCCAGGGCTTCCTGGGCCAGGCCAAGTAGGCACGCTCTCTCACTTCCTGCAAGAAAAAACCAAACGCTCTATCACTTTCTTTAGGAGAGTGATAGAGCGTTCCGGTTTAAGCCACAGGAAGTGAGAGAGCGTCTTACAGGAGGCGGCGTTCTGCGGCCCATTTGGTCAGCTCGTGCCGGCTGGAGAGCTGGAGCTTTCGCAGTACCGCTGATACGTGGGTTTCCACGGTTTTGATGCTGATGAACAGCTCCTTCGCCACCTCCTTGTAGCTGTAGCCGCGGGCGATCAGCCGCATCACTTCGAGCTCGCGGGCGGAAAGCCTGTCCAGTTCGTCGTCAGCAATGTCCGCCGGGGCGGTGCCGAACGCATCCAGCACGAAGCCGGCCAGCCGGGGCGAGAACACGGCGTCGCCGCCGGCCACGCGGAACACGGCGTCGGTGATCTCGGCCCCGGAGATGGTCTTGGTGACATACCCGCGGGCGCCGGCGCGGATGACCGACACCACGTCCTCGGCGGCGTCGGAGACGCTCAGGGCCAGGAACTTGGTGGTGCCCAGGAGCGCCGCGGAACCCGCAATGACCTCCCGGCCGCCACCGCCGAGGCCGCCCGGCAAATGCACGTCCAGGAGCACCACTTCCGGACGCGCCTGCGCGATCACGGCTATGGCCTGCTCAACCGTGGCCGCTTCACCTACGACCTGGATGCTCTCATCCAGGTCGGCCTTGAGTCCCGAGCGGAAGATGGCGTGATCGTCCACGATCACCACCCGGACCGACTGCGCGGGGCGGATGGGCCCGGTCCCCTGTAGGTTGTTCATGATTTCCCTTCCGCGTTGTCCGTTTGGAGCGCCGGCATTCCCAGCCGTACCTCGGTGCCGTCCGACGTGCTGGTGATGGAAGCGGTCCCGCCGTGGCGTTTCATGCGTCCGATGATCGACTCGCGGACGCCGAGCCGGTCTTCGGGAACATCCTGCAGGTCGAAGCCCGGCCCCCTGTCCTTGATGAAGATTTCTGTATGCCCGTCGGAAACTTCCAGGTAGACGGAGACGGTTCCGCCGCCGTGCCGGGAGGCATTAAGCATCGCCTCACGGCTGGCCTGGACCAGCGCCTCGTGGGATTCGGTCATGGCCGTATCCCCGACGCTCACCACCTCCACGGCGTTGCCGAGGGCGTCTTCCACCTCGGCACCCACGGCCTTGATACGGTCCGAAAGCTGGCCCGCCTCCTTACCCGGGTCCTGGAACAGCCAGCTCCTGAGTTCGCGTTCCTGGGCCCGGGCGAGCCGGACGACGTCGTGCTCGTTTCCCGCCCGCCGCTGGATCAGGGCGAGGGTCTGGAGGACGGAGTCGTGCAGGTGGGCCGCGATCTCGGCGCGCTCCGTTTCACGGATCCGGCCCGCACGCTCCGTTTCCAGGTCCCGCCAGAATTTGAGTGCCCACGGAAGCAGCACCAGGACCACGCCGCCCAGCACGGCCACCGATGCCAGCAGTGCCAGCCAGGTCTGTTCCCACGATCCGGAGCCGGACACCATCACCAGCACGCCGGCAACCACCAGCGCCAACCCGGCGGCCAGGCGCGCCCAGCCGCCTGCCTGATCGGCTTTGGTCTTGTCCACGAGGCCCGCGCGGCGGGTTTCGTCGAGCTGCATCCAGGCGATGGCTGCACCGCCCAGCACGGCAGCGGCGGGGATGAGGGTCTCCAGTGGCACGTCCACGCCCAGGAGCTGGGCAATCATGATGCCCGCCACCAGGAGGAGGCCGGCGCCCAGCAGCATTTCCTTGCCGTAGCGCATTCTGCGGACCCGGAACCACGGCGGCCGCACGGCGGCCCCGTAGCTCGACCCGTAGCCTGCACCGGGCCCGCTGCGGGAAACACCCTCCGGGGCGAAAGCATCGGCGTCGGGATTTCCCCACCAGGGAGCGGCCGCGGGCGAGCCCTGGTACGGCGACGGCGAGGGCGGCCCAGCGCTGAATGCCGGGTCAAGGCTGACGGCCGGGGCAATGGGCGACGCCGGACGCCTGGCATTGCGCCGGGCACTTTCGTCGGCGGTGGGGACCATGATCCACAGCCACGCATAGAAGGCCAACCCGGCGCCACCGGCGAGGGTCGCGAGCGCCATGCCGATCCGCACGCTTTTCACCGGCCAGCCCAGATGCGCCGCGAGGCCGGCACATACGCCCGCGATGACGCGGTCGCTGCTGCGGACAAGCGGTGGACGGGTGAGGGCGGTGGTCATGTGTCAATCCAAGCACGGATCAGGGTTCCCCGGACCCGATTCCGGACTGAACCGGGGGTGACTCAGGGGCGAGTCAGGGTGTTCCCCAGTAGAGCTGCGCCGCCCCGGACGGCAGGATCGAAGTATGAACTCGCAGACCCCCACCCCCGATGACGGCCAGCCCACGGAACCGCTCCCCCCACGCGACCCGGACCAGCCAACCGAACCACTCCTGCCACCCCCAGCTGCTTCGCAGGACACACCCCCGGCCGCCGGTCCCGATGCCGGCCCGTATGCCGGGCCGTCCGCAGGCCCGTACTCCAGCGCCAAAGCGCCGGGGCAGTCCGGTGACTTCTTCACCTGGGTCCGGAGCCACGGCATCCAGCGCGGACGCGACCGGTGGATCGGCGGTGTCTCCAGCGGCATCGCGCACCGGATGGGCATCGATCCGCTGATTGTCCGCGGCATCTTCATTGTCCTCACCCTCTTCGCCGGAATCGGCGTCCTGCTCTACGGCCTGGCCTGGGCGTTCCTTCCCGAACCCGACGGGCGCATCCACGTCCAGGAAGCCGGCGCCGGCCGCTGGTCCAGCGGCATGACAGGCGCCCTGATCACCACCGTGGTGGGGCTCACCGGGCTGGGCGGCGGATTCTGGGGCTGGAGCCGCAACGGCTTCGGCGGATTCCTCTGGACCGTCTTCTGGGTGGGCGGCGCCATCTACTTCATTTACTACCTGACCCAACGCAACAAGGCCCGAAATGGAGCTCCCATGACCGCCGCACCGCAGCCGGCCGGCGCAAACTCCGGTTACCCGGCCGCCCCCACCGCCCCCTATGCCTCGCCGTTTGCGGCCACGGATTCCGCCTCTACCCGCACGTCGAGCACGTCCGGCGCGACCGGCAGCGCGCCTTACCTTCCGGTCCCGCCGTCGAGCGTCAACCCGCCTTACGGTGGGGGCAGCTACGGCGGGGGCGGCAGCGACGGCGGTGCCTACGGCGGCTACCAGCCTCCACAGGGCCCGGCACGCGCACCCAAGGTCCGCCCCTCCGGCCCCGGCGCCCCGGCAGTAGCCATTACAGCCGGAACAGCGCTCCTGGTGGGTGGCGGGCTCAAAGCCCTGCACGCCGGCAACGTGATCAACCTCGGCGACGCCGCCAACGCGATCGTCTGGGCCAGCGGTGCAGCCATCCTGGGCCTGGGTATCCTGGTCGCGGGCCTGCGCGGCAGGACGTCCGGAATCCTCGGATTCTTCGCCGTTGTTGCCCTGGTGATTGGCGGCATCTTCAACGTTGTGGGCAACGGCGACAGGGTCCGCTTCACCCAGGTCGACTGGGCACCGACGAGCCAGCAGCAGGCGGCCGATGGCTTCAGCGTCACCGGCGGCAGGGGAACCGTTGACCTCACCCAATTGGGCGCGCAAGCCCCGCTGGACTCAGAAGTCGTAGTTCCCCTGGACATCACGGCGAGCAACGTCACCGTGATCCTCCCCAGCAACATTCCCGTGGACGTGAGGGCAGACATGACGCTGGGGAACCTCAACGAAGGCACCAACCACCGGGGCGGCATTACCTCCCAGGAAACCAGCTACAACACCGACAAGCCAGGCGGCCACCTGATCATCCGGATCGACGGCACCCTCAGCAACGTCACCATCCAGGAAGGAAACTGACATGAGCAGCTTCGATCCGGCACCGGATTCGTCTACCCCGCAAACCCCGACGACGGTGCACACCGACGCGGCCGGACCCTCACCCACACGGGTGGGCACGATAGTCTGGGGCCTGATCGTGATGGCGCTGGCCGCCCTGATCATCATCGCCCAGTTGGGCGTGGTAACCCTGAACGGCACCTACGTACTGATCGGCCTTATGATCGGCGCCGGCGCCGCGCTGGTGATCGGCGGGCTGCTTTCGGCCCGAAAGCGTGACAATGAACCCACAACAGGGAAGTCTTGAACCATGGACAAGTTCTTCAGCATCGTCAGGGGCTTCGGCCTGAAACGTGGACCCCAACGCTGGCTGGGAGGTGTGTGCGGCGGCATTGCAGCAAAGCTCAACGTGGATGTGGCATTCGTCCGGATCGCTTTCCTGGTCTTCTGCCTCCTCCCCGGCCCCGCCGTCGTCCTCTACATCGCAGCGTGGCTGGTCCTTCCTGACCAGCAGAACTCCATCCCGCTGCAGAAATTCCTGGACCGCCGCTCCATCAGCTGACCTCAGGTCAGAACCGCAAGGCCACCGCTCCCCGGAGAATTCCTTCCAGGAGCGGGGGCCTTTCTGCTGTCCTTGTCCACCGGCCGGTGGACAACAGATTCAACCGGCCGGGCCTGTCGACCGGCACCCCGGGACTGCAACGCTGGAAGCATGAACACTTCCCTCATCCCCGGGCAGCGGCAATCCCCTGATGCCATCACCGTGCGCGGCCTCAACAAAACGTACGGCCTGCCCAAAGGCGGGACCCTCACGGCCGTGGACCAGCTGGACCTCACCATCCATGCCGGCGAAACCTACGCCCTCCTGGGTCCCAACGGCGCCGGCAAGTCCACCGCCATCGAGATCCTGGAAGGCCACCGGAAACCTGACAGCGGCGAGGTCATGGTTCTGGGAACGCGCCCCTGGAAGGCGGCACCGTCCTTCCGCGCCCGGATCGGCATCGTCCTCCAGGAGTCCACCGACTCCGGGGAACTCAGGGTTTCAGAGGCCCTGCGGTCACTGGCTGCCTGTTTCCCGGCGCCCCGACCGGTGGACGAGGTCATGGAAGCCGTGGGGCTCGGGGGCAAGGGCGGCGTCCGTATCTCAACCCTTTCGGGCGGCCAGCGGCGAAGGCTGGACGTGGCGCTGGGGATCATCGGCAACCCGGAAGTCCTGTTCCTGGACGAACCCACCACAGGATTCGATCCGGAGGCCCGTCGGCAGTTCTGGGACCTCATCCGCCGGCTGAGCAGCGGCGGCACCACCATTGTCCTCACCACGCACTACCTGGACGAGGCCGAGCAGCTGGCGGACCGGATCGGCGTCATCAACCACGGGCGGCTGATCGCCGAAGGCAGCCCGCAGGACATCGGCGGTCCGGGCCTCCGCATGCCTCGCGTCCGGTGGCGGGATGCTTCCGGCCTTCGCGAAGTGGTGACCGAGCAGCCAGCTTCCCTGGTCGCGTCGCTGTCCGACGGCGGCGCAATAGAGCCGGCGGAGCTCGCCGTCGTACGTCCCAGCCTCGAGGACATCTACCTCCAGCTCATCGGTGCCGCGGACGGCGCCGAACCCTCTGCCGAACCATCCGCCGCACGATCTACGGACGCATCGTCCGTTTCAGGAGCCCTCCGATGAGCACGGCAGTCCCCGCATCCGTCTCCCCCGCCACCGGCCGCCCGACCTGGCGCCCATCAGTCCTGCGCCTGGGACTTGGCCGGGTCCTGCTGGAGATCAAACTATTTAACCGTGACGTGCTATCTCTGGTCCTGGTCCTCTTCTTCCCGATCCTGATGATGTCCCTGTTCGGGACTGTTTTCGGTGATGAGCCGGTCTTCGGGGCCGGCCCGGACGGGCAGGGCGGCATCACCCCGGCGCACTACTACCTGCCCGGCATGCTTGCGCTGAGCACCATCCTCAGCGGGTTCCAGAACCTCAGCAGCTACGTGGCCACTGAGCGTTTCAACGGCACGGTGAAGCGGCTGGCCGGAACGCCATTGCCTGCGGCGTCGTACTTCATCGGGAAAACCGGCCAGACGCTCTACCTGATCGTGGCCCAGGCTGTTCTCCTGCTGCTCGCGGCAGCCGTCCTGTTCGACGTCCCGTTGCCACGGGATGCCGGGCAGTGGGGCCTGGTGGCGCTGCTGATGATCCTGGCCACGGCTGCCTGGGCCACCGTGGCCATCGCGTTCACTGCCTTGCCCAAGTCGGCACAAAGCGCGTCCACGCTGGCGGTCCTGCCGGTACTGCTCCTGTCCTTCACGTCGGGCGTGTATTTCCCGTTCTCGCAGCTTCCGGACTGGCTGCAGTCCGTGGCCAATTTCTTCCCGCTGCGCTGGACGGCGAGCGCCTTCAGGTCTGTTTTCCTGCCTGCCGGCTTTGAAGCCGTTGAGCCCGGCGGCACCTACAACCTGCCGCTGACGTTCCTGGTCCTGGGCATCTGGGTGGCCGCGGGTGCCGTGCTTGCCCGGTTGGCGTTCAAGTGGCCGCCGCAGAAGTAGCCGGCTCCAGGCCTCACCAATCGTTGATCTTGGTGGCTCGGCGGCACGCGGATAGGGTGCAGCCATGAGCTATATGAGCGGACGGACCGAGCGGCTGCTGCCGGCACGGTCCGTATGGACCACCTCCATGGTCTGGTGGCATGCCGGCTTCTACGCCGCGCTGGCCAGCGTGTCCTATTTCGCCCTGTTCGGCGACGAGCGCTATTCCGGGACGCCCCTGGTCATTGGTGCGCTGGTGCTCCTCGGGGCCGCGTACCCGTTCCTGACCCGGACCAGGGATCTCCGGACACTGCGGCCCACTATCTACGTGGCACTGCTGGTGGCGGTGGTGGTGTTCCTGTCCTTTGTGTACGACGGCGCCGGGGTCCTGCTGTTTGTGGCCTTCCCGCAGGTCTGGATGTTCACGTCCTCGCAGCGCCAGGGCGTGGCAGCCACCGCCGTACTCTGCGTCGGAGTGGCCGTTGGCCAGATCAGCCGCTGGGGACTTGCCGGCACGGAGGTCTACGGCATCACGGCCCAGTTGGTGACCTCGTTTGTGGCCAGCTGCATGATCGGACTCTGGATCTCGAAAGTCATTGAGCAAAGCGAACAGCGTGCCGAGCTGCTGGCCGAGCTCGAGGCCACGCGCTACGAACTGAACAACGCCGAGCAGGCACGCGGTGCATTGGCTGAGCGTGAGCGGATGGCACGGGAAATCCACGACACGCTGGCCCAGGGGTTCACGTCCATCGCCATGCTCTCCGAAGCGGCGCAGGCCCAGCTCAGGGCGCAACCGGAAGCCCCGGCAGGCCTGGTGCGCAGCCTCACCGCAATCTCGCGGACCGCCCGGGAGAACCTGGCCGAAGCCCGTGCCCTGGTGGCCTCAGGCGTCCCGTCGGATGTCCAGGGCGGAGACCTCCTGGCGGCATTGAAGCGGTTGCCGGACACCCTGCACCTGGACAGCATCCGGCTGACCGTGGAGCTGCCCGACAACCTGCCCCCGCTGCCGTCCACGCAGCAGGTGGCACTGCTCCGGACCGCCCAGGAGGCACTCAACAACGTCCGCAGGCATTCCGGAGCCACGGCCGCGGAGGTACTGATGGATATCCCTGCCGGCGGCCCGCCGTTGCTCCGGCTGACCGTCACGGACAACGGGCAGGGCTTTGACGTCTCGGCGGATCACCAGGGGTTCGGCCTGAAGTCGATGGCTGCCCGGCTGGACGAAATCGGTGGCCGGCTGCAGGTCACTTCCGCGCCGGGCGCCACCCGGCTGGTGGCGGTGGTCCCCACCGAGGCCCTCGGGCCCGGCGGCACGGACGCCGAGCCAGGGACCCGCGGTACGGACGCACCCCTGCCCGGAGCCGTGACATGAGCCTCCCGGAAACTGTGACAGTTGTCCTCGCCGATGACCACCCCGTGGTCCGGGGCGGCCTCGCGGCGCTCCTGGCTACCGCGGACGGCATCAAAGTGGTGGCCGCCGCGGCCAACGGCCAGGAGGCTGTGGACGCCGTAAGCCGGCTGCGCCCCGCCGTCGTACTGATGGACCTGCGGATGCCCGTCCTTGACGGCGCCGACGCCACCGCGCAGATCCGGGACCGGTTTCCCGACACCAAGGTGCTGGTGCTGACCACGTACGACGACGACTCAGACATCATGCGCGCAGTGGAGTCCGGGGCGGTGGGCTATCTCCTGAAGGACACGGCCGGGGACCGCATCATCGAGGCCGTGCGCGCTGCCGCGCGCGGTGAGACGGTTCTCGCCCTGCCGGTGGCGGCACGCCTGGTCTCGCGGATGCGCGCGCCTGAACTGCCCCGGCTGACCGCCCGGGAGGTGGAGGTCCTTCGCTGCGTGGCGCAGGGCTTGAGCAATCCCGAGGTGGCCACGGCGCTCCACATTGCCGAAGCGACGGTCAAGACCCACCTGCTGCGGGTCTTCAACAAACCGGATGTGGACGACAGGACCCGTGCCGTGGTCCTTGCCATGGAACGGGGCCTTTTGTAACCGGTTTGTGTCGTAACGCACACCGCCGACTACAATCTAGTTGAGCTCAGCGTGGCGCTCTGCCTGTAAACCTTCACACCAGGATTTGAGCCGAGACATGAAAATTGGAATTCTTACCAGCGGTGGCGACTGCCCCGGACTGAACGCTGTCATCCGCGGAGCCGTCCTCAAGGGCATCGCCATCCACGGCCACGAATTCGTGGGCTTCCTGGACGGCTGGCGGGGCGTCGTCGAAGGCGACATCATCGACATCCCCCGCAGCATGGTCCGCGGCATCGCCAAGCAGGGTGGCACCATCCTGGGCACCTCCCGCACCAACCCCTTTGAAAACGGCGGCGGGCCGGAGGTCATCAAGGCCCACATGGACCGCCTCGGCATCGACGCCATCATCGCTATAGGCGGCGAAGGGACCCTCGCGGCCGCGAAACGCCTTACCGACGTCGGTCTCAAGATCGTGGGTGTCCCCAAGACCGTGGACAACGATCTTGACGCCACCGACTACACCTTCGGTTTTGATACGGCCGTCCAGATCGCCACCGAGGCCATCGACCGGCTCCGGACCACGGGCGAGTCCCACCACCGCTGCATGATCGCCGAGGTCATGGGCCGCCATGTGGGCTGGATTGCCCTGCACGCCGGCATGGCCGCCGGCGCCCACGCCATCCTGATCCCCGAGCAGAAGGTCAGCATCGAGCAGATCACCGAATGGGTCCAGGAAGCCCACGACCGTGGCCGCGCCCCGCTGATTGTTGTGGCCGAGGGCTTTGTTCCGGACCACATGGAATCCCCGCACTCCGAGCGCGGCCTGGACACGTTCGGCCGGCCCCGGCTGGGCGGCATCGCCGACCGGCTCGCCCCCGAGATCGAAGCCCGCACCGGCATCGAGACCCGCGCCACCATACTGGGGCACATCCAGCGCGGCGGCGTCCCGTCCGCGTTCGACCGTGTGCTCGCCACCCGCCTGGGCATGGCGGCCATCGACTCCGTGGTGGAGGGTTACTGGGGCACCATGGTGGCGCTCAAGGGCACCGACATTGAACACGTGAGCTTCGACAAGGCCCTGGGCCAGCTGAAGACCGTACCGCAGAACCGCTACGACGAGGCTGCTGTCCTGTTCGGCTAAGCCCCGATCAGCGCGAACGGACACTTGAGGCCCCTCCGCGGTGGGGCCTCAAGTGTCCGTTCGCGCTTCCCTGTGCTGGGTAGGCTGGGGATATGACTCTTGACCCCGGTTCCGCCGCCATCATCCAGCTCGCTTGGGCCCGGCATCTGGGGCTCGACGACGGCGCTTTCGCTGCGTCGCTGACTTCCGGCGAGCGGATGGTCCGGGCTGACGACGCTGCAGAGACTGTGGAGTTCGTCAGGCTGTTCGGCAGCTCGGCACTGGTGGGGCCGCAATGGGTCATTGACGCCGCCGCTGGAATTCCGGACGAGGAGATGGCCCAGCATGTGACCCTCCTGACCCTTACGCGGTCCCACGGAGGCCACGGCCTGGGCTCGGCGGCGTTGTTCTTCGCCGACGACCTGCCCCTGCGCCAGCCTTCCGAAGAGCTGACCGTGTCCCACGGAAACCCGGAGGCGATCGAGCTCGAAGGCCTGTGCCCGCCGGACGACGTCAACGAAGTGCACCTGTCAGAACTCGAAAACCGCTACACGATCCTCCACGAGGTGGACGGGCTGCGTGTTCCGGTGGCCTGCGGCGCCTACGGGGAGTGGGAAGGACTTCTCGCGCAGATGGGAGTCCTGGTGGACCCCGAGTGGCGGCGCCGCGGGCTGGGATCCGTGGCCGCATCCATCGCCGCCCACGAGGCCCTCGCTGCGGGCCTCACCATCCAGTGGCGCGCCGAGGTCAGCAACACCGGCGCGGTGGCCCTGGCACGGCAGTTGGGCCTGTCCGCGGGCGGCATCCAGACCAGCGTGCACCTGGGCTGACGCCGCCTAGGACGCCCGGGTGGCATCCACTACGGCCGGAGCCGCCGGCTGACCGCTCCAACCCGCCACGGCCTTGGGCTTGGAGAAGAACAGTGCCACGGCAGCGCCCACCAGGATCACACCGGCAGGAAGCAGGATGGACTGTCCCATCGCCGTCGAGAATCCCTCATGGAGCGCCTCAGGCAACAGTCCGGAGAATTCCATTCCGCCCGCCCCGGGACCTTGCGCGGGAAGTTCCGCGGCCAGGCGCGCCTGGATGAGCACGGCGATGGCCGCGCTGCCCAGTACCGCGCCGATCTGGCGGGTGGTGTTGTAGACCCCGGAACCTGCCCCGGCCTGACGCGGCGGCAGATTGCGCGTGGCCGTGGAGCTCAGGGGCGCCCAGATGCCGGCATTCGCGAACCCCAGGACAGCACTGGGCAGGAGGAAGAGCAGGATGGGAGTATCCGGGTGCATCAGGGCAGAGTTCCAGAACAGCGCCACGGCCATCAGGACCAGCCCGCCGGCAGTGATGTACTTCGGATCGACCCGGTCGATGATTTTGCCCACCACGGGCGCCAGGCCACCGGAGATGAGGGCCATGGGAACCATCATGAGCGCCGATTCGGTGGGCGTCATGCCCCGCACCAGCTGGTAGTAGAAAATGAGCGGCAGCGCGAAGGCGGTCACGGTGAAGCCAACGGTGGTGATCCCGATGTTTGCCAAGGAGAAATTACGGTCCCGGAACAGGCCCAGCGGCAGGAGCGGCTCGCCCTTGTTGAAGCGTTGCCAGAGAATGAACGCCCCAAGCACCACCAAGCCCGTGATGATGAGACCCCAGACGCTGACGGGGCCCACGATGGTCCCCCAGTTGTACGTCTCGCCCTCCTGGATCCCGAACACCAGGAGGAACAGCCCGACGGCGCTGAGCAGCACGCCCGGGATGTCGAACTTATGGGGGTGCGTGCTGAGGGTGGGGACGAACCGCCAGGCGAGGATAAATCCAACGATGCCGACCGGCACGTTGATGAAGAAGATCCATTCCCAGCCGAGGCTGTCCACGAGCAGGCCGCCCAGGATTGGTCCCACCAGCGTTGCCAGGCCCGCGGTGGCGCCCCACAGGCCCATGGCGGCGCCCCTGCGGTCCGGCGGGAAGATCCTGGTGATCACCGCCATGGTCTGCGGCGTCATGATGGCGGCGCCCAGACCCTGGAAGATCCGTGCGGTGATCAGCGTCTGGACGTCACCGGCCAGCCCACACCAGAGGGAGGCGAGCGTAAAGACCACGAGGCCGGAGAGGTAGAGCTTCTTGGGTCCGAAGCGGTCGCCGAGCCGGCCAGTGATCAGCAGCGGCACGGCGTAGGCCAACAGGTAGGCGCTGGTCACCCAGATCACGGCGTTGATGTCCGTTCCCAGTCCCTCCATGATGCTGGGGTTGGCCACCGAAACGATGGTGGTGTCGATCAGGATCATAAAGAACCCGATGACCAGGGACCAGAGTGCCGGCCAAGGCCGCGCTACATTTTCCAAGCCTCAGTTTCCCAGCAGGTCGAGGATGTCGGTGCGGGCGAACATCTGCGCGGCCGCCCGGGCGGAGGGGCTGCCGGCGTCGGGATCTGCACCGGCGTCCAGCAACACGCGGGACACGTCCGTATAGCCCTTGAATGCTGCACCGGCCAAGGGGGTCTGGCCGCGGTCGTTGGCCGTATTGGCCTCTCCGCCGTGCTCCAGGATCAGCTGTACCGTCTCCGCGTGGCCGTGGTAGGCGGCCAGCATCAGCAGGGAATCGCCCGCGGTGTTGGTCATGGTGGCGGGCGCCCCGGCGTCCAGATAGCTGCGCAGCAGACCGGTGTCCCCCTCCCGGGCAGCCTGGAAGAGCCGGTGGGCCAGTGCCACCGCTTCGTCGTTGGGCGTTGAGGTGTCGGTTTTGGCGTCGCCGGGCGAATCGGCGCCGAGTGCGGTGTTCTCGGTCATCAGCGGGTCCCCCTCAGGAATCCAGTCTGGCGGCCCACTACCTGGCCGGCGTCGGGAGCAACAATTACTTCCTGGGCAGCGATGTACGGCTCCTCGCCGTCCAGCACGGTCAGCATTTCATCCGGTGCGACGGACCGCTTGATGACGGCCAACGCCACCGGGCCCATTTCATAGTGCTGGGCAACGGACGTCACTGTCCCGACCTTCCGCTCGCCGAGCATGACCTGGCTGCCGGGCGCGGGCATGGTGTGCTGCGACCCGTCCAGCTGCAGGAACACCAGGCGCCGCGGCGGATGGCCCAGGTTGTGGACGCGGGCGATGGTCTCCTGACCTTTGTAGCAGCCCTTCGACAGGTGCACGGCGGTGCGGAGGAGGTCCAGTTCGTGCGGAATGGTTTTGTCGTCGGTTTCGGCGCCCAGCCTGGGGCGCCACGCAGCGATGCGGAGGGCTTCGGCCGCCATAACACCGGCGAGCGGGCGGTCTGCCAAGGTTTCCTCGAGTTCAGCGGCCGGCACCAGGTACTCGATCCAGGGCCGCTCCAGCCCCGGGTGACCTTCTTCCGCAACCACGGCATAGGAGTAACCGCCGGCGCCGACGTGCGGCCAGGGATCCCGCCAGGCCAGCAGTCCGGACCATTCCTTCACAGCCTTTGTGGACCCGAGCACGGCCCAGTCGGCGGAGACGTCGGTGACCTCGACGCGCAGCATGAACTTCATTTTGTTCAGCCACTCAGCCAACGGTGCCGCCTCGGCGGCCTCAACAATCAGCCAGGTGGTCCCGCCGTCGTCCACTACGCGGGCGTCAAACTCGATCCGGCCCTGGACACTCAACAACAGCAACTCGCTGGCCTCCCCCGGCTGCAGGCCGGTGACCTGTTGGGAAGACAGGGTGTTCAGCCAGCTCAGCCTGTCCGGACCGCTGACGGTCACAACGCCGCGGTGGGAAAGGTCGACGACGGCGGTACCGGCTGCGAGGGCGCGCTGCTCGCGCAGCGGCTCACCGTAGTGGGATGCGACGCCGGCGTCCGCGCCGGTGGCCTCGACGGCGCCAGGGCGCAACAGTAGGGGGCTGGGAGTAGTCATACTGGGGGAACGTCCTTAGGTCGGTGGGTATTCCGGTCTCCGCACGGTGATCGAGCCTTGGGGCCACGACCGCTGGGTTCCCTGGCCGTGGAACCGCTCTGGCGAGGGCCCCGGCCCGAGCTTGCGAGGGCAGGGAGCCGGTGCGGCCTTGCGAGGTTAGGGAGCCGGTGCGGCCTTGCGAGGTTAGGGAGCCGGTGCGGCCTTGCGAGGTTAGGGGGCGGTTGGAGGGCGGTATTCCGGGTTTTCGAAATCGAAGCGTGTTCCGGCTTTCCATTCTTCAGGAAGATTGCCGTACGCGGGAATCCCGCCGGCGTCCTTGAGCATCCGGGCGAAATGCAGCAGGTTCCAGGTCATAAACGTAGTGTTGCGGTTGGTGAAATCGGATTCGGGGCCGCCGGAGCCTTCGTCCAGGTAGCTCGGGCCGGGACCCACCGGGCCGATCCAGCCGGCGTCGGCCTGCGGCGGGATGGTGAAGCCGACGTGCTGCAGGCTGTACAGCACGTTCATGGAACAGTGCTTGATGCCGTCCTCGTTGCCGGTGATCAGGCAGCCACCGACTTTGGGGTAGAACACCCACTGGCCCTTGTGGTTCAGTTCCCCCGAATGGGCGTAGAGCCGTTCGATCAGCTTCTTGGTCTGGGAGGAGTTGTCACCCAGCCAGATCGGCCCGGCCACCACCACAATGTCGGCCTCTTCAACAGCAGGGTACAGTTCCGGCCACTCATCGGAGGGCCAGCCGTGCTCGGTCATGTCGGGGTAAACACCGCTGGCGATGTCGTGATCGACAGTCCTGATCACACGGGTGCTGACGCCCTGCTTCTCCATGATGAGGCGGCTGACGTTGATCAGGCCCTCGGTGTTGCTGATCTCCGGCGACCGTTTAAGGGTGCCGTTGAAGAACACAGCCTTCAGGTCGCTGTAATCAGTGGAGTCCTGCGGTGCAGCCATGATGCTCCTCGATTCACTCGTGGGTGAAGCCCAGGATGCCAAGTCTACTGAGAGTCGGTGACGCGGCAGGGCGTCAGGAAACCTTTTTCAGGAACGCCGAGGCGTGCGCTTCGAGACCCTTGCCGGGCTGCGATGTTCCGCCTGTAGCCACGTCCCAGCGCCAGAGCAGGTTGCCGTCCACCAGACCGAAGATCCGGGTGGCCGCGCTGTAGTCCTTGGAATGGCTGCCGCGCATCACCATGTCGGTGGTGAGCTGGATCTGCGGGCCCTTGATCTGCCCGTAGTAGAGCTCAGAGATCCCGCCGGGATGTGAGATGGACACCGAGATATCGAAGCCGCCGTCTTTATTGCGCAACGCTTCGACTTCGTCGGCGCTCTTGAGGGCGGGAACAATATCGGCCGGAATCAGGCCCGGTCCGCCGTCGGCATCAAGCTGTTTGCGCTCCAGAGCCCAAAAACCGGTCTCAACTGTCAGCGGCCGCAGGCGCGTGCCGTCGTCGTCAGTTAACCAGCTCTCCGCGCGGTACTGAAGGTATGGCAGCCCGTTGTGGGTGAAGGACACACGCTGGAGAAAGTGCTCCGAGTCCTCGTCCCCACTTCCGAGCCGGCCGCTGCCTTCCCACTCACCAATGAGCCAGGAAAGCGGAACAAGTTCGGGTGTCAGGTCTGTAGGAATTTCTATCGGCACGACAATTACCTCAGGAAAATGCTAGCTCGTCGAACGGGTTTACTTCTGGCCTTTGAAGAGGCGGTAAACCACAAAGCCGGCGAACCAGGCCATGGACAGGCTGGCGATGCCGAGCAGGACGAGGAAGAAGATTTCAAATGCAAGTACGGACATGATGCCATCCTAACCGGTTAGTAGATGAGTAGTTTGTCTATGAAGTAAGCCAGGGAACCCACGGCCGAAACCGGTGCAAGCCCCATGCTAACCGCAGCCAGAAGATTCAGCGGACCGCCGCGGAGTGTTACGAGGCGGCGGAAGCTGACCAGCACGGCGCCCACCACAACACCGAAGATCGCCGCCGGCAGGACAGCAATGTCGGAGAAGACCAGGCCAGCGAGCGGCCCGGCAAGTCCTGCCATCACGAGGCCGAAGGGCGCCACGATGCTGTCCGGCCAGCGGATCAGGCCGGCCAACAGTGCCACAGCAGCGCTGATGGCTGCCACCAGGAGCATCTCGCGGACGCCGTTGAAGCGCGCGCCGGCGATCCAACCTGCTCCCAGGCATGAGAGGAGAACACCGGCGCAGCATCCCAGGGTGGATTCAAGCCGTTGGGCCTGGCCGGTGCCTCGGATGAGCTGCACCACAAACACGGCCATCATGCCCAGCGCCATGAACGCAGGCGTCCAGTCCAGGAAACCCGGGGCAGGGACGAAGCCGGCAGCGAGCGCCGAACCGACGCCGGGCAGCGCAATGACGGCAGCCAGGGTCTTCTTCGCCGGGATGCGGAGGAAATGCGGCCAGCCGATGCCGACCGCCACGGCAATCACCGCGGCGACGCCGATAAGTGCCTCGCGTGAGATGTAGACGCCGGCGATGATCGCCACGAGACCCGCCACGCCAACAACACCGATGACCCAGGAACCCAGTGACTTTGCCGGGGCCTGCACCTCGGCGGTCATCGGGGACCCGGCCGGCCGGTTCGCGGCGGCTTCGACTCTGCACTCAATTCGTGGCATCCCATTCTGGCTGTGGACCCGGCGGCTTTGCCTTCGGTGTCAGGGCGTTCTGCCCCACGGCTCAATCCTGCCTTATATGACCCGGATATGTCGCAAAACGAAGGTTTGCCGGGGCGAAATCCATGCCGTCGCGCGGGCCGGTGGGTATACTCAAAGTTCAGCTACGCTTCCTGCCACGGATGCCGGCCGGATAGATCCTTACTCGGCCAAGTCCGCTGCAGTCAGATAGTACCGGCCGGTGAAAACCCGGTTCAGTCGCCCAAAGATGCGCGGACGCCCCTTGGAGGAACAATGTCGCACATCCTGCTATTGACGAACAGCACCGGTTCTTCGGTAGACATTCTGCCTGCCCTGGAATTGCTGAACCACCGCGTGCACATCCTCGCCGCGGAACCCACAGCCCTGCTGGAGACCGATCCCTGCGATATTGTGCTTCTCGACGCCCGCAAGGACCTGGTGGGCGCCCGCTCCCTCACCCAGCTGCTCAAGGCCACTGGTCTGAGCGCACCCTTGGTCCTGATCCTCACCGAGGGCGGTATGGCCGCTGTTTCTTCGGCCTGGGCCGTGGATGACATCGTGCTCGATTCAGCCGGTCCCGCCGAAGTGGAAGCCCGCATCAGGCTTTCCGTGGCGCGGGCAGTGCCGGACAAGGATGACGCCCCCACGGAGATCCGCGCGGCAGGCGTGGTCATCGATGAAGCGAGCTACACTGCCCGCGTGAACGGCGCCCCGCTGAACCTGACGTTCAAGGAATTCGAACTCCTCAAATACCTGGCCCAGCACCCCGGCCGCGTCTTCACCCGCCAGCAACTGCTCACCGAGGTGTGGGGCTATGACTACTACGGCGGCACGCGCACCGTGGATGTCCACGTCCGGCGGCTGCGGGCCAAGCTCGGCGCGGACCACGAAAACCTGATCAGCACGGTCCGGAACGTCGGCTACCGCCTGACCCTGGTGCGGCAGCAGGAAGACGAACTGACCGAAGCCTGACACCGCTAAGACAGCAACAGCCCCGGACCACTGGTCCGGGGCTGTTGCTGTCTTAGTGAAGCTGGATTTGTGGAGGACATACGGGTCGAACGTATCGAGGCCACCCCACTGGTGGATCCCCCTCGTCCCCACCGTTACCGGCGGGTGAGATATCGACTATACGTGCCTGCCCCAGGTGCCATCAAATCGGAGCGCCTTCCGGCCGGGGCGTATAGCCTAGCCTCATGAGTCCTGCGCACCCGGAAAAATGGCCCGTCCTTATCGTCCACAGCAGTGTAGAAGAACAGCTGCTGAAGGACTGCGTGGCGCTCCTCGCAGCTGCCGAGGAGTCTGACGGCAACCCCTCGCTTTCCGAGCAAACGGTGGTGACGCTCCGCGCCGGGGACTCTGCAGAGCATTCCCTCCTGACCCTGGCGCTCTACGCGCCGGACGAGGACTCCGATCCCTCCTCCGGCCAGGACCTGGCCGGGTTTGCCGTTGTTGTGGAGGATCCGGACGGCAGCGGAGTGCTGGAAATTGCCGTCCACCCCAGCTACCGCAACCAGGGCGTGGCGGACCGGCTTGTCGGCGCACTCCAGTCGGGGCGAGGCCTGGATGGGCTGAAGGCCTGGTCCCACGGCAACCACGAGGCAGCCGCGGACCTCGCCGCCCGCTACGGCTACGGTCCAGTGCGCGAACTCTGGAAGATGAGGCTGACCACCGCCACGGCAGAACTGCCCGACGTCGGCCTACCGGATGGCGTCACGCTCCGCCCCTTTGCGCCGGGCAAGGACGAGGACCGCTGGCTGGCTGCGAACCGCGCCGCGTTTGCCCACCACCCCGAGCAGGGCTCGATGTCCCGCGCGGACCTGGATGCCCGGATGGCCGAGGACTGGTTTGACCCTGCCGGTTTCCTGTTGGCCGTGGACGCCGAGGACCGGTTACTGGGCTTCCACTGGACCAAGGTGCATCCGCGCCGCGGCGCCCACCCGGCGATTGGCGAGGTCTACGCGGTGGGCGTCACACCGGCCGCGCAGGGTATGGGCCTGGGTAAAGCCCTCACTGTGGCTGGCATCAGGCATCTGCAAGGCCTGGGGCTTCACGCCGTCATGCTCTATACGGATGCCGACAACACCGCTGCCGTTTCCCTCTACCGGGGCCTGGGCTTCACACGCTGGGATATGGACGTGATGTACGGACCGCTGGCCTCCGTTTAGTGGCACCCGGGTGAGTTAGCCCACTCGTGTGGCTAGCGGCTTCGGGTGGCCCGAAATCTAGGGCTTGTGGACGCTGATTGATTGTAAGGTTGGTAAAGAACCGCGCCGGCCGAGTGCCAGCATCAAGCGCCAGGTAAGAGGAGAGACCATGAAACCGGAACCCGCCGGAACAGTCACGTCCGAGGGCGCGTCAGTGCCGGTGCGCGCGCGCTTCGGCTCATCCGAAGTCCCTGCCTCGCGTGCAACGCAGGACCGGATCGACATCCCCGAGTTTGCGCCCAACCTTGTGCCCGAAGGGGACATCCGGCCGGACCGTTTCCTGGACCGCGAGCTCAGCTGGCTGGCTTTCAACTCCCGCGTCCTGGAACTCGCCGAAGATCCCACGCTCCACCTCCTGGAACGCGTGGCTTTCCTGTCCATCTTCGCGTCCAACCTGGACGAGTTCTTCATGGTCCGGGTGGCAGGCCTGAAGCGGCGCATCGCCACCAACCTCGCCGTGCCCTCCCCTGCCGGCCTCAGCCCTGTTGAGGTGCTGGAGAAGATCGGCGACGAAGCCCACCGCCTCCAGCAGCGCCATGCCCAGGTCTACGCAGAGCAGATCCGCCCCGCCCTGGCCTATGAGCACATCCACCTGATGCATTGGGATGAACTGGACGACGCCGCCAAGCAGCAGCTCAGTGCCATGTTCGCCGAAAAGGTCTTCCCGATCCTGACGCCGCTGGCCGTGGACCCGGCCCACCCGTTCCCGTACATTTCGGGGCTCTCCCTGAACCTGGCAGTGGTGGTGCGCAACCCCGTCAGTGACAAGGAACTTTTCGCCCGCCTCAAGGTTCCGGACCAGCTTCCCCGCCTGATCTCCATCGATGGTCCGCGGGCCGGGGCCGTGGCCGGACGCGTGGCGCGCTTCATCGCGCTTGAGGAAGTCATCGCCGTCCACCTGGACAAGCTCTTCGCCGGCATGGAAGTCCTGGAACACCACATCTTCCGCGTCACCCGGAACGAGGACCTCGAAGTGGAAGAGGACGACGCCGAGAACCTCCTGCAGGCGCTGGAGAAGGAACTGCTGCGCCGCCGGTTCGGCCCGCCCGTCCGCCTCGAGGTCACCCACGACATCAACCCGAACATCCGGGCCCTGCTCATCCGTGAGCTCGGAGTGGACGAGTCCGAGGTGTACTCGCTTCCGGCTCCGTTGGACCTCCGCGGACTGTCCGTCATTGCCGGAATTGACCGTGCCGACCTTCATTACCCCAAGCACATGCCGCACACGTCCCGGTTCCTGAACGAGTCCGAGACGTCCAAGGCCGCCAACGTTTTCTCGGCCATGCGCCGCCGCGACATCCTGCTCCACCACCCGTACGACTCGTTCTCCACCTCGGTTCAGGCGTTCCTGGAACAGGCGGCCGCGGACCCCAAGGTCCAGGCCATCAAGCAGACCCTGTACCGGACGTCGGGCGACTCCCCCATCGTTGACGCCCTGATCGATGCCGCCGAGGCCGGCAAACAGGTGCTGGCCCTCGTGGAGATCAAGGCCCGGTTCGACGAGCAGGCCAACATCTCCTGGGCCCGCAAGCTGGAACAGGCGGGCGTCCACGTGGTCTACGGCATCGTGGGCCTGAAAACCCACTGCAAGCTGTCGCTGGTGGTCCGCCAGGAAGTGGACGGGCTGCGCCGCTACTGCCACATCGGCACCGGCAACTACCACCCCCGCACGGCCCGCTACTACGAGGACCTTGGCCTGCTGACCGCCAACGACCAGGTGGGCGAGGACCTTTCCAAACTGTTCAACCAGCTCTCCGGCTATGCGCCGAAGTCCACGTTCAAGCGGCTCCTGGTTGCTCCCCGCTCCGTCCGCTCCGGGCTGATCGACCGCATCGAGACCGAGATCCGCAACGCCCGGGCCGGACTGGCCGCCAGGGTGCAGATCAAGGTCAACTCCATGGTGGATGAAGCCATCATCGACTCCCTTTACCGCGCGTCCCAGGCCGGCGTGATGGTGGACGTCATTGTGCGCGGCATCTGCTCGCTGCGTCCCGGCGTTCCGGGCCTCAGCGACAACATCACCGTGCGCTCCGTGCTGGGCCGATTCCTGGAACACTCCCGGGTGTTCGCCTTTGCCAACGGCGGCGATCCTGTGGTTTACATCGGCTCGGCGGACATGATGCACCGGAACCTGGACCGCAGGGTCGAGGCCCTGGTCCAGTTGTCCAATCCCGACGACATCAGCTACGTCCTTAACCTGCTGCGCCGCTACATGGATCCGGAGACAGCCAGCTGGCATCTGGATAACGCGGGCATGTGGAACCGGCACCACATTGCCGACGACGGCAGCCACCTCGACGACATCCAGTCCTGGCTGCTGGCGTCGCGCACACGCCAGCGCAGCCTGAGCCGGCGGTAGGGCTACGGCGTTGGCGAGCGACATCCTCGTAGCAGACCAAGCAGACCATCCCGGCGAGGCAGTCGCCGTCGTCGCCGCCGGGGCGCTGCCCTGGCGTATCAACTCCGAAGGTCTCGAAGTCCTGCTGATCCATCGTCCGCGATATGACGACTGGTCCTGGCCCAAGGGCAAGATCGACGCCGGCGAGACCCTTCCCGAATGCGCGGCCCGTGAGGTGCAGGAGGAGATCGGACTTGATGCGCCCCTGGGCATTCCGCTGCCACCCATCCACTACCGGGTGGCGACCGGACTGAAAGTGGTCCACTATTGGGCGGTCCACGTCAACGGCGCCCGCCTCGTTCCCGACGGCAAGGAGGTGGACCGCGTGGTGTGGTGCGCCCCTGAAACGGCCGCGGGGCTGCTGTCCAATCCGACCGACGTCGTTCCCTTGGAGTATCTGCGGGCAGCCCATGGCCGGGGTGACCTCAACACGTGGCCGCTGATTGTGGTGCGGCATGCAAAGGCCAAGCCCCGCTCGTCCTGGTCCAAAGCCGAGGGTGAACGGCCCCTGGCCGCGACGGGAATCAGGCAGGCGCAGGCCGTGGGCCGGCTACTGCAGGTCTGGAAGCCACCGCGCGTGGTGACGAGTCCCTGGCAGCGCTGCGTTTCAACCGTGTCGCCATACCTGAGGGCAACAGGGGCCAAGGTCAAACTGGTGGAAGCGCTGACGGAACACCGGCACGCCAGGACCCCCAAAAAAACCGCTGCCGCCATTGAGTCGCTCCTGGAGAAGGCACGGCCCGTCGCCGTCTGCACGCACCGTCCCGCACTGCCCACCATCCTGGGCCAGCTGGGCAAGCACATGCCGGGCCGCGTGCGCGCGCTCCTGCCGGCCTCGGACCCTTACCTGTCGCCCGGCGAACTGGTGGTGTGCCACGTGGCCATCGACAATAGGCGCCGCATCGTGGCAGTGGAGCAGTTCAAGCCCTTCGACGACTAGGTTTTCGGCACGCCCGGCCGCGACGCCACAGCCTGTCGACCCCGAGATGTTTGTATCAAATACTTAGTACATTGATGCGCAAAATCTGGGGGGATGATGTGCCAGGCGTCGACGGTCTCGAAATAGCGGTGCACAGTGTGCCGCCCATGTTCCTGTTGTGGCCCATCCTGTTGGCCGCCGGACTGTACCTGCTGCTGCGGTGGGTGATCAGGGCCCCGGGCGGCGGGACCACCGCCGTGACGGTTACCCAGCATGCGCTGTGGATCGGCGTGATCGGCGTGATCGGGTGGTTGGCTAGCTCCCTGCAGGCCGCGGGGACTGCGGGCATCCTTCCGGTGCGCACCACATCGCCCATCCTGGCCACGCCAACAAGCATCCTGGCCGCCCTGGCGTGGCCGGTCCTGGGCTGCCTCGCGGTCCATGCCGTGGGGCAGCTGAGCTATCCCGGACCCCGGCTCCCCCGCCGGCTGGCCTCGCTGGAGATCCGCCGCATCCGGGACTTCCTGCCCCGTCCCCTGGCCTGGACTGTCGCCGCGATCTTTGTGGGTTCGGCACTGCAGATCGGGTTTGTGGCTGGCCTTCCCGCCTGCGACGCCATCCCGTATGGCACTTTCCAGGAAGACCCCGGCAGTTTCAGGCGCACCGGTGGGGACGGCCGGATCCAGGGTTACGTTTTGGCCGCCTGCCTGGGCGCTGCCTGGCTCACCCTGGCGTTGGGAACCGCGCTGGTGCTCAAACTCATCAGCCACCGGAGGCAGCTCGAGGCCCTGGTTGCACCGGAGAACGACCTGCTGCGGACCATCGCCATGAACAGGCTCTTGAGGACGGTCGCAACCATCGCCGCCGGGCTTGCCGCGGTGGCGGGCAATTTTGCTGCCCGGCCCGATCCGGCCGCCAATGTAACCAGCTGGACAAACCCGGCCGGGCTGGTGGTGCTGGTGGTGTTGTTGGCGATGTGGGGGTGGGCGCCGCCCAAACTGCCCAGCGTCCAGGTCAGCGGCAACGGCAGCAGGCAGGCGTTCACACAAACTTCGGCCGCCGCACATCCGGCGACCCGTCTCGTAGTGTCCCTTGGGGCAGCCATGGGGTTCACGCCGGTAGCAGCCGCCGTACTGGGATTGTTCGTGCCCAGTCTCTATTTCCCCGGCGCCGGAGTTCCGGGGCTGCCGGTGCTATTTGTCGCGCTGATGGCGGGAGCCGTTCTGCTGGTGGCTGGGGCCGGAGAACTGCTGCTCCAACGCAACTATGGCACCCACGGGATACCGCGGACACGGCCGCGGCAGGTGGTGAGCCCGGCCTTGCTCACCACGGCGATCGTCGCCGTCGTATTCTTCGTCGCGATCACGGTGCTGACTGCTGCGGGCGAATGGGAACTGCGTGAGGCCGGGCTGGACGGCTTCCTGCGCCCGGGCAGCACACCCCCCGATGGTTCTCCCGGCTGGGTGATCGCGGCGGTGGCGACGGCGGCCGTCGCGGCCATCGCCAGCCTGCCGGTTGTTGCGGCCCTGCTGCGTCGCAGTATTTCCACCGACATCCCGGGCCTGGACGCCGCCCTGCGGGCCATCACGGTCCATCGTGTGGTCCGGACGTTCGCCGCCTTCTGCACAGCACAGGCAGGCGTCCTGCTGATGACGGCAAGCGAGGCCTGGCCGCCGCTGCTGGGTCTGCCGGCACCAACCTGGGCCGCCACGTGGCAGCCGGCACTCATAGCCGGGGCGCTGCTTGCGGCCGCTGGCGTGGTGATCGCCGTCATCCCGGTCAAGGGTTTTGCCCGGACTCCATCCGCCTCGGTGAAGCCTGTCCCGGGCCGGGTGCCGTGAACGCCGGTATCTCCGTGGACCTGCCCTCGGCAACCCCGCCGTATGAACAGATCCGCTCGCAGATCAGCTCCCTGATCGCCACCGGAACACTCACCGCCGGAAGCCGGCTGCCCACTGTCCGCAGCCTGGCCACCGATCTGGGCATCGCCGCCGGAACGGTCGCGCGGGCGTACAAGGAACTTGAGGCTGCCGGATTCATTGAATCCCGACGGCGGAACGGCACCGTCGTCGCGCAGCCGGCACCGGGCGGCGCCCAGCAGGCAGGCGGGCCGGTGCCGGAAGCGGTGACTGCCGCCGTCGACCTTCTGGTCAATGCCGGGCGCGACGCCCGGCTCACCGATGAGCTGCTGCTCGATCTGGTGCGCGGCAAGCTGAGGAAGGGCTGATCCGATGCGCGGCCGGCAGCCAACACTGAGGCCAGCCTCGGGACCATTGCGGGGTCGGCAGGACTTGGCCCGGTAGACTTTAGCCGTGAGCATCCCGACGCCTTATGAAGACCTCCTGCGCGATGTCCTGGCCCATGGCACGCACAAATCCGACCGCACGGGCACCGGAACCACCAGCGTTTTCGGCCGTCAATTGCGCTTTGACCTTGGCCGGAGTTTCCCGCTGATCACCACCAAACGCGTGCATTTCAAGTCCGTGGCAGTGGAGCTGCTGTGGTTCCTGCGCGGTGAATCGAACGTCAAATGGATGCAGGACCAGGGCGTCAGCATCTGGAACGAGTGGGCTGACGCAGACGGCGAACTGGGCCCCGTATACGGCGTCCAGTGGCGCAGCTGGCCCACCCCTGACGGCGGCCATGTTGACCAGATCGCCGAGCTGGTGGAGAACCTCAAAACCAACCCGGACTCGCGCCGGCATATCGTGTCTGCCTGGAACGTCTCCGAGCTCAAGGACATGGCACTGCCCCCGTGCCACGCGTTCTTCCAGTTCTATGTGGCCGACGGAAAACTGTCCTGCCAGCTGTACCAGCGTTCGGCGGACATGTTCCTGGGCGTGCCCTTCAACATCGCTTCCTATGCCCTGCTCACCTGCATGATTGCGCAGCAGGTGGGGCTGGAGCCTGGCGAGTTTGTATGGACAGGCGGCGACGTCCACATCTACGAGAACCACATGGACCAGGTCCTGAAGCAGCTGGACCGGGAACCCTATGAATACCCGCAGCTGAAGATCATCCGGAAGCCGGCCTCGATCTTCGACTACACGCTCGAGGACTTCGAAGTGGTGGGCTACCAGCACCACCCCACAATCAAGGCCCCGATCGCCGTATGAGCACCGAGAACGCAGCAGACCCCCAGGACTTTACGCAGGAACTCGCCGGTTCCGTGACCGGCGTCGGCCTTGTCTGGGCGCAGACGTCCGGCGGTGTGATCGGCAAGGACGGCGATATGCCCTGGCACCTCCCTGAGGATCTGAAGCACTTCAACCGGCTCACCAGGGGGCACCCCGTGATCATGGGCCGCAAGACGTGGCTGTCCTTCGCGGACAAGTACCGTCCCCTGCCCGGCCGGACGAACATTGTGATCACCCGGCAGAAAAGCTGGGGCGAATCGCCCGAGGCGGAGGGCGCCGTCGTGGTCCCCTCCCTGGATGATGCCCTCCTTGAATCGCAGTTCGTCGACGGCGGCGGGACTGTGTGGATCCTGGGCGGCGGGGAAGTCTTCCGCCAGTCCACCGAACTCGCCAACGTTGCGGTGGTCACCACCATCGATGTGGAGGCCGACGGCGACACGTTTGCTCCGGAACTCGATGAGACCTGGGAGGCGGCGGCGTCCGTCCCGCCAGACGGGTGGCTGACGGCAGCCAACGGAACGCGCTACCGGTTTACCAAATGGATTAGGACGCAGGGCTGAGATGTTGAAAAAACCGGAAACACTGTTTGTGCTGGGCTACATGCTGCTGCCGCTGCTCGGGCTGCTGTCCGCGATCGTGGGCCTGACCATGATCCTGGGCGGCAACAAGATCGCCGGCGCCATCGTGCTGGTGGTGGTCACGCAGGTGTTCGCCTTCGGCGCCTTCTACGCGTTGCGACTCCGCAAAGCCGCGGTGCTGGAGGAAACCAACCGCAGCTGACGTCGGTTTCCTGCCCCACGCGCCGTCGCGCGTTATCCCTCACGGCAGTGACGTAACCGACTGCGCCCTGCGCGATCCGGCGTCTAAACTGGACGAATGACTACAGCAGCTACCCCCTCCGTCGGCCTGGTCGGATGGCGCGGCATGGTCGGCTCCGTCCTGATGCAGCGCATGCAGGACGAGGGCGACTTCGCCAACATCAACCCGGTGTTCTTCTCCACGTCAAACGCGGGAGGTGCCGCCCCGTCGATTGCCGGTGCTGCCGCTGGCGCCGCCGGCAAGCTTGGGGACGCGTTCGACGTCGACACGCTGGCTAAGCTGCCCATTATTGTTACCGCCCAGGGCGGGGACTACACCAAGCGCGTGCACACCGAGCTGCGCAGCCGCGGCTGGGACGGCCTCTGGATCGACGCCGCCTCCACGCTGCGCATGAACGACGACTCGATCATCGTGCTGGACCCGATCAACCGCGACGTCATCGACAAGGGCCTGGTCAACGGGACCAAGGACTTCATCGGCGGCAACTGCACCGTTTCCTGCATGCTCATGGGCCTCGGCGGGCTGTTCAAGAACGGCCTCGTCGAATGGGGCACGTCCATGACCTACCAGGCTGCCTCCGGCGGCGGCGCCCGGCACATGCGCGAACTGCTCAGCCAGTTCGGCACGCTGAATGCCGAAGTCAGCTCGGAACTGGACGACCCGGCGTCGGCCATCCTGGAAATTGACCGCAAGGTCCTGGCCCACCAGCGCTCCGACATCGACGCCACCCAGTTCGGCGTGCCCCTGGCCGGCTCCCTCATCCCGTGGATCGACGCGGACCTGGGCAACGGACAGTCCAAGGAAGAGTGGAAGGCCGGGGTTGAAACCAACAAGATCCTGGGCACTTCGGACGAAAACCGGATCATCATGGACGGCCTGTGCATCCGGATCGGCGCCATGCGTTCGCACTCGCAGGCTCTGACGCTCAAGCTCCGCGAGGACCTCTCCGTGGCCGAGATCGAGAAGCTCCTGGCCGAGGACAACGAGTGGGCCAAGGTCATCCCGAACACCAAGGAAGACTCCATGGCAGGCCTGACCCCCGTGGCCGCGTCGGGCACGCTGGACATCCCCGTGGGCCGCATCCGCAAGATGGAAATGGGCCCGGAGTACATCAGCGCGTTCACCGTGGGTGACCAGCTGCTCTGGGGCGCCGCCGAGCCGCTGCGCCGCATGCTCAACATCGCCACCGGGAACCTGTAACCTCCCGCGACTCCCCCGCCACTCGAACGGCCCTGCCCCGCAGGAACGGTGCTGCCCCGCACCGCTCTTGCGGGGCAGGGCCGTCTTTGCGTTCAGCCGGTCAGGCCTGGGGCACGCAAGATCCCGGACCGGTCCCTCATGGCCAACAGCCGGCGCCGCACTTCTGCCGGGTACGCCAGGTGTTTCCATTCAAGTCGAAGGACCAGCCAGCCTTCTTCGATCAGTGCGTTCTCCCGGCGACGCTCGGCGAGCAGCACCTCGTCCGTGGGCCTGTACTCGGTGTATTTGCCGCTGCCATCAAACTCGATCACGATGCGAGTTATCGGATCCGCGAAGTCTGCCCTGAATTGACCACTCGGTGTCTGAATCTCGAACTGCGGAATGAACATGTTCAGACCGAATGATCGCAGCAGCAGCCTGGTGCGCGTCTCCCCCACCGATTCCGATCGCCCATCCAGGGCGGCCAGCAGATCCAGCGCCCGCCGGTTCCCGCGTTTGACCGGTCCCACGTCCAGCAGTTGCCGCATGCTGTCGATCCCGGCTCCCTTTCGCAGCGCGTGGTCGCCGATCACGGCTGCCTGCTCCAGTGGCAGGATACGGGCGCAGTCCAGGACGGTCCGTTCAATGCCGGTAGTCAGAATCTCTTTGCCATCCATGCTCCACAGCGTTGTCACATCTACGGGTTGCAGGTCCATCCGGTGGGTGCGGACGTCCGTGCCGGCACTTTTCGTCGAGTTGGCGTAGTCCGTGGTGACGTGGACCATGGCCCCGGCATCCCAGACGTGACACTCATGCAGTCTGGCAGCACTGATATGGCTGTAGCGGCAGGCCCCGCCGGTGGACAGGAAGTGCGCCTGGATCCGCAGGGCGTCCTTGGTCCACGGCTCCGCTCCCTTCCAGTCAGCGTTCCGGACGTACGCTCCGCGTCGAAGTCGCAGGAGGATTCCGGCGCGGACTGCCGCCGTCAGGACCCGCTCGTCCAGCCCTGCCGCGTCCAACTGTTGCGTGGAGGCAACGGGGAAGGCCGGCCAGCGCCCATCCAGCAGCACACGGACTTTGTCGCCATTCATGGTCCAAGGCTCTCGGACCAGTGCTGGCCCGGGTAGGTCGCGGCCACGTTATGTGGACAACCTCCGGCAGCAATACCCGCATCCGCTTCTTCCGGCATCATTCGCTGCCCTGCCCCGCAGGAACGGTGCTGCCCCGCACCGCTTTTGCGGGGCAGGGCCGCTCGTGTTCGGCAGGGCAGCATTTGCGTCGGTGTCGGGGGAACGGGGCAGGGTAGTTCGTGTTCGGGCGTAGCTTAGATGTCCAGGAATGCGAGGTACTTTACGGCGGCCTTGCTGAACACGGCCTGCGCAGCGGGTCCAAGTGGCTTGGCGTCGTCAAACAGTTCAGGCACGACGGCGGCGCTGCGGCTGGTTCCGGCCCGCGCCCACGTGCCGATCACCTCTCCCCGGGCCACGACGGTCTTCTTGAACACTCCGTTGCCGCCCGGGACGATCTTGTTGGCGTGCTCAGGGGCCAGCACCAGGCTTCGGTCCATGTAGCCCAGCACAAACTCGTCGAAGCCCGGCAGGAGGAGGACGGACCGCTGCCCGGGCACACCGTCGTCGAGCATTGATGCAGTCTCCGGTGACATCCAGTAGTGGACGCCCCCGAATTCCAGCTCCACCAGTTGCCCGCTGACCAGCTCAAACGCTGCCCGCACGTCGGTCAGGGGAATCTGCGTCCACCAGGCGAAGTCGCGGATGGTGGCAGGGCCATGGCTGCGGAAATAGCGCAGCATGAACTCGGCGATCGCTTCCTGCCGCTCAAGCTCGCGCGACACCGGGATCCAGTCATCGAACGCCACCAGCAGCTGCTGATTCCTGGCCAATGGACCCTGAACCAGCCAGGCGTGCCGGCACAGGGTCCCCAGGATATGGATCCCCCGCTGTCCGGTGGTGGGCTGCCCGGCCGCCTCAAACACCTCGAAGAGTTCGGTCCGGCTCACGGGACCGCCGGCCGCAATCCGCTCCAAGGCAACGTCGCGGCACTTCTCGATGTCCGCCCAGGTGATGTCCAGTTCCCGGTGCCGGCCGGCAACGATGCGGCTAAGACGCTCAGTGGTGAGGTCCAGCATCCAGCGCAGATCCTCTGGAGCCACCAGGTGCAGGGTGCCGCGCATCGGCCAGGACCGGACCACGCTGCCGTTGTGCAGTGCAGCGCGCACGTCAGTCAACCCTGCGCCCGGAACCCGGACGCCGATGGCCCAGAGCGCGGCCTGCAGGTCCTGAGCCTGCGTGGCCGTCATCCATCGGACCGCGCCCTCTACGGAGCCGAGTCCGGGGCCGACTAGTCCTTGAGAGGCAAGGCGTAACCTGCCCATCACCTTGGGGCTTACGCGGTTCACTGCCATGTGCTCATCGTAGGACCTGGCCCGATAGGGTGTAAGCATGACTTTGGGGAGTTTGTGGCAATTGTTCGCGCGCGGAACACAGGCATGGCTGGTGGCAGGGACCGTATCCGTCCTGGCCGGCGTGGCCATCGGGCTGGCCCCGGCCATTGGGTTCCAGCCCGTGGGATTCCCGGGAGGCGGCGGCGAGGCACCCCTGGAACTCTTATTGCCTTCCCTGTTCCTGTCGCTGGGGGGAGGGTACGCCGTGCTTTTTCCCGGTATCCGGGTGGGCCGCGGCAAGGTTCGCGTTGTCCGTGACTGGAAGCTCTATCCCGTCAGCGGCCGGCTGCTCTGGATCCTCGCCCATGCCACCGCCGTGATCGGTTTGGTGGTTTGCATTCTTGCAGCCGCGACCCACCCGGCGGTTCCGGGACTTATGGTCTGGATGTTTATGGGGCCATATTTGGCGCTGACCGGTTGGGCCGCCGCCCTGCTGGGCATGGCCACGAACGTCCGGCTGATCGGCGCCGTTGACGGGCGCCTGGCGCCGGTCACGCAAGCAGGCTGATGCCTTCAACGAGCTGACCCTAGAGCGTCAGGCCGATGAGCAACGGTTCCGGGTGCAGTTCAATGCCAAAGCGCTCGACGACGCCGGCGCGCACCGCGCGCGCGATGGCCAGCATGTCCTTGGCGCTGGCCGAGCCGCGGTTGGTGATAGCCAGCGTGTGTTTTGTGGACAGTGACGCCCGCCCGCCGGAGGCGCTGCCCTCCTCCAGGCCATAGCCTTTCCCAAATCCTGCCTGGTCGATCAGCCACGCGGCGGACAACTTCACCAGACCGTCCGCACCCGCGGGGTACTGCGGCGCGGTATCCGGCAGCGTTGCCGCCACGTCCACGGGCACAACCGGGTTGGTGAAGAAGGACCCAGTGGAATAGGTGTCCCGGTCCGCGGGATCCAGCACCATGCCCTTCGAACCCCGCAACCGCAGGACCTCCCGGCGCACATCGTTGGAGTACGCCCGTTTACCTGCCTCAACGCCCAGTGAGCGGGCCAGTTCGGCGTAGCGGATGGGTGTGCTCATCCGGCCCAGCGGCAGCTGGAATTCCACGGTCAGCACGATGTAGCGTGGTGAGCCGTCGACGGTGGTCTGTTTCAGGATGGAATCGCGGTAACCGAACTTCAGCTCGGAGTTGGTGAAGGTCTGGACCGCGTTCCGGGTCCGGTCCCAGGTGCGCACCACCGCGATGGTCTGGGAGACGTCAGAGCCGTAGGCACCGACGTTCTGCACGGGCGTGGCGCCCGTGGCCCCCGGGATGCCGGAGAGCGCCTCAATGCCGGACCAGGCATGCAGCACGGCGTGTTCCACCAGTGCATCCCAGTTGTGGCCGGCCTGGACCACCACCGCCACGCCGCCGCAGGAGTCTTCGGCGTTGACGGTGAACCCTTCCGAGGCGATCCTGACTACGGTGCCGGGGAACCCGTCGTCGGAAATCAGCAGGTTGGAGCCGCCGCCGATGATGAGGACCTGCTCCCCCGCAGCGTCTGCCGTGCGGACGGCGTCGATGATCTCCGCCTCGGTGCTGGCCTCAACATATTTGCCGGCGGGCCCTCCGACGGCGGCCGTGGTCAGGGTGGAGAGCAGTGTTTGAGTCACCAACTTAGACTAACTTAGGCCAACACTATGCAACTTTCCGGGCCACCGGCGAGAGCAGGAACGTGGCCACCAGCATGACCATCACGGCCAGCAGCGAGTGCAGGATGCCTACGTGTTCGGCCAGCAGCCCCAACAGCGGCGGCCCGCGCAGGAAGGCACCGTAGCCGATGGTGGAGACCACGGAGACGCGGGCCGCAGCCTTGGCGGGATCGTCCGCCGCGGCGGACATGCCCACCGGGAACCCCAGCGAGGCGCCGAGTCCCCAGATGGCCAAGGCCACAAAGGCGAGCCAGGGAACGGGAGCAAACACAAAGAGGCCGAGCCCGAAGACCGCCAGCGCGGCGCACCAGCGCATCACCGGGACGCGGCCGAAGCGGTCCAGGACCACTGTGCCGGCGAAGCGTCCGATGGTCATGAAGGTCACGAAGAGCCCGTAGCCAGCGGCTCCGGCGGCGTCGGTCTGGCCGTGCCCGTCGGCGAGGGCCAACGCCACCCAGTCCCCTGCTGCACCTTCGGCCAAGGCAAGCCCCAAGACCATGACTCCGAGCAGCAGGGTGCGCCGGTCGCGCCAGGCCTCCGCGATTTTTCGCTTGTTGTCCAGTGGTGCACCGGAGCCGTCAGCCGGCGCCCCGGCGGTGACAATGGGGATCGGGCCGGTGAACGGGTCCTCGAAGTTGTCCTGTACATACTTCCGCTCCCCCGCGACCGGGGTGACATCTGCACGGAACCAGGCTGCCGCCGTCGTCACCGAGACGGCAACCACGACGCCGGCCGCGGCCAGGTGCCAAAACACCGGGACGGAGGCAGCCGCGGCCCACGCGCCAAGGCCTGCACCTGCCACGGTGCCGAGGCTGAACGCGCCGTGGAGCCTGGGCATGATGTGCCGGCCCACAGCGCGTTCCACCGAGGCGCCCTCGACGTTGGAGGCCGTACTCCAGCTGGCGGAGCCGAGCCCGATGACGGCAAGACCCACGGCCACCGCGACCGGCGTGGCCAGGACCGACGTTCCAAATCCGGCGATGGCCATGCCGCAGGCCACCATGATGGCGCCGGTGCGGATGGTCCGTTTGGAGCCCAGGCGGAGCACGATCAGCCCCGACGCGGACACCGAGACGAACGATCCCAGGGTCATGCACAGCAACAGTAAACCGACAGTGCCGGGGGTCAGGTCCAGCCCGTCGCGGATCGCCGGAAGCCGGGAAACCCACGACGCGAAGGCCAGCCCACTGCCGGCATAGGCAACCACCACGGCATTGCGCCAGGCAGTGACCTCGGCAGCGGCAGTTGTGTTGACGGTCAAAGGATCATGAAAGCCTGACGACGGCCTGGGCCTTCATCAGCACTTTCTGGCCGGCAGCAACCACGCTGAGGTCAACGCGGGCGGTGCCCGCATCGGCGTCGAGCTTTCCAATGGCGCCGCTGACCTCGATGGTGGCCCCGGCGTCCGTGGTTCCGGTGGTGTCCGTGACCAGGACCGGCTTGGTGAAGCGGGTCTGGAAGTCGACGACGGCGGCGGGGTCGCCTGCCCAGTCGGTCACCAGCTGCACGGCGGCACCCATGGTGAACATGCCGTGGGCGATGACGCCGGGCAGTTCCACGCCGGTGGCGAAGGCTTCGTTCCAGTGGATGGGGTTGAAGTCGCCGGAGGCGCCGGCATACTTGACCAGGTCGGTGCGGGTGACCTCGATGGTGCGGCTGCCGATGTCCTGCCCGGCGCTGAGTTCGTGGAAGCTGGGGCTCATGGTTACTGTCCCTCTCCGCGGACGAGGATGGATGATGTGGTGGTGGCGACTGCCTCGCGCGACCCATTGCCGCCGTCGGTCAGGGCGAAAATTTCCTGGCGGGTGGTGATCATGGCCCCGCCGCCCATGGCACGGACACCGTCAACGTGCAGTTCGGCAACCAGTCGGTCGCCGGCAAAAATGGGGCGGTGGTGGATAAAGCGCTGATCGGCGTGGACCACGCGGGAGAAGTCGATGCCGGCATCCGGATCCTCGATCAGCTGGGCATCGGCGCGCTGGGCGATGATGATGGCGAACGTGGGTGGTGCCACCAAATCCTTGTGGCCGAGGGCCTTCGCGGCCTCGACGTCAAAATGGGCTGGGTGCGTGGCCTTGACCGCGCGGGCGAACTCGCGGATCTTCTCGCGGCCGACGTCGTAAACCTCTGCGGCAGGGTAGCTGCGGCCCTGCAGGTCCGGATTGATAGTCATAGGTTCAAGCCTAGCGTCATGCGTCCGGGCGCCCGCGCTGATGACATGAGGCAGTACAGGAATACCACATGCGGTATGATGAAAACATCAATTCATCAATTCATGGCCCGTCCCCCCACTCCGCGGTGACGAGAAAGCACAGGCAACGATGATTTCGACAGCACAAACCCCCTTGTACGAGATCAAGGCGAACCTGTTCAAGGCCCTCGCCCACCCGGCGCGGATCCGTGTGCTCGAACTGCTGTCCGCGGCGCCGGACAACTCGGCGACCGTCAGCTACCTGCTGTCCGAGACGGGCCTCGAGGCATCCCACCTTTCCCAGCATCTCGCCACCCTCCGCCGGCACGGGGTGGTGACCTCGGTCCGTTCCGCAAACACCGTGACTTACCGGCTGGCCCATCCGAAGATCGCCGAATTGCTGGCCATCGCCCGGACCTTCCTCCTCGACAGCCTGGCCGAGTCCAACGAACAGCTCAAACTCGCGCAGGGACTGCCCAGCGAGCATCTGAAGGGTTCCGATTCATGAGTGCCGGTCTGGCGCATCTCAGCCGGTTCCTGCCGTCCCGCCGTGACTATGACGGGCTGCGCTCGTCCTGGAAAACGGATCTGCTGGCCGGCATCACCGTGGGGATCGTGGCCCTGCCGCTGGCCCTGGCATTCGGAGTGAGTTCCGGCGTCGGCGCCGAAGCCGGACTCATCACCGCCGTCGTGGCCGGCCTGGTGGCTGCGGTCATGGGCGGCTCGCACGTCCAGGTCTCCGGCCCCACCGGCGCGATGGTCGTGGTGCTGGCCCCGGTCGTCGCCACGCACGGCGCCGGAAGCATCGCGTTGGTCTCCCTGATCGCAGGGCTGCTGGTGGCCATCCTGGGCATCAGCAGGCTGGGCCGGGCGGTGGCCTTCATCCCGTGGCCGGTGGTGGAGGGTTTCACGCTCGGCATCGCCGCGATCATCTTCCTCCAGCAGGTCCCCATGGCCACGGGCACCGCGGGGATACCGGGCCACAACACACTGCTGGCCGCCTTCGAGAGCGCCTCCCAGGCCACCTTGCCCGCCGTTCTTCAGACGCTCGGCGTCGTGGTGGGTGTGGCCGCCGTGATGCTCCTGCTCCCGAGGCTGAACAAAGCCCTGCCCGCGAGCCTGATCGCAGTGCTGCTGGCCACAGTGGCGGCCGAGCTGCTGCAGCTGGACATTCCACGGATCGGCGTCCTGCCGCATTCCCTGTCCGCACCGTCGATGCCGTCCCTTGATCCGGCAGCGCTGAGCGGGCTGCTGATGCCCGCGGTGTCCATCGCGATGCTGGCCGCTATCGAGTCCCTGCTGTCCGCACGGGTGGCAGCCGGCATGGTTGGCCCTGACGGGAGGCCCTCCGGGGCTTACAGCCCGGACCGGGAGCTCATGGGGCAGGGACTGGCCTCCGTTGCGGCGGGGTTCTTCGGCGGCATGCCGGCCACGGGTGCCATCGCCCGGACCGCGGTCAACGTACGCTCCGGCGCCAAGACCAGGCTCTCCGCGATTGTTCACGCGCTCGTGCTGCTGGCCATCATCTACCTGGCCGCCGGTCTGGTCGGGAAGATCCCGCTGGCGGTCCTGGCCGGGATCCTGATGGTCACGGCAACCCGCATGGTTTCAAGGCACACGGTCACCGCCATCATGCGTTCCACCCGCGCCGACGCCTTCGTTTTCGTCCTGACGGCGCTCATCACCGTGGCCTTCGACCTGATCGTGGCCATCGAGATCGGGCTTGTCGCCGCGGCCCTCTTCACGCTGCGGAAGTTCGCGTCGCTCAGCGGCGTGAAGCGTGAGGAGATTCCGGGACCGCGCGAGGAGGGGGACGAGCACATCGCGGTCTTCAGGCTGGACGGGGCCATGTTCTTCGGCGCCGCGGAACGCGTCCTGCAGGAAATCAGCCAGGTCCGGGACATCCAGGTGGCAATCATCCGGCTGTCACAGGTGCGGATGCTCGACGCCACCGGGGCCCACACGCTGGTGGAGGTCATCTCGGCGCTGGAGCTGCGCGGCGTGACAGTCCTGCTGAAGGGCGTCCAGCCGCAACACCTCGACCTCGTGACCAACGTCGGGGTAATCCGCTCGCTGCGGCATCACAAGCACCTGTTCACGTCCCTGCCCGAGGCTGTGGAGCACGCCCGCAGCCACGTGCTCCGGCACGCTGCCGCTAACGCTTGAGGTTCTTCCGGATCGTCTGGCCGCGGACCACAATCCCGGCAATGTGCAGGACCAGGCCTAGGCCGATGACCGCAAGGGACGCCATGGCGAGGTCACGGTTGTTGGTGTTGTTGCCCACCAGGTTCAGGATGATCCCGACGGCGATGAGGCCCATGGCGCCGAAGACCAGGACTTTGTACGAGGTGGGCGCTGACTCCCAGAATTCTTTGAGCACCGTGACAGTCTACCGAGCACGTTCAGAACAGCGATTCCTGCACGGCCGGCACCTCCGAGGCGAAGTCCCCCAGGACGATGGTCCGGGCAGCCAGCCGGCCAAGGTTCACCACAAATGCCGCGTCCGTTCCGGCCACGCTGGCGAGGGCGTTGGTCCCGCTCAGCGCGGTGATGCCGAAGCCGTGCTTTCCCTGCTCCAACGGATGCGGGTAGGTGTGGCGCGCCGTGGAGGCACAGAGCCCTGCCGCCTGCGCCGGCCGCACCCACAGTTCGTCCACAGTGCTGAAACCTTCGACGGCGGCCTGGCCCAGCAGCGTGCGGACCGCCGCCGCGTGCCGTTCATTGATGCCGTCCAGGGCGGCCGCGGGCAATGGCCCCGCCAGGGCCTCGGCTTTGGCGGCGGAGCGGACCTGCTGCGCCAGGCCGGCCTCGCGCGTCACCATGTCCTCGAGGAGCCGAACCACCCGGCCGTCCTCGGCCCTGGCAACGTACCGTGCAACCACCGCTCCCTGTTCCGCGAGCCGGTTCCATTTCCTCAGGTGGGACGCCGTGCCCACCTTGCTGGCGCCGCCGGCGAACGTGGCCACGTAGAGCCAGTGATCCTGCAGAAGATAAGTTCGCAGCCCGTCCGGAACACGGCCACCCCGGTGGAAATCGTGGATGAGGCGGGAATCGTCCAGCACAAAGCAGCGTTCGCACTGCTTGCCCTTCACGGCGCGGGCGCTGGCCGGGCACAGGATGTGGTCTCGGCTACTGGCTGAGTGGACCTTGTAGTGCCCCAGGCAGAACCTGCCGTGATCGGCCACCGCGAAACCGAGCCTGGCGCCCGCCTCGAGGCTGACCTCGCGGAGATCCCCGGACGGTGACTGGAGGCGCAGAACCGGGCTGCCGCCGTCGTGCCTTACCGTCTGCGCCGGGGCGCCATCCCAAAAGACCCCGTGAACCAGATAGCGAGTATCGGTCACGGGGTCTCCTGTGCTTGGGTGTACGGGTAGCGCTACAGCGCCGGCTGCACGCCGAACGCTACCGCGAGCTTCATGATCTTTTCGGCGCGGCCCAGGCGGGGCAGGTCCGAGCCGTCACGGATGACGCGGCCGTTGGCCTCGAAGTCGGACATAAAATCCGTGGCCCAGGCGACGTCCGACGGGGTGGGGCTGATGACCTCGTTGATGACGTTCGTCTGGTCGATGGCCAGGCACAGCTTGCCGGTCATCCCCATCATCACGGTGATGCCGGTCTGCTCGCGCAGGATGGGGTGGTTGGTGCCGACGGTGGGGCCGTCGATGGGGCCCGGCAGGTTGCCGACGCGGCTGGCAACCACCAGTTTCGCGCGCGGGTAAGCCATGGCCTCCGGGGTGGCCGCCATGCCGGTGTCGCGGCGGAAGTCACCGGAGCCGAAGGCGAGGCGGAAGGCGCCCTGGGCCTTGGCGATGTGGTTGGCTTCCTCGATGCCGAGCGCCGATTCCACGAGCGGGATGACAGGAGTCTTGCCGTCCATCCGGTGGAAGCTTTCGGTCACCTGGTCAGCTGATTCGGTCTTCGCGAGCATCACACCAAGGAGGCCCGGGGTACCGCGCAGCCCCGCCAGGTCATCGGCCCAGAACGGGCTGGTGGCGTCGTTGATGCGGACCCAGGCCTGGCCGCCGCCGCTGAGCCAGTCAATCACGTGTCCGCGCGCCTCGTCCTTTTGCGACGGGTCCACGGCGTCTTCGATGTCCAGGATTATCGAGTCAGCGCGCGAAACAGCCGACTGGTCAAACAGGTCGGTTTTCATGGCGTTGACCAGAAGCCACGAACGGGCGATTTCTGCTGGGATATTGCGCTTCGGGCGTAAGGTCTCGGTGGCGGTGGGTGACGTCATGCTACTACCGTATCTGCCCGGGCACCGCCAGCGCTAAGCCATGGCGCCGGACGTGCCGAACAATACAGATACGACCGGCCAGCGCCGGTGGTCGAGCCTGTCGAGACCCAGGTTTCGACAAGCTCAATCACTGGTTTGGACAGGCTTAGTTCCCTGTGAGTTCCGCATGGAGCTTTCGGACGCGGGCGTTGATGTCGTCGCGGACGAGGCGCATGCGCTCCGTGCCTTCGATGCCCCGGGTGGAAGGTTCGTCGGTTTCCCAAATTTCGAAGCGGGTGCCTTCGCGGGCTTCGAGCTTGGCTTCGGTGCCCAGGACGATCACGACGTCGACGGCGTCAAGCACCTCGTCGGTGACGGGCTTAGGGTGTTCCCCGGTGATGTCGATGCCGAGTTCCGTTCAGGGATTCCACGGCCTCGTTGTTCAGGCGGCTGCCCGGTTTAGTGCCTGCCGAGTAAACGGTGACCTCATCCCCGGCAAGGTCCCGCATGAGACCGGCCGCAAGTTGGGACTTCCCGCCGTTTTTGCTGCAGACGAACAGGATACGGGGAGTCTTGGTGCTTTCGGTCATGAGTTGATGTTTTCTTTCTGTTCTGCGGCCAGGAGTGAGCCGACGAGGGTTTTGATGCGCGCCTGGATTTCGTCGCGAATGACCCGGACCGTCTCCAGGGACTGACCGGCGGGGTCGGTGAGGTCCCAGTCTTCATAGCGTTTCCCGGGGTAGATGGGGCATGAGTCACCGCAGCCCATGGTGATGACGACGTCAGATGCCCGCACGACGTCGTCCGTGAGTGGCTTCGGATAGTCCTTGCCCATGTCCAAGCCCATTTCGGACATTGCAGTCACAACGGTTGGATCCAGCTCAGCTGCCGGCATGGAGCCTGCCGACCGGACGCGGATCCTGCCCTTGGCTTCAACATTGAGCAGCGCGGCAGCCATCTGTGACCTCCCGGCGTTCTGCACGCAAACGAACAGGACCTCCGGGACCTCGGAGACCACCGACCCTTTGGATTTGGCCAGGGCGGCCAGCCGGTCGTTGGCGAAGTGTTCCGTGGTGGCAGGCAAGTAGGCGCTGATCTTCGCTGTCCGGGCCAAGGCCGTGTAGGACTCGAAGACGTAGCGTTCGACCGTCTCGACGGCGAACACCCCGGTGAAACGCTCGGCGAGGCGTTCGCTGATCCGGTGCAGGATTTCAGTATTGTCCTGCAATCCCAGCGTCGTTTTCTGGTGTTCGGTCATGGCAATACTCCCTTGGCGTGCGTCTGGAACGGTGCGTCGTGGTTGGTTGTGGTCAGTGTTACCCGGAGCGGCCGTGAGCCAGCCCGGTGGGGAATCCAACGAGGACCGGTTCCGGGGCGGCGCAACAGCCGCTCTCCGCCGATCCGTCAGTGTCTGCTGTTGAGGCCGCGGGGACGTCGCAGCTGGTGCCGGCGTCGGTGGAGCAAACCCCGGTTTCGGGCAGTTCAAGGTGGACAGTGTCCGCCGCGGCCTGGTCGCCGGAGAGTGCCGCAGCGACGGACCTGACCTGTTCGTAGCCGGTAGCTAGCAGGAAGGTCGGCGCACGGCCATAGGACTTCATGCCGACGATGTAGAAGTCCATTTCCGGGTGGGCGAGAAGCTTGGCGCCATGCGGCTTGACCGTGCCGCAGGAATGGAATTCGGGGTCGATCAAAGGGCCCAGCTCGACGGGTGCTTCGACAGCGGGGTCAAGGTTGAGCCGGAGTTCGTGCAGGCTGACCAGGTCCGGCCGGAAGCCCGTGCAGGGGACGATGATGTCCGCTTCCAGAGTGCGTCCGTCGACGGCTTCGACGCTCACGCTGGAGTCCAGGCTCTTGAAGGCAGCGATCCCGAAGCCGGTGTGCAGTTCGATTGTTCCGGCCTCCACGAGTCGGCGGAGCCGGGCTCCGAGTTGGCCGCGGGCGGGCAGGCCGTCGGCGTCGCCGCCTCCGTAGGCCTTGTCAGCGGATGCTCCGCGCACGGCCCACAGGATGGTGGTTCCGGGTTCCTCCTTGGCGAGGTCTGCCAGATTGATCAGTGTGTTCGCGGCCGAGTGCCCGGCGCCCACGACCAGGACGCGGCGGCCCGCGAAGGAGGTGCGGTCCCGTCCTGTGACGTCCGGCAGGGGCGAGGAGATCCGGGCGGCGGCCGTGTCTTCACCGATGGCGGGCAGCCCGGAAGTTCCGAGCGGGTTGCGGGTGGACCACGTGCCGGACGCGTCAATGACGGCCGCCACGGTGTGGTCGCGGATTTCACCGCCGTCGTGTTCGACCCGGACGGTGAAAGGGGTGGCGTCACGGTCCCGGACGTGGGTTTTGTCCATGCCCTGGCGTGTAACGGCAATGACGCGTGCGCTGGTCTGGAGCCGGGAGGAGATCTCCGGGGTTGCAGCCAGCGGGGCGAGGTAATTGTCGATCAGTTCCCCGCCGTAAGGCAGTGCCGTCAGGCGAGGGGTTTCCCAACCGGCGTCCTCCAGCAAACGCACGGCCGCGGCGTCGAGGTTGAACCGCCAGGGTGAGAACAGCCGGATGTGGCGCCACTGTTCGATGGCGGATGCCGCCGTCGGGCCTGCCTCGAAGATCAGCGGCTCGAGGCCGCGTTCGAGCAGGTGGGCTGCGGTAGCAAGACCGACGGGGCCGGCGCCGATGACTGCGACGGGAAGGTTCTTTACTGGATCCATGCTGTCCTCTGTTTCATCCGTTGGTGTGCGGTTCGATCGGGGTGCCTGCCGGAGCCTTGTGGGACCGGCAGGCCGGGGCGGCGCTGTCCAGCAGCAGTCCAGATCGTCCTCGTCGCAGCAGCCCGTATCGGTGCAGCAATCGGTGTCCATCCAGTTCACCCCCTCCCCTTTCCCGGTGGTCAGGCGTGGATCGGCTCTTCGACCAGTGCGGTGGCGATGCTGTCCGCATCTTCCAGCGCGGCGAGGTAGCGTTCGGCGTCGAGGGCTGCCGCGCAGCCGGTGCCGGCTGCTGTGATGGCCTGGCGATAGCGGTGGTCCACGGCGTCGCCGCAGGCGAACACGCCGGTGAGGTTCGTGACGGTGGTGGGCGAGTCGACCTTGATGTAGCCTTCGGCATCCAGGTCAACCTGTCCGGCGACGAGTTCGGTCCGCGGCAGGTGGCCGATGGCAACGAAGATCCCGGCGGCGGCCTGCTCGCGGGTCTCCCCGGTGCGTGTATCGGTGAGGGTGACGCCGGTGACTTTGGCATCACCGTGGATGGCCGTGATGGCGGAGTTCCACGCGAAGCTGATCTTGGGGTTGTCCTTGGCGCGCTGGGCCATGATCCGGGAGGCCCGGACTTCGTCCTTGCGCACAACGACGGTCACGGACTTCGCGAAGCGGGTCAGGAAGGTGGCTTCCTCCATGGCGGAGTCGCCGCCGCCCACCACGATGATGTCCTGTTCGCGGAAGAAGAAGCCGTCGCAGGTGGCGCACCAGGACACGCCGTGGCCGCTGAGCTTCTTCTCCTCCGGCAGGCCCAACTCCTTGTAAGCGGAGCCGGTGGCCAGGATGACGGCGGGTGCCTCGTGGGTCTCGCCGGATCCGGTGACCACGCGCTTGAGGTGCCCCGTCAGCGTGACTTCCATGACGTCGTCGAACACGATGCGGGCGCCAAACTTTTCGGCCTGCTCCTGCAGCCCGTCCATCAGCTCGGGGCCCTGGATACCGCCCGGGAAGCCCGGGAAGTTCTCCACCTCGGTGGTGTTCATCAGGGCGCCGCCAGCCGTGACCGAGCCGGCCAGGACCAGCGGGTTGAGTCCCGCGCGGGCGGCGTAAATGGCCGCCGTATAGCCGGCAGGGCCGGAGCCGATAATGATCAACTGATCGGTGCTCACGTTGGTCTCTCCTGGTGCTTGAAAATGCGCGGGGTGGGTTACTTGGCGGCCGGGATCAGGGACTCGATGAGTCCTTCGATGCGCGTCTTGATCTCGTCACGGATGGGGCGGACAGACTCCACGCCCTGTCCGGCCGGGTCTTCCAGGACCCAGTCCTCGTAGCGCTTGCCGGGGAAGTAGGGGCATTCGTCGCCGCAGCCCATGGTGATCACGACGTCGGACTCCTTCACGGCCTCGGTGGTGAGGACCTTGGGGATCTCTGCAGACATGTCGATGCCCAGTTCGGCCATGGCCTCGACGGCGGCCGGGTTGACCTTGTCCGCAGGCTGGGAACCGGCGGAACGCACCTCAATCCCGCCCCTGGAGAGGGTGGTCAGGAAGGCAGCGGCCATCTGGGAACGGCCGGCATTGTGGACGCAGACAAAAAGGACGGAAGGCTTCTTGGCGGTTTCGGTGCTCACGTGTTTCTCCTGGAATCAGTTGCGTGTGGATCAGTTTTGATGAGGTCGTCGTGTCCGCACCACCCACACCGGCTAGACATTGATATGCGTCGATGTATGCAGTATCGGACAATATATTGATGGTTGTCAATATTTACGGGCGTAGACTATCAGGCAGCATGCAGTCGGGGCGCGAGGCCGGAAACGCGGTGGAAGATGTCAGTGAAGGCGCCCTCGAAAGCATCCTCCGTGTTTAGGCGCAGTGGATCCGGAACAGACCAATGGATCCCTCCCAGGTTGAGGATTTCCTCGTGGGCGTTGTCGCATACGGTCACGACGAAGTCATCATCGTGCGCCACTTCATCGAGCCGGCGCGGGGGAAGGTCCGCGAGAGCAACGCCGTGGCGACTCGCGACATCAATGGCACCCAGGGCGATGCGGTCCGCCGGATGGGTGCCCGCCGAAGTCGAGGGGATGTCGCTGACCTGATTCCAGAGTGCGACGGCCAGCTGGGACCTGGCGCTGTTGCGCGTGCAGACGAAGAGGACACGGCGGGCGCCGTGTTCGCGGCCGGGGGCCAATCCCTCCAACGCCCCTGCGGCCAGCCGGATGTAGCTGCGGCGCTTGTCCGCCTCCGAACGGTGGCGTGTCGCCAGGCCCGCGGCTTCCAGTGTGCGCAGGTGGTGCGACAGCAGGTTCGACGGCATCCCGAGCTCGGCCTGCAGCTCCGTAGGGGAAAGATCCCCCAGTGTCAGCAGGTCCACGATACGCAGCCGCGCGGGATCCGCCAGGGCCGCATGCTTGGCGACCCGCGCGCGGAAAACTTCAACTGGGTCAATGTTCATTGATTCAATTTTGACTGAGTAAATATCTTGAGTCAAGCTGTTGGTATGACTTCTCAACAACCGCCGTTGTGGCGCCGCGCCTTCGCCGAACTACTCGGTTCCAGTTTGCTCGTCATGATCGTCGTTGGCTCGGGGATCATGGCACAGCAGCTCTCCCCCAGCGACATCGGCCTGCAGCTGCTGCAGAACAGCACCGCCACGGTTCTGGGTCTGACGGTGCTGATCCTCGTCTTCGGCCCGATCAGCGGCGCGCATTTCAACCCCGTGGTCTCGCTCGTGGACTGGGTCCTCGGCCGGCGCAGCGGAACCGGATTGACACTTCCGGACCTGGGCACATATGTAGTTGCCCAAACCGTCGGTGCAATCAGCGGCAGCGTGGTGGCCAACGCCATGTTCGAGGTGGGCACTTCCATCTCGGTGAAGGACCGCGCCACCACCGGGCAGCTGCTGGGCGAAGTTGTCGCCACCGCAGGGCTCGTCCTGCTGATCTTCACCCTGGCGGCCACAAACCGGGGCACCCTCGCAGCTCCGGCCGTGGGCGCCTACATTGGAGCCGCCTACTGGTTTACGTCCTCAACGTCGTTCGCCAACCCCGCCGTGACGGTCGGCCGCATCTTCAGTGACACCTTCGCCGGCATCGCACCCGCTTCAGTTCCCGGCTTTGTGGTGGCGCAACTGCTCGGGGCGGCCGTAGGCTTGGGGCTCCTACTCGCCCTTTTCCCCTCCGTGGCGCGCAACGCGGACGACGTCGTTCTTCCGCACGCCACGGAAAAGACCAGCTCCTAAGACTTCGTCGACCGGTCCGACGGCGGGCAAGCCTCCGGAGCGTAGCCACTTCCGGGTCGAGCGGCGGGATTAATACATTGATGATGGTCAATATTCGGGCATAATAGGTACATGAACTTGCTGCCCGTAATCGATCAGGCCACGGATGACGCCTGCTGCATCCCGGCAGGTCCGCCCGCATTGGGGGCCGAGGAGGCGAAGCAGAAAGCCCTGGTCTTCAAGGCGCTGGCCGATCCGAACCGGCTGCGGCTGCTTTCCATCGTCAAGGCCGAATCCTCGGGCGAGTCCTGCGTGTGCGACCTGACCGACCCCCTGGACCTGGGCCAGCCAACGGTTTCCCACCACCTGAAAATTTTGGTGGAGGCAGGGCTGCTGCACCGCGAAAAGCGTGGCACGTGGGCCTACTACTCTCTCGTTCCCGGAGCCCTCGACGACGCCGCCGGCATCCTGGCCAATTTATGACCTACCCGGTGGCCTTGCAGAACATGGAGCAGTCCGACTGGCCGGCCATCCGACGGATTTACCAGCAAGGTATCGACACCGGGCAGGCCACCTTCGAAACCAAGCCCCTGACTGGGACTCCTTCGACCAGTCCAAGCTGCCCGGCCACCGCCATGTCGCAGTATCCAGCGAAGGTGAGGTCCTCGGCTGGGCCGCGGTTTCGCCCGCCTCCTCCCGGCCGGCCTATGCAGGAGTAGTGGAACACTCCATCTTCACCATCGTCGGGCGCAGAAACCGCATCGCCCGAATGCCACACGGCCCTCGCGCCGGCCAGTGGCGGGACACCCTCCTGATCGAGCGCCACTCCCCCGCCATCTGAACGGAGGACGAAAGCCAGCCAAAGGCCGCCATGCGCAGGCAATGCCATGATGGCCTGAATCTCCGCTTTGAGTACACGATTGCGTGAATACACACTTGGATGTACTTTGGGTATATGGAAACCCTCGTACACGCCCCAGCGCTGGCCCGGTTCGGCTACGCGGTCTCCGACCCTACCCGGGCCCGGATTCTGCTGGCATTGGAGGATGCGCCCGGATACCCGTCGGACCTGGCCGATTCGTTGGGTGTCTCACGGCAGAGCATGTCCAATCACCTGACATGCCTGCGGGGCTGCGGCCTGGTGGTGGCTGTCCCGGACGGCCGGCGGACCCGGTATGAGCTCGCTGATGCCCGGCTGGGCCACGCGATCTTGGATCTGTTGGGCGTAGTGCTGGCCGTGGATCCTGCCTGCTGTGCCCCAGATGGGACGTGCCTGGTGTGACCACGGCAATTCACAGTACGCCTGCGGCCGGCCGCCGCGTTGTTCTAAGCCGCCGAATCCGCCTGTTCGCGGCCGCGACGATCATCTACAACGTCATTGAGGCCGTCGTCGCGCTGTGGGCGGGCAACCTGGCCGACTCCTCGGCCCTCGTCGGCTTCGGCCTTGATTCGGTGATCGAGGTCGCTTCCGCAGTCGCGCTGTCCTGGCAGTTTTCCGCGCGGGACCCGGAACGGCGAGAGCACCTAACCCTGCGGATCATCGCGATCTCCTTCTTCGCCCTTGCGCTGTTCGTCTCCGTGGACTCGGTCAGGGCCCTGTCCGGAGGCGGCCAGGCACAGCATTCCACTCCCGGTATCGTGATCGCTGCCCTGAGCTTGGCCATCATGCCCGTCCTGTCCTGGCTTCAACGCCGCGCGGGCCGTGAACTTGGCTCCCGAACGGCGGTCGCAGATTCAAAACAGACCCTGCTGTGCACATATCTCTCCGCCGTTCTGCTGGTGGGCCTGGTTCTCAACAGCGCACTGGGATGGTGGTGGGCAGACGCCGGCGCGGCGCTGGTCATCGCCGGGATCGCCGCCCGTGAGGGTCTCAACGCTTGGAAGGGAGACACCTGCTGCGCCGTCCACGAGCCGGGCACCGGCAGCAAAAACGTCACCGGACGGACCGATTTGGGCGAACCGGCATCCCGGAAGTCGGATGTTGAGCAAAGCGATGCTTCCGGCTGCTGCGGCCCGGACAAGGACAAGGACAAGGACAAGGACAACGTGAGAATAGAACTGCTCCACATCGATAATTGCCCGAACATGGAAACAGCACTCGAGCGGGTGGAAGCCGCCCTCGCCGCCTTGGGGCGCCGGGACATCCGCGTCCATATGCGGCACATCAAAACTCCAGCAGATATTGCCGGGACCGGATTTGCCGGTTCGCCGACGATCACAGCAGACGGGGCCGACATCTTCCCGGACGCGGCGCCGGCCAGCGATTTAGCGTGCAGGATCTACCCCACGCCAGATGGTATTGCCGGCGTTCCGACCGTCGATCAGGTGACGGAAGCACTGACGAACCATGGCCTCTGACACTTACCATCAGTGTTCCTGCTGTGGCCGGACAATGAAGCGCGAGAAGCTCCATGCCCTCGGTGCCGAACCCGCCTACATTTGCCGGAGATGCGGGCTCCGGGTCGCCTTGCGCCCTCGCCCTAAGGCCAAGCCACATACTTGACATCGTCCCACGTCGAAGCGAGAGGCGCCGACGGCGTCGCTGTCCGGCGCTCCCTGGAAAGGCCCGCTCCTAGGACTTCATCTCAGGGGAGGTTGCTGCCCCGCGCCGCAATCCACAGCCCGTACCAGTCGGCCCGGGTCATGGCCTCCGCCACCCGGGCCGCGTCCGCGCAGGCGGCGATTCTCGCCGGATTCACGGTGCCGATCACAGGCGCAATGCCGGCCGGATGCTTCATCAGCCACCCCAGGAGGACGGCCTCCCCCGTGGTGCCGTACTGACCGGCAAGCTCCGCAACCATCGCGGCCGCGGCAGTCTCCGCCGCCGTCGGTATTTCCGGAACTGCCCCCGTGTACAACCCCTGCGCCAGCGCACCGTAAGCCTGCACGGTAACGCCGTTGCTGCTGCAGTACTCCAGGGTCCCCTGCGGGAAGCTGTAGTCCAGCGACTCCGGATGGTTCACCAGGACCTGGCTCTCCAGCCAGGCCCGCTTCAGCAGGCTCATCTCCAGCTGGTTGGCCACCACGGGCACCTCCAGCCGCTCCTGCAACGCCTTGATCTGCGCGCCGGACATGTTGGACACCCCTAGCGCCCGTACCTTGCCGTCGGCCAGCAGTTGCCCGACGGCGGCCGCCACCTCCGCCAGGTCCGTCAGGGGATCCGGGCGATGCAGCAGGAGGACGTCCACATAGTCCGTCTGCAGCCTCTTCAGGCTGCCGTCCACGCGTTCCAGGATGGATTCCCGGCTGAGGTCATAGTGTGTGGCCAGCCCGCGTTCGCGCAGCCGGATCCCGCACTTGGTCTGCAGCCGGATCCGGTCACGCAGGCCGGGCGTTGCCGCGAGGACCTCGCCGAATACTGCCTCGGACTTGCCGCCGCGGTAGATGTCCGCGTGGTCGAACAGCGTGATGCCGGCGTCCAGCGCGGCCTCGACGGCGGCAGCGGCCTCGTCCACATGCTGCACCTGATGCGGTTCGTCGGACCAGTTGCCGCCCAGGCCCATGCAGCCGTAGATGAGTTCCTGCGCGGAGGATGGAACGTTGCGTTGGGTCATTGCTTCACTCTTTCATGAGGGGCAGACGCACAGGTGGCGGGGCCCGGCCGGGCCCCGCCACCTGTTTGATCTTGGGTTATGTCAGCGCAGCCAGGCAGTGCTGTTGGCGCCCAGTTTGCCGTCCGTCAGCGGGGCACTGCTGACCAGGACAGTGCCTGCCGGCAGGTCGACGGCGGCGTCCCCGAAGTTGGTAACGGACTGCCAGCTACCGGGGCGGCGGAAGTGCAGGACCTCCGGGTTGCCGGTCTCCAGCCACTCCAGCTCCTCGCCGGCCTGCAGTTCGCGGCGCAGCTTCAGGGCCGTGCGGTACAGCTCCAGGGTGGAGTTGTCGGTGCCGTCCTGCGCCTCCACCGCGTACTTGCTGAACCAGTCCGGCTGCGGCAGGTGCGCGCCGCCGTCGCCAAAGCCGAAGGAGGTCCCTTCAACCTTCCAGGGCAGGGGCACGCGGCAGCCGTCACGGCCCACCTCAACACCCCTGTTCCGGAAGAACGCGGGGTCCTGGCGCTCGGAGTCCGGAATCTCCGCCACTTCCTGCAGGCCCAGTTCCTCGCCCTGGTACAGGTAGGCCGACCCGGGCACAGCGAGCATCAGCAAGGTGGCGGCGCGGGCACGGCGCTCGCCAAGGTCCACGTCGAGTTCCTCCTTGGGGCCGCCGGCCAGCAGCCAGCCCTTGCCGTCCTGGCCCTTGGCGTGCTTCTTGCCCTTGGACGCCTTGGGCAGGCCGTAGCGCGTGGCATGCCGGACGACGTCGTGGTTTGAGAAAACCCAGGTGGAGGAAGCACCGGTCGCGGCAGCCTCGGCGAGATTACGGGTGATGATTTCGCGGAAATCCTCGGCATCGAAGTCGGCCTGAAGCAGGTCGAAGTTGAAGGCCTGGCCCAGGCCCTCAGGGCTGGCGTAGCGGGCGCGGCGGGTGGCGTGCACCCATGCTTCGGCGACGGCGGTGCGTGGCGGGTTGTATTCGTTGAATACCTCGCGCCATTCGACGTAGATGTCGTGCACGTCGTCGCGGTCCCAGAACGGGTGCGAGCCGTCGTCGAACCCGTCGGTACCGGTGTTGGCCGCAGTCAGTTCCAGCTTGGAGAGCAGCGGCTCGGTGAGGTCTTTGGTGAGGGCGTGGGCCACGTCCACGCGGAAGCCGTCCACGCCGCGGTCGGACCAGAAGCGCAGGGTCTTGAGGAAGTCATCGCGGACCTCGCGGCTGGACCAGTTCAGGTCCGGCTGCTCCTTGGCGAAGATGTGCATGTACCACTGGCCGGGGGTGCCGTCCGGCTCGGTGATGCGTTCCCAGGCCGGTCCGCCGAAGACGGAGTCCCAGTCCGACGGCGGGAATTCGCCGTTGGGTCCTTTGCCGTCACGGAAGATGTAGCGCTCACGCGCGGTGGAACCCTTCGGCGAGGCGAGCGCCTCCTTGAACCATTCGTGCCGGTTCGAAGAGTGGTTGGGGACGATGTCGGCGATCAGCTTGATGCCGGCGGCGTGCAGCGCCTTGGCCATCTCGTCGAAGTCCGCCAGCGTGCCCAGCTTGGGGTCCACGTCGCGGTAGTCGTCCACATCGTAGCCGCCGTCGGCCAGGGCTGACGGGTAGAACGGGCTGAGCCATACGGCGTCGATCCCCAGTTCCTTCAGGTACGGGACCTTGGCCGTGATGCCCTTGATGTCACCCATGCCGTCACCGTCTGAATCGGCGAAGCTGCGCGGATAGATCTGGTAGACCGCGGCCTGGCGCCACCAGTTGGGATCGGCCAGACGGTCGGAATCGGACAGGGTTGCCAGCGTGGCAGTGGTGGACAAAGGATGATCCTTTTCTCTTGTTTGCGTTGTTCTTGGGTGGATAAGTCTGGCTATTTAACGGCCCCGCGCATGACTCCGGACAGTACCCAACGTTGGGCCAGGATGTAAACCACCAATGTGGGTGCCATGGCCATCAGGTAGGACGCGAACGCGAGGCTGTAGTTGGTGTTGAACTCGCCCTGGAACAGCATTTGGACCACGGGGAGGGTCTGCAGGGCCGGGTCGGCGATCATCATCTGCGGCAGCAGGAAGTCGTTCCACGAGCCCAGGAAGGCGAAGATGCCCACCGTGGCGTTCATGGGGGCCAGCAGCGGGAAAATGATCTTGCGGAACACCTGCCAGGTGGTGGCACCGTCCATCCGGGCCGATTCCTCCAGCTCCACCGGGATGGAGCGGACGAACGCGATGTACAGCAGCGCGTTGAACGAGATTCCGCCCAGCACGTGCAGGAAGACGACGCCGGCCGGGTTGTCCAGGCCGAGCAATGCCGTCTGCTTGATCAGCGGCAGGATGATCACCGGGAACGGAATGAACATGGCGGACAGAAGGTACACAAAGGAGCCGCGGAAGAATCGGTGGTTCCAGTTCCGCGCGATGGCGTAGGCAACCAGCGAGCTACAGGCCAACGAGCCCAGGACGCTGAAGACGGTGACGAATGCCGTGGACATAAAGGCCCGGGGGAAGTTCGTGGCAACATATGCCTCTGCGAAGTTCTCCCAGTTCAGCGGGTTCGGCCAGGCAAGCCCGGTCCCGGTGCCGATCTGGTCCGGTGTTTTCAGCGCCATGGCCACGGTGAAGTACAGCGGAAGCAGGACAGTCAGCGAGGCCACCAGCATCAGGGCGGTGAGCCACCAGTTGATCTTGAAGCCCTCGCGGCCGGACGGGCGTCTTGTGAGGACGCGGGCGCTGCGCTGTGGAAGTAGTGATGAGGTCATTACAGTGATACCCCCCGGCGCTGGATGAGGCGCAGCTGGATGACGGAGATCAGCAAAGTGATCAGGAAGTAGATGACCGCGTTGGCCATCTGGTAGGAATAGTCGCCACCCGTGAAGCCGGAGAAGATGCGCATGGCCACTGACTGGGTTGCCATGCCGGGTCCGCCGCCTGTGAGGCCCACGATGATCTCGTAGGTCCCCAGGAATCCCTTGAAGCCGAGGATCACATTGATGACGAGATAACCGAGGATGAGGGGCAGGGTGAGGCTGAGGAACTGCCGGAAACTGCCTGCTCCGTCCAGGTCCGCGGCTTCGTAGACTTCGGCGGGCACGCTCTGGAGACCCGCGAGGTAAATGATGGTCGCCCCGGGCGCAGCCTGCCACACCGTGACCAGGACAATGGCCAGCCAGGCGAGGTTTTCGTTGGCCAGGATGCTGGTGGCAAGCGGCGTTAAGCCGAACCGTTCAGCGAGCACCGGCAGGGTGTTGGAGAACAGGTAGTTGAAGACAAACGACACCACCAGGGCTGAGAGCACCATGGGGATGAAGAACACGGTGCGGATGCCGGTGCGCCACTTGATTTTCGCATTCAGTCCAAGGGCGATGGCCAGGGCCACGATATTGACCACCACGGTGGTGGTCAGGGCAAAGACGAACGTGAATATGTAGGACTGCAGGATTGCCGGGTCCTTGAAGATGTTGACGTAGTTGGACAGTCCGATGAACTTCCAGTCACCGTAGCCTGCGTAGTTGGTAAGGCTGAAGAACACACCAACCAGCGCTGGCAGGGTGATGAAGAAGGCGAAAAGCGCCAGGACCGGCACTACCATCCAGTAGTAGGTGGGGTCGATCCGGCGCTTGGACCGGACAGCGGGCGCACGGGCGGGGTCGTTGTGCGCGGCCGGGGTTGTCTCAGCCGGCAGGGCAGTTGCGGTCATGGGGGCTCCTGGGATCGGGGTGGGCATCAGACCGCTGTCCGCTCGGCGACGCGGCGCCATTCGTCGTCGACCGTGGTCAGGAACTGTTCACCGTTCTTGTTGAAGACGAAGGACTGGATGTAGTTGTTCATGGGGACCGACGGCGGGAAGTATGTTCCGGCGCCCTGGTAGTAGCGGCCTTCGGCCACGTGGGCGGCAACACCGCGGAGATGGGGGTTGCTCACGGCAGGGGCACCCAGCAGCGGAGAGAACGCTGCGTTCTTCTCGTTGTACGTGTTGACCACAGACGGTTCCAGCAGGTAGTTGAGGAACCTCTCCGCAGCGGCCCTTTTCCGCGTGTTCCGGGTGATGGAGAGTGCCATGTCCACGTTGACGCGCACCTTGGTCTGGTCCGGGTCGTTGGTGACCGGCAGCGGAAAGGTGCCCAGCTTGATGTCCTTGTTGGCCTGAACCAGCTGGGAGAGCGCCCACGGCCCCTGCAGATACATGGCGGCCTGGCCCTTGCCGAAGGCGGCATTTCCGTCAGAGTAGTTCTTGCTGGCCGCCCCGTTCTGTGAGTAGGACGCAAGCTGCAGGATTTTTGGCAGCGAGGAGCGGTAGTGATTGCTGAATGACTCGGGGGCGGACTGCGGGATGTTGGCGCCCTTGGCCATAAGGTCTCTGAAGAACCCGCCCACGTCCAGCATTCCGCCGGTGACGTAGTCGAAGGCGCCCTGGCGGAGGGTCCAGGCGTCCTTGAACGTCCCGTAGATCGGTGTGATTCCAGCTGCCTTGAAAGTCTCACACGCGGCGATGAAGGCGTCCCATGTGGTTGGCACAGCCACACCGTGGGCTGCGAAGGTGTCCCGGTTGTAGATGACCCCGGCCGCGGCAATGGAAAACGGCAGGGCGCTGGTTTCGTTCCCGTTGTATTGTCCCCAGGAACTGATGAGGTCCTGGAACTTCGGATCGATGGTCTTGGCTACGGGAAGACCGGACAGGTCGGCGAAGATTCCCTTCCGGACGAACTCAGCCGTTTCGGTCGCGAACCCCCGGGTCACGACGTCGGGCGGATCGTTGCGGACCAGGCCGGGGACGAAGTTGCCCTCATTGAAGTCCTGGATGACCCGGAGATCCGGGTTCAGGGCTTCGAAGTTTTTGATCACCTGGTTGAAGTAGCCCACCACCTCCGGCTTGTTCTGCATAAACCGCAGGGTGGTGACGCCGGACTGCTGCCCTGTGCCGGCGGCGCAGCCGGTGAGGGGAAGGAAGGCGGCTGCGCCGGCCAGGCCGGCCGCGCGGAACAGCGAGCGCCTGCTGGGCAGTGTTGCGGCCATGACGCCGTTCACAGCGCCTGGGCCGACGTACGGGAGTGGCGGGGAGGGGTCTGTGGTGAAGGCGGGCAGTGCTTCGGGATGCGGTTCACGGTTGCTCCTTTGCAAAGGCTGAATGAAGGACTTGGAGAAGGCCGGTGGTCGGCGGCCGTCCGGCCCACCTGGCAAGGGTTGTTTATTTTGAATCTAAATTTAGTTTCTCAAGTATTATGTGGTGCAGAACACAGGGGGTCAACACCATGTCCGAAATTTCCGTCGCAACGCCCCAGCTACTCAGGCGGGTGAGTGCCGGAGCCGTGCTGGATTTCATGCGGGCTTCGGAGGCCGTAACGGTCACCGAGGTCATGGAAGCCACCGGACTGACACGGGCCACGGCCATATCAGTGTGCGAGGACCTCATGCACCGCGGCTGGATCCGGGAGCTGGAAAACCAGCGGGCCTTCGGCGGCTACCAGAAAGGCAGGCCGGCACGGCGGTTCGAGCTCAACGAACGCGCAGGCTACGTTTTGGGCATGGACGTAGGCGTCTCCAAGGCCACCGTGGTGGTGTCCGACCTTCGCGGAAAGGCGCTCGGCAGGTCCAGCCAGCCCTTCGCGGCAGCGGACATCCCCGCCGAGGAGCGTATCGTTGTGATTGACCGCACCGCCATGATGGCCCTCCACAGCGTGGGGGCTGCCCCCGAGTCCGTCCTGGCGGTCTGCGCCGGCATTGCGGCGCCGGTGGACCGTAACGGCGAGGTGCTGGTGACGCAGCACTTCTGGGGACTGTTCGACGTCGGCCTGAAGGCCGCCCTACGGGACCGGCGGGGCTGGACGGTGCTGCTGGAAAACGATGCGAACCTGGCCGCCCTGGGCGACCGCTGGCGGGGCGCCGCTGCCGGCGTGGACGACGTCGTGGTCATCCTCGCGAGTGAACGCCTCGGTTCGGGCGTGATAGACGGCGGACGGCTGCTGCACGGCCGCGGCGGAGGCGCCGGCGAGCTCGCCTTCCTCGACATGCTGGAGGGAGTGGGAGACACCTACGGCATCGCCTCACTGGCCAGGAGATGGGCCGCAGAGGCGCTTGCGGGCAAGGCCAAGACGTCGCTCCGGGACTACGCCGCCAAAGGCGCGGAAGCAGAGCACGTCTTCGCGGCCGCCGCGGACGGCGATGCCGTGGCGCGCGCGATTCTTGAACGCCTGGCCGACAGGATGGCAAGGGTCATCGGGGCCGTCGCCACCATGATCAACCCCGAACTCGTGGTCATTGGCGGGGCTGTAGCGAACTCCGCCGGAGTGCTGCTCGAGCCGATCGCCAGGCACCTGGCCAAGTACACCGTCACTCCGCCGCGGGTGGCGGTCTCGCCCTTGGGCGATTCAATCGTGACCGTGGGAGCCGTGCGGTGCGCCCTCGACTACGTGGAAAAGAACACCCTGGACCTGGAGCTCGCGGTTCCGGACTAAGCTGCGTGCCCCAACGGTGTTATTCCAGCGTCGCGGCCGGCCCCTGGGCTACGGCTGCGGCTCCAGGGCGGCCGCAATCGGAAGTGTACCGTCACGGAATTCGATGGTCCTCCCCGCCGTTTCGGGCAGGTCAAGCACCGCGGCGGCCACACTGGCCGTGTTGCTGCGGGAGGTTGCCCCGCTGCCGTCCGTTCCGGGGTCCACTTCGATGAGCCCTGTCCCCGGCTGGTCGGTCAGCGTCCCCGGACCCAGGATGGTCCAGGCCAGTGCGGTGCCGCGCAGGTACTCATCCGCCGCCGCCTTGGCGTCTGCGTAGGCAAAGAAGCTGTTCTCCGCCGGGACGCCATGGTCCGGCCCCGCGCCCAGGTAGGACACCATCACATAACGCCCGACGCCGGCCTCCGCCGCCGCGTCCATCGACCGGATGGCCGCGTCCCGGTCCACCGCATAGGTACGTTCCGGGCTTCCTCCCCCGGCCCCTGCAGACCAGACCACGGCGTCATGGCCCCTGAGGGCATCGGCGATTGCCGCCGTCGTCGAATTCTCAACGTCCAGGACCGACGGCGTAGCGCCGGTAGCCGCGACGTCGGCGGCATGGTCCGGGTTGCGGATGATGGACGTGACGCTGTGACCTTCGGTTGTAAGAAGCGTGGACAGGTGGAGAGCCACTTTGCCGTGGCCGCCGATGATAACGATGCTGGTCATGACCCCATTCTGCCCCTTATGCCCGTGTGCGGTAGCGGAGGTAGACCACGCCGTTTCCAAAGGTGTGCTCTTCGAGGAGTTCCACCCGCAGGCCCAGCCCGTCCGGCAGGAAGCGCAGGCCTCCTCCCACGGCCACCGGATTGAGGAACATGCGGCATTCGTCCACCAGCCCGGCGTTGAGCGCCGCAGCGGCCAAGGTGGGGCCGCTGATGCTGACGTGCGCGTCCGTGGCGTTCTTGAGGTCCCGGACGGCGTCGGGAACAAAGGTCCGCTCGATCCTGGTCTTGGCCGTGGATGCGGCGGTGAGAGTGGTGGAGTAGACAACCTTGTCTGCCCCTTGCCAGATCCGCGCGAAGTCCCGGATGTAGTCCGGCTGATCGGGGGTATCGAAGGTTTCCCACGCAGACATGACCTGGTACATGCGGCGGCCGAAAAGGTAGGTGCCCACATCGCGTTCGAGATCATTGACGAACGTATGGACTTCCTCGTCCGGCTCGCTCCAGCTGAAGTTGCCGTTGCGGTCCGCGACATATCCGTCCAGTGACGCGATTGCTGAGTAGATGAGCCGGCCCATGCGGCCCATTGTGCCGCCGTCGGCAGCGGATGGGTAGGCTGTAGCGGCCGCGGGGTGCCCGCCCCGCGGTGAGGGGTGAGGTTTCAGCGCTTCGGGCGGCCGTTAGCGTCGAAACCTCACCCCTCATTTGATGGTGAACTGCTGCGCCATGGTCCAGAGGTTGGTGGTAGTCCAGTAGATCAGGACGCCGATCGGGAAGAGGACGCCGCCCACACCGAAGACGAGCGGCAGGGCATACAGGATCACCTTCTGCTGGCGCGCGAGGGGATTGTCTGCGGCTTCGTCAGGCACGGTCCGGGCCACGATGCGTTGTTGCGTGATGAACTGTGCGGCCGTCATGGCCAGGATCATCAGGATGGTCAGTACTGCGACCGCAGCGGGGTCGCCACCACTGCCGTGCAGCACGGACGCTGACAGCGGGGCGCCGAAAATGCTTGATTCGTCGAACTGCACAGCCTGTTCGTGGGTCATCGCTCCGATGCCGCGGGCTTCCCTGGCTGCGACTGGGATGCCGGAGAGTACCTGGAAAAGCGCGAAGAAGAACGGCACCTGGATGACCATCGGCAGGCAGGCGGACAGCGGGTTGGTCCTGTGTTCCTTGTAGAGGGCCATCTGTTCCTGGGCCATGGCCTGCCGGGACAGCTGATCGGTCTTGCCCTTGTACTTGTCCTGCAGCCTCTTCAGGTCCGGCTGCAGGAGCCGCATCCGGCGTTGGGCCTTGACCTGCTGCAGGAACACCGGAATCAGGGCGGCACGGATGATCAGCACGAGGCCGATGATGGACAAAGTCCACGTCCAGCCGCTTGCCGCAGGCATGCCCATGGTGCTCAGGACGTCATGGATCCCGACCATGATGGCGGACACAATCCAATTGAACGGACCCATGATTGTTCCGAAGAAGTCCACTGATATCCCCCATCGCCATGTGCAGCAAAGCTACGGCGAAAAGGAGCGCTTGTCACGGCCTCGCACCGCCGCAAACACACCGTCGTGCGGGGGAACAGAAAAGCCCCCGGAATCCGTGGATTCCGGGGGCTTAGCCTGTAGCGGTGGGGAGGCTCGATCTCCCGACCTCACGATTATGAGTCGTGCGCTCTAACCAACTGAGCTACACCGCCACGAATGAGAAAAACCTGCGCCAAGCCGGTCAAAAACCGCCTTGACACAGGCCCTCATCCAGAGCCCCCCACCGGAATCGATCCGGTGACCTCGTTCTTACCAAGAACGCGCTCTACCACTGAGCTAGGGGGGCAACGAGTAAATACTCTACCCGAAGATTTGGCCACCAACAAATCGGCTCCAGAACGACGCCCGCGGCGCCAAAAGTGCCGGAAATTCGGGCTTTCTGGGCCCTCCGGACGACCCATAAACCGGCCCAGGGACGGATCCCCACGGGGATGTGACGAAGCGAACTTAAGCAGCAAACTTAAAGCAGAACGGGCCGGCAGGAAGCCGGCCCGTTCTCAATTCACTTTAGGAAGCAGTGGTTACCACTTGTTGCGGGGCTTGAAGCCGCCTTCGGTGCGCGGCTTGCGTGCCGCGTCGGTGCCCACGCTGCGCTCGTTGCGGTCGCTGAAGGAGCGGCCGCCGCGGTCAGCGGAGCTACGCTCGCCGTCGGTCTTGCGGAATTCCTTCTTGAACCCGCCGTTGCCCTTGAAGTTGCCGCCACGGTCGCCGCCACCGGCGCCGCCGCCGGAGTAACCACCACGGTCGCCACCGCCGGAGTAACCGCCGCGCTCGCCGCCGCCACGGTTGCCCTGGTAGCCGCCACGGTCGCCGCCGCCACGGTTGCCCTGGTAGCCGCCACGCTCGCCATCGCCGGAGGGCTTACGGCCGTTGTCCAGCTCGAGGTGGATCAGCTCGCCGCCGATCCGGGTGCGGGACAGAGCCTTCAGCTGGTCGGCACTGAGATCCGCTGGGAGCTCCACGAGGGAGTGGTCCGCACGGATGTCGATGCCGCCGATGTTGGCCGAGGAGATGCCGCCTTCGTTGGCAATGGCGCCCACGATGGAACCCGGCATAACGCGCTGGCGGCGTCCGACGGCGATCCGGTAGGTGGCGTTTCCCTCGGTGAGGGTACGGGTGGGGCCACGTGAGCCGAAGCCGTCCTTGGAGCGCTCGCGCTTCTGGAAATCGGGAGCTGCGGCCAGTTCCTTGACCAGCAGAGGCTGACCGCCCTGGGCCATCACGGCCAGCGCAGCAGCGATCTCCGAGGCCGGCACGTTGTGCTCTTCCTCGTAGGAGGAGATGAGGTCGCGGAATGCTGCAACGTCCTCGGACTCGAGGGTCTCCGTGATGCGCTCGGCGAACTTGCCCAGGCGCAGCGTGTTGACGGTCTCGGCCGTGGGCAGGTGCATCTGCTCCACCGGCTGGCGGGTGGCCTTCTCGATGGAACGCAGCAGGTACTTCTCCCGCGGCGTCATGAACAGGATGGCGTCGCCGGAACGGCCTGCACGGCCGGTGCGGCCGATGCGGTGCACGTAGGACTCGGTGTCGTGCGGGATGTCGTAGTTGACCACGTGGCTGATGCGCTCAACGTCAAGGCCACGGGCCGCGACGTCGGTGGCCACCAGGATATCGATGCGGCCTTCCTTCAGCGCCTCGACAGTGCGTTCGCGCTGCTGCTGCGGGATGTCGCCGTTGATGGCGGCAGCCTGGAAGCCGCGGGCCTTCAGCTTGTCAGCCAGGTCCTCGGTAGCCATCTTGGTGCGCACGAAGGCGATAACGCCGTCGAACTCTTCAACCTCGAGGATGCGGGTCAGGGCGTCAAGCTTGTGCGGGCCCATGACCTGCAGGTACCGCTGGCGGGTGTTGGCGCCGGTGGTGGTCTTGGACTTGACCGAGATCTCGGCCGGGTTGTTCAAGTACTGCTTGGACATGCGGCGGATCTGGCTCGGCATGGTGGCCGAGAACAGTGCAACCTGGCGGTCCGACGGGGTCTGCTGGAAGATCTGCTCCACGTCTTCGGCGAAGCCCATGCGCAGCATTTCGTCAGCCTCGTCCAGCACCAGGTACTGGAGCTCGGACAGGTCCAGGGAACCCTTGGAGATGTGGTCGATCACACGGCCGGGAGTACCGACAACAACCTGGGCACCGCGGCGCAGGCCGGCGAGCTGGGGGCCATAAGCGGAGCCGCCGTAGACGGGGAGGACGGTGAAGTCATCGATGTGCTTGGCGTACGAGGTGAAGGCCTCGGCAACCTGCAGCGCGAGCTCGCGGGTCGGAGCCAGGACCAGGGCCTGGGTCTTGCGGGACGGGCCGTTGAGGTCGTGGAGCTCGGCCAGGCGGGACAGGGCCGGTACTGCGAATGCTGCAGTCTTACCGGTGCCGGTCTGGGCGAGGCCCACAACGTCGCGGCCTTCAAGCAGCAGCGGGATGGTTGCTGCCTGGATGGGGGAAGGCTTTTCGTAGCCGACGTCCATCAGGGCAGCGAGGACGCGGCCGTCGATGCCGAGATCGGCGAACTTCACGCCCTCTTCTTCTTCGGCTTCCTCAGCCTTGGCGGGTGCGTCTTCGGTCTTCGCAGCGGGCGCTTCTTCGACCTTGGCAGCAGGCGCTTCTTCGACCTTGGCGGGGGCTTCAGCTTCGGTGGCGGCGGGCTCTGCTGCGGGGGCAACGGCCTCGGTGAATTCGACAGCGACGGTTTCGGCAGTTACTGCTTCGGCGGTGAAAGCTGTCTCGTCGTTGGTCTGATTTTCAGGCATAGGGAAATTTCCTCATCCATAGGGGGCCAGGCGGCACAACCCGAGGTGAGCGGAGCCGCAGTACGTGTGCCGTGGGTGCCGGGCATACATTGACCGGCCGGTCACTTAGAAGTCCGGCGCTTTCGCAATCCCGTGGCAGGACTTCCCGCTGCATCTCTTGGCTGCTATCCCAGCAGTCTGTACAGCGTTTTCTTTAGCCGGCTCTCCCTATGAAAATGCCCGCATCACATTAGCGGGCCCCAACACTTGCCAGTCCTGCCTCAAAAATTGGGCAGGAATAAGGGATTTCCGGAGTGGGGGATGTTTCAAGTGTAAGGTACAGATCCGCTTTGCGGCTAATTGAACGTACGACGGCGGCGGTGAGCTTGCGCACATGGTCGTCGAGTTCCATCCGGCTATGGCCGTGACGCTACCGTCCCAGCCGCCGCAGCAGCGCCTCAAAGGTGTCGTGATACTCGGACTGGAGGCGTATCTCACCGTCGGCGTCGGCATCCCGCAACGCTTCCATAGACTCAAGGTCAGGCTCGCTGAACCACTTTCCGATGGTGATGCCGTGGGTCGGCACGAAAAGCCGGTGGATGTGGTCGCCCGCCTGGACAGTGCCGGTGCGGATCACGCGCAGGTAGGTACCAACCCGGCCCGCTTCCGTGAAGCGCTTGACCCATTGCGGCTCCCCCATCCGACGCTGGAAGGCGGCGCACGGGACGCGCGGCGAAGTGACTTCAACTTCGACGTCGAACCCGATCTTCCAGCGTTCCCCGATCACTGCCCCGGTGGTCTCGATGCCGGCCACTCGAAGGTTTTCCCCGAATATCCCGGGCGGGAGGTCGCGCTGAAGCTCCTTCGCCCAGTAGTCGGCATCATCCTGGGAGTAGGCGTAGATGGCCTGGTCCTCCCCGCCATGGTGGACCCGGCTCGCCTGGACGTCACCGTGGAGGCCGAGTTTGTGTACTTTAACGGGACCTTCCACCGGCCGCTTATCGATGGCGGTGACTCCCACGCTGCCTTCATCGGGAAGGAGCTGGTGGACACGGCAGACGGCTAGCACTGATGCGGTTTCCATGGCTCCAGTGTAGGGTTCCCGGCGTTACAGCCACCGTTGGAACCGGAGATGGGCAGTTCTCTCCCGTTTCGTGCTCGCAGCCGGACCGGGCAGAGACTACGCTGATTTCAGGATTGAGCTTCCGGCGCACAGCTGCGCCCACATTCAGCATGGACTACCAAGGGGGGACGTCATGGACCCGGAAAAGGACCAAGGCAACGGTCCGGACAAAGACCCGGCCAAAGACCACGGCAACGGTCAAGGCAAGGACCAGGGGGCGCCGAAGCCGCCGCCGTGGCAGGTTCCCAAGCCGGAGCTGCGTCCTGAACTCCTGAATGAACCCATTCCCACGGTTGATCCCTTCGCCCGGGACCGCGAGCGCCAGACCCATGATGCGGCCGCGCGCAAGAAGCGTTCCCAGCGGCGGACCGTAGTGGTGGGGTTGGGAGTCACGGCCCTCCTTGCTGGCACCATCACCGCCGTCGTGGCCAGCAACCAGGATGAGGCCGACTACGCCCAGGTCTGTTTCAACGACGAAACCGGCGAGCGCGTGGAGGACACGCAGTGCAACAGTTCGGCTGGGCGCAGTGGTGCACTCTACGCGTGGTACTTCTACTCCCGCGGCGCCAGCGTTCCCGGGGTGGGCCAGAACCGGTCCTCGTACCCGAGCTACACCAGCACCATCCCCAGCGGTGCCAAGGCTTCCACCGGGTACAGCACCAAGGGCGGAACGGTCAGCAGGGGCGGCTTTGGCAGCAGCTCCAAAGGCGGAAGCACGGGGGGCTAGGCGTGAAGCGGTTGTTATCGGAGCCCAGGCCCGACTGGAAGCAGAAGATCGAAGAGCAGGGCCTGGTCTTCTCCACCACCACCATGCCCGACGGTAAGAAGATCGAATACTGGAACGAGGCCGCCTACTACGAATTCACCATGGACGAGGTGGAGACGCTGGAGGTCACGGCCGAGGACATGCACAAGATGTGCCTGGAGGCAGCCAAATTCCTGGCCACGGGCGCCATGGGGAACATCGGCATCGGCCCGCAGGCACTGGAGCTCGCGGCAGAGTCTTTGCAGGCCGCGGACATGGATGTCTACGGGCGCTTCGACTTTATCTATGACGGCCAGGGCGGACCGGCCAAGATGCTGGAGTACAACGCCGACACCCCCACCGGCCTGATCGAGGCCGCCGTCGCGCAGTGGTTCTGGCTGCAGGACGTGTTCCCGGAAAAGGACCAGTGGAACGGCATCCATGAGGCTCTGATCCGGCAGTGGAAGAAGATGCAGTACCGCACCGGCATGAGCACGCTCCACATAGCCCATTCCGAGGCTGAGGAGTCCGGCGAGGACTGGATGACGGCCGGATACATGCGTGACGTGGCCAGCCAGGCGGGCTGGACCACCATCGGCATCAACATGTCCGATATCGGCTGGGATCCCAACCTGAACCGCTTTGTGGACCTGGACAACTTCATGATCAGCACCATGTTCAAGCTGTACCCCTGGGAGCTGATGATGAAGGAGCCGTTCGGGCACCGGCTGCTGCAGCGCGCACACAATCCCCGCTGGGTGGAGCCTGCGTGGAAGATGCTGCTCTCCAACAAGGCCTTGCTGGCCGCGCTGTGGCACCTGTACCCGGACCACCCCAACCTGCTGCCCGCCTACCTCAACGAGCCAGGTCCCCTGAAGGAATGGGTGGCCAAGCCGCTGCATGGCCGCGAAGGCGACAACATCAAGATCCATGCCCCGGGCATCAGCCTGGAGCAGCCCGGCGGGTACGGCCGTGAGGGCTGGTGCTACCAGCAGTTCCATGCGCTGCCCGACTTCGACGGCAACCACCCCGTCCTTGGCCTGTGGGTGGTGGACGGCGAATCCGTGGGCTGCGGGATCCGGGAATCGGACGGCCCCATCACCGACTATTTCTGCCGTTTTGTGCCCAACACCATCGACGCCCCGGCGCCGCTTTCAGCGCAGGCCCACTCCAGCAAAGCAGGTATCGCACTATGAGCCCCCTGACCTTCCCGAGCCCGGTGACAGTATGAGTGCGGAGACGACGACGGCGGGCGGCGGTTCCGGCGGACCCTCCGGCGGTGCCGTCCCCGCCAAGGGGCTCCACGCGGGAATCCTGGACCTCGGCGACTCGGTCATGCTGGGCCTCGCCTCCACCGCGCCCGTGTATTCGCTGGCCGCCACGCTGGGCCTGATCGTCGCCGTCAACGGAACCTACACTCCCCTGATCCTGGTCCTCGGGTTCATCCCCGTCCTGTTCATCGCCTACGCCTTCCGTGAGCTGAACAGCGCCATGCCGGACTGCGGCACCACGTTCACCTGGTCCCGCCGGGCGTTCGGTCCCTGGGCAGGCTGGCTGGGCGGCTGGGGTGTTGCCCTGGCCGGCATCGTGGTCCTGGCCAACCTGGCACAGGTGGCAGGACAGTACCTGTGGCTGCTGATCGGCGACGGCTCAGTGGCAGAAAACAAGGTGGTGGTCACAGCCACCGGTGTGCTGTTCATTGTTTTTATGACCCTGGTGAACTACCGGGGCATCAGGCTGGGCGAACACGTCCAGAGGGTCCTGACCTACGTGCAGTACGTTTCATTGGGCATCTTCGCGCTGGCCATCATAGTGCGGATCGCGGGCGGGGCTCCGGAGGGCCAGGCGTTCGATTTCGAGTGGTTCAACCCGGCCGGAGCCTTTGCTGACCCCTTCGCCGTGGTGCACGGTTCGCTCCTTGCCCTGTTCATCTACTGGGGCTGGGATACCTGCCTCGCGGTGAACGAGGAGACCGAAAACCCGTCAGTCACTCCCGGCCGCGGCGCTGTTATTTCGGCCTTTGTCCTGGTGGCCATCTACGTCTCGGTGGCCCTCCTGGTCATGATGTACGCCACCGTGGGTACCGAGGGCATTGGCCTGGGCAACGAAGCGAACCAGTCCGACGTCTTCCTGGCCATGAAGGACGTGGTCCTGGGTCCGTGGGGCTGGCTGATTGTGGTGGCCGTGCTGGCTTCGGTCCTGTCGTCCACGCAGACCACCATCCTGCCTACGGCCCGCGGCACACTGTCGATGGGTGTGCACGGCGCGCTGCCGCCGAAGTTCGGCGAAGTCCATACCCGCAACCAGACCCCCGGATTCTCCACCCAGGTCATGGGCGCAGCGGCCGTGGTGTACTACGTGGCCATGAGCTTCCTCAGCGAAAACCTGCTCTCCGATTCCATCAGCGCCATCAGCCTGTTTATCGCGTTCTACTACGCGCTGACGGGCTTCGCGTGCTTCTGGTATTTCCGGGGCACTTTCAGGGAATCGGCCCGCAACCTCTGGTTCCGTGGCATCCTTCCGCTGCTCGGGGCACTGATTCTGACGGCGGCGTTCTTCATTTCCGCTGTCCAGATGTGGGATCCGGCGTACGGTGACACGCAGATCTTCGGTGTCGGCGGGGCGTTTGTCAGCGGCGTGGTACTCCTGGCCTTGGGCGTTGTCCTGGCCGTTGTCTGCCGGTTCCTGCCGTCAACGCGGGAGTACTTCACCGGGAAGCCGGCGTCGGGGGCTGCCACACCGACGTCGGCCTAAGATACTCAGATGAGCGACGCTGAAGTCACCGCCGAAGTGCCCCCTACACCGGACCCGTCCGACGTCCTGGCCCTTAATGCGCTGCTGAGCGCTGACGAGCGGGCACTCCAGCAGCGGATCCGAGACTTCACCGACCAGCGGATCAAACCAAACATCGCCCGCTGGTATGACGACGCCGTCTTTCCGCTGGAGCTCGCTCCCGAACTTGGCGAGCTGGGCGTCCTGGGGATGCACTTGGAAGGCTATGGCTGCCCCGGCCGCTCCGCCGTCGAATACGGTCTGGCCGCCATGGAACTTGAGGCCGGCGATTCCGGGATCCGGACCTTCGTCTCGGTGCAGGGGTCCCTGGCCATGACGGCGATCCACAAGTGGGGTTCGGAGGACCAGAAGCAGGAGTGGCTCCCCCGGATGGCCGCCGGTGAAGTGATCGGCTGCTTCGCCCTGACCGAACCCACAGCGGGCTCCGACCCGTCCTCCATGACCACTTTCGCCCGCCGGGACGGTTCCGGGGACAGCGCCGGCTGGGTCCTTGACGGTGCCAAGCGTTGGATCGGGCTGGCGTCCGTGGCTGGCGTGATGGTGGTGTGGGCCAAAACCGACGACGGCGTCCGCGGTTTCCTGGTGCCGGCCGGAACGCCGGGTGTGACCGCCACTCCCATTGCCCAGAAGCTGTCCATGCGCGCTTCCATCCAGTGCGATGTGGTGTTCGACGGCGTCCGGCTGGGACCGGAGGCCATGCTGCCAGCGGCGCTGGGCCTGCGCGGGCCGTTTACGTGCCTGAACGAGGCCCGCTACGGGATCGTCTGGGGTGCCATGGGCGCCGCGCGTGATTCCTACGAAGCGGCCCTGGCCTATTCCCAGGACCGGCTGCAGTTCGCCAAGCCGCTGGCCGGGTACCAGCTGACGCAGGAAAAGCTCGTGAACATGCTGCTGGAGATCCAGAAGGGCACCATGCTGGCCTTCTACCTGGGGCGCCTCAAAGACGAAAGGAAGCTGCGGCCCGAGCAGATCTCGCTTGGCAAGCTGAACAACGTGCGCGAGGCCATCAAGATCGCCCGGGAAGCCCGCTCCATCCTCGGCGGCAACGGCATCACGCTGGACTATTCGCCGCTCCGGCACGCAGCCAACCTGGAGTCAGTCCGCACCTACGAGGGCACCGATGAGGTCCACATGCTCGTCCTTGGTCAACACATCACCGGTCTCGGCGCGTTCCGGTAAGCCCGCCCGCCCCTCCCCAACTGAGTAGCAGTAAGTGTCGTTTTGAGGGCTCATAACGACAGTTAGTGCTACTCAGTTGGGGCTCGTTCGACCCGATGGAGCTGGCCGGGGGTCATATACGCGTTGGTTATTCGGGCAGGATGACCAGCTCAAGGTAGCCACGCAGGCACCCTGCCATATCGACGCTGTCGGGCGACAACAGCCACTGCGTCTGGATGCCGTCCCACAGGGCAATCAATGATGCCGCGGCGGCTTCCGGTTGCACACCGGGACGCAGCCGGCCTTCCTCGGCGAGCTGCGTGAACCGCCGGGTGTAGCTCCGCCGCAGCCGTTCAAATCGTTCCGTGAAGAATTCACGCCCCGGATGGCCGTCCGTGACGGATTCCGCGCACAGCACGGTGTACAACTCAATGACGCCCGGGATCTCTTCGTTGAAGCGTGCCTGGCGGATCACCGCGTCAACGAGCGCTTCCTCAGGATCGGGAGGTGTGGTGCCATCGCCGGTATTCGAGTCGCGCCAGTTGAGCACGGCCAGAAGCAGATCGCTTTTCGACGGGAAGTAATGCAAGAGGCTCGTCTGGCTCATTCCGACGAGGTCGGCGACATCCTGCAGGGAGCCCCCGCGGTACCCGCGGGCCGCAAACACGGCGTGCGCGGCACCAAGGATCGCGTGACGGCGTTCCGTCGACTTCGCGTATGGTCCCCGCCGGGACGGCCGGCCCGCCTCGTTTGTGGTCATGGCAAGCCAGTGTACAGGCGGATATGCGGGATAAATTCAAAACTCGAGTGACTACTCGAATTTTATGTTAGCCTTTCTCGTATCGGTCCCCCACGTGTCGGACCTCACAGTCTTGCCATGGTGGTCCTGCAGCGCTTCTGGCGCGGCGGGCTTACAGAAGGAGCAGTCAAGTAATGTCCCAGTCCACAGCATCCGGGCGCACCGCCGATGTTTCCTACATCATCGACCGCGGACCGGGTTCGGGCAGGCGGACAGCCGGCCGCTCCTGGCTGCACAGCAATGCTCCCACCCAGTCACTCAACGGCAATTGGCGCTTCAGGCTCCTGGCCGGCGCACCCGGGACCCCCGGGGGCCGCGGCGCCCTGCCCGCCGGTGAGGCTGTGGAAGGCATCGCCGAGGAGGCTTTCGATGACTCGGCATGGGACGAGATCGCCGTCCCGGCCCACTGGGTACTGGAAGGCGCCGGTCGCTATGGGCGGCCGATCTACACGAATGTCCGCTTTCCCTTCCCCACCGATGCCCCCAACGTCCCCGATGAGAATCCCACCGGCGACTACCGTCGCACGTTCGACGTCCCGGAGACATGGTCCGAAGCCGAGCGGATCCTGCTGCGGTTCGACGGCGTCGAATCGCGATACAAGGTATGGGTCAACGGGGTGCCGATCGGCGTCGGGGTCGGTAGCCGGCTGGCTCAGGAGTTCGACGTAACGGACGCGGTGCGTCCGGGATCGAACGTGCTGGCCGTGCGCGTGCACCAGTGGTCGGCATCGAGCTACCTTGAGGACCAGGACCAGTGGTGGCTGCCTGGCATCTTCCGCGACGTGACGCTGCAGGCACGGCCGGCGGGCGGCATCGACGACGTCTGGCTGCGCACCTCGTTCAGCGGCTCCGGTGATTCCGGCGCCGGCACCATTGACCCTGAAATCACGGCAGACGGTGACGCCTTTCCGGTGACGCTGTCCGTGCCGGAGCTGGGCGTGGACGTCACGTGGACCTCCGCGGCGGACGTTGCCCCGGTGGCGATCGACGCCGTCGAACCGTGGTCTGCCGAGATCCCGCGGCTGTATGACGCAACGGTGAGCAGCGCTGCCGAAACGCTCTCCCTTCGTCTCGGTTTCCGCACGGTGGAAATCGTGGGGGACCGCTTTCTGGTGAACGGCCGGCGGGTGGTGTTCCACGGCATGAACCGGCATGAGACCCATCCCGACCGGGGCCGCGTCTTCGACGAAGAATCTGCCCGCGCCGATCTGGCCCTTATGAAGCAGTTCAACGTCAATGCGATCCGCACCAGCCACTATCCGCCCCATCCCCGGTTGCTGGACCTGGCCGATGAAATGGGGTTCTGGGTGGTGCTTGAGTGCGACCTCGAAACGCACGGATTCCATGCCCAGCAATGGGCCGGCAATCCCAGCGACGATCCCGCCTGGCGCGAAGCCTTCGTGGACCGCATCGAGCGCACCATCGAGCGCGACAAGAACCACCCCTCCATTGTTATGTGGTCGCTCGGTAACGAGGCCGGCACGGGCGCCAACCTCGCCGCAATGGCCGCGTGGGCCCATGCCCGCGACACCGGACGCCCGGTCCACTATGAGGGCGACTACAGCGGCGCCTACACGGACGTGTATTCGCGGATGTACTCCTCCGTTCCCGAGACCGAGGCGATCGGACGGGACGACTCCGGCTCGCTGCTGCTCGGCTGTTCGGCCGCCGAGTCGGCACGCCAGCGGACCAAACCCTTCATCCTGTGCGAATACGTTCACGCGATGGGCAACGGCCCCGGCGCCATCGACCAGTATGAGGACCTCGTTGACCGCTACCCCCGACTGCACGGTGGGTTCGTCTGGGAATGGCGGGACCACGGCATCCGCACACGTACGGAGGACGGAACCGAATTCTTCGCCTACGGCGGCGATTTCAACGAGGTCATCCACGACGGCAACTTCGTGATGGACGGAATGGTCCTCTCCGATTCGACGCCGAGCCCGGGACTGTTCGAATACAAGCAGATCGTGGCGCCGATCCGTTTGCGCTTCGGCACCGAGGTGCCCGTGGGAACAACGTACGACGGCGGTGCCCGGCGGTTCATCACGGTCACCAATCTGCGGCACTCGGCGGACACGTCCGACGTTGTGTTCCAGTGGCGGACTGAAGTGGACGGCATCCGCAGCGACTCGGGCGAACTGGCAGTGGCCGGCACGTCGGGCAAGGCTCTTGCGGCAGGCGAATCGGCGCAGCTGGAGCTGCCCACGCTCGCCGTCCCCAGCAACGGAGAGCACTGGCTCACCGTTGAAGCTGTTCTTCGCAAAGACACCGATTGGGCTCCCGCCGGACACGTGATTTCAGCCGCCCAGCTGGATCTCACGCCGCCTGCGGCACCGGTTCAGGCGCCGCGCCCGCTGGCTTCAGTCGGCCGTTCCGGCTCCTTGGGGGCCGAGTCTGCGGGTGCCGAATCCTCGGGAACCGGAACGGTAACCCTCGGACCCGCGGTCTTCGAGGAGGGCCGGCTCGTGTCGCTGGGCGGCCTGTCCGTAGCCGGTCCCCGCTTGGAGCTCTGGCGCGCACCGACGGATAACGACGGCGGAGCGGGCCACGGCAGTTACGATCTGGGCGACCCCTGGCTGAACAACGGAAACGGTGAGCCCGCCCCGCCGTCGGCCGCGGTCTGGCGCAAAGCGGGCCTGGACCGCCTGACGGCCCGGGTGGAAATGATCTCGGCGAACGATTCAGGCGTGGCGGTCCGGACACGGTATGCGCCGGCCGATAGCGCAGACTCGGTGACGGTCGAAGAGCAGTGGCAGCTCGCGGACGGGGAGCTGTGGCTGCGCCTGGACATCGTCCCCAGCGCGGGCTGGAACATGATCTGGCCCCGCATCGGGGTCAGGTTCGATTTGCCCGGCTCCGTCGACGGCGCCTCCTGGTTCGGCGCCGGACCCCGGGAATCGTATCCGGACAGCATGCACGCGGCACTGATCGGGCGGTATTCGGCGGCCATCGAAGACCTCACGATGCCGTATGCGAAGCCCCAGGAGAGCGGGCACCGCAGTGCCGTACGTTCACTCGACCTGAACAATGCGGGTGCGCCCTGGCTGAAGATCGACACGGTGGCGGATGCCCGCGGGCGCCGGCCCGGTTTCACCTTGGCCCGTCACACCGCACAGGAGGTCAGCGCCGCGGCCCATCCCCACGAGTTGCCTCCGAGCGAGCACAGCTACCTCTACCTGGACGCTGCCCAGCATGGTTTGGGCTCACGGGCCTGCGGCCCGGACGTCTGGCCGGACTTCGCCCTTCGTCCGGAGGCCCGCACACTGACGCTACGCATCGGGACGGCCGGGTAGCCACCGAGAACGGGGAAAGGCAAGGGCCGGGCACGCACACTCTGCGAGCCCGGCCCTTGCATTTGCCTCACCGCGGCCCGGAAGTCGGGCGATCCGGCGGTCCAGCTCAAGCCGCCACGGCCACCGGCTCCTTCTGGCCTGCGTCCTTGCGGATGGTCGCGCTGATCACGGCGGCGATGGTGCACATGGCCGCCGCGCCGAACCAGGCGTAGGTGTACTGGCCGGTGGCGTCCCGGATGGCTCCGGCGCCGAGGGCAGCAGCGGCCGCGCCCAGTTGGTGCGCCGCGAACACCCAGCCGAACACCACGCTGCCGTCCGCGCCGAACGTTTTCCGGCAGATTGCCGCGGTGGGCGGTACAGTCGCCACCCAGTCGAGGCCGTAGATCACCACAAAAACGATCATGCTCGGCTGGACGGTGGCGCTCAGGAGCAGCGGCAGCACCAGCAGGCCGATCCCCCGGAACTGGTAATACACGGCCAGCAGGATTTTGGGGTTGTACCGGTCGGTCAGCCAGCCGGAAGCGATGGTGCCCAGGATGTCGAAGATCCCGACGACGGCGAGCAGCCCGGCCGCGGTGGTTTCGGGCATGCCGTGGTCGTGGGCGGAGGGGATGAAGTGGGTGCCGATCAGCCCGTTCGTGGTTGCCCCGCAGATCGCGAAGCCCGCCACTAGCGCCCAGAATGTCCGCACTTTGCTGGCCTGTTTGAGCACCTGGAGGGCGCGCACTGCGGCGTTGCTGCTCCGTCCGCTTTCGACGGGGTCCGCTGCCGCAGCAGGGGACCCAACCGTTCCCTCCTCAGGTGCCGTTTCACCGTAAGGCAAGGCGCCGACGTCGGCCGGTGAGTTCTTGAGGAACTTCAGCACCAGCGGAACCACCGCGAGGGCGCCGGCGGCGATCAGCAGCGATGCCTGCCGCCAGCCCGGGTCCTGGGCCAGCATGGCGATGAACGGCAGGAACACCAGTTGGCCCGCGGCGCTGCCGGCGGTCAGGATGCCGATCACCAGGCCCTGGCTCTTGGAGAACCAGGTGTTGGCGATGGTGGCGGCGAAGACGAGTGCCATGGAGCCCGTGCCGAGGCCGATGAGCAGGCCCCAGGTCAGGAGAATCTGCCAGGACTCGGTGACCAGAACCGTAAGCGCGCTGCCGGCGCCGATCATCACCAAGGCGGTGGCGGTTACGGCGCGAATCCCGAACCGTTCCATCAGGGCCGCGGCGAAGGGGGCGGTCAGGCCGAACAGCACCAGGTTGATGCTGACGGCTGCGGACAGAACGGTGGTGGACCAGCCGAACTCCTGCTGCAGCGGCACCATGAGGACACCCGGGGCAGCACGGAATCCGGCGGCTCCCACAAGGGCCAGGAAGGCGACAGCCGCGACGGTCCAGGCGGGGTGCAGGAGTCGGCGGCGGGTGGTTTCGGTGGCGCTCATGCGGCGGTGGCCAGTTGCACGGGCGCGTCCGTCCGGGTGAGGCTGTGCCAGCTGGTGTTCGCGGCCGTGAGCCGTTCCCCGCAGCCGGTGCACGTGTCCGCGGAGCTGGTCCGCTGGCCGCAGCCGGAATGGATCACGAACATGTGGGCCTGGTCAGAGGGTGCCGGGAGGTGCTTTTCCGCCCACATGACCACGGCGTTCAGCACCGGGAGGACGTCCTCACCCTTAGGAGTCAGGACGTACTCCTGGCGGGGGCGGCCGCCGTCGTCGTACGCCTTCTTCCCGAGCAGCCCGGACTCCACGAGACCCGCCAGACGCCTGGTGAGCACCGAGTCCGCGACAGCGAGCCGGGACTTCATGGCGTCGAAGCGCCCGTTGCCGAAAAAGACCTCGCGGAGCACCAGCATGCTCCAGGGGTCACCCAATATGTCGAGACCGCGTGCCATGCTGCAGTTGCGCTGGGACCAGTCGGAGCGGAGTACCATAAAGGCACCCTAGCTAACTTTCTTGAAGAAAGCCAGGGTGCCTCTGGTTGGCGAGCGCGGTGTTACTGGAGCGCGGCGCTACTTGAGGAAGGTGAAGGCCCGCTCCAGGTCGGCGATGAGGTCTTCCACGTCCTCGATGCCGCAGGAGAGCCGGATCAGGTTGACCGGAACAGCAAGTTCCGTGCCCTTGACCGATGCGTGGGTCATCTCGGACGGGTAGTTCATCAGCGATTCGATGCCGCCCAGGGACTCCGCCAGCGTGAACACCGACGTGTTTTCCGCGACCGTGCGGGCCGCCGCCTCGCCGCCCTTGAACTGGACGGACACCATGCCGCCGAACTTCTTCATCTGCTTCTTCGCCAGCTCATGGCCGGGATGGGAGGGCAGGCCGGGGTACAGGACGGCCTCCACCTCGGGGCGCTCAAGCAGCCATTCGGCCACGGCCTGGCCGTTGTCGCTGTGCCGGTCCATGCGCACGCCGAGGGTTTTCAGGCCGCGGGTGGTGAGGAACGCGTCCATGGGGCCGGACACCGCTCCCACCGCGAACTGGACAAAGCCGATCTTCTCGGCAAGCTCCGCGTCGTTGACCACGATGGCGCCGCCCACCACATCGGAGTGTCCGCCGATGTACTTGGTGGTGGAGTGAACCACGACGTCGGCACCCAAGGCGAGGGGGGTCTGCAGGTAGGGCGACGCGAAGGTGTTGTCCACCACGAGGAGGGCCCCGGCGTCGTGCGCTACCGCGGCGAGGGCCTCAATATCGGTGATCTTCATCAGCGGGTTGGAGGGCGTCTCCACCCAGACGAAGCGGGTTTTGTTCGCGGCCACGGCTTTGCGGACCGCGTCCAGGTCCGCCATGTCCACGGGGGTGTTGCCGATCCCCCAGTCGCCGAGCACGCGGTTGATCAGCCGGTACGTGCCGCCGTAGGCGTCGTTGCCGAGCACAATGTGGTCGCCGGGCCTAGTCAGCGCCCGGATCAGGGAGTCCTCCGCCGCGAGGCCGGAGCTGAAGGAGTACGCGTGGCTTCCGCCTTCGAGCGCCGCGAGCTGCTCCTGCAGGGCGTCACGGGTGGGGTTGGTGCCGCGGCCGTATTCGTAGCCGTCGCGGAGCCCACCGATACCGTCCTGGGCGTATGTGGAGCTGAAGTGCACCGGCGGGACCACAGCGCCGGTGCGTGGTTCGAAGGCCTGGCCGGCGTGGACGGCGCGCGTGTTGAAACCCTGGTTTTCAGAAACAGACATGGAGTTCCTTTAGCTAGTTGCTGAGGTAGGCGAGGAGGTCGTGGCGGGTGAGGATTCCCACCGGGGCGCCGACGAACGTCACCATCACGGTGTCCACGTCGGAGAGCAGCTCGCGGGCTGCGGAGATGGTTTCCAGCGAGCCGATGACCGGCAGCCTGGGGCCCATATGCTCGGAGATCTTGTCCGTCAGCTTGGCCTCGCCGCGGAACAGCTTGGAGGTCAGGGTGCGTTCGTCCACGGCGCCGAGGACCTCGCCCATCACCACCGGCGGTTCCTGCGAGAGGACCGGGATGTGGCTGACGCCGAACTCGTTCATGATGTTGATGACGTCGCGGACGGTCTCGTTGGGGTGGATGTGCACCAGGTCCGGCAGCTCGCCGGTCTTGGACTTGATGACCTCGCCCACGGACGCTTCCTCGCCGCCGGAGAGGAAACCGTAGGAACGCATCCACTGGTCGTTGAAGATCTTGGCCAGGTAGCCGCGGCCGGAGTCCGGGAGGATGACCACCACCACGGCGCTTTCCGGGAGGTCGCGGGCGGTCTGCAGCGCAGCCACCACCGCCATGCCGGACGAGCCGCCCACCAGCAGCCCTTCCTCGCGGGCCAGCCGCCGGGTCATGGCGAAGGAATCGGCGTCGGAGACGGCAATGACATCGTCCGGGACGGATTTGTCGTAGTTGGCCGGCCACATGTCCTCGCCCACGCCCTCGACGAAATACGGGCGCCCGGTACCCCCGGAGTAGACCGAACCTTCGGGGTCCGCCCCGATGATCCTGACCCGGCCGCCGTCGGCCTCCGCACGGTCCGCCGAGATCTCCTTGAGGAAACGGCCGGTGCCCGTGATGGTGCCGCCGGTGCCGGCGCCGATCACGCAGTGCGTGACCCGGCCGTCCGTGTCCTGCCAGATCTCCGGCCCCGTGGTCTCGTAGTGGCTGCCGGGGGCGGCCGGGTTGGAGAACTGGTCGGGCTTGTAGGCGCCCGGAACTTCCGTGACCAATCGATCCGAGACGCTGTAGTAGCTCTGCGGGCTGTCTGGGGCCACGGACGTGGGCGTGACCACGACTTCGGCGCCGTATGCCTGAAGCACGGCGCGCTTGTCCTCGCCCACCTTATCCGGCACCACGAAGATGCATTTGTAGCCCTTTTGCTGGGCGACGAGCGCCAGGCCCACGCCGGTGTTGCCCGACGTCGGCTCCACGATGGTCCCGCCGGGCAGGAGCTTGCCCGTCCGTTCGGCCTCTTCGATCATTTTCACCGCGATGCGGTCCTTGATGGAGCCGCCGGGATTGATGTATTCCAGCTTGACCAGGACAGTTGCTTTGAGGCCTTCCGTCACGTGGTTGAGCTTGATGAGCGGCGTGTTACCGATGAGGTCCAGGACGGACTGCGCGTACTTCATAGGTACAAAGTTACCGCCTGCCGCCGCAGGTCCTGCCCGGGGCTCAGCTCCCTGCCGAGGAATCTGTCTGCCAGAGGCCCATGGTGTTGCCTTCGGTGTCCTTGAAATAGGCGTAATAGCCCATTCCCGGAATGGCGTCCTTGGCCTGGGCGACAGTACCTCCAGCGGATTCGACCTGCGCCAGTGCGGCGTCCACGTCCTCCACATCGATGGTGATGACGGGGGTCTTGAGGTTGTCCGCGCGGGGGAACAGGGCCCCGTTGATGGCCCCTGGCGCGCTTGGCATGCCCGTCTGTTCGTCCGACGGCGTGGTGATGGCGATCGTGTAGTCCATCTCCTGCATGGGGGTCAGGGTCCAGCCAAACGCGCTTTGGTAAAAGGTGTTGGCGCGTTCCTTGTTATCGGCGGGGATTTCGAAGTGCACAACTCCAGCCACAGCATGCTCCTTTGAATGCGAGGGGAAGACGCGGAGTCCCCGCGCCACACGATGGAGTCTAGTCCTGGCAACTTCGGTCTGAAAGGGCTCCGGACGCTGCGTTGCCAGCCCGCCGTGGGACCATGAATACATGACCATCCTTGACGCTCCGGCCCGGCTTGCCGCCGCCGCGGATGCGTCCCTGCGCTGGCATCCGGACGGCCCGTACAGCCTGCAGCAGACGCTGGGAACGCTCCTGCGGGGTACCGGAGATCCGTCGTTTTCGTTCCGGCCTGACGGGTTATGGACTGCGTTTACGACGCCGGATGGCCCGGTCACGCTGCGCCTCACCGCTGCTGCGGATGGGGCTGTTGATGCCCTGGCCTGGGGTCCCGGTTCCGCCGCCGGACTCGCCGGGGTGCCCCGGCTGCTGGGCGCCGAGGACGACTGGTCGGCGTTTGACGAGCCGGCCTTCCAAGCCACGCTCCCCCGGCTGGTCCGTGACGCCCGACGCCGGAACCTCGCTCTAAGGCTGCCCTCCACCGGGCGGGTGGTTGATTGCCTCGTGCCCACTATCCTCGAGCAGAAGGTCACCGTTATTGAGGCCCGCCGCGGCTACCGGTACCTGATGTACCGGTTCGGCTCGCCGGCTCCGGCGGCCGGATGCGAGGCGCCGGAAGGGCTCCGCCTCCAGCCCACCCCTGAGCAGTGGCTGCGCATCCCCTCGTGGGAATGGCACCAGGCCGGCGTGGGACCCCAGCGTTCGGCGACCGTTATGCGGGCGCTGCGATCCGCCGTCGCGCTTGAACGGCTGGCCGCCCTTCCGTCCGCGGAGGCGGCAGCAAAGCTGCAGGTGATTCCCGGAATCGGGGTGTGGACCGCGGCCGAAGTAGTGCAGCGGACCCACGGCTGCCCGGACTCCATCGCGGTGGGCGACTACCACCTCGCCGCCTATGTGGGCGCCGCGCTCACCGGCCGCCGGACCGACGACGCCGGCATGCTGGCCTTGCTTGAGCCGTGGACCGGGCACCGGCAGCGGGTGGTCCGGATGATCGGCCTGAGCGGCTTCCGCAAACCGACGTTCGGGCCGCGGATGACCATCCAGGACCACCGCCGGCACTGACCGCCGGTGGGTTCTAGCGCTCAGGGCCGCAAGTGTCCGTTCACGCGGGACTTACGTCGTCCGTTTTCGTGGCTTTCTTACCGTGGACTCGGGCCGCGGATGGGTATAGCGTGGCGCCATGGAGCCCCCACCAGAGCCCCGGACTTCCGAATTCTCTGGAGTCACCCATGATCCACACTGACAAGCTGACCAAAACTTTCGTCGTCAAGAAGGAAACGGTAGAAGCCGTCAAGGGGGTCGACATCGATGTTGCCCCGGGCGAGCTCGTGGCATTCCTTGGGCCGAACGGCGCGGGCAAATCCACCACCCTCCGCATGCTCACCACGCTGCTCCGGCCCACTTCCGGCACGGCAATCGTCGCAGGCGTGGACGTTTCGGCAGACCCGGCCGGAGTGCGGGCGCGGATCGGCTACATCGGCCAGGGCAACGGCGGCGGCCACAGCTTCCGGGTCATCGACGAGCTGATCATGCAGGGCCGGTTCTACGGTATGAACTCCACGGATGCTGCCGCCCGGGCCCAGGAGCTGCTGAAATCCCTGGACCTGGCCGACCTCGCCAAACGCGCCGTCGTCAAGCTGTCCGGCGGGCAGCGGCGGCGGATGGACGTGGCCCTGGGCCTGATGCACTCGCCGCGGCTGCTGTTCCTGGATGAACCGTCCACCGGCATGGACCCGCAGAACCGGGCCAACCTGTGGGAGCACATCATGCGGATGCGCGCCGAGCACGGCACCACCATCGTCCTGACCACGCACTACATGGACGAGGCCGATTCGATGTCCAAGCGTGTGATCGTGATCGACCACGGCCAGATCATCGCCGATGACACTGCAGCCCGGCTGAAGGCCAACCTGGCCGGTGACCTGCTCGCCGTCGAGGTTGCGGCGGACTCCGCCGCGGGTGTGCGCGGGCTGCTGGGGCGCGCCGCCGCGGGCGGTGAGGTCAACGAAAACTCGTACGACGGCGTGGTCCGCTTCCGCCTGCGGCTCACCGAAGGCGCACGGCTGGCGCCGGTGCTGCTGCAACAAATGAACGACGCCGGCGCTCCCGCCCAGTCCCTGGAGCTGAAACCGCCAACCCTGGACGACGTGTTCCTGGAACTGACCGGCCGCAACCTGCGGGAAGGAGCAGACCGCTGATGGCTGTGCAAAGCAGCACCGAGATCCTGGAAAAGCCGGGCCTCCTCCAGATCCTGCATGACACCAAATACGTGTTCTGGCGTGAGATGCTGCTGCCCCTGCGGGACCCGTTCTCGCTGGTTTTCTCGCTGCTCCAGCCGCTCGTCTTCCTGGGCCTTTTCGGGCCGTTGCTCGGCGCGGCGTTGGGCGCACCGGCATTCAGCGGCCAGTCCACGCTCCAGTGGTTCCTGCCCGGCGTCGTGGTCATGATTGCCCTGTTCGGCACGTCCATGACTGGCTCCAACCTGCAGTACGAGCTGATGACCGGTTCGTATGAGCGAATCCTCGCCACGCCGTTGTCCCGCTCGTCGCTGATGATCGGGCGGGCGCTGAAGGAATGGGCGCCGCTGGTAGTGCAGGGACTGCTGATCGCCCTGGTCTGCATCCCGTTCGGCTTCGTCTTCTACCCGCTGCACGTGCTGTTCGGCCTGGTCATCCTGGGCATTTTCGGCATCGGGCTCGGCGCCCTCTCCTACGCGCTGGCCCTGGTATCGCAGAACAAGGAGTGGATCTTCTGGGGTGTGCAGCAGACATTGCTCTTCCCGCTGATGATCCTGTCCGGCATCATGCTGCCTATCGAAGCCGGCCCCGACTGGATGAAGACCGCCAGCCTCTTCAACCCCCTGACCTACCTGGTCAACGCCGAGCGGGAACTGTTCGCCGGCAGCGTCGGGACCGACACGCTCCTGGGCCTCTTCGCCGCAGCGGTGACGGCCGCCGTCGGGCTTGTAGTGGGTGTGCGGGCCATCAACCGCAACATCAATTAGAGCCCATGCGGGCAGCGTAAGCAGCGGCTTCAGCACGGTTGCGAAGGCCGAGCTTCTCCAGCACGCTGCTTACGTGGTGGGCCACCGTTTTGTGGCTGATGAACAGCTGCACCGCAATTTCAGGATTTGAATAGCCCTCCACCAGCAGCCCCAGGATTTCATGCTCTCGCCGGGTGAGAATGCCTGCCTCGCGGGGAACGGACCGGCCCCCGGCGCCCCACGATCGCAACAGTGCCGCTGCCGTATCGGCATCATGGGACGCCCCCAGCTTGTCCAGCACTGACAGTGCAGCGCGGGCTTCGGAGATGGCGAGCGTGGGCTGGCCTTGGGCTAAAAGACGCGCAAGTTCCAGTCGCGTGCGCGCGGCTTCCAGCGGAAGTTCCAAGTGGCCGAACCATTTGAGGGCGTCTTCAAAGTAACCCGTGGCAGGCTCCAGCCGGCCCTCGGCGGCAGCAACCCGGCCTCTGGCCAGGGCGGCATGCGCGGACACCAAGCGTATTCCTCCGGCGCTGGCGTCAAGGTCGCCAAGGTGCTCGGCGACCACTGCAGCAGCGGCAGGATTGCCTGCTGCCAACTGTGCCTCCACCAGCAGGCTGCGTGCGCTCGCTGTCTCCAGGGAGGTCCGGTGCCCGCCGGCGTGCGGTGGAGGAACGACGTCGCCGGTACCCTCAATTTCCGAACGAAGCCAGCGCTCTGCCAGGGCCACGGCCGCGGCCGGTTCGTTTCTTCCCAGGGCCAGTCCTGCCGCCACCAGGCTGGTCTCGACCGGAGCGCCGATCCTCTCAATCAAGGCCTTGGCCTCGTCGAAGTGACCTTGGCGCACACGGAGCTCGGCGAGGCTCGCGACGGCCCGGTGGTACATACCGGGGAAGACGTCCTTTGTACTCGCCACCGCATGCCGCAGCTCGTCCTCGGCTTCGGCCCAATGACCCGTCAGCAGGAGCACTCGCCCGTGGACCATGCGGCACTGAGCGTAAAGGTATGGACAGCCGTAGGCCCTCATGTAGTCATCTGCCGCCAGCGACCACTGGGTAGCTCGCCCGAGGTCGCTGAGCAGGTCGCAGACGGTCAGCATCGAGCAACTCGCCATGACCACTGTGTAGAACGTCGTTCCATCGCCACCCAGGGCGCTGGCCATGGCCTCGTCCACGCAGCGAAGCCCGGCCTGGACCTCCCCACCCTTGACCAGGACGACCCCGCGCTCCGCAAGCGCACAGACTGCCAAGTCGGGGTCGCCCAATTCATGCGACATGGCCAGCGCCCGCTCGATCAGGTCGCGACAGTGATGGGCATCCGTAGCCAGCAGCGCCGCACAGTAATCAACCCAGGCCCGGGACAGTCCGTCGTCGGGCCCGGCCATGCTCTCCGCCCGGGCAAGCCAGCCCCGCGCCGCAGCCTCGTTGCCGAGGGACATCCCGTAGACAAGGCACAGCCATACAGCGGAATCGATGGCTTCCGGAACATTGCCCGCACGGCGGCTGGCAGCGTAGGCGCGCTCACGGCAGCGGACGCTTTCACCAAGGTCGCCGAGAAAAAAGAGGGCGTCGCCCAAGCCTGCGAGCGCGCCCGGCGATCCGGTGCCCGAGAGGACCTCCTCAAACGCGGCGCGCGCATCCACCCACCGCCCCGCTTCCAGTGCCGCGTAGCCTCTCGCTGTCACTTCCTCCAGCGCCACGCTTCAATTAGAGCACTTGACACTGCCGTTCTCTAGGGACGGAACTACGGGCGCGGGCCGCCCCGGATCCGCCTGGTGAGCTCCGCCGGCATAGGCCACAAAATGGGTCAGTTGACCCATCCGCCTGGCCTTGGAGCCGGGCAGTCTGAAGTTGTCTCGAATAACGGACAACAGGACCAATAAAGGAGCAAACGATGAGTGCAGACGCAATTGCCAAGTCAGTAGACGCCATGAACTCTCATGATGCGAAGGCCTTCGCCGCAACCTATGCCGCGGACGCGGTTGTCCACGACCCGCTCTACCCGCAGCCGTTGAAGGGGCGGGACGCCGTTGAGCAGGACATGGTGGAACTCCTGCGGGCCTTCCCGGACGTCAGTCTCACCGTGGGGCCCCTGTTCCAGGACGGCGAGACGTTCGCAGCCGAGTACACCCTGCGCGGGACGCATCAGGGACCGTTGGCATCGCCCGGCGGCGAGATTGCCGCCACCGGAAAATCCTTCATCAATAACGCGGCTGTCTTCTCGACGTTCAATGCTGACGGGGAAGTCACGGAGGAACGCCGCTACTACGATGTAGCCGGCATCATGGCGCAGCTTGGGGTGACCCCGGCAACCTGAGCCGCGGAGCGGGGGCTTAACTGTCCGTTCGCGCTCAACGAGGGGGCTCAGACAGCGCGAACGGACACTTGCGGCCCCGATTGTGGGACGCCGCGCGTCAGAGCCCCAAGCGGGCCACTGCCTCCTCGCGCATCTCCACCTTGCGGATCTTCCCGGAAACGGTCATCGGGAAGCTTTCGCGGACGTCCACGTAGCGCGGGATCTTGTAGTGGGCCAGCTTCCCGCGGCAGAAGTCCGCAATTGAAGCAGCGTCCAGGGGCTCCGCGTCCGGCTTGAGGATAATGCAGGCCATGAGCTCCTCGCCGTACCTGGCATCGGGCACACCGATCACCTGCACATCCTGGATGGCCGGGTGGCTGTACAGGAACTCCTCGATCTCGCGCGGGTAGATGTTTTCGCCGCCGCGGATCACCAGGTCCTTGATCCGGCCTTCGATCACTACGTAGCCCTCGTCGTCCATCCGGGCGAGGTCGCCGGTGTGCATCCAGCGGTCGGCGTCGATGGCTTCCGTGGTCTTGTCCGGCTGGTCCCAGTACCCGGCCATGACGGCGTAGCCCCGGGTGCACAGCTCGCCGATCTCGCCGCGCTCCAGCACCTCGCCGGTGCCAGGGTCCACGATCTGGCTTTCCAGCCTCGGCATGGTGCGGCCCACGGTCTCGGTGCGATGCTGCAGCGTGTCACCGTTCCGGGTCATGGTGGACACCGGGGAGGTCTCGGTCATGCCGTAGCAGATGGCCACGTCCACCATGTGCATCTCCGAGATCACCCGGTTCATCACATCGATGGGGCACACCGATCCTGCCATGACGCCGGTGCGGAGAGTGGCAAGGTCGTAGGAGTCGAAGTCCGGCAGCGCCAGCTCGGCGATGAACATGGTGGGCACGCCGTACAGGGACGTCCCGCCGAAGTCCTGGACCGCTTCCAAGGCCGCCGCCGGCGTGAAACCGCGCCCGGGGATGATGGTGGCCGCACCGTGGCTGAGCGCGGCCAGGTTGCCGATCACCATCCCGAAGCAGTGGTAGAACGGCACCGGAATCACCACCCGGTCGTGCTCCGTGTAGCCCAGCAGCTCACCGATGGAGTAGCCGTTGTTCAGGATGTTGTGGTGCGTCAGCGTGGCGCCCTTGGGGAAGCCAGTGGTCCCGGAGGTGTACTGCAGGTTGATGGGATCGTGCGGGTCCAGTTCGGCCATCCGCGCCTTCAGGCCGGAATGGCCGACGGCGTCAGCCCGCTTCAGCAGTTCGGCGTACGTCAGCTCCCCGTCACTTTGGGGGTCACCGACGTCGAGCCCGTCCGTGCCGTAATCCGGCAGGAACACCAGTTCACGGAGGTCCGGACAGCCGGCGAGCGCCTGGCGCGCCATCCCCACGTAGTCGCTGTTCCGGTCCGACGGTGCCGTCACCAGCATCCGCATGCCGTTCTGCTTCACCACAAACTCCAGTTCGTGGCTCCGGTAGGCCGGGTTCACGTTCACCAGGATGGCACCGGCCTTGGCGGTGGCGTACTGCAGCAAGGTCCACTCGGCGCAGTTCGGGCTCCAGATGCCCACCCGGTCCCCCTTGGCCACCCCCGAGGCGAGGAGCGCACGCGCCAGGCGATCGACGTCGTCGTTCATTTTGGTGTAGCTCCAGCGGCGGGCGTCAGCGCCCGGCACCGGCGCGGCCTCGATCAGCGCGTCGTGGAAGGGGAACTGGGCCACCACCCTCTCAAAGTTCTGGCCGATGGTTTCCTCGAGGAGCGGGACGTCAGTGTCCCCGGCTGTGTAAGCGCGCATGCTGGCACGCTACCAACAGGAACGGGGCAAGAGAAGCGCAACAGGAGGGTGTCCGCGCGTAAACAGGGCGGGCCTGCATCCCGAGTCCCGGTATTGTGAAATCCATGAGTGCACCCATCGACCTGCAGGCAACGTTCATCCCCAACGACGGCGAGTTCTTCCGTGTGAAGCTCGCCCTGGAAATCGCCATCGACGAGGTGGTGAACGAACCAGGCTGCATCCGCTACGAGCTGACCGAAGCCACCGAAGAGAAGCTGGTCCTCACGGAACAGTGGGAATCCGAGGAACTGCTTGCGAAGCACTCCAAGGGCACCGCCGTCCAGGACCTGAACGAATCCCTGAGCGCGCTGCTGGCCGAGCCCGTGCAGCTGGACCGCCTCTAACCCTCGCTTTAACCATCGACTGCTCCGTAAGTGCCGTTTTGAACGTTCAAAAGGGCACTTACGGAGCAGTCGATGTTGTTAGACGGCACCAGGAGCGCTTAAGCCTCGGGGATCTGCGTGCCGTCCTGCGGACCCGAGCTCTTGCTGACGGCCGGGTTGCTGCCTGCGGCGGCTGCGGCTTCTGCCTGCGAGCGCGCCACATGGGCGTGAACCTCGTCCATATCCAGGGCCTTGACCGCATCAACAACCTGCTCCAGCTGCTGGGCGTTCAGGGCACCAGGCTGGGAGAAGACCAGAACTTTTTCACGGAAGGCCATCAGGGTGGGGATGGACGTGATGCCGGCCTCGGCGGCGAGCTGCTGCTGGGCTTCGGTGTCCACCTTCGTGAACAGGACGTCGGAGTGCTTCTCCGACACGGCGCTGTACGTGGGCCCGAACTGCTTGCACGGGCCGCACCATTCAGCCCAGAAGTCCACCAGGACAATGTCGTTGCCTTCGATGGTCGATGCGAACTGTTCACCTGTGATGTTTACGGTAGCCATGCCTTCAACGGTACGCGAGGCGCAGGCCGATGTCCCGGCGGGTGCGCCCTGTTCGCTCCCCGCGTCATCGGGAATACCCAGGCAGGACCGTGTACACCGGGCATTGCGAGGCCTACCCTTGGGGTCATCAGCCGCTGACTGCCGCACACAGGAGGGTTCATGGCCCAGGCTATCTCCACCCGGTCCCTGACCAAGAAATTCGGCAGGCGCGAGGTGCTCCACGGGGTGGATTTCAGCGTCGAGGCAGGCTCAGTGTTCGGCGTGATCGGCCCCAACGGCGCCGGCAAGACCACCACCATGCGCTGCCTGCTGGACATCATCCGCCCCACTTCCGGGGAGGTCCGGGTCCTCGGAAAGGACCCCCGGGCGGGCGGCCCGGAACTCCGCCGGCGGATCGGCTACCTTCCTGGCGAGCTGTTCCTCGAGGGCCGGGTCACGGGCCGGAAACTCCTGGCCCACTACCAGGCCATCAGCGGTCCGGTGCCCCCGGGCAGGATCGATGGCCTGGCCGAACGGCTTGGGCTGGACCTGGACCGCCACACGCGCAAGCTGTCCAAAGGCAACAAGCAGAAGCTGGGCCTCGTCCAGGCGTTTATGCACGATCCCGAGCTCCTGGTCCTCGATGAGCCCACCAGCGGCTTGGATCCGCTGGTCCAGCAGGAATTCCACGCGATGGTCCGCGAGGCGCAGCACAACGGCCAGACCATCTTCCTCAGCTCCCACGTCCTCAGCGAGGTCCAGCAAACGGCCGACACAGTGGCGATTCTCCGGGACGGCCGGATCATCGCCGTTGAGTCCGTGAGCGGGCTTCGGGAAGCTGCGGTGCGCCGGGTCCGGTTCACCGCGAACGGAATAACAGCGCACGACGCCGGCGCGCTGCTGGGTGGGGTGCCCGGCGTCGGGCATGTTGAGGTGCTGGAGTCCGGCGGCAGCATCACCCTTTCGGCGACCGTGGAGGGGGCCATCCAGCCGCTGGTCAGGGCCCTGGGCACCCTGGAGCTGGCCGACCTGGTGCTGGAGGAACCGGATCTTGAAGAGTCGGTGCTCAAGATGTACTCAAGTCCGGCAGGCACGGACCCGGCAGTGCCCGGCACGGCGAAGGCCGCGCGATGAGCACCTCGCTGCCACTGTTCCGCCGGGCCTTCTTTGATTCCTGGCGCTCCACCGTCGCATGGGCCGCTGGCCTGGCCGCCGCCACGTTCCTCTACTTGCCGCTGTACCCGTCGATCGGCGGGAGCGCGCAGATGCAGGACATGATCGATGCCCTCCCGGCCGAGATGACCAAGGCCCTGAACTACGACCAGATCGCCACCGGTCCCGGGTACACCCAGGCCACACTGTTCGGGCTGATCGGCTTCCTCCTGATGACCATCGCCTCCGTGGGATGGGGTGCGGCCGCGGTGGGCGGCGACGAGGAATCGGGGCAGCTGGAGCTGACCCTCGCGCATGGGGTGACCCGCGTCCAGGTGGTGCTGGAACGCGCGCTATCGCTGTTCCTGCGCGTGGTTCTGCTCGCGACCCTGGTCTTTGTGCTGGTCCGCCTGCTCAATGATTCGGCCCAGCTGGCCATCAGGCCGGAGAACCTCTTCGGCGCAGCAGTGCTGTTTGCCGGGCTGGCCCTGCTGAGCGGAACGGCCGCGCTCTGCGCCGGGGCCGTGTCCGGCAGGCGGACGTACGGGCTGGCCGCGGGCGCCGCCGTCGGCGTTCTTGGCTACGTCTTCAACGCCGTCGGCCGGCAGAGCGAGGACGTGGAGTGGCTGCTGGACCTGAGCCCCTACCACTGGGCTTACGGGAATTCCCCAGTGGCCAACGGTGCGGACTGGGCTGCGGCCGGGTGGCTCTGGGGAATTTCGGCGGCCCTGGTGGCAGTCGCCGCGGTGGCCGTGAACAGGCGCGACGTCGGCACGTAGCTTCCGGGTGACCGGCGCTCAGGCCTTGGGTTGCCGGGTAAGGCTGTCCCATACGTGGGGAGCCGGCGTCCGGCTGCCGGGCAGGGCGTTGGTCTCACGCCATTCGTGGATCCATTCGGGCAGCACCAGGTCCGCCGGGGGCTGGCCGAACTCGCGCAGGATCTCTTCCTGGCTGACGGGTTTGCCTTTGCTGACCAGGCGGGTGGCGATGTAGGCACGGGCGTAAATCTCGCCGTCGGCCACCATGCGCTGCTCAAAGTAGATGGCCTTGGCATCCAGGCCGATGATCTTTGTTTCGATGGTGTACTGCTGCCACAGCTGCAGCGACTTCCGGAAGGCGATAGTCTCCCCCGCCGCCACCGGGCTCCAGCCGCGCCGGCGCATTGTCTTCCATACGCCGCTGCGGACCATGAGGTCGAACCGGCCCAGGTCCATGAGGGAAAAGTACATGCCGTTGTTGACGTGCATGGCGACGTCGATGTCGGTGGGCAGGACCCGCAGCGGCAGGGACGACGCGTCCCAGATTGTCAGGGCGGAGCGGCGGGCGGACGTGAACAGCATCAGAAGGGTTCGCAGAAGCAGGTGCATCCTCCAATGTTACCCACCAGTAACTTGCTGGCAAGTCCGTAGGTCCGGCCCGCCACGTAGGATGTGGCGCATGACGCAACAACGCTACCGGGACCTCGCCGAGTGGCCCCTGATGGGGACTGCACTGGTTTTCCTGGCGGCGTATGCGTGGCAGGTGATTGGCCGCGTCGACGGCAGCGGCGCGGAATGGCTTGAGACGGTGATGTGGCTGACTTGGGGTATTTTCGCCCTTGATTACGCCACCAACCTGTGGCTGGCCACGGACCGCAGCCGCTGGTTTTTCTGGAACCTGCACGAACTCCTAATCGTGGCCCTGCCGTTCTTCCGCCCGCTGCGCCTGCTCCGGCTGGTTACGCTTCTTTCAGTGCTGCACCGAACTATCGGCGAGACCCTCAGGGGCCGGGTGGTCACGTATGTGGCCGGGTCTGCCGCGCTGCTGGTCTTTGTGGGTGCGCTGGCGGTGCTGGACGTGGAACAGTCCGCACCGGACGCCAAGATCCTGACGTTCGGCGATGCTCTCTGGTGGGCCATCACCACCATCACCACCGTGGGTTACGGCGACATGTACCCCGTGACGCCGATCGGCCGGCTGGTGGCCTCGGCGCTGATGATGAGCGGCATTGCCGTGCTGGGTGTGGTCACCGCGTCCATCGCCTCCTGGCTTGTCCAGCGTGTTGAGGAGTCCACGGAAGCTGCCGCGGAGTCCGTGGAGGAACCCTTGCGGGCAGAACTGGCCGGCCTGGTCACGGAGATCGCTGCGCTGCGGCGCGAAGTGGCCGCGCTCAAGGACCGCCCCTCGTTGTAGAAAAGTGCAGGGGTAGAAATCTGCAGCGGGCCGGGCGGCTGGACACCGAGTAGTCGCCGCCAGAACCGCGAGTAGATGCCGCCGCAGGGCCAAGTATTCGGCGGAAAAATTCAGGTAATGCCTACTGGTGCAGTGCCTGTCGCAGCTTCCTAGACTCGAAATTCCTAGGGCCAAACAAAGTTGCCGGCGCATCCTCCGAGCTGGGGTGGATGATGCCGCTTCATAGCGGAGCATCCGTATCTTCTGGGTATGCGGGCACTCCCATCATGCGCTTCCGTGCGCGGTTCCGTTCAAAGACCGGGACCGCGCAGCGCATCACACCTCGATCCGTCCTGCACGTGGAACTCGCGGCACCCGCTGCCGCCCTGTTGCCGGGCCGACCTGCGATGGGCCACCCATGTACCAGTTGACCGCAAAAACTTCCGAACCACCCCGCCGAAATTTCGAAACCGACGTCCCGCGCGTCGAACTCATGGCACCGGGGCGCAGGCCGATCAGCAACAAGCTGTGGGCAGGCATGGCCGCCGCCGCCGTGATTTCCGCCTTCGGCGTTGGCGCATTGGCCGGTCCCGTCCCCATGGCAGAGATATCCGCGCCGGCGGAGGCCATCACGACGGCGGCGGCGCCAGTTGTCCGCGTTGCCCGGCCTTTGGCCGCGGTGCCGTTGGATGCGCCCTATGTTGGATCCGTTGAGTTTGGCAGTGCGGGAGCTGGCACTGCGCAGCCGGAAGTCGCAGAAGCTGCGGTGCCTGCCGACGCTCCCCCACCACCGCCAGCGCCCGAACCTGCTCCGGCACCCGCGGGCGACCCCAACCTCTACACGGTTGTCCCCGGCGATACGGTGGGTGGGATCGCAGCCAGGTACGGCGTTGACACAAACGCGATGCTGGCCGCCAACGGGCTGGGCCTCTACAGCATCATCGTCCCGGGCCAGACGCTGAAGCTGACGGGACCCGCCGTCGAAGTTTCCGCTCCGGCCGCGGCTGCACCCGTTGCGGCTTCACCGGCCTACATCCCCGCCCCGGCGCCGGTCCAGGCCGCGCCCGCTGTCCGCACCATTTACGTGGCGGGCGCTGGCGGACAGGCCATGGTGGACGCCTGCATCGGGCCCATCCACTACACACCCAACGACGGCTACTCGCTGTTCATCACGGAGCATGACTTCTGCGGCGGGTGGGCGCGTTTCTCCGGCATCGGAGTGGGCGAGACCGTCAGCATTCCGGGCTACGGGACGTACACGGCGACAGCCAGGGGCCAGGTCCCCAACCCGGGAACCACCAACGATGTCATCGCGGTGTTCGGAGGGTTCCCCCGGGCCATCCTGCAGACCTGCATCCCCGGCACCAACCAGATGCTCCTGATCGCCCTGAACTAGGCACCGGTGCGGCCGGGTTTCGCGGTCCAGCATTTCCGAAGCTTGTTCGCGGTTCCGAACCTTCAAGGCAAGGAGCCGCGAACAAGGCCATGCGGGAGTTTGTCTGACTATGCAGACATCGGGTGGCGTTCCGAAATGTGCTCCACCAGTTCGCCCACGCGCTCCTCGGAGTAGTTGCGCGCAATGTCGCCCTGGCTGATGATGCCAACCATCTTGTGGTCGACAATGACCGGGAGCCGCCGGATCTGGTGCCGCTCCATGATTTCGATGGCGGCGTCCACACTGGCATCCGCGTCAACCCAGTAGGGCTTGCCGGTGGCCAGTTCGCCGGCCAGCATCTCGCGGGGATCACGGCCGGCAGCAACGCACCTAAGCACGATGTCGCGGTCGGTGATCATGCCCTTCAACTTGCCGTCATCGCCGCAGATCGGCAGCGATCCACAATCCAGATCCAACATCATCCGAGCGGCATCTACGAGGGACTGATGCTCCTTAATACACTGTGCATCCGTGGTCATAAATTCACGTACAACGCTCATGGTTCTCCTTCATCGATTGATGTATCGACGCAGGGCATCGGGGTCACATGCGCCGATGGTGCCAGCCTACGCCGGGGCCAACGCTGATGTCGACGACGGATTCTTGGCAGACTTCCGACGCTGCTTTTCCCCGCTCCGTGGTCAAATCCCCCTGCTACGCGGGGAACAGACCATAAGGCGGGGAAACTTGGAGCCCGCCAGGAGCTGCGGACGAGCCAGGCTGCAGGGCCCCTGGCCTCCGGGCCTGCCTCCGGGCACAAAAAAGCCTCCGGAACCTAATGGTTCCGGAGGCTTTTCCTTGGGTGGCAGATGAGGGATTCGAACCCCCGTAGGCGTTGCCAGCTGATTTACAGTCAGCCCCCTTTGGCCGCTCGGGTAATCTGCCGAACTTCAAAAGAAGATCACCCCCGGCTGCAGTGTTCAGAGCGTCCGTTTCCGGGCCGTTCCGCTTCCAGTAACCGCGGGCAAGACAACTTTACAGAACTTCTGCCGAAACATCGAATCGAGGCGGCAGCCCCCTGGAAATGCCGCCAGAAGCCCCGCAATTCCCCGGAAAATGCGGGGACTCAGGCGTCGCCGAGAATCCGTCCGGCCAGCCTTGCCTCGAACTTCACGGCCTGCTCCTCGGTGATCTGGTTCAGCTGGACCGCCCGCAGCAGGTCCTCGCTCACACCCTCTATGCGGGCCGAGGCATCCGGGACCGGGCTGAAGATGATGGAACCTGCCAGGGCTGCAGCGGCGACTGACGTGGCAGCAGTGGCGACAGCGCCCGCAGCTGCGGCGGTGGTTCGGGTGACATAACGGACGGCCTTGTGTCGCATAACTTCCCTTTCGATCTTCTTCCAACTCGTTCAACTCTCGCCTGCCCGGCTTCGTTCCCGCCGTGCGTCCGCTATGAGGGAACTGTGAATCGGGAACAGCGCCGAATCCACAACAGCGCCGCACCCCCACCAGCGCCACAGCCGGGCGATCCGTATTAGGCTGGAATGCAGAGATCCACGCCCTGCAGAGCCAATGTCAGGGCAACCACCGGCACAAGGAGAATCATGGCAGGCGAGTCAACGTTCGACGTCGTAAGCAAAGTGGACAAGCAGGAAGTGGCCAACGCGCTGAACCAGGCACAGAAGGAACTGGTCCAACGCTACGACTTCAAGGGCGTTGGCGCCGATGTCGACTTCAGCGGCGAGAAGATCCTGATGAAGGCGAACTCGGAAGAACGCGTCCTGGCTGTGCTGGACGTCCTCCAGTCAAAGCTGATCCGCCGCGGCATCTCCCTGAAGTCCCTGGACACCGGCGAGCCGTACCCATCCGGTAAGGAATTCCGCCTGGAAGCCTCCATCAAGGAAGGCATCGAGCAGGACCTGGCCAAGAAGATCAACAAGCTGATCCGCGACGAGGGTCCCAAAGGCGTCAAGTCCCAGATCCAGGGCGACGAACTCCGCGTCTCGTCCAAGTCCCGCGACGACCTGCAGTCTGTCATGGCGCTGCTGAAGGACTTCGACGAGGCGGACCTGCAGTTCGTCAACTTCCGCAGCTAGCCACCAGGCCTTCGTTTTCGCGGCGCAAAAATTCTATCGCTGGCAAAAGACGCCGCCGCTACCTGAATGCGGGTAGCGGCGGCGTTTTTGCGTGCCACGGTTGATTTTCAGTGTCGCCAAAGTGTCGCCAAATAAGGAAGTACGACGGCGGCGCCCGGGTTGGTCAGGTTGCCTCAGTTCGGTTGGACTCAGTTCAGCGGCCGGCCGGCAATCCGTTCCAGTCGGGCGATCCGCTCCTTCATCGGCGGGTGCGTGGCGAACAGCTTGGTCATCGCCCCGCCGCGGAACGGGTTGGCGATCATCAGGTGCGAGGTGTTGACCAGCTTCTGCTCCTGCGGCAGCGGCGCGATCCTGACCCCCTGCTCAATCTTGCGCAGGGCTGAGGCGAGCGCCAGCGGATCGCCCGTGAGCTGCGAACCGTCCTCGTCGGCGTCGTACTCCCTGGTCCTGGAGATGGCCAGCTGGATGAGCGAGGCGGCAAACGGCGCCAAAAGCGCCATCGCCAGCATGGCCAGCGGGTTGGAGTTGCGCCGGTCTCCGCCGAAGAAAAGCAGCATCTGGCCCACGGATGTGATGACGCCGGCCACTGCGGCTGCCACCGAGGACGTGAGGATGTCCCGGTTGTACACGTGCATCAGCTCGTGCCCCAGGACCCCGCGCAGCTCGCGGGCGTCCAGCAGCTGCAGGATCCCTTCGGTGCAGCACACGGCGGCGTTTTTGGGATTCCGGCCGGTGGCGAACGCGTTCGGGTTCATGGTGGGTGAGAGGTAGATGCGGGGCATCGGCTGGTTGGCCCGGACGGAGAGCTCCCGGACAATCTGGTAGAGCTGTGGCGCCTGGGCCTCCGTGACGGGGTAGGCCTGCATGGAACGGATGGCGATCTTGTCGCTGTTCCAGTAGCCGTACGCGGTGGTGGCCACGCCGATCAGGGCCATGATCCAGATGGGCGCTGAGCTCCGGGTATTGATCCCGATCAGTCCGCCCAGGCCCAGGAGCACCGCCCACAGGACGCCGAAGAGCGCCGCAGTTTTCAGGCCGTTGTAATGCTTGTGCACGTCCACTCCTCCACGTCGCCCTGGCAAAGTTGCCAAACAAGGCATTGACCCAACAAGACATGGCCCTATGGCACCGGGTCGCGGGCATCGTACTTCCGGAAGCCCGGCTGCAGCTGTGCCGCCAGCCAGGCCACCGCGATGCACAAAACCCCGCCCAGAAGCAGGACCCAGCCCTCACTCAGAATCTTAGTCCCGCCGCCTGCCAGCAGGTCACCCACGCGCGGGCCGCCGGCCACCACCACAATGAAGACGCCCTGGAGCCGTCCCCGGAGGTGGTCCGGCGCGGCGGCCTGCAGGATGGTGTTACGGAAGACGGCACTGATGGAGTCTGCGATTCCTGCCAGGGCACAGCACACAGCCGCCGGGACCAGCCAAACTGTGGCCCCGCCGTCGTCCGTCCGTCCTGCCAGGAGCACCACCGCGCCGAAGCCGGCAATGGAGGCGCCCCAGCCCATCACCGACCACACCACGGCACTCCCCTGCCACCGGACATGGCCCAGCGGCCCCGAAAACAGGCCGGCCAAGAATGCGCCCACCGCGCTGGAGGCCAGCAGGATGCCCACCGTGGTTTCGCCGCCGCCGATCATCAGCGCACCGATGGCGGGCATCAGCGCGCGCGGCTGGGCGAGGATCATGGCCACGAGGTCGATGATGAAGGTCATCCGCAGGTTGGGCCGGTTGCCCAGGAACCGGAACCCTTCGATGACAGACCGGATTCCGGCCCGCCCGGCGCTTCCTGAGGGAGGCATGGATGGGAGCCTGAAGACTGCCCAGAGCACAAAGGCGAAGCTGATGAAGTCGATGGTGTAGGTCCAGCCGAAGCCCACCCACGCCACCAGCAGGCCCGCCAGCAGGGGTCCCACGGTCATGGCCAGACCGAACGACATCATGCTGAGTGCGTTGGCCGCGGGAAGCAGTTCCTTGCGGATGAGCGTGGGAATGATGGCACTGCGTGCCGGCTGGTTGATGGCCTGGGCGCCGCTTTGCAGCGCCACCAGAAGGTAAAGGACCCAGACGTTTCCCAGCTGCAGCCAGGACTGCAGCGCGATCAGGCCGGTGGTCAGCCACAGGACAGAGGTTGCCAGGAGCGCCACCGTGCGGCGGTTGTGGGAGTCGGCGATGGACCCGCCCAGCAGGCCGCCGAACACCAGCGGCACCAGGGCGAACACACCCAGCAGGCCCACATAGAAACTGTCCTGCGTGAGCCGGTACACCTCCAGGCTCACGGCCACCAGCGTGAGCTGGCTCCCCACGGCCGAAACGGCGGAACCCAGCCAGAGCCGGCGGAAGGCCGGGCTCTCCCTGAGCGGTGTGATGTCGGCCAGCAGTTTCCCCACCCTGCAACCCTAATGGCGCAGCAGTGTCCTGTTCTGTCACACGATTGGTATCCTCAGGCGGGGGAAAGGAGTTGGCGTATGAATGTGTCCAGGCGGCTGCTTTTTGCCTCGGCTTGCTGGGAGATTGCCCGGCCCCGGACTGCCCTGAACGCCGGCCATCTCCTGATCCGGCTCACGAACCCGGCCATCGCGTTCGATCTCCGCTCGGCCACGGACTGGCTGCACTGCCACAACATTGCGCGGCAGGCCCTCGCCGATGTTCTGGGCGCCAGCCGCTGCACGGTGGTGTTTGCGCACCAGTGGCACCCCATCGGGGCAGCCATCGGCGAGCCGGAGGCTGAGTCCTCCACCCCCACGTTCCATGTGTTCGGGCGCTGGGACGCCGAGCCGGTCACGCCCGGCGAACAGCTGCGCCTTCCCGTTCAGCGCCGCGTGCCGGCCGCAGCGGACGAGCTCAAAGAGTACGACGGCGGCCTCCGCTCCGCCCTGCGCCGGCTGGCTGTTGAGCGCCCGGCGGAGCCCGTCCCGCCGGTGGACGACACCCTCCCGGAACTCACTGCCAGTGCCCCGAAATTCAAGGCCGGTGCGCACCACACGGTGCTCGCGCCGGTGCTTCCGCCGGCGCCGGGCGACGGCCTGACACCCGGCCACCTGCTGGCGCTGGCCGCCGCCGTCGACGGCCTGACAGCCCGCCCCGGCGTGACCGGGCTGAGCTGTGTGGTGCCGGAGCCCGGACCAGGCGGCCAGGAAGTCCATGCCATGGGCCGCTCGGCAGGAGAATCCCTCAACCCCATGCAGGAATTCCTGGATCTGCCGAAGGTAAGCCAAGCCTTATTGTGATCGACTCATAATAAGTGCTTCAATAGAGGCATGACGGAACACTCTGGCGGCCACGATGCATGGGCTGCCGCCCTGCGTGCCCACGGCCGCCGGGTGACCAAACAGCGGCTCGCCGTGCTGACCGCCGTCGAACATCACCCGCACTCCGCCGCGGAGAGCATCCTCGCCGCCGCGCGCACCGAACTTCCGGAGCTGACCGCGCAATCGGTATACGTGGTCCTCGGCGACCTGACCGATCTGCACATGCTGCGCCGCTTCGAGCCGCCGCATTCTCCCGCCCTGTACGAGACCCGCGTCGGTGACAACCACCACCACGCCATCTGCATCAGCTGCGGCCGCGTGGAGGACGTCGAATGCGCCGTCGGGCACGCGCCCTGCCTCACGCCGCACTGGGATGCGAACTCCAAGCCGATGACCATCCAGATCGCCGACGTGATGTACCAGGGCATCTGCCAGGACTGCCAAGAGTCCCAAAAACTTCCTTCTGAACGTCCCAAATAATCGAGAAATAGGAGAAAAATGACTGCGAACATCTCTACAACCCAGTCCGGCGCGCCCGTCACCTCTGACGCGCACGCACAGTCCGTCGGCGCCGACGGCGCCATCATCCTCACGGACCACTACCTGATCGAAAAGCTCGCCCAGTTCAACCGCGAGCGCGTGCCGGAGCGCGTAGTGCACGCCAAGGGCGGCGGCGCGTTCGGTACTTTCAAGGCCACCTCGGACATCTCCAAGTACACCAAGGCCGCGTTCCTGCAGCCGGGCGTCGAGACCGAGATGCTGATCCGTTTCTCCTCCGTCGCCGGTGAAGCAGGCTCCCCGGACACCTGGCGCGACCCCCGCGGTTTCGCCGTCAAGTTCTACACCTCCGAGGGCAACTACGACCTCGTGGGCAACAACACCCCCGTCTTCTTCATCCGCGACGGCATCAAGTTCCCGGACTTCATCCACTCCCAGAAGCGCCTCCCGGGCACCCACCTGCGCGACGCCGACATGCAGTGGGACTTCTGGACCCTGTCCCCCGAGTCCGCACACCAGGTCACCTGGCTCATGGGCGACCGTGGCCTGCCGGCCTCCTGGCGTGAAATGCAGGGCTACGGCTCGCACACCTACCAGTGGATCAACGCCGCGGGCGAGCGCTTCTGGGTCAAGTACCACTTCAAGTCCAACCAGGGCGTCAAGACCATCTCCGGCGACCAGGCCGAAGAGCTGGCCGGCTCGGACGCGGACTTCTACATCCGCGACCTGCAGGACAACATCGCCGAGGGCAACTTCCCGTCCTGGGAACTGCACGTCCAGGTCATGCCGTACGAAGACGCCAAGGGCTACCGCTTCAACCCGTTCGACCTCACCAAGGTGTGGCCGCACTCGGACTACCCGCTGATCCACGTGGGCACCATGGAGCTGAACAAGAACCCGGAGAACTACTTCGCGCAGATCGAGCAGGCCACCTTCGCGCCGTCGAACTTCGTGCCGGGCATCGCCGCCTCCCCGGACAAGATGCTGCAGGCCCGTATCTTCTCCTACGCCGACGCACACCGCTACCGCGTGGGCACCAACCATGCGCAGATCCCGGTGAACCAGCCGAAGAACCAGGTCAACAACTACAGCCAGGACGGCGCCGGGCGTTACCACTTCAACGCCCCGTCCGTACCGGTTTACGCCCCCAACTCCTTCAACGGCCCTGCAGCCGTTGAGCCGGCTTCCCCGGCCGGCGGCTGGGAGAACGACGGCGAGCTCACGCTCTCCGCACACTCCCTCCACGCCGAGGACGGCGACTTCGGCCAGGCCGGCACCCTGTACCGCGAGGTGTTCGACGACGGCGCCAAGGCCCGTCTGCTGGACACCATCACCGGTGCGGTGGGCGGCGTGAAGAACGCCGAAATCAAGGAACGCGCCATCCAGTACTGGACCAACGTGGATGCCGAACTCGGCGCCAAGCTGCGAGCCAACCTCGGTGCGGGCTCCACTGACTCCGCTGCCGAGGCTGCCAACAAGATCGGCTGATTCGCCACCTGCGGCCCTTGGGCCACAACACGAACACCCCGCCACGGATTTTCCGTGGCGGGGTGTTTCTGTTGTTGCCGTCAGGGCTACGCGACGTCCGGGCGGCCCGCCGGCGCCGAGCCTGCCGCCGCGGGCCGGTGGCCCTTCTTGGCGAGCTGGATCTGCTCGTACACGTGGTGGCGGAGATCGGTGAAGCGCGGCAGTGCCCTGGTATTGAGCTGGTCCCGGTCGTCGGGGAGGTCGATCACGATGTCCTCTTGGATGACTGTCGGAGAGGACGACAGGATGATGACGCGTTCGCCGAGGTAGATGGATTCGTCGATGTCGTGGGTGACGAAGAGCACGGTCACACCGAGCTTCTTCCAGACCACCCGGATCAAGTCCTCCAGGTCCGCCCGGGTCTGTGCGTCTACGGCGGCGAACGGCTCGTCCATCAGCAGCACCTCGGGCTGATAGGCGATGGCGCGCGCGATCGCCACGCGCTGCTGCATGCCGCCAGAGAGCTGCCAGGGGTAGGACCGCGGAACATGGGACAGGCCCACGGCCTCGAGGGCCTCGTCCACGAGCCTGTCGCGTTCCGCCTTGGACACGCCCTGGTTCTTCAGCGGCAGATCCACGTTTTCCCGGACCCGCATCCAGGGGAACAGCGACCTGCCGTATTCCTGGAACACCACGGCCATCTTCTTCGGCGGCCCGGACACGCGTTTGCCGTCAAGGAGAACCTCGCCCTCGGTGGGGGCCATCAACCCGGAGATGCACTTCAGGAGTGTCGTCTTGCCGGAGCCGGAGGGGCCCACGAGGCAGGCCAGCTCGCCAGCCCGCAGATCGAAGGTGAGGTTACGCACCGCTTCGATGTCGCCGCCGTCGGTCTGGTACACCTTCTTCAGGCTGCGGACGGAGAGCATCGCCTCCGTGGCCGGGCGGGTGGAGTCAGGCTGCATTTTCTACCTCTTTCTGGCCGTGGTACCAGCGCAGGATGTTCCGCTCGGCCCACTGGAAGATGAACGACATGGCCACGCCCAGCAGACCGAGCACCACGATGCCGGACCACATTTCCGGGATGGCGAAGGAGCGCTGGAACTGGACGATGGTGAAGCCAAGCCCCGAGGACGAGGCGAACATTTCGGAGATGACCATCAGAATCAGCCCGAGGGACAGTGACTGGCGCACGCCAGCCATGATCTGCGGACTGGCCGAAGGCAGCACCAGATACCTGATCCGGGCCCAGCCGTTGATGCCGTAGGTGTGAGCCGAATCCGAGAGCACCCCGTCGACGGCGCGGACCCCTTCGATGGTGTTCAGCAGGACCGGCCAGACACAGCCGGAAATGATGACCGCCACCTTCATGGAGTCCGTGATCCCCATCAGCAGGATCAGGACCGGGACCAGGACTGGCGGTGGGATGGCGCGGAAGAACTCCAGTGTCGGTTCCAGCAGGGCACGGAGCCATCTGACCGAGCCGATCAGGACCCCGCCTACGACGCCGATCACGATCGCCGCGGTGACGCCGACCAGGAGCCGGCCGATGCTGGGCAGCACATCGGAGAAGAAGCGTGGGCCGAACCAGACCTCGCCGAATTTCGCCACGAGGGCGGCTGGGGTGGGGACAAAGAAGTTGACCGTCCCGAGGGTTGAGGCCCACCAGAGCAGGACCAGCAGGATGGGCAGCGCCAGCACGTAGCCGAGGGTCTTCAGGGCTTTCATACGATCACCTCAGAACGGACGGAGGAGTGCCAGGCCAGCGTCTTCTTCTCGATGAAGCGCATCAGGACGTTGATCAGCACGCCGATCAGTCCGGTGGCCAGCACGAGGGCATACATGCCGGAGATGGCACCGCCGGACTGGGCGAGGGCGATTTCACGGCCCAGGCCCGGCGAGCCGATCACCAGTTCCGCCGTGATGGCCAGGACCAGCGCCACCGTTGCGGCAAGCCGGACGCCGGTCATCAGGTAGGGCAGGGCGGTGGGGAAAACGACGTAGCGGATCCGCGCCATCCGGCCCAGGCCGTAGGTCTTTGCGGTGTTGTTGGCCACCATGTCGACATCGGCCACCCCGTAGAGGACCTGGATCAGCACCTGCCAAAAGGCTGCGTAGGTGATCAGCATTAGGGACGATTCAATCTTCACGCCGAAGAGCAGCACCGCCAGTGGGATCAGGGCCACTGACGGGATGGGCCGCAGGAACTCCACCGTGGAGTTGGTCGCCTTCCGCAGGAAGTCGCTGGAGCCAATGACGAAGCCCAGCAGCACCGCCAGAGCGACGGCGATGAGGAGGCCCAGGAACCAGGCCGTCATGGTTTCGCCGACCGAGATCCAGAATGCGGTCAGGCCGAAGTCCCGAACCAGCGCCACAATGACCTCGCTGGCCGGAGGGAGGAAACGTTCGTCAATGATGCCCAGGCGGGGAATGAGCTCCCACGTGGCCAGGAATCCCGCGATTCCGGCCAGGCCGAGCAACTGTTTTACCGGCAGCTTGCGGACCGACCTGCGGTCCCGTCCCACACGTGGGGCGGGACCGGTGGAAGCTGAAGCGTGGGAACTCACGGGAGGAGGTCACCGGCGTTCGGTGCCTTGGCCAGCGTGCCGTACTTGGCGGCGGCGTCTCCGAGGGTCTTGAAGGCGTCCTGGTTGAATTCGACGCGGTAGCGCGGCAGGATCATCTTGGCCCGGGTGGCCTCGTCGATCTTGGTGTAGGTGCCCACGATTTCGCGGACCTCCTGCGGGTTCGCCTGGGCGTACTCAAGGGACTTGTTCATGGCGCGGGTGAACTTCTCCGTCAGCTCGGCCTTGCCCTTGATGGTGTCCACCTTGGTGAAATAGCCGGCGATGTCCAGTTCCGGGCTCATCTCGACGAAGTTCGAGGAGACTATCGTGCCGCCTTCGGCCACAGCCACCGAGAGGAAGGGTTCCAGGATCCATGCTGCGTCCACCTGCTTGTTGGCCAGGGCCGCCGGGGCGTCCGGGAAGGCCACCTCAACAAACTTCACGCCGTTGGGATCGCCGCCGTCCTTTTCGATGACCGACTTGATGGTGGTGTCGCCGATATTGGCGAGGTTGTTCACCGAGACGGTCTTGCCGGCGAGGTCTTTCGCGGACTGGATACCCGACCCGGCCGGGACGACGACGCCGCCGATGTCGTTCCCCTCCTCACCGGTGGTGGACGCTCCATTGGCGACAAACTTCAGGTCGAGACCCTTGTCCTTGGCAACCATGACCGAAATCAGGTTGGAGAACGCGAAGTCGAAGCTGCCGCTGACCACGCCCGGGACGATTGCTGCGCCGCCGGTGGCTGTCTGGATGTCCAACTCCAGGCCCTCATCCTTGAAGAACCCCTGCTTGCTGCCCAGGTAGATCGGTGCGCAGTCCACGATCGGGATAACCCCCACACTGACCTTGGTCAGCTCTCCGCTCCCGGCTCCACCGGCGGGGGCGGTTCCATTGCCGGTAGAACTCGGCGAACCGGACCCACAGGCTGACAAGCCCAGGACCGATGCTGCGGCAAGCACAGCGATTACACAACGACGCTTCATGTTCACTCCTTTGTGAAGTGGCATGGGAGTGCGAGGCCCCCACGCCCAGCTTGTTCGGTTTCCGAACAAACTTTCGAATTAAGTCTGGTTCAGAGGACGCCTGTGGTCAACCGGATCTGGCCATCGTTATCCTCCCGGTACGCGCGTGCCGGATGGTAGAACGACGCGCGGCGCCGCGCCATGGGGAGGCTGCTGTCCACGCTTTCCACATAGGCGCCTGCCGCTCTGGCCGGGGCTTCCGGCGGCCCCTAGGATCACTGCATGAGTACATTCCAGGGCATCCCAGCAGGGGCATTCGCGTTCTATGCCGAACTTGAGGACAACAACAACCGTGAGTGGTGGCTGGAGCACAAGGACAGCTACAACACCCTGGTGCGGGATCCGGTCACGGCCCTGCTGGCTGAACTGGAGCCGCGGTTCGGGCCGGGCAAGATCTTCCGGCCCAACCGGGACATCAGGTTCGCCCAAGACAAATCGCCCTACAAGACTGCCCAGGGAGCGTTCGCGTCGTCCCAGGAAGGCGTGGGATATTACGTCCAGGTGAGCGCCGACGGGCTGCTGGTGGGCGGCGGCTGCCACACCAGTACGCCGGCCCAGCTGGCCCGCTTCCGGAACTCCGTGGATGCCTCCGGGACCGGCGAATCGCTGCGGCACATCGTGGATGCCGTGGCTGCCGCGGGCTTTGCGGTGGAGGGCGAAACGCTCAAGACAGTGCCGCGCGGTTTCGACAAGGACCATCCCCGGGCGGAGTTGCTGAAGCACAAGTCGCTGTCCGCCGGCATCGAGCTGGGCCAGCCGGAGTGGCTGGATTCGCCGGCGGCGGCGCAGGAAATCGCGGCGCTGTGGGACCAGCTGCGGCCGTTGGTGGACTGGGTGGGCCGGCATGCGGCGCCCTGATGCCAGACTTCCTGTAGATGGGATCGCTCCCTATACGTGGGATAATTAAGGGCATGGAAGCTAATCCCGCAGGGGCCCGCACGCTGGAGCGCGGACTCAGCCTGCTCGACCACGTCGCTGCGGGCGCCCACCGGCTCGAAGACATCACTCAGGCCTCGGGTCTCAGCCGATCGGCGACCCACCGCATGCTGACCACTCTCGTGGCAGGCCGGTACCTCAGCCAGCAGCCGGACCACAGTTACCACCTGGGCATCAAACTGCTGGAGCTCGGCACCAAGGCGGAGGCAAAGATCAGCCTCCCGGACACCGTGCAGACCATCCTCGCCGGGATCGCCAAGACCACGCAGGACACCACGCACCTGGGCATCCTCAGCGGCGACGATGTCCTGTACCTGGCCAAGGCCCGCGGCCATCGCGGCATTGAAATGGCGTCCCGTCCCGGGGCACGGTTGCGGGCGCAGAACACCGCCATGGGCAAAGCCCTGCTGGCAGCCCAGTATGGAAATGACGAGGCCGTCCGCGCCTTCGATACCGCGGCAATCGCCACACCCCGCTCCATCCAGGATGTTGACGCTTTCCGGACCGTGTTGGATCAAGCCAGGGCGGACGGCTACGCGCTGGATGACCAGGAGAACGAACTCGGCATCACCTGTGTTGCCATCGCCATCCCGGACCTGCTCGGCAGGGTCGCGGCCGCTGCCTCCATCTCAGCCCCCAGCGTTCACATGACGCCGGAACGGATTCAATCACTCGTGGCACTGCTCCAGGACGTGCAGCCTGAGCTCAGCCGCTGCCTGCCGCCAGGATTTGAAAGGGCTTGGATCTAGCGCCCTCGCGCCGATCCAGGCCCTTTCCGCCGGCCCCTTTACGGGACCAGTTCCGGCTGCGGCTTTCAGCTTGGGCTAGGGTTCAACCCCGGCTCAGCGTGCCACCGGTTCCGTGGCGTCCAGCATGGCCAGCTCGTGCCGGCGCGGCATGCCTTCCCAGTCGCCGGGCACCAGGCAGGCAAAGGCTCCCGTGCGGACCGCGGTCAGCAGCCGCTCCTGCACCGAGGCACCGGCCAGCAGGTCCGAGATGTAGCCGGCCACAAAGGCGTCGCCGGCCCCCACGGTGTCGATGGCGTTGACGCGGACGGCGTCCTGCACGTATTCCACTCCGTCGATCACGGCGGCACAGCCTGCGGCTCCCCGCTTGATGACCGCCTGGCTCGGCCCGAGGGCGGCGACCCGGCGGGCAAGCTCCAGGGAGTCATCGGACTTTCCTACCGCGATGGCGGCTTCGTCGTCCCCGGCGAACACGATGTCCGCCTGGGCAATGAAGTTCCGGAAAACGTCAACGGCTTCGTCGGCGGACCACAGCGCGGCGCGGTAGTTGAGGTCGAACGAGACCAGGACGCCGGCCTCGCGGGCAACGTCCAGCGCATGTTGCGCCGCCCGGGCTGCCTCCGGCGAAAGGGCGGGCGTGATGCCCGTGAGGTGCAGCAGCCGGGCGTTGGCAATCCGCTCGGCCGGGATGTCCTCCGGGGACAGCCGGGAGCCCGCGCTGCCGGCCCGGTAGTACCAGACCTTGAGCTGGTCCATGGTGCGCCGCTCCTTGATCATGAGGCCGGTGGGCGCCGACTCATCGCGCAGCGGGTCAACCACGATCCCCTCGGCGGCGAGCTCACGCAGGACGAGTTCACCGAGGCTGTCGTTGCCGACGCGCCCAACCCATGTCACCGAGGTGCCCAGGCGCCGCAGCGCGATGGCAAAGTTGCTCTCGGAGCCGCCCATGCCCAGGCTGAGCGAGGACACCTGGGCCAGCGGGCCGGGCGTCTCGGCCTTCATCAGGCCCATCGTTTCGCCGAGGGTCACGACGTCGGTGAAGGTCACCGGGCACCCCTCGCCTGGACGGCGTCCGCCACCAGGGAACTGAGCTGCCGGGCGCGGTCGGTGAGGGCGGCGAGGTCGCCGCCGGAGAACGCATCACGGAGCAGCGGTCCGCCCAGGCTGACGGCAAGCGCCCCTGCGGCGATCCAGTCCGCGGCGTCATCGATGCCGATGCCGCCGGACGGAATGACCCGCATGTCCGGGAAGGGCCCGCGAAGCTGCCCAATGTAGCCGGGGCCGACGGTGGAGGCGGGGAACAGCTTCACGGCCGTTGCCCCCGCCTGCATGCCGGTCAGCAGTTCGGTGGGCGTCAGCCCGCCGGGGAACACCGGAACGCCGGCCGCAACCGCAGCGCGGATCACGTCCGTCACCATGGCGGGCGTCACCAGGTAGTCCGCGCCGCCGTCGAGCGCCTGCGTAGCCTGGTCACCGGAGGTGACGGTGCCGACGCCGATTTCCGCGTCGGCGCCGAACTGCCGTTTGATGTCCGGCAGGAAGTCGAACACGCCGTCGGTGCTGAGGGTCAGTTCGATGGACCTGACGCCGCCCCTGACCAGGGCGTCGATGACCGGGGCGTATTCCGGGCATGCCGGGCGCGGAGGACTGCCACCACAGGGTTCTCCTGCAGGATGGCGGAAACGGGAGGGCTCTGGAGATCGCTCATCGGGCCAGCCACCCGCCGTCGACCGGCAGTAGGACGCCGTGGATGTAGTCCGCAGCTGGGGAGGCCAGGAACACCACGGCGCCGGCCAGGTCACCGCCGGTGCCCCAGCGTGCCGCCGGGATCCGGACTGAAATCTGTTCATGGCGCTGGGCGTCTGCCAGCAGCGCCTCGTTCATGTCAGTGGCGATATAGCCCGGCGCAACCGCATTGACGTTCACGCCGCGGGGTGCCCATTCGTTGCACAACGCCTTGGTCAGCTGCGCCACGGCACCCTTCGACGCGGCGTGGGCCAGAACCCGCAGGCCGCCCTGGAACGTGAGGAGGGAGGCCATGTTGATGATCTTCCCGCCACCGCGTTCCACCATCGGGGTGCCGAACCCCTGGCACAGCTGGAAGACGGCGCGGGTGTTGATGGCCATAACGCGGTCAAAGTCGGACAGCGGGAACTCGGTCGCGTCGTGCCGGATCTGGGTTCCTGCGTTGTTGACCAGGATGTCGATCTGGTGTCCCGCGAGGGTTTCCGCTGTGGCGGCGGCGACGGACTCTTCGCTGGCCAGGTCCACGTGGACCGCGGCGGCGCTGACGCCTGCCTTTTCCGCAGCGGCTGCCAGTTCGGGGGCCAAGGGGCCGCGCTGGGGTGCCACAACGCTGGCGCCGGCGTTGACCAGCCCGAGGGCAATGCCCAGGCCGATCCCGCGGGAGGCGCCGGTCACGGCTGCGGTTTTGCCGCTGAGGTCAAACGACGATTTCTCTGCTGTGTGGTTCATGAACTTTCCTGGGTTTTCGCGGCGGGCGCCGCGGCTGGACTGACAAAGACTTTGAGGACGCGTCCGGACGCCATCGCCTGGTCAAAGGCCTGGCGGGTGTCCTCCAGGGCGAACACCTGGGTGGGAATGCGGTCCAGCCCCAGTTCACGGCTTTCGATGAGTTCCACCGCGCGCTCCACGGCCGCCCTGGTGTAGACCCGGACGCCTACCACGGTGTTCTCGGCGAACGTCAGGGCTTGGAGGTCCAGTTCGACGGGCTTTTTGTAGACGCCTAGGAGGACGATGGTGCCGCGCACACGGACAGCCCGGGGCAGCATCGCGGCGACCGAGGGGTGGGCGGCCGAGTCGAAGACGATGTCCGCGCCGTCCCCGCCGGTGGCGGCAAGATTGGCCTTCGGGGTCCAGGACCGCCGACTTACTGCGAACAACATCGTTCTCAGCCACAGTTCACCATTTCTCTTTGGCGCCAAAGAGAAATTTCCTATTATCGGGACAATATCCCAAAAACTCCAAGCACGACTATATAGGCCTTATCGGCCAGATCACAAAGGCGGGTTAAACAGCAGAGGCACCCTGCCACCAAAGGGGTGGACGGGTGCCTCTGCCTTGTTTACAGGCCTGGTGGCCGCTGGCTTACGTGCGGGTGAGTGCCTCGTCGTCGACTGCTGCATCGCTGCCGGAAAGGCGGGCGTCCGCGCCGGATTCCGTGGCGGATTGCGTGTCGTCCACGGCGGACTTGGCCTCGGCGAACTTTTCGTTCAGGCGGGAGTGCCGCTGGCCGTAGGCGAAGTAGATCACAACGCCGATGACCAGCCAGCCGGCGAAGAAGATCCACGTCTCCACGGCGAGGTTCGTCATCAGGTACAGGCACAGGACGGCGGAAACCACTGGGAGGACTTTGCCGAACGGGACGCGGAAGGACGGCTTCAGGTCCGGGCGCTTTTTACGCAGCACCAGGATGCCCAGGCTCACCACAACAAACGCCGACAGCGTGCCGATGTTAATCATTTCTTCCAGAAGGTCAACGTTGGTCAGGCCGGCCACAAGTGCTACGGCGGCGCCGCAGATGATCTGGAGGCGGACCGGCGTCGAACGCTTTTCGCTGGTCTTGGACAGCGCGCGGGGCAGCAGTCCGTCGCGGCTCATGGCCAGCACCACGCGGGACAGCCCCATGAGCAGCACCATGATGACCGTGGTGAGGCCGATCAGGGATCCGAAGGCGATGACCTTGGCCGCGGTGGTGTTGCCTACGGCCTCGAACGCGGTGGTGAGGGTGGGGGTCTCGGCCGCCGCGAGGTCCGTGTAGGACACCATGCCGGTGAGCGCGAGGGACACCAGGATGTAGAGCAGCGTCACCACGGCCAGGCCGCCGAAGATGCCGCGCGGCAGGGTCTTCTGCGGGTTCTTGACTTCCTCCGCGGACGTGGCCACGACGTCAAAGCCGATGAAGGCGAAGAACACCAGGGCCGCGCCGGCGAAGATGCCCAGGGTGCCGTACTGGGCGGGCGCGGCGCCGGTGAGGAAGCCGAAGAACGACTGCTTCAGGACGTCCGCGCTACCACCGGCAGTGGGTTCCGCGGCGGGCACGAACGGCGTGTAGTTTTCGAACTTCACGTACGTGAAGCCCACGACGATCACAAACAGCACCACGGCGATCTTGATCATGGTGAAGACGTTGCCCACGCGGGCGGAGAGCTTGGTGCCGAGCACCAGGAGCACGGTGAAGACGGCAACGATCAGGAAGGCGCCCCAGTAGAGGTCCACGCCGCCGAGCGACAGCGCCGGCGGTACGTCGGCCCCCATCAGCGCAAACACCTTGCTGAGGTAGATGCCCCAGTACTTGGCGATCACGGCCGCGGCGGTGAACAGTTCCAGGATCAGGTTCCAGCCGATGATCCATGCCAGCAGTTCGCCCATGGTGGCGTACGTAAAGACGTAAGCTGATCCGGCGACCGGGATGGCGGTGGCGAACTCGGCGTAGCACATGATGGCCAGGGCACACGTCACGGCGGCAATGGCGAAGGACAACGTCACGGCGGGGCCGGAGAAGTTGGCCGCGGCCTTGGCGCCCACCGAGAAGATGCCGGCGCCGACAGCGACGGCGACACCCATGATCATCAGGTCCCAGCTGCTGAGCGACCGCGTGAGCTTGCGTCCGGGTTCATCGGCGTCGGCAATGGACTGCTCGATGGATTTGGTCCGGAGAAGGTTCATAAGGAGATCCACAATCCTGATAGGGGATGGAAACAGACTTATCAACTTTACTGTCCATCCACAGGACGGTTCCAGCCGTCCCGCATCGTGAGACGCCCCAGATGCCGAAGTTAATTGCGGAAAACACCTTGGGGCCCTCCTTCTGGAGGGCCCCAAGGCTAAAGCATCGAACCGACTAGACGGGCCAGTCCATCAGCTTTGACCGGATCAGGAACCGCTTGCCTTCCGGCGCCTCAACCGAGAACCCACTCCCCCGGCCCTGGACCACGTCCACGGTCAGATGGGTGTGGCTCCAGTAGTTGAACTGCTCCTTCGACATCCAGAACTCGACGGGCTGCGGCTCCAGGCCGTCGGCGATGTCGAACAGCCCTAGGAGGACGTCCGCTTCCGCGGTGATGAATTCCCCGGCCGGGTAACACATAGGCGAGGACCCGTCGCAGCAGCCGCCGGACTGGTGGAACATGAGGGGCCCGTGCTGGCCCCACAGCTTCCTGAGCAGTCCCAGGGCCTCGGCCGTGAGCGCCACGCGGGAGATGTCCTCCCCGGGCAGCGTCACCGCCGCGTCAAGCCTCGCCTCCATCATCAGTACCTGATGACGACGCGGCCGTCGATCTTGGCGTGTTTCATCTCGTCAAGAACGGCGTTGACCTCGGAGAGCTCCCGGGTGGACACCGTGGGATGGATCTTGCCCTCGGCGTAGAACTCGAGTGCTTCCTCCAGGTCCTGCCGGGTCCCCACGATCGAGCCGCGGACGGTCAGGCCCTTGAGCACAATCTCGAAGATCGGTGCCGGGAAGTCGCCCGGCGGCAAGCCGTTGAACACAATCGTCCCGCCCCTGCGTGCCATGCCGATCGCCTGGCCAAAAGCAGACGGGTGTACTGCGGTGACAAGCACTCCATGGCAACCTCCGGTTTCGCGTTGGATAACTTCGACGGGATCCTCGTGCAGCGCGTTGACGGTAAGCTCCGCACCGTGCTTCTTGGCCAGGGCGAGTTTGTCGTCCGCGATATCCACCGCGGCTACCCGCAGGCCCATGGCCACGGCGTACTGGACGGCAATGTGCCCGAGTCCGCCGATGCCGGAAATGGTGACCCACTGTCCGGGCTTGGCTTCGGTCATCTTCAGGCCCTTGTAGACCGTGACGCCGGCGCAAAGCACCGGGGCGATTTCAACGGGGTCCGAGCCCGCCGGGATGCGTGCGGCAAAGCGGGTGTCCACGAGCATGTACTCCCCGAAGGAACCGTCCACGCTGTAGCCGGCGTTCTTCTGTACTTCGCACAGTGTCTCCCAGCCGGTGCGGCAGTACTGGCAGTCGCCGCAGGCGGACCAGAGCCAGGCGTTGCCGACGAGGTCGCCGACAGCAAGGTCGGTTACACCTTCACCCAAGGCAACAACTTCGCCCACGCCTTCGTGGCCGGGGATGAACGGCGGTGTCGGCTTGACGGGCCAGTCGCCCTCCGCCGCGTGGAGGTCTGTGTGGCAGACGCCGGTGGTGATGACCTTGACCAGCGCCTCGCCCCGGCCCGGGGTGGGAATGGGGAGGGTCTGGATCTGAAGATCCTTGCCGAATTCGGTTACTACTGCTGCTTGCATTGTCGTCGTCATTGGCGAAATCCTTGCGTAGATAAAGCGGTGGTGCGGTGAAGGTGGCGCTGCCTTCCTGAGGGGTGGCCAGGATGGTGCAGGCAGGGACGGATCAGTGCTGACCCGCCCCCGCCCGGGCTAAAGGCGGAGTGGGGCGCGAGGGCCCCGTCGTGGCGACGGAGTCGACACCACGGGAGCGCCCCAATCCCTTAGAAGAAGCCGAGCTTGTTCTCGTTATAGCTGACCAGCAGGTTCTTGGTCTGCTGGTAGTGGTCCAGCATCATGGAGTGGTTTTCACGTCCGATGCCGGAGGACTTGTACCCGCCGAACGCGGCGCCGGCCGGGTAGGCGTGGTAGTTGTTGACCCAGACGCGGCCGGCCTGGATCTCGCGGCCCGCACGGTAAGCGACGTTGCCGTTACGCGACCAGACGCCGGCGCCAAGCCCGTAGAGGGTGTCGTTGGCGATTTCCATCGCGTCGTTGTAGTCGCTGAACCGGGCGACAGACACAACAGGTCCGAAGATCTCCTCCTGGAAGATCCGCATCTTGTTGTGGCCTTCGAAGACGGTGGGCTGGACGTAGTAGCCGCCGGCCAGGTCGCCTTCCAGCTCGGCGCGGGCGCCGCCGGTAAGCACCTTGGCGCCTTCCTGCTTGCCGATGTCGATGTAGGAAAGGATCTTTTCCAGCTGGTCGTTGGAGGCCTGGGCGCCGAGCTGGGTTTCGGTGTCCAGCGGGTTGCCCTGGATGATTTTCTCCACCCGGGCCACCGCGTCAGCCATGAAGGAATCGTAGATGTCTTCCTGGACCAGGGCGCGTGACGGGCAGGTGCAGACCTCGCCCTGGTTGAAGGCGAAGAGCGCGAAGCCCTCCTGCGCCTTGTCATAGAACGCGTCGTCGGACTCGGCAACATCGTTGAAGAAGATGTTCGGGCTCTTGCCGCCGAGCTCCAGGGTGACCGGAATCAGGTTCTGGCTGGCGTACTGGCTGATGAGGCGCCCGGTGGACGTCTCGCCGGTGAAGGCGATCTTGCGGATCCGCGGGCTGGACGCAAGCGGCTTGCCTGCCTCGACGCCAAAGCCGTTGACCACGTTGAGGACACCGGCGGGCAGCAGGTCACCGATGAGTTCCATCAGGACCAGAATGGACGACGGCGTCTGCTCGGCGGGCTTGAGGACCACGGCGTTGCCGGCGGCCAGGGCCGGGGCGAGCTTCCAGACGGCCATCAGGATGGGGAAGTTCCACGGGATGATCTGGCCCACGACGCCGAGGGGCTCGTGGTAGTGGTAGGCCGTGGTGTCGTCGTCGAGCTGGGAAAGCCGGCCTTCCTGGGCGCGGACGGCCGAGGCGAAGTAGCGGAAGTGGTCTGCGGCGAGCGGAATGTCCGCGTTCAGGGTCTCCCGGATGGGCTTGCCGTTGTCCCAGGATTCGGCGACGGCGAGCATCTCGAGGTTCTCGTCGATGCGGTCGGCGATCTTGTTCAGGACCGCGGCACGTTCCGCGACGGAGGTCTTGCCCCAGGACGGTGCGATCTTGTGGGCGGCGTCCAGTGCCAGCTCAATGTCCTCGGCGGTGCCGCGGGCCACTTCGCAGAAGACTTTGCCGGTGACGGGTGTGATGTTCTCGAAGTACTGGCCCTTGACGGGGGCAACCCACTCGCCGCCGATCCAGTTCTCGTAGCGGTCCTTGAACGTGACCTTTGAACCCTCGGTACCGGGCTGTGCGTAAACAGTCATTGCTAGCTCCTTTGCTGTGCATGAAAGGTGGCGCCTGATGATGGCGTCCGCCGTTGGTCCCAGCGTAGGAGTGTGAAGGTTGCAGTCAGGTTGCGCGGGTGTGAGCCAGGTCACGGCTGGTCTCATCAGAGGGCGGGGTCAGGCGCTGAGTTCAGCTTCCAGCCGCTCAAGGTCCGCGACGACGGCGGCCCGCTTGGGTGAGCGCGGCGGCAGCAGCTTCAGGGCGGCAGTCCGGACGTCGCCGTCGTCCTTTGCCTCCGGGAGGGCGGCGTACTTGAGCAGCGTCTCGGCACTGCCGTCCGTCAGGACCGCTTCGCGCATGAGCGAGGAGACCCTGTCGCGGAGGTCGATGATGCCCGGCGCTTCGGAGCGCGGCAGCACCGCCCCACGGTAGATTTCCAGGGCAATGCGGTGGGCGCCGCGCTGCAGGCAGTTCAGCACCTGTCCGCTGTCCGGGACCAGGTCCATGGTGAGTTTGTACGGCCGGGATTCGGGCACGGCGGCCGGGTTGAGCTGCTGCAGGATCTTGCGCAGCCGGACCATTTCCGCACGGAGCGTCATGGTGGGGCCGTCGCCCGGGTAGAGCAGGACACTGAGCTCCTCGGCGCTCAGCCCGTCCGAGTGGGTGCTGAGCAGGGCGAGAATTTCACTGTGCCGGGCGGACAGCGCCACCGTTTTGCCTTCGATGCTGAGCAACGCCTGGTCACGGCCCAGAAGCTGCAGGCTGTTGCGGTACAGGCTGCCTTCCTTCGCGCCGCCGGCTCCCCCGGCCCGCGCGGAATCCGACCTGGCCGCCGAAGTGGCGTTCCGCCGTCGGGCCGGCCGGCTGGCAAGGGTCGCCGCCAGCTGCAGCCGCTCAACACGAAGCTGCGCCTGGGCGGCAGCGACGGTCGCCTCGACGAGCGACAGGGTGTGGGGCGCCACCGCGGTGGCCTTGCCCGTGATGTCCACAACGCCCAGCAGCGCGCCGGAATCCGGATCATGGAACGGGACGGCCGTGCAGCTCCATGCGTGCACGGACCGCTGGTAATGCTCCGCCCCGGAAATCTGGATGCCGCGGCCCAAGGCCAGGGCAGTTCCCGGCGCGCTGGTCCCCACTGTGGCCTCTGACCAGTCGGCACCGGGCACGAACATCATGCCTTCGGCACGGCGCTGCAGGGCGGGATCCCCTTCCACCCAGAGCAGCCGGCCCACCTCATCACCCACGGCAACGAGCAGGCCGCTGTCGTGGCTGGGCTGAACCAGGAGCTTGTGGATCACGGGCATGATGCTGGCCAGCGGGTGCTGCCGCCGGTATTCCTCGAGCTCGTCAGTGTCCAGGGCGAGGGGCGCTTCGGGGTTGTCAGGGTTGGCCTTCAATTTGGCGGACCGCTGCCAGGATTCCCGAATCAGCCGGCGCAGCCCGGGGATTTCCTGGGTGCCCGGAAACGCTTGGGCGTCGAGCTGCTCGTGGGCTGCCAGGGCATGACGCTGTGCCAGCGCAGTCGCTTCGCCGCCGGACGCCGGCGGCAGGATCAGGTTCCTCATCGAACTCCCCTCGGTCCTGCAAGTCTAATGGCCGCCGGCGCGAACCCTCCAGCGCCAGCCCTCGCGAACGGACACTTGAGGCCCCTCTGGCGGGGGCCTCAAGTGTCCGTTCGCGCTGTTTTGGCGGGTGACGCCGGGTCAGGCGCGGGAGATGCTGATCATTTCCTCGCGCGGGACTACTTTGATCCGTTCACGCACGACGGCGGCGGTCCCGTCGGCGCCTGTCCCGCCTTCTGTCCACGCGGCGCCGAGGGCTGCTTCGTGCGCGTCCAGCTTGATCCAGCCCTCCCAAGTGGTGAACTGGATGCCGCGTTCCTGCAGGAGGTCGATGATGGCCTGCGGGTCCGGGTTCTGGGCGGGCGGCAGGGTGAGCCGGTCCTCCAGCAGGAAGCCGATGGTCTCCAGGGCATCGCCCTTGGTGTGCCCGATCAGGCCGACCGGCCCGCGCTTGATCCAGCCGGTGGCGTAGATTCCTGGGACGGGGTTGCCGTCGGAGTCGAGCACGCGGCCGCCCTCGTTCGGGATCACTCCGCGTTTGGCGTTGTATTCCAGCTCGTCCAGTGGCGAGCCGTGGTAGCCGATGGCGCGGTACACGGCCTGGACGGGGTAGTCCACAAACTCGCCCGTGCCTTTGACGTTGCCGGTGCCATCCAGCTCCATCCGCTCAAACTTTAGGCCGGCCACCCGGCCGGACCCGCCGTCGTCGGGGTCCTGGTAGATCTCCACCGGGCTGTGCAGGAAGTGCAGGTGCAGGCGGCGGGAGGACGGCTCTTCCGCTTCGGCGTGCTCCTCCACGAGCCAGTTGGTCAGCGTGTTCACCATGGTCTTGATCTGGTTGTTGCTGCGGATGGCGTCATCGGAGGCTTCGTCGAACTCGAAGTCCTCCGGGTACAGGACAATGTCCACGTCCTTCATGTGGCTCAGCTCGCGCAGCTCCAGCGGCGTGAACTTGACCTGTGCCGGGCCTCGGCGGCCGAAGACGTGGACGTCAGTGACCGGGGAGTTCTTCAGGCCCTGGTAGACGTTGTCCGGGATTTCAGTGGTGAGGAGTTCGTCAGCGTGTTTGACGAGCATCCGGGCCACGTCCAGCGCCACGTTGCCGTTGCCTATCACGGCGATTTCCTTGGCATCCAGCGGCCAGTCGCGGGGCACGTCCGGGTGGCCGTCATACCAGGACACAAAGTCGGCGCCGCCGAACGAACCGCCGAGATCAATGCCAGGGATGGCCAGGTCCGCGTCCTTGATGGCGCCGGTGGAGAAGATCACGGCGTCGTAGAAGGCGCGGAAGTCATGCAGGGTGAGATCGCGGCCGTACGTGACGTTGCCCAGGAAGCGGATGTCGCCCCGGTCCAGGACCTTGTGCAGTGCGTTCACGATCCCCTTGATGCGCGGGTGGTCCGGGGCCACGCCGTAGCGGATCAGGCCGTACGGGGCGGGGTAGGCCTCAAAAAGGTCGATGCTGACCTCGAAATCGCCGTCCTTGACGCCGTTGGACTTGGTCAGGATATCCGCCGCGTAAACACCTGCCGGTCCCGCACCCACAATGGCGACGCGGAGTGGACGTTTGGAGGTGGTTTCGCCTGGGTTGGACACCGGGAGCCCTTCTGGAACGAGGAGATTACGACGGAGGCGCACAGTGCAGTTGCGCACAATGTCCCATTCTAAATGTGCCCACCGCGGGACGCGGCATCGTGTGATGCCAGACGTTCAGCTGCCTGTCGCTCTTCCTTTACCCGCGCCACCCCCGCTGGCAACCATCCGGCTTGAGCCTTATCACGACCGCATGGGCGGCGTCCAGTCACAGGATCCCTGGGGAGCCATCATTTCCAATGAACGCATTTCCTTCACCTCTCTTGTTAGTCAGGCCCTTCCTGCGGCGACCCGCTGGAAGGAGCGCGAACTCGCCGTCTTCAGCGCTGGCGTTCAGCACGGCCATGTTTCCGCGCTGCCATCACTTAACGTGCGGCAACGGTTGACCAATCCCGTTGAACAGCCAACCGAAGTCCTGGCACAGCCAGTCCGCCTGCCGGCCATCCACCAACTGGTGCGCCGGATGGATCACTTCAACCAGCCACTGGTCGTCTGGCGCCTGATCTCGGGCAACCACAGGGAACTCGGCCGGGGGGTTGGCCTCTTCCCGAGCTATGCGGTGGCGGCCGCGAATGCGACGGCCGCTCAGAAGGCCGCCCAGGACCTGACCATTACCTTCGTCCAGAACCAGCAGGCCCGGGACTACGGATGGTACGTCAGCCTGCGCGGACGCCCCGTGTTGATGGCCAGCGCCTGGTACCCCACCATCCGGGACCGGGACCGCAGCGCCCTGGCGGCACTGGACCTGCTTGGCGGCGCACGCCTGCTGGAAACAGTGATCCGCCACGGACACCGGCATCTTCCGGTTGAGTTCCCGCCCGAGCTCCTGCGTGCAGGAGCTCCCGGCGTGGAACGGCTGCCCGAAGCCCCCTTGCCGGTGCTTTCACCAAACGTTCACCTGATCGCAGGTTCTTCTTAGCCAAGCAATTCGAAATGCCGGGCAGCGCCGCCGCAGACTCATAGCGGCCGGCACTGTCCTGACTACTCCGGCAGCCGCAGACCGCAGCGGCAGTGCCCGCACTGCGCCGTGGCCCACCTGCACCAGCTAATCCACTCGGTACCTAAGATGGGGAATCTTGACATGAAATTGAAGTCCTTCCAGGCTGTCGGCGCTATCTGCGTCACCGCCTTGGCACTCGGCCTGATCAGCTCAGCAAGCGCGTCTGCGGAGCCCACGACGCCGGACCGCCCGCTGGCGGCCGTTGGTTCCGACACCATCCAGGACGTCTGGAACGCCCTGACCAACACAGGCCCCATCAGGACTGTGGCTTCCTACGACGCCTTTGGCCTGCCCTCGGCGATCGTGACCAAAACGGGTGTCACCGCGTTTACGCGTCCCAACGGTTCCGGTGCCGGCGTCAAGGCCCTGAGCGCCAGCCTGAACCCGCTGAACCATGTTTACAAGGACTCGGCCAACAACACCTTCACGCTGAAAAGGAACGACGTCGACATCGCCCGGTCCTCTTCCTCACCCAGCGTGGCAGGCACTGACCTGACGTTCCTGCCGTTCGCACGCGACGCGATGACCGTGGCAGTCAAGGACTCCACCAACACGCCGGTGAACCTGACCACCCAGCAGATCGCCAACATCTTCAGCTGCACGGCCGGCGACGGCGTCACCATTGACGGCACCACAGGCAAGCCCGCCATCGGAACCATGACCTTTACTCCCAAGCTGCCCCAGGCCGCTTCGGGCACCCGCGCCTTCTTCGTGAAGGCCATCGGCGTCACCCCGAACAGCACCTGCATCCCCGACATCGAGCAGAACTATCCCGAAAATAACGGTGCGGCCCTCATCAACGACGGCGACATCATCGCTTTCTCCGCCGCCCAGTGGATCGCGCAGAAGAACGGCGCCATGGCCAACACCACGGCTGCCGGTCAGGTGCTGGCGAACATCGACGGCCTGAAGGCGATCGACCCGGCCACCACGGCTCCGGCACTGGCCCCCGGAGACCTCTACGGTAACGCAGCCGTGGCACCCGCGAGCGGCAAGGGCACCTTCGCCCGGGACACCTACAACGTGGTGGCCAGCTCCACCCAGACCAGCAAGCTCATTTACAGCCTGGTCCTGAGCAATGCCGTGACCACCAACCTGAAGACGATTGGCAGCAAGGTCATCATCAACAAGTTTGGTTTCAAGACGCTCTCCTACGTGGGCGACTGGACGATGGGCAAAAAGTCGGGTTACACCAACTAACAATTCCTCCGGCCGGGTCCTGAATTCCGTTCATAAAGAATTTACTTTCAGTACCGTCTTGCTTTACTTTGCCACGCCCGCAGAATTCGACTGATGACCCAGACTGATCGGTAATTCTTCGCAGCGATTTTCGCTGGTTGGCCGGTGGATTTAATTTCCCGGCGCCGGGCAACACCGCAGCAGTAGACACGTTTATCTGAGAAAGAAGAAATGATTATGGCTAACGCCACGACAATGAAATCCCGCTGGGGCCTGAACGCCACGGCCGCCGTTGCCGGCACCGCCCTCCTGCTGGGCGGTGGAATCGCTGTTGCCAACGCGGACCTCCCGGCCGGCTCGGCAGGAACCGTCACGGCCAACCCGACGAGCGGCAACTGGAGCGCCCTGAGCCTGTCCGTGCTGAAGCTGCACAGCGACATGGCCTGCCCCACCACTGGCAACATCCTCGAGGGCGCGCTGATCTTTATGTCCGAGCCCGGGCAGGAAATCCAGCCGGCGCTGAGCAGCACCGTGGAAGCGCAGACGGTCTACCCCCTGACGCAGGATCCCCAGTACGCGATGTCCCTGAATGCCAACGGCACGATTGCCGACGACAACACGCTGGAATCCGGTTTTGTGAACAGCAGCAAGACCCCCATTGCTGACATGTCCGCCGTTGTACAGGCCAACCACACCTACAGCATTGGTTACGTCTGCACCGTCTCGAACGAGAGCGTCACCACCGCCAAGATCAACCCGGTCGCGGGCAAGTCCGTAGCCTCCTGGGCCACGCTCACCACCGACGCGTCCAAGAACTGGACCATCAGCCAGCCGGTGGTGACCACCCCGACGGCGACCGCCACGCCGACGGCCACCGAAACGGCCACTCCGTCACCGAGCGCCACGCCCACCGAAACGGAAACGGCCACCCCGACGCCGACCGCCACGGAGACCCCGTCGGCCACACCGACCGGAACCGCGACGCCCAGCAGCACGTCAGTCCCGCTGGCCACCACGGGATCCGTCAAGGAACTGACCGCCGGCGCCGAACTGGTCAGCGGCCAGAAGTTCGTGGTCAACGCTCCCGCCAGCACCTTCGTCGCTGGCGAAACGGTCACCGGCGAGATCCACTCCGAGCCGGTTGTCCTGGCCGAAACCGCCGTGGCCAACGCTGACGGTTCGGTCAGCTACACCTTCACCGTTCCGGCCGACCTGCCTGCCGGAACGCACACCCTGGTCCTCAAGGGTGCAGCCGGCGCAACGTTCGAGGTCACCGGCCTGACCGTGACCGCCGGGTCCAACGCTCCCTTCCTCGCGGACACCAACTGGTTCGGCGCTGCCGCCGCCAACCCGGCAAGCACTGCGGGACTGGCTGCCATGGTCATTGGCGGACTGACGCTCATGGGTGTGGGCGGCGGGATCTACATTTCCCGGCGCCGCAAGGCCACCCGAGCCTGATTCACCAGGAATTGCCCGGATCCCGCTGGGGTCCGGGCAATTCCGCTTTCAACGCCAATTACTTTTGTTCACCTCCCGGAAATCCGTTCTTTATCAAAGCACAGCGGACCCGGGACGATTTACCGAAATAATAGTCCAGCAGCTTCCGCTGCCAACCGGCTGGACCTTCCACTGACAGGTCTGAACAATCGGCCCGCAGGTTTGATGACCGACCCGGAATAATGAAAAGAAAGAATTCATGCCGCTTCCATGGAATACCCGACAGGCCGGCGCCAGGCCCCGTCAGCAACCCGGCGCGCGGTGGGCTTCCCCTTTGGCCGCTGCGGCCGCTGTGGGCGCCCTCCTGCTGGTCTCGCTTCCGCCGAGTTCGGCAGATCCGGTCCTTCCGGGCACCGACTGGGGGCCGCGCGGCTCCATGGTCAGCGACACCTCGGCGACCGTCACGTGGGACAACACTGACAATGCCCCCGAGAGCACGGTTCACCGCGAAAACCAGCAGCAGCTGCCGCACACTGCCGGGAAGACGTACGACGACGTCGATCAGCGGCTGCGCGATTCAGCGACCCGTGCCTTCGGCCCGGGCAACGGGCTGGGCGGCCTGTCCGTGAGCGTCTCCCAGACCAGGAACCTGCAGAACCAGTCAGTGGCCGTCAGCTTCACCGGCGCGGATCCCGCCACCGGCAGCAATGGTGCCAGCACGTCCTATCTGCAGGTGTTCCAGTGCTGGGGCAAACCGGGCACGGACAACAAGCCTGACCCCGCGGCCACCGAGCCCGACCCCTCCACCTGCCAGTTCGGCGCGACCGGACTTGACGGCGATATTTCCAGCACGGCCCACCAGCGTTCACTGCTGAACGATCCCCTGGTCCGCGGCGGGGACTGGGAAGCCCCGGATCCGTCATCCCCCACCATGAACCTTCCGGCCCCCTTCCTGGCTGTCACCGGCGAAGAAACGCGTATCACGGACGGCTTCAACCTCAGCGAATACCGCAACCCCTTCTTCAGCCGGACCAGCACGAACGAGTTCTCCCGCTTTATGTCCTCCGAACAGGGCGCAGGCTCGCGCACCTTCGAGGTTCAGAGCGGCGCAGAAGCCTCCGGAATGGGCTGCGGCTACCGCCCGGATGCACCCAGCGTGGCCAAATGCTGGCTGGTAGCCGTACCGCGGACAGCCGCGATGGACGCCATTCTGCCGGCCGGACCCCTCTCCCCCAGCCTGTGGGCGATGCGCCTGCAGGTCCCGCTCCACTTCCAGGACGTCGCGGCAGTTTGCCCCACCGATCAGTCGGCTACCCTCAGCGTGGGTTCCGAAGCCCTCAGTACGGCGATGAAGTCCTGGATTCCCGCCGTGTGCGACACGAAGAAGTTCACGCTCGGCTTCTCACCGCTGGCTGACCTGCAGGCCCGCACCCAGCTGCAGCAGCCCGACACCCTCGCTTTCATCACCCGCCCCGCCGCCGGTGACCTCAACGCCCTTTATGTGCCGACAGCGCTGGCCGGGGTGGTGGTCGCCATGACCATTGACAATGCCTGCACGGCAGCGTTCACGCAATTCACGCTGGCCGACTGCGGTTATCAGGACAAGGCAGAGTGGGAGGCCGACAAGGCACGCAGCTCGGGTCTGGTGCGTGACCTGAAACTCAATGCCAGGCTGCTGGCCAAGCTGCTCACGCAGAGCTACGTGCAACACACTGCCCCGGCTTCCGCCATTGAGGCCCCCTTCACGAAGCCCGGCACCACGGCCTATGGCCAGCCGATGACGTATTCCATCCAGAATGATCCGGAGTTCAGGGCCCTGAACCCGAAGGGCCTGGGTTCCTCCGGCAACCTCAGCCCACCCGTGGTGGAAGGCCTGCGCTCCGATGCCGCGTCAGCCGTCTGGGACTGGCTGCTCAACGACAAGGATTCCCGGGCCTTCCTGAACGGTTGCCCGGATCCGTCCGGCATGACCATCAACCCGTTCTATTCGACGCGGACCTACAGCGAATGCCAGGAAAAGGCCACCGAACTGGACCAGCAGGCCGCCCGGAAGGTCGCCGAGACCAAAACTCCTGACGGGTTCACGTACGCCCGCCAGTCCTACCCCTCCGAAGGGGCCGCGTACCCGCAGGTCTACTGGGCCCAGAAGCAGGCCGTCATGGCCGGCGATGGTTCCATCGCCGAGCCGGCCCTGACCGTAGGCGACCAGTACGCCCGCGTCCAGGACATGGCCGCGGCGGCCCAGAACACCGTGCGCGCCCAGCCGGCATCCACCACGTCCTGGTGCGCCGACTGCAGCCCGCCGGCCTACAAATCCGTGGCGCGCCAGGGCTACGGCAGCCGCAGCGTCCTGTCCATTACGGACGCGGCCTCGGCCTCGAAGTTCCAGCTGCCCACCGCGCAGCTGTGCAACGTCAGCGGCTCACAGTGCATTGGCGCCACGGCCAGCAGCCTGCAGGCAGCAGCCAGCCAGTTCGAACCCACCGGTACCCCCGGCGCCATGCGGCCGGCCAGTGTCCCGGACTACACCTCCGCGTATCCGCTGACCCTGCCGATCTACGGCGTGGTGAACCTTGCCTCGGTCAGCCAGACCCAGGCCGCAACGTTCGCGCAGCTTTTCTCGTACATCAGCACCGAAGGCCAGAAGACCGGCTTCAGGAGCGGGATGCTGCCACCTGGCTACGCGCCACTCACACCGGCGCTGCTGCAGTTGGCCGCCGCCGGCATCCAGACCCTGCAGGGAATCCAAGGGCCCCAGCAAGCCGCGGCCGCCACCACCGACCTGATGCCGATGGAGTCCGTGTCCGGCGCGAACGTGGTGCCCGCAGTCCTGGCACCGGCCGCACCGGCCGCTGCCGCAGCAGAAGTCGTCCCGGCGGCAGCACCTGCGGCTGCCCCCGCGGCCGCCGCTGCGGTGCCAAGCCGGACCGCGGCCACCAGCAGCGCCTGGCCCCAGTACACGCTGGTGATCGGACTCGTGGCAGCATTGGCAAGCGCTGCCGCCGCGCCGCTGCTGGCACGGGGACGGCGTCGATGAGCACGGTCCTGCCCCGTTCCCGCGCCGATGAAGCGCAGGATACTCCCCGCACCCTGCACCAGCAGCTGGAACAACAGGACTACCTGTTCCGGACCGTCACCCGGATCGGCGGCGGAATCGTCCTGGCCATTATGGTCCTGGTGGGCCTCTTCCTGGCCGGCAACGGCGTCGGCGCCATCAGCGAGGTGGGGCTGGGCAAATTCCTGACCACCCAGAACTGGGCGCCGGAAACCAATGACTTCGGCATCGCCGCTGTTCTGTGGGGCACGGTGCAGATCGCCACGGTTGCCTTAGCCATCGCCATGCCGCTGGCCCTGGGGACGGCACTGTTCATTACCGAAGTCGCCACCGGCTGGATGCAGAAGGCACTGACCAGCCTGATTGACCTCCTGGCCGCCGTGCCGTCGGTGGTCTTCGGCCTGTGGGGCGCCTACATGCTGCAACCCAATGTGGTGGACTTCAGCAAGTGGCTGTCCACGTGGTTCGGCTGGATACCGTTCCTGCAGGTGGACGGCGTTGATCCGGGCAGTCCGCTGCGGGACACCGTGCCGTTCACGGCCTCCGCCTTCATCGCCGGGCTGGTGGTGGCCATGATGATCGTCCCGATCCAGACCTCCATCATGACGGAGTCCTTTCGGCGCGCACCAACGGGTGAGCGAGAGGGCGCCTACGCCCTGGGCGCCACGCGGCTGGGCATGATCCGCACCGTGGTGCTGCCCTTCGGCCGCGGCGGCATCATCGGCGGCACCATGCTCGGGCTGGGACGGGCGCTCGGCGAAACCATCGCCATCTACCTGATCATTAGCCCGGTCTATGCCATCAATTTCCATGTCCTGGAAAAGGGCGCCAACTCGATCGCCGCCATGATTGCCCTGAAGTACTCCGAATCCAACGAATCTGCGATGAGCGCGCTGATGGCCGCAGGACTGACGCTGTTCGTGATCACCATGCTGGTCAACATCACGGCCTCAGCCATCATGGCGAGGTCCCGGTCCGGCGCAGAAAGCGAGGGCTGACCATGACGACCACCGACGACGGACCCGCCACCTTCGAGGTGACCGATCTGCCTGCCGATCCCGGGCCACGCCGCCCAGCTACTGAGCTGCCGCAGCTGTCCAATTCTGCCGGCGCCCCGGACGAAGTCCGGGTACGGCTTGGCGTTGGCCGCAACCACGTCCTGTCGCTGGCCGGCGCGGCCGCCGGCGGGCTGGCCATGGGCCTCCTGCTGACCGTGGCCCTGGGACTGATCCCCCTGGGCTGGCTGTTCATCGTTTCCTACCTATGGTTCCTGCTGCTGTATACCGCCCTGATACACCTGCGGCAGCCGGCTCCGGCAGTCCGCAACGGACTGGTGACGGTCCTGCTCAGCTCGGCGGGCGCCGCCGTCGCCGGCACTCTTGGCCTGGTGGTGATGTTCACGTTCGCCCGCGGCCAGGAAGCGCTGTTCCACGTCAACTTCTTCACCACTGACATGACCGGCGCCGGGCCCCTGTCCGGCCTGGACCAGGGCGGCGTGCTGCATGCCCTGGTGGGAACGCTGGAACAGATCGGCATCGCCCTGGCCATCACCATTCCGCTGGGAATGACGACGGCGGTATTCCTCAACGAAGTGGGCGGGCGCCTGGCCCGCATCGTGCGCACAGTCGTGGAAGCAATGACGGCGTTGCCGTCCGTTGTGGCGGGCCTGTTCATCTACGCGGCGGTGGTTATGGCCATCACGCACCAGACCAATGGTTTTGCCGCTTCGCTGGCCATCACCGTCCTGATGCTGCCGATCATGATCCGCTCGGCCGACGTCGTCCTCCGGCTGGTGCCCGGGAACCTGCGCGAGGCAGGCCTGGCCCTGGGCGCGGGCCAATGGCGGGTGGTGTGGCACATTGTGCTGCCCACCGTCCGCTCCGGCCTGACCACCGGCGTCATCCTGGCCACCGCCCACGGCATCGGCGAGACCGCGCCGGTCCTGCTGACGTCCGGCTTTACCGGCGTGATGAATGCCAATCCGTTCTCCGGTCCGCAGACACCGCTTCCGCTGGCTGCCCTGGACTACGTCCGCTCCCCCGTGCCGGAGATGGTGGCTCGCGGCTTCGCCACCGCGGCGTTCCTGCTGTTCGTGGTCCTGGTGTTGTTCATCATCGCCCGCATCATCGGCGGCCAGGACGCCGGCAAGCAGACACAGGCCCAGGCACGGCGCGCGGCCGCCAGGTCCCGGCGCGACCTGCCCCGCATTGAACGCAACCACGCCCAACTGCTGGCGAGCCTGGGCGCAGCACCTACCGACAACATGCAGGAGAAACCATGATCCGCCCCCTTTCCAAGCGACGGACCGTTCCGGCGGTCCTGGGAATCCTGCTGTCACTCGGTATGGTGCTGACTGGCCTGGCGCCTGCCCAGGCAGCCAACTACCTGCGCATCGGCGGCTCCGGATCCTCCTGGGCGGGCAACGCGCTGCAGGACTGGATCGCACGGGTCGGCGCCCAGGGCGTGACGGTGGACTACGAGAACAAGGGTTCCTCCACGGGGCGCAAGGAATTCGCCGACCAGATGAAGCAGTTCGCCGTCTCGGAAATCCCCTACACCGGGGACACCGCCGACCCGCGCGACAACAGCATGCCCGGCTTCGCCTACGGCATGCTGCCCGTGGTGGCCGGCGGTACCGCCTTTATGTATAACCTCAAGGCCGGCAGCTCACGGATGACCAGCCTCAAACTCTCGCAGCCGGCCATCGCCAAGATCTTCACCGGCCAGGTCACCCGCTGGAACGATCCCATCATCACCGCCGACAACCCCGGCGTTGCCCTGCCTGACGCCACCATCAACGTGGTGGTCCGCTCTGACGGCTCCGGCGCCACCGCCCAGTTCACGCTCTGGCTGCTGCGCCAGTACCCTGCCGACTACGCCAAGCTGTGCGCCGTCACCGGCTGCGACCCGCAGCACGCCACGTCCTTCTACCCCACGCAGGGTCTCAAGAACTTCGTGGCCCAGAACGGCTCGCAGGGTGTCACCACGTACTCGGCGAACAACCAGTTCACCATCAACTACGACGAGTACTCCTACGCCCAGGGCATCGGCTTTCCGGTGGCACAGGTCAAGAACGCTGCCGGCTTCTACACGCTGCCCACGGAGCACGCAGTGGCCGTGGCGCTGACCCAGGCGAGCATCAACCAGGACAAGGGGTCAGCGAACTACCTTTCCCAGGACCTCTCCAAGGTGTACGGCTACAAGGACCCCCGCACGTATCCCATGTCGGCGTATTCGTACATGATCGTCCCGACCCAGGCCACCAATGCCCTGAACCCGGCGCAGGGAGCCACCCTGGGCTTCTTCGCGAACTACGCCCTGTGCGAGGGCCAGCGCCCCATGGGCCAGCTCGGATACTCGCCGCTGCCCATGAACCTGGTCCTGGCCGGGATGGAACAGATCCGCAAGATACCGGGCGTGGACCAGGACACCATCCGCAAGATGGACCAGACCCGCGACAGTGTGTCCGGCGGTTCGGCGCCCGCCTGCAACAACCCCACGTTCAAGCCGGGCGACTCACCTTCGGCCAACCAACTCGTGCGGAGCGCACCGTTCGACAAGGCCTGCGACGCTGCCTGCCAGGTGCCCTGGCGCGGTGCCGACGCGGCCGTCAACCAGGGCCCGGCAGGGGCCCCGGCCGCAGCAGGAGCCGAAGTTCCGGCCAGCACCGCCGAAGTGACTGACCTGGCCGACGCCGGAGCGGCTGCCGTCGATCCGGCCAGCGACGCGGCAGCCTGTGACCCCGACAGCGGCACCTGCACAGCCGTAGCCGCCGGGGCCGCCAGCGGCGTCGCCGGGCAGTTAACGCCTGTCACCACCACGCTGGCCTCCAGCCGCGGCTGGGGACAACCGCAGAACCTCCTGCTGATCATCGGCGGCCTCGTGGGCCTTCTGGTCCTCGTCCCGCCACTGACCGCCGGCGCCCTGGCCAGGCGTGCGGGGAGTAAGCGCGGCACCAAAGCATGACCGCGACACTCCCGGGCCGGCGCCAGACCGGCCCCCGTTTCCTGCACCGCGGCGCGCTCGCGTGGCTCCGCCGTACGGCACGGAACAGGCGCCGGGCCACCCCTGTCAGGCTCCCGCCGTCGCACACTAACAAGGCGATTTCGCTGGGTCTGGCGATGGTCTCGGTGATCCTCTTCGGCCAGATCATCAACATTGTGATCATCTCGCAGGTGCAGCACTCCACCACGCAGACCCGGCTGTTTGAAGAGCTCCGGACCGGCCTGGCGGAAGGCTCCGCACCGCTCGGCCAGACGGACCACACGGGCGCATTGGTGGCCCCCGGGACACCGCTGGCCCTGCTTTCGATTCCCGCACTGGACATCCAGGAAACGGTGGTGGAGGGAACCACATCCCGGGAACTGATGGACGGCGTCGGCCACCGGCGGGACACTCCCCTGCCGGGGCAGAGCGGCACAAGCGTCCTGATGGGCAGGGCCGCCGCCTACGGTGGCCCCCTGGGCCAGCTGACCCGCCTCGCACCGGGCGAGCGGTTCACCGTGACCACCGGGCTGGGAGTGGCCGAGTTCGAGGTGATGGGCCATCGCCGCGCCGGTGACCCCGGCCCGTCCATCCCCACCGGTGACGAAGGGCGCCTGACCCTGACCACCGCAGCCGGGGCCGCCTTCCTTCCCGACGGCGTCCTGCGGGTCGACGCCAAGCTGCTGTCCAAGGCTTTCCCGAAGACCGCGCCGGTCCTCTATCCCGCATCCCTGGAAGCCGCCGAGCTGCCCCTGGGATCTGACACCTCGGACCTGGTAGGACTCCTGGTGTGCCTGGAACTGCTGATCCTGGCCGCCATGGCCGCCGTCTGGTCGTGGTACCGCTGGGGTCAACGCGAGACCTGGCTGGTGTTCCTGCCGATGCTGGGCGCGCTGTCAGTCCTGACCGGTACGCAGGTCAGCCTCCTGCTGCCCAACCTGCTTTAGTGAAAATCTCCATAGAAGGAACCCTGATGACCACGCAATCATCCTCCGGCCACACACTGGCCGTGTTCGATCCGCCCGAGGGCGAGGGCTTCCCGGACCCGTTCGCCGGGAGCGAGGCGGCCGAGCTCGACGCCAGGGCGGTCAGCGCCTGGTTCGGCGAGCGCAAGGTCCTGGACCGCGTCTCGCTGACCATGGAAGCGGGACAGGTCACGGCCCTGATCGGCCCGTCGGGCTGCGGCAAGTCCACGTTCCTGCGGATCCTCAACCGGATGCACGAAATGGTGCCAACAGCGTCGCTGGCGGGGCAGGTCCTGCTGGACGGGGCCGACATCTACGATCCGGGCCGGCGGGTGACCCTGGCGCGCCGCAACATCGGCATGGTCTTCCAGAAAGCCAACCCCTTCCCCGCCATGTCCATCTACGAAAATACCGTCGCCGGGCTGAAGCTCGCGGGCATCAAGGCTAGCCGGCTGGAGAAGGACTACCTGGTGGAGGATTCACTCCGCAAGGCATCCCTGTGGGACGAGGTCAAGGACCGGCTGCACCAGCCCGGCGGCGGACTGTCAGGCGGCCAGCAGCAGCGGCTGTGCATCGCCCGATCCCTGGCGGTTTCCCCGCGGGTGCTGCTGATGGACGAGCCATGCTCGGCGCTGGACCCCACGTCCACCCGCCGCGTCGAGGAGACCATCGCGTCGCTGCGCGGACTCGTCACGATCGTCATCGTCACCCACAACATGCAGCAGGCCGCGCGTATCTCGGACACGTGCGCCTTCTTCCTGGCGGCACACAACGCGCCCGGGGCGATCGTTGAACACGGCCCCACTGACGCCATGTTCCAGTACCCGCAGGACCAGCGCACCAGCGACTACGTCAACGGACGCTTCGGGTAAATGCGACGGGCCCCCACATCCGCCGCCCGCAGGCGCCGCCGCTACCGCAACCTTGCCGCCGTCGGCCTGACCGGGCTGGGCCTTGCCGTGGTGCTAGTGTACGGAATCCCGCTCCTGACGGGGGCCCAGCCGCTGCTGGCAGTCCCCGGGCAGGCCACGGAATCTGCACCGCAGCTGCCCGACTACGGCGCCACAACGGCAGGCGGCGGCGCCCCGCTGGTAGTGGAGACGCCGGCAGAGGCTGAGGCGGTGGCCGGCCGGGAACTGGCCCGGACACCTGCAGGGCCGGGCCAGCCGGTGCGGGTGCAAGTGCCGCGGCTCGGTATGGACATCCCCGTGTTGCCGATGGCCCTCCCGGCCGACCGCCGGGTCAACCCGCCGTCCAATGGATTCGCGTACTGGATCAGCGACTACGGACCGGCCGGCGCCGGGGCCACCAACACCACCTACCTGGCCGCCCACTCCTGGAACCTCGGCTACTCGGCATTCAACGGACTGATGGACATCCAGGCCGGCAGGGGCCGGGCACAGCCGGGCGATGCGGTGCTGGTCACCACGCCGGAGGGCGTCACGAGATACACGGTCACGGGGGCGGCCGGCTATGCAAAGACCAGTCTCGGGCAGCGGGACGACCTCTGGGCTGCCGTGCCCGGGCGGCTGGTGCTGGTGACGTGCTTCCAGCTGAACGACGCCGGCGCCACCGAGAACTACGTTGTGTACGCCGAGCAAACGGGCTGAGCAGGCGGCAACAACCGGCAGCAACGACGGGCCTCAGCCGCTCTGGCGCAGCGGCACCACGTCACCTTCCCGGTACAGCAGCGCCCGGAGCTCGGCTTCCGCGGAGTCCAGGCGTTTGGGGTCGATGGTCTCCCCCGCGGCAAAGTGGTCCAGCAGCCGGGGGTCAACATAGCTCTTCCGGGCGATCGACGGCGTGTTCCCCAGCACCACTGCAGCCTCCAGCATGGCCACGCTGATGGCGCCCTTCCGCGCGGCAACGGTCGGTTGCGGGCCGCTGCGAGCCAGGCTGACGGCGGCGGCCACCGTCCCGTGCAGGGTCCGAAAGTCCTTGGCGGTGAAGTCCAAACCCGTCCGCTCCTTGACGTAGGCATTGATGTCCGCGCTGGTGACCGGCCGCCAGGTCCGACCCTCCTTGAACGCCAGCAGCCTGGCATTTCCACCGCGGCGCTTGAGCATCCGCACCAGGGCGGCGAGGTCGGCGTCGTGGATTTCCGACTCCCAGTCCTTGCCGCTCTTGGCCGGAAACCTCAGCTCCAGGCACTCCTTCCGGACATGCACATGCGCACACAGGAGCGTGGCCAGGCCGCGGCTGCCGTTCTCGTTGGTGTACCGCTCCGATCCCACCCGCAGGGACCCGCTGTCCAGCATCCGGAAGGCCGCCGCCAGGACACGTTCGCGGCTGGGGCCGTCGCTGCGCAGGTCCAGGGTGACCAGCCGGCGGGCGGTGGGCAGCGACTCGGCCAGCTGCAGGGCGCGGTCGAACTTCACGCGGTCCTTCCGCTCCCGCCAGGCGGGGTGGTAGATGTACTGCCGCCGGCCCACCGCATCGAGGCCTGTCGCCTGGATGTGCCCGTTGTCGAACGGCGCAATCCACACGTCCGTCCAGGCCGGCGGGATGCCGATGCTTTCCAGCCGTTCCCGGACAGGCCCCTGCTGCAGTGTGGAGCCGTCCAGGTCCCGGTAGCTGAAGCCCGTCCCGGCGGGCACGCGACGGTAGCCGCGGCCGTTGGTGTTGCTGCGGCGGAGCCTCACGGGACGGCAACCTGCGGGGTCATCGGTTCCATGAAGGAAAGCGTACTGACTTTTGACTGGAATACGCGTCCATCAACTGGTGTTATTGGTTACGTGCCTACTCCCCCTGAAACCGACTCTTTACCCAAGACCGCTGTGACCGCGCCAGCAGGCATCAAGGCTGTAGACAAAGAGACTACGGAGGGAGTCCTGTTCGGCTTCGGTGCGTACGGGCTGTGGGGGCTGCTCCCCCTGTACTTCTTTGCGCTGATGCCCGCCGGTGCGTTGGAGATCGTGGCCAACCGCGTGGTGTGGTCCCTGTTTTTCTGCATCCTCCTGATCACGGTCACCCGGTCCTGGCGTGCGCTGGCCGCAGCCTTCCGCGACCGCTCCGTGTTCGGCACCCTCGCCATCGCGGCCGCACTCATTGCCGTGAACTGGCTGACCTACACCTACGGCGTCACCACCGGCCAGGCCGTCGAAGCCGCACTGGGCTACTTCATCAACCCCCTGGTCTCGGTCCTCCTGGGTGTGTTCGTCCTGAAGGAGAAGCTGCGCCCCCTCCAGTGGGCCGCCGTCGGAATCGGTTTTGTAGCGGTGGGCGTGCTCACGGTGAGCTACGGCAAACTGCCCTGGATCGCCCTGACGCTGGCCGTCAGCTTTGGCCTGTACGGGTTTGTGAAGAAGCGCGTTGGCCCGAAGGTGGACGCGGTGACCAGCCTCAGCGTGGAAACCATCGTGCTGGCCCCGATCGCCGCGGCCACCATGGTGTTCCTCGGCGCCAGCGGCGCGGCCACCCTGGCCAGCCAGGGCGCCGGGCACTTCTGGCTCCTGGTGGCCTCCGGCGTGATTACCGCGGTGCCGCTGCTGTTCTTCGGTGCGTCGGCCCGCCGGCTGCCCATGACCACCATCGGGCTGCTGCAGTATGTTGCCCCGCTCCTGCAGTTCATCGTGGCGCTGGTGGTGTTCCAGGAAGCCATGACCACCAGCCGCTGGATCGGCTTCGGCGTGGTGTGGCTGGCCCTGCTGGTGCTGACCGTCGACATGCTCCGGATGGCAGGCAAGAACTCAAGGGCAAGGAAGCGGGCCCGCGCCTCATAGTACGAGCGCGAACGAACACTTGAGGCCCTGGAAACGTGAGTTTCCAGGGCCTCAAGTGTTCGTTCGCGCCGTTGCGAGGGGGCGCTACCTCTGTGGGGCGGGGTCCTAGGCGTTGGCCTTGATGGCCGCTGCCAGGATGTCCAGGCCGTCGTTGAGCAGGTCGTCGGTGATGACCAGCGGGGGCAGCAGGCGGATGACGTTGCCGTACGTGCCGCAGGTGAGGATGATGACACCCTCCTTGAGACAGGCAGCGGCCACGGCTTTGGTCAGCTCGGGGTTGGGTTCCTTGGAGCCGGCCTGGACCAGTTCGACGGCCAGCATCGCGCCACGGCCGCGGATGTCGCCGATCACGGACTTCCCGGCGCTGCCCAGTTCGGCCTGCAGTTCCTGCAGGCGTCCCGTGGCGAGCTGCTCTATGTGGCGCGCACGTCCGGCGAGGTTGTATTCCTCCATGGACCCGATCGCGGCCAGCGCGGCGGCGCACGCCACCGGGTTACCGCCGTAGGTGCCGCCCAGGCCGCCCGGGTGGACGGCGTCGAGCAGGTCCGCGCGGCCGGTAATTGCGGACAGCGGCATGCCGCCGGCGATGCCCTTGGCCATGGTGATGATGTCCGGGACGACGCCCTCGTGGTCTACCGCGAACCATTCGCCGGTGCGGCAGAAGCCGGACTGGACCTCGTCGGCGATGAACACCACGCCGTTGGCCTTGGCCCAGGCGGCCAGCGCGGGGAGGAAGCCTTCGGCGGGGACAATGAAGCCGCCCTCGCCCTGGATGGGCTCGATGATGATCGCGGCAACCTGGTCGCCGCCGATCTGCTTCTCGATCATGGTGATGGCGCGCTTGGCGGCCTCGGCACCGGTGATCGAGGGGTTCTCCTCGCGGTACGGGTAGCTCATGGGCATGCGGTAGACCTCGGGCGCGAACGGTCCGAAGTTGGTCTTGTACGGCATGGCCTTCGCGGTCAGCGCCATGGTCAGGTTGGTGCGGCCGTGGTAGGCGTGGTCAAAGGCGACGACGGCGTCACGTCCGGTGGCGAGGCGGGCTACCTTGACGGCGTTCTCCACAGCCTCGGCGCCGGAGTTGAACAGCACGGTCCGCTTCTCGTGATTGCCCGGGGTCAGGCGGTTGAGCTGCTCGGCGAGGGCCACGTAGCTTTCGTACGGGGTGACCATAAAGCAAGTGTGGGTGAAGTGCTCCACGGCTTCCTTCACGGCCCCGACGACGGCGGGATCGGACGCGCCGACGCTGGTCACCGCGATGCCCGAGCCGAGGTCAATGAAGGAGTTGCCGTCGACGTCGTGGATGATGCCGCCGTCGGCGTCCGCAACGTAGACCGGAACGGCGGAGGCGACACCAGCGGCGACCACTGCCTTGCGGCGCTCGGTCAGGGCGATGGACTTGGGGCCCGGGAAGTCGGCCTGGACACGGCGCTTCTGTTCCAGGCGGAAGGTGATTTCACTTGCTGTGGTGCTCATGGGAGTCTTCTTTCTTACTGAACGGGCCCACGCCGGCAGGGTTCCCTTGCCGAAGCGAAGCGAGGTTAGGGCGCCGGTGGGGACTATGCGTCGAGTGCGCTCATGACGTGCTTGATGCGGGTGTAGTCCTCGACGCCGTACATGGAGAGGTCCTTGCCGTAGCCGGACTGCTTGAAGCCGCCATGGGGCATTTCGGCGGTGAGGAGGATGTGCGTGTTGATCCAGACCGCGCCGAAGTCCAGGTCGCGGCTCATCCGCATCGCCGTGCCGTGGTCGGATGTCCAGACGCTGGACGCGAGGGCGTATTCGACGTCGTTCGCCAGTTCGAGGGCTTCCGCCTCGGAGGAGAACTTCTGCACGGTGATGACCGGGCCGAAGGTTTCCTTCTGGACGATGTCATCCGTCTGCTTGGCGCCGGTGACGATGGTGGGTTCGAAGAAGAAGCCCTTGTCGCCGGCGCGGTGCCCGCCCGTGACAACCTGGCAGTTCTCCGGGAGGTGCTCCACTACGGAGGTGACGGCGTTGAAGTGGTTCACGTTGTTCAGCGGGCCGAAGTAGTTGTCTTCGTCGTTCTGCGAGCCGGTGTGCAGGGTCTTGGTGTGTTCCACCATGGCCGCCACGACGTCGTCGTGGACCGAGTCTTCCACCAGCACCCGGGTGATGGCGGTGCAGTCCTGGCCGGCGTTGAAGAAGGCGAACTCGGCGATGGCCGCGGCGCTCTTTTTGATGTCGGCGTCCTTGAATACGATGGCCGGGGCCTTGCCGCCGAGCTCCAGGTGGGCGCGCTTGAGGCCCTTCGCAGCTCCGGAGGCCACGGCGATGCCGGCCCGGACGGAACCCGTGATGGAGACCAGGCCGGGGACCCGGTGTTCCACCATCATGGCGCCGGTTTCGCCGGTTCCCAGAACTACGTTCAACACGCCGGCAGGCAGGATGTCGCCGGCCAGGCGGGCCAGCACGAGGGTGGATTCGGGGGTGGTGTCGGACGGCTTGAGGACGACTGTGTTGCCGGCCGCGAGAGCAGGGCCGATCTTCCAGATGGCCATCAGGAACGGGTAGTTCCAGGGCGCAACCTGGGCCACCACACCGATGGGTTCGCGGCGCACATAGGAAGTGTGGCCTTCGAAGTACTCGCCCGCTGACTTTCCTTCCAGGATGCGCGCGGCACCGGCGAAGAAGCGGAGCTGGTCGGCGCCGGCGGCAACTTCCTCGGAGGCAATGAGGCTGCGCACCTGCCCGGTGTTGCGGTGCTGCGCCTCGACAAGTTCGTCGCTGTTGGCTTCAACAGCGTCCGCGAGCTTGAGCAGCATCAGCTGGCGCTGCCCGGGGGTGACGTGCTTCCAGGTCTTGAAAGCATCCTTGGCCGCGGTCATGGCGGCGTCGACGTCGGCCTGGATGGAGACGGGAGACTGCGCCACTACCTCGCCGTTCGTGGGATTAACGATGTCCAGCAGGGCAGTGCCCGCAGGCGTAACGAACTCACCGTTGATGAAGTTCTGCAAGGTTTGAACCACGGTGTACAACCTCTTTCATAGGGAACATCAGCTGCGAAGCGGATGGTTGCGACTGCCTTGAGCCTATGCCAGCACCTTCCCCCGGGGAATAGCCACCTGCACACCCTTGGCCGCAATGTTTAGTGCGGTTGACCAGCGTCCGTCTATCCTTGAGCCATGGCCATTTCCCTCGCCACCCTGCTCGGCGTGCACTCCCTCCACCTGTCCAATGCAGGCCTTGCCGAGACCACTTGGCACGAGGACATCAACTGGGTTGCCGTTACTGAGCTGGAGGACCCGCAGCGTTTCCTCAGCGGCGGCGAGCTGGTGCTCACCACCGGCATGCGCCTGCGGTCCGCGCCCGAGCAGCGGCGCTTCGTCCGGCAGGTCCAGCGCGCCGGAGCCGTGGGCATCGGGTTCGGGACAGGTCTGACGCACGACGCCGTCCCGCCGGCCCTGATTGCCGAGGCCAACCGCTGGGGGCTGCCGATCGTCCAGGTGCCTTACGAGACTCCGTTCATTGCCATCGGCAAACTGGTGGCGGAAGCGCAGGCCGCTGATCATGTCGCCAAGCTGGAGCGCCTGATCGCGGGCCACCAGATCCTGGCCCGCGCCCTCCTCACCGGCGGCGGCCTCACCCAGCTCCTGAAGCACCTGGGCGGGATGTTGCGGACTGAGATTGCCCTCACCCAGTTCACCGCACACCTGTACAACAGCAGCACCGAGCTCCCCTCCGCTGACACGTGGGCCTCCTACCCCATCCCCACCGGCCGCCGCGATGCCTGCACGCTGTGGGTCCGCGAGACCTTCGAGGATTCGGGCATCATCGGCTACGCACAGAACCTGATCAGCGTGGAGCTTAACAACATGGTCAAGCAACGCCAGGCCCAGCGCGCCCTGTGCGGCCAGGTGCTGGAGGACGTCATCCACGGCGCCCTGGAGACCAGCGAGGCACAGCGCCGGCTCGCCGGTGTGGGCCTGAACAGCACACGCAAAAACGTGGTGCTGCTGGCGGTGTCCGCCGCCCATCACAAGGCCCTGGTGAGCACCTCGGTGCCGCAGCCGCTGGAGACGGCGGTGGCCGCCGTCGTCGGGAAGGACCTGGTGGTGGTGATCAACGACGACGGCGGCACGGCACCTGCGCTGGCCAGGCGCCTCAGCGACCACCTGGCTGAGGCCGGGATCCACGCGACAATCGGGATCGGCGGCGCGTACACCAAGCCCAACGGCCTGCGCTGGAGCTACTTTGAGGCGCGCGATGCTGCGAGCCACGGCCTGCCGGTGAACGAGCCGGAACGCCTGAGCCTGACGTCACTGTTGCTGGCCAGCGAAGACGTTCCCCTGGCCGACATGGCCCACGAGTCGCTGAACCCGCTGCGCGCGTTCGACGCCGCGCACGGTGCCGAACTGGTGACTACGCTGGAAAGCTACCTGAACAACAACGGTTCCGTGGCCGCCGTCGCCGAAGCCCTGACCCTGCACCGGAACACCGTACGGTACCGGCTGGCGCAGATCACCGAGCTGACCGGCTACGATCCTTCGGTCACGGCGGACCGTGTGCAGCTGTGGTTGGCGCTCGCCGTGTCGCGGCTCGGAGCGCGGCAGGCCAGGTAGGCCAGCTGCCCTAAATGACCGTCCCCCGGAGGACCTTCCGGGACTTCTTTTGTTCCTTCCGGTACTCAGCTTCGGCCTCGGCCGCGAGCTGCACCTGCCGGGTATGGAGCGTGACGTAGGCTGACGCGACGGCCTCGGGCAGGTCCGGCGCCGCCGCCAGCTTGGCCAGCAGGTCCCGGGCCACCACGCTGTCGTGGAAATCGCCGAGGATCTGCTGCTGGCGGCGCGCGGCCTTGGCGATTTTCGTGGCGTGCTTGCCGTGGACCGGCTCCACGGATTCCGCCACGTGCCGCAGCCGCTTGGCGTCCTTACGCACGTCGTGAAGGGCGGTCTCGTGGTCCGCTCCCCGGCGTGCACGTTTGGCCGTCCTCGCTGCGCGCTGCAGGCGTTTGGCGGCCTTGGCCACTAGCTTGCCCACTGCCTTACGGGCGGGGGCTGCACCCTCGCGCCGGACCGGCGGGTGGTCACGGAAGGCTTCCAGGTCATCCAGGAGCCGGAAGTACCGTTCGGAAAGCAGTCCCTTCTGGAGTTTCCGGTAGGCGTTGTTCAATCTGTTGCCGAGTTCATCGTCCAGCCGGTCCTTCACTGCCGAGGCCAGCCCGGGCGGCAGGTCGGCCGCGTGTCCGCGCAGCCGGTCCAGCATGACTTCGGCGTCACGCGGTTTTCCCAGCACGCCGCCGAGCCACTTCAGCTCGTCCCGAAGGCGCCGCACGGCCACGGCACTGTAGAGCCGTCGGTAGGCCGCGAGTGCGGAACGGGTTCGGCGGGTTGCTGACCGCAGGGCGTGCACAGCCTCGGGTTCCTCCAGGCGGACGCCGGGATCGTGCGCCAGGATCTCGCGGATCTGCTCAGCCAGGTAGGCGGTCAGGAGGTCCGACACAGGCCCCTTTTTGCCAGGACTTTTTGGGCCGGCAGCGGCACCGGACTCCCTGGCAGGCAGTGCCAGGACTTTTGCCAGCTTGGAGCCGTGCTTGGCAGGGCGCGCCCCGGCAGCGGCCAGGATTTCCGCCGCGGCCGGGAACAGGTCAGGACTCCCATGCACCAGCTCGAGTTCCCATTCGCGCCACTCCCGTGTCCGGGCACTGCGGTCGGGGGCGGCTACCCCGTCGGGCGCGGCCACGCCGTTCGCAGCGCCGTCGGCAGCGCCGTCGCCCGCAGCGGCGTCGCCGGCGCGGTCGGGCGCCGCCACGTCGGCGGCGCCCAGCAGCTCTGCGCTCACGCGGTCATCCGCCAGGTCCGCCAGGTGGACGCCGTCCTCGCCATATAACGCATAGGTGGTCCGCCGGGTTTTCAGCCGGACCACCGGGGCGGCGTCCTCGCCGCGGAGGTAGGCCAGCACGTGCGCCAACAGGCTGTCGGGAACGACGCCGGGCTGGCCCAGCGGGGCGTGCAGCTCGCGGCGCCGCCGGGGTTCCGAGCCGGAGCCGCCGGCTGCGTCGCCGGACTCCTCGTCGGATCCGGGGCCCTCCGCGGTCAGCTTCAGGTGCCAGCCGGCGTCGACTCCGCCGGTGCGGCGGCGAAGCGTGATGTCACGGGCGGCGAGCGTGTGGGTTTGCGTGTCGAAGTACACCGCTTCCAAGGTGTCCACGTGGGGCTCCCCCACCCGGGCTACCCCGGGGATGTCCGCGAGCGACGGCACCTCGGCGTCCTGACCGACGTCGTACTTCTTTTCGACCTCAACTGCCTGCGGAGCCATGACCGGCCGTCCTTCCACGTTGATGGGCGCCAGATCCAGCTGGGCGGGTTCTCGAGAGCCCGGGGCCGAACTCCTGTGGCCCGAGTCTATGCCCGCAACATTAATAGCCGGGAGAGGTTCGCCACAGAACCCTAGACATCAAACGTCTAACGTCTAACGTTAAGACATGACTGTTGCCCCCACCGAAGCCCCGACGCTGTCCGACGCGCCGCCCAAGCCGCGCACCGCCGTCGTCTTCGGCGTCATTGCGCTGGTGCTGATTGGGCTGAACCTGCGGGCAGGGATCGCGGGCGCGTCTGCCCTCCTCCATGATTTTCAGCAGGTTCTGGGCTATGGGCCGCTGGTGGCGGCGATCATTCCGTCCATCCCCACTCTCTGTTTTGCGGTGGCGGGGGCGGCGACGTCGTGGCTGACGGGACGGCTCGGCGTCGAGAAGGCAATCCTGCTGGCGCTTGGCTTTCTGGCTGGCGGGCTGCTGCTCCGCGGGATTCCGGCAACAGGGATGCTGGTGGCGGGCACCGTCGTGGGGATGTCCGGCCTGGCGGTCTGCAACGTGGCCATGCCGTCATTCATCCGCGAGCATTTTGCCCACCGGACGTCGGCCATGACGGCGCTGTACACCGTCACCATGACCACCGGCGCCACCGTCACCGCGGTGGCCGTGGTCCCGCTGGCCCTGGCGCTCGGCTCGCCGTCCGCCGCGGTGGGCGCGATCGGATTCCTGGCCGTGGCCGCCTTCCTGGGCTTCGTACCCGTCGTTCTGCATGCGCACCGCAACAGCGTCCGGAACACTGCTGCCCGCATCTCCCCGTGGCCTCTGCTCCGCACCCGGAAGGGCCAGCTGCTCACGGCCATTTTCGCTCTCCAGGCGCTGCTCGCGTACTCGCTCATCAGCTGGTTCCCGTCGATGTTGATCAGCATGGGGCTCAACTCGGCAGACAGCGGCCTCATGTACGGGCTCATGCAGCTGGTCTCCGTGCCTGCCGGCATGGTGCTGCTCGCCATCGGCTCACGGCCCCGGATGCTCCGGCCAGCGCTGTACATGGTCAGCATCACTATGGTGGCCGGCCTGGCGTCACTGCTGGTGGTGCCGGTGGGCCTGGCCATCATTCCCACCGTCCTGCTCGGCTTCGGCCTGGGCATTTTCCCGCTGGTCATGGTGATGATCAGCCGGAGCGGGACGAGCACCGCCGAGACCACAGCCCTGTCCACCCTGGCGCAATCCACCGGCTACTTGCTGGCCACGGCGGGCCCCTTCGGCGCCGGTCTGCTGTTCAGCGGCACCGGCGGCTGGTCGCTTCCCGTGGCACTCCTGCTGGGCCTCGCCGTGGCCCAAGTGGTGGTGGCCCACCTGATCTCACGCGCCCCCTTGTCCGGCCTGAAGAAGTAGGACGCCATGACCCTGAGCACCTCACACCGCCAGCCCCTCGCCGCCGAGGTCACCGCCAAACTCCGGCAGATGATCCACTCCGGCGAGTGGCCCCTTGACCAGCGCATCCCCGCGGAACCGGAACTGGTGCAGGGCCTGGGCGTTTCGCGCGGCACATTGCGCGAAGCCATCAGGGCCCTGGCCCACAGCGGGATGCTGGAGGTCCGTCGCGGCGATGGCACCTACGTCCGCGCCACCAGCGAGATGTCCGGCGCCGCCCGGCGCATGTACCAGGACCACACGGACGAACACATCCTCGAGGTCAGGCTGGGACTGGACACGCAGGCAGCGCGCCTCGCTGCCCGGAATGCAACGGCCGACGACGCCGCCGCCCTGCGTGCCGTGCTCGCCACCCGGGAGGTCGCCTGGAACGCCGCGGACTTCGAGGGTTGGGCCCGGGCGGACTGGGACTTCCACGCGCGCGTTGCCCATGCCACCGGGAACCCGCTGCTGCACGAGCTCTACGTCAGTTTCGGCGATGTATTCCACCAGGACCTGCTCAAACAGCAGCGCAAGGGCCGGCTGGACGGTCTCACGTACGAGGGCCATGGCGCCCTGGTGGATGCGATCGAGGCCCACGACGCCGACGCCGCAGTGGCCAGCGTCAACCAGAATCTGAACACCTGCGCGGAGTGGCTGCGGGCGTAAGTCCAGTTCCTGCCTGGTGGCCCAACTAGGTAGCGCTAAGTGTCGTTATGAAGGCCCATAACGACACTTACCGCTACCTAGTTTTTCGTGGCACGTGAACGTGGGGTTTCTCCGCAGGCCAGCCCCATCAGTAGGCTTACTACCTGACGCAGGTAGTAACGCCCCGGGTGCCGCCCGCATCCCGGGTGCCCGCCGATGACCAGGAGTTTCCATGTCACGAGCAACCCACCAGGCCCCGAACGAAGAGACCCCGAGTGAAGAGACCCCGAGCGAAGAGACCCAGGCGAAGCCGCGGGCGCGGAAGCCGCCCGGCGCACTGTGGGCCGACTGGCTGGGAAGAGTGGGGATCCGTTCGGCCCAGGTCCTGCTGATCCTGGCAGTGGCCGTGGTCTCTGTGTACGCCCTGATGCAGATCAAGCTGCTGGTCATTCCGGTCCTGATCGCCCTGATCCTTGCCGCGGCCATCGGCCCGTTCGTCAACGTGCTCCGCAGCCGTGGCCTGCCGGGCGCCGCTGCCACGGGACTGGCGTTTGTGGCGCTCCTGCTCCTGCTGGCAGGCGTTGGTACGGTGATCTACTTCTCCGTCCGGAGCCAGTGGGCCGAGCTGGCGCAGCAGGCCTCCTCGGGACTGGACGAGCTGGAGCAGTTCCTGCTCACCGGTCCAATTCCGATCGACCGGGAGCAGCTGAACCAGGCACGGGAGGGGATCATCCAGTTTGCCACCAGCAGCCAGGTCCGCTCGGGTGCCATCACCGGACTGTCCGTGGTGACGGAGTTCCTGGCCGGAAGCGCACTGGTGGTGGTCATCCTGTTCTTCTTCCTCAAGGACGGCGCCAAAATCTGGAACTTCTTCCTGCGGCCCTTCAGCGGGCAGCGGGAAGCAAAACTCCGCCGGGTGGGCAGCCGCACGCTCGAAGTCCTGGGCGGCTACGTCCGCGGCACCGCCATCGTGGCCCTGGTGGATGCCGTGGCCATCGGCGCGGCGCTCCTGATCCTGCAGGTTCCGCTGGCGTTCCCGCTGGCCATCATTATCTTCATGACCGCTTTCATCCCGCTCGTGGGAGCCACGGTGGCCGGCATCCTCGCGGCCTTGGTGGCCCTCGTGGCCAACGGTCCGGTGGTGGCGCTGATCGTGGTGGCCGTGGTGATCGCCGTGAACCAGTTGGAGGGTGACTTGCTGCAGCCGATCGTGATGGGCAAGTCGCTCCAGCTCCACGCACTGGTGATACTGATGGCGCTGACTGCCGGCACCATCCTGGCGGGCATCATCGGCGCCGTCCTGTCCGTCCCCATGGCGGCCGTCATTTGGGCTGTCATTCAAGTGTGGACCGCTGAGGATCCGAACCTTGAGCCGGCCTGAGCCGGATCTTTAAGAATCGACGCGCATATTCCCTGGCGCACTGGAAATATCAGGCGCGCCAAGGAATTTGCGCGTCGGAGGCACTTTTGCGCGTCGCAAGCACAGCGCCCGACGACGGTCCGGCACCTGGGTGCGAACCGACGTCGGGCGTTACCGCGTCTTAGTGCTGCTGCTACCGCTTAGCCTCGATCCACCGATCCGCCTGGGCGGATGAGCTGAATTCGGTTTCGGCTCGTTGTGCGGGCGAAGGGCGTGCTGGGGTGCCGGGCCTCGCT
>NZ_JAMXBJ010000020.1 GCF_023913755.1 Pseudarthrobacter cellobiosi
GGCAGCGAGGCCCGGCACCCCAGCACGCCCTTCGCCCGCACAACGAGCCGAAACCGAATTCAGCTCATCCGCCCAGGCGGATCGGTGGATCGAGGTTTAACGCTCCGCCCTAGACGGTCCAGCTTCCGTACGACGAGGGTGTCACCGATCCGTAGTTGGTCCATGGCCTGGGCGAGGCCGGGGCGCGTGGCTTGTTCCGCTGATGGTGTCCTAACCGGTCCTGGGTGCCAGGAGGATCTGCACGGCCTCGATCCGTTTGCCCATACCTGTCGTGCCCGCCGTTCCGCCGTCGGCGACCCATGACTGCCAGCCCAAATCTTGCACGTGGGCGCGGTAGTGGATCCCGTAATGGTTCGCCATCTCACCGGTCAGCCTGATTTCAAACGCTTCCAAACGTAGCCCTTGCCCGGTCGTGCCGATGGGATTGGCCGAGGATGTCCACGGCTGCCAGCCGATCGACTCCACATGCCCCCGCCACTCGATGTCCCCGGTATAAGCCGTGCTGGACACGTTGAGGCGCAACGCCTCGACCCGAAGGGCCCGACCCGTGGTCCCGGCGACGGTCCCATCCGAAACGCTCGCCATCCAGCCGAGGTTCTGAACGTGGGCGGCGTACACGGCAGTGAATGCCGGGGCGACCTTCGGAACCAACTCGATCGTAACGGCCTCCAACCGCAGACCTTGCCCGACGGTGCCGGCCGTGGCTCCGTCGATCCCGTACGGCTGCCAGCCGACGTTCTGCACGTGGGCTCGATACCTGATGCTGTACTGCGAGGCCAGATCCCCCGTCAACCGCAGCTCGAACGCCTCCAGGCGCAGACCGCGCCCGGTCGTTCCGATCGGGGACGCCGACGTCGTCCATGGTTGCCAGCCGATGTTCTGCACATGCCCCCTCCACAGACTGTCGCCCGACAGGCGGTCTCCTGCCACCGACAGGCGCAACGCCTCCATCTGCAGTGACCGGCCGGTCGTTCCTGCGGTGGCGCCGTCCGAGACGCTCGACTGCCAGCCGATCGTCGCGACGTGGGCCTGGTAGACCCCGATGCACGTCATGTCGTAGTCGTAGGTGCCGTCGGTCCATTGCGCGATGTGGACGGTGCCACCGGAGAAGCTGCGATTCACACAGAGGTCGGATGCTTCACTGGCGAAGTCGAGACGCCCTGCCGGTGACCAGACGGGAACGTCGGGAAGCTGCCACGATCCGGTGATGGCCTCCCAACCGCTCAAATAGGAGTAAATCCCGTGCGGGTACCCAGCGTCCGCCAGTGCGGCCAGGAGCCCGGAGATGACGTACCGGTTCTCCTGCCGCTGGGCTGATGTCGAGCTGGGCCAGGGCTGTTGCGGACGGGGCTCGACGTCGACCCAGATTCTCTCCGGTCGCCATCCCACCTCATCGAGAGACGCGAGAGCCGCGCGACCCTCGGCGTACCCGACGTTGCGCAGCCGGTCCGGCCTGGTGCTCGCGGACCAGGGGCCGTCGTCGCCGTAGGTGTCGTATTGCGCGGTGGTGGGGAACGTAGCCATGGCGTAGGCCTGAGCCCGGACGCCACGGTCGAGCACCCACTGGAACTGCCCGTCCAGGCAGGGGTTCTCGGTGAACGCGAGTCCGTTCGTCAGCCCCACGACCACGAACTCCGTGTCTTCCGGCGGCATCGGAAGACCGCCCGGACACTGTGGCCACGAAACGTCATGTCCGTAGTCGACTGCTCTTGCGGGTGCAGCGAACAGCACGCCGAGTGCGAGCACAAGTAAAACCGCCAGGAGCCGGGGCGTGGATGCCCGGGAGCGGCGGCCAGGTCGAAGAGCACCAAGGCCGGCCATGATGGCCCCCTATTCGAAGGATGCCCAAATTATCCCACTCGGCCACCTTCGCCGCTAGCTAGGGGGAGCAGCAGGCTCTATCCTCGATTCACCGATTCACCGGGGCGGCTCCGCCTCTCCGGCCCACTTCCAGGGCCGCCGCTGAATACCCGTTGAGAGAGAAGACCACGGGTATCTTGCCTTCGATGGAGGCAACCCCGACGATCTGGCGGACGATTCCAGGGGAGACTGCTTCGGCATGATGCTTTACTTCTCCGACGAAATGCTCGCTGTCCACGCCAACCCCACGTCCCGCGTCGCCTGAGAAACTTTGCATCCTGTGGCGCCAAGGTACTCCATCCAAGCCTTCGCAAGGTACTCTGCCTGGCGGGGAGAGCACGCGGCCATCGGCTCAGGCCTAGAAGCGCATCTGTGGCGGCGACTTGGAGCCGGAGGACAATCGGGCCGTATATGGGCCGCCATCGTCGTTCGCCTTCAAGGAGTGCAGACGACTTCTGACATTCCGTGCAGATGACTCCTGAAAATGACAGCCGCCGTCGTACTTTCAGCAAACGAAAGCAGCGTCTCCACCAGGTGCGGGGCGAAGTCCCCTTCAAGCGAGAGGACCACGCGGCACCGGGCGCCGGGCTGCTCCGGGTAGCCCAGGTACGAGCCGCGCAGGTCGCAGACGGTCTGCCCGCGGCCGGGTCCGTCGGTGGTGTCGACGGCGGCATGCACCACCGGGGCCACCGCAGCTTTGACGCCGCCCACCGCGAGCGCCGCCGCCAGCGGGTCGTGCATGGCGGAGCAGCGCCGGCCGAAGATGCCCTCGTAGAACCGGAAGTAGTAGCCCAGCATCTCCCCCAGCGCCCGCGGCACCGGACCGGCGGCAGCGAGCAGTTCCTGCCGGTGGCTCTCCTCCAGCACGTTGGCCATGGTCACATCCAGCGGAACCAGGGTGACGTCCCAGCCGGCGGCCAGGACCTCGGCGGCGGCCTCGGGGTCGTTGTGGATGTTGGCCTCGGCCACCGGCGAGATGTTGCCCGGAGCCAGTGCGGCGCCGCCCATGATGGTGATCTCGTGCACCAGCGAGGGCAGCGCCGGTTCCAGCCGGAGGGCTTCGGCGATGTTGGTCAGCGGGCCGATGGCCAGCACCCGCAGCGTGCCGGGGTGTTCGTGGGCCAGCCGGACCAGCATCTCGGCGGCGGTCTCCGGCGCCAACCCGGCAGACGCCGTCGTCAGAGAAACCCCGCCGATGCCGTTGTCCCCGTGGACCCACGGCGCCCCTCCCCCGAACTGCCCGGCCTGGGGATCGTGGGCCCCGAGCGCCACGGGAATATGCGCGTGGCCGGCGAGCTGGAGCAGGTCCAGGGTGTTGCGGGCGCCGACGGCGGCGCTCACGTTGCCGCTGACGGTCCCGATGCCCACCACGTCGGCGGTGGGGGCGGCGAGCAGGTAAGCCAGGGCGAGGGCGTCGTCGATCCCGGTGTCGCAGTCCAGGTAGAACGGGAAGGTGTCGGTCATGGCGGTGGATCTCTTTCGGTAGAGGGGGTTAGACCGTCTCGCCCTTGGGGGCGGCGACGAAGAGGCTGACGATGAACGCAGCGGCCGTGATGGCCACCGAGATCCAGAGGGCGGTGGTGTACCCGGCGGCAGTGGCCTGGGCGGCGAAGGGCGCCACGAGGACGACGCCGAGGCTCGCCCCGATGCCGAAAGAGGCACCGTTGATGCCGGGCAGGGCAGCCGGGGCTTCCTTGGGTGAGAGCAGCACCGAGAGCCCGTTGATGGCGGTGAGGAAGAAGCCGTTGTAGAAGATGCCCAGGGCAGCGACGGCGATCAGCACCGCGATCTGGTTGTCGGAGAACGTGGCCGCGGCGATGGCGCACGCCAGGCTCAGCCCGGTGCCGGCGCGGAGGGTCTTGATCCAGCCGCGCCGGTCGGCGAGCCAGCCAGCCAGGGGTGCGGCGAAGACGCCGATCAGGGCGGCCGGGGTCAGGAACAGTAGCGCGGAAACTGATGCGGTCAGCCCGAAGCCGGCACCGGCGTCCTGGCTGAGCAGCACTACGGTGAAGTTGATGATGGCGAAGATCCCGGCCAGGGTCAGGACGGTGGTGGCGATGACCGGCCACACCTGACGGGAGCGCAGGTGGTGCACTGCGATCAGCGGGTGGGTGCGGCGTTTCTCGATCATCCAGAAGGCGGCGAAGGACGCGATGGTGGCAGCGAGCAGGGCCAGGGTGCTGGGCGCGGTCCAGCCCGCGGCGGATCCGCCGGAGACGAAGTAGGTGATGAACACCAGGAACAGCGAGAGCGATCCGGCGCCCCACCAGTCCATGGCACCGCGCACTCCGGCAGGCCGTCCGGCCGGGACGATCCTGATGATGCAGGCCGCGGCGATGGCGGTGAGGACCAGCACGACGACGAAGATGGACCGGAAGCCCAGGGTCTCGGCCATGAGCCCGCCCACGTAGCCGTCCACGCCCCCCACTCCCCCGTTGATGGCGGCGATGATGCCCACGGAGGTGCCGAAGACCTTCGCCTGCAGATTCTCGCTGAGCACGATGTAGGCGAGCGCGAACACGGCGCTGGAGACGCCCTGCAGGAACCGGCCGGTGACGAGCAGGGGCAGCGTGGGGGCGGCGATGCAGAGGATGGTGCCGGCGCCCATGATGCCGAGCACCAGGAGCAGGGCGGCGCGGCGGCCGATGAAGTCGCTCCAGCGCCCGATCACGGGCCCCGCGATGGCGCCGGCCAGGAAGAACATGGACTGGACGGGGGCGGCGCTGTCGGCACTGAGGCCAAAGGAGGCGGCGATCTGCGGCAGCGCCGGGGTGACCATGCTGGCGTTGAGCTGGAAGGACAGCACGCCGAGCAGCAGGGTGGAGATCAGCAGGGCGGCGCGGCGGCCGGCGAAGGCGGGCTGTTCCGCGCTGACCGGCGGGGAGGCGGCAACAGACGTTGGGGTGTTCACATCAAACTCCTTTGTTCGAGCTGGATCGTCCGGAATGGCGATTCGAGTTGTTATACAACCATGTATGACGCACAAGTACAACCATGCCGTACACTATTTCCTAATCCGGCCGCTTCCGGCTTCCCCTCGAGAGAGACTCCCCATGAGCAATCGACTTCCTGCCGTCACCGTCGTCGGCAGCATCAACCTGGACCTGATCGCCACCGCCGAAAGGCTTCCCGCCGCCGGCGAAACCATCGGCGGCGCGGAGCTCTCCGAACAGCCCGGCGGCAAGGGCGCCAACCAGGCCGTAGCAGCTGCACGCCTGGGCGGGAGCGCCCGCATGTTCGGCGCCGTGGGCACCGACGCCCAGGGGCAGCGGATGCTGGACGCGCTGGCGAGTGCCGGCGTCGACACCGCTGACGTGGCCGTCCTGCCGGAGGCGACCGGGACGGCACTGATAGTGGTGGACCGCGACGGCGAGAACCAGATAGTCGTCTGCCCGGGCGCCAACTCCAGCCTCTCCCTGGAGGGTATGGAGTTCGGCCCCGATGAGACGGTGCTCTGCCAGCTGGAGGTGGGCCTGCCCGTGGTGCTGGAGGCCGCCAGGCGGTCCGCCGGGTACTTTGTGCTGAACGCCGCACCGGCGATGGACCTGCCGGCCGAGCTGCTGGAACGCTGCGACCTGGTGATCGTCAACGAGAGCGAGTACGCCCTGATCCCCGCCCTCGCCTCGGCCAAGCTGGTGGCCGTGACGTACGGCAAGGACGGCTCCGCGATGTTCGAGCACGGGCGACGGGTGGCAGAGGCTCCCGCTTCGGCCGTGACGGTGGCGAACACGGTGGGCGCCGGCGACGCATTCTGCGCCGCCCTGGTCCTGGCCCTGCGGAGCGGGCTGGACTACAGCCGCGCCCTGGCTGTGGCCAACGCGGTGGGGGCGGACGCCGTGGGCGATCCGTCCTCCCAGCCGGATTTGGCACAGCTGGGCCATTACGTGGAGCGGACCGCCGCGACCGCTGGCGTACGGTGAGCGTCGCACTGAGGCGGGCGGCGCCGTCGGACTTTCCGGACGTCCGCCGGATCACGCGCGAGGCGTACCTCCGCGCCGGCCATTTCACGGCGGACCATCCCTACATGAGCGTCCTGGAGGACGTGGAACACCGGGCAGAGCATGCCGAGGTGTGGGTCGCGGGGGCCGCCGGGCAGGTGGTGGCGGCGGTGACGCTGACCTTCGCCGGCCAGCCGTACAGCGAGATCGCGCTGGAGAACGAGCTCGAGTTCCGGATGCTGGTGGTTGATCCGGCGTGCCAGGGCGGCGGCGTGGGGCGTGCAGTGGTCCGCGAGGTGGTGGACCACGCCCGGCAGCTGCCCGGGATCGGGGCCATCAGCATTACCAGCGCCACATTCATGGAACGCGCCCACCGCCTCTATGAGTCGCTGGGCTTCCGGCGGGCACCGGAGCGGGACTGGTACGTGCCGGGCGAGGACGTGCTGCTGTGGGTGTTCCGGCTGGAGCTGTAACGCTCGACGGCGGCACGCGCTATGGGTGCGCCCGCCACCGCTGCACTGGAATTTCTTTGGGAATCAAACCCATCCGGCATGCGATAACGCCCGAATAGCACGCCGGGGCATGAGTGCATGGATCAGTTCCCGGTCTGGTGACCGCGGACGCAGTACTCGTTTCCTACGTGGCGGCGGAGGGTGGCTGGGCACCGCTACCTCGGCCTGCCAATGACGAACTGGTCTGACGAGGAACGTTTGCGACGCCACAGAGAGCTGGGACGTGGCACGGGACGTTCTGTGTGGAACTCCCTACGACGGTGATGGATGCTGCGGCAGGTCGGGAGTCCTTTGCGACTGCTTGATCAGCTTGCCAGAATGGGTCTTCCGATGCCATGCGAAATAGCCGCGCGATCGCTCGTCATGAGCCCGGCATTTGCGGCCCACGAGGCCCTCGATCCGGTCTCCAACCTGCCCGGGCCCGGGTTTGCCCGCTTCGATGACGCCCGACTCAGCGACGACAACGTAGCCAAGCTCAAACAGCGCATCACAGCCGAAGAGGCACGCGAGCATAGAGACGTTGCGGGTGTCCATGCGCTCCTTCTCAGAGCAGGCCGAGCGGGGCTTGATGTGTGCGGCGACCAGGAGCTCTTCCGGGAAGGAATGTCCGCAGAGCGAGCAGAAACTGCCCCTAAGCTGCAGCTGCTGGTTACGCAGGAAACGCTGTTCTGTACGGACGGCCCCTAGTGTCCACCTGTCGCTCGGACCACCAAAGTATTGGTCGGCCGACACGGCTTCGTGCCGGCCCTCATCAGGGTCATCGGTGATCCCCAGCCCTGCCTGCTGCAACAACTGCAGAGCACCTTCGCTGTCCAAGTTATAGAAGTAGCCCCTGTTCAACGTCCTTATTGCGGTCAGAGGGCCTTGTCCCGGCGGCAAAATGTCGAGGACGTCTTTCCACGGGATGTGGACTTCATATACAGGGTCCGTGAGGACCAGTGTCCCCTCCGTGTCCGCAGGCTCTTTGTATCCGCGGGGCGGTGGAAATCCTGGCGCCGGCAGCGTGGCCACCCGGCTGATGCCGCGGATCGCGGGACGGGAATAATGCAGGACAAGGTCCCCTGGTCGGACGTTGTGCAACCCGTCCCAGGAGGCAACCCGTTGTCCGGAACTGCCTCGCAGCGGTGCCCACAGCGTCCCGTCGGGAAAGGCATCCGGGAAGTTGTCCGACTGGATAGCCCACCAGAAATTCATCCCAGGAAAGACGGATACCTTCATTGGTTTCTCTTGAGAGCTGCTGGTCATGTCCTCATTCATACTGCATAGTTGCCCTCCTTCAGTCGTTGAGACGTCTCATATCCCTAGTGTTTTGAGGCGGAAAGGTTTCGAGACACCAAGGTTGGGGCTCGTCTTGCCATGACCCGTAGAGGTTGCGGCAGGTTCTCGCGGCCGGGGCGCTTTCCCAAGTTCACTGCTGCATGCATTCCGTATTTTCTTGGGAGTTAGCCGGTTATTCCGGATGATGTGCAACGGTGCGTGCCCCGCCCTTATTTGGGGAGGGAACCTGTTTTCGCCCCGGGGCGCGCGCCGATAAAGGCGGGACCGGATCCTGGTCTCAGCACGTCTTGAGCCGGTCCCGCTGACCAGGGAAACAGAAGTGTGTCCTGGAAGTCTTCCGGGCTCTCTACTGATCTGCGGCTGGAAAGTCCTGACGAGCTAGGGCCGTGAGCGCAGCGCGGCCTGAAGATTCTCTTGCGAAGGCAGCCCCCCCCCCAACTCGGCGGGGCCTGTGTAGACCATGCACGTCAGTGCCGGCGATGCCGAAGATGAGCGCCGCGTTGCGCTGCCTATTTCGAGGGGCAGACGTAGTCGTAGTCGAGTCCGGCTGACACGTACTGGGTCACTGTTACCGTGCTGCCAGGGGTGAGCCCAGGAAGAGAACAATTCGACTTCGCTCCCCGCAGCGTTCTGGCACCTGCAAGCCAGCTTGGCAGACCTGTCAAGGGGCTGCTTGATGGCACGGTCCCGGCGATGGTTCCCCACTGATTGCTTGTCGAGTAAATCCCGACACCGGCAGGCTTAAGGTCGGCGGTCTTACGGTTGGTAGTGATGGTCGTGAAGTAGTCGACCATCCCTTCGAAGGTTGCCCGGTTCAGGGCTGTGCTGTTAGGCTCTCCGGTCTGCCAGCTGTTGCCCGTCTCCACATCCAGCCACCAGAAATAGCTGCCGGGGTCTGTCACGCCTCGGATAGTGGCGTCCTCATAAGCCCTCACGTAGCCGTACACGTATGAGCAGGCGAGGTCGACCGGGCCTCTTGTTGCGCCTTCGAATTCGGGCACGCATTCACCGTAGCGGTCTGGGGGGACCGCCACGTCTTTGTAGACGTTGGACGATGGCCACCAGGAGCCCTCATGTCCTGGGTTGGCAGTGTTCACGTATAAAGAAACTTGGGGCTGGGCAGGGTGGTTCCCGGTCCCGGTGGTCTTTGTCTTAGCCCATTCGATTTGAGCAGCGAAGCAAGGGTTGTTGTTATTGGCCAGTCCACCGTTCACGCCCACGATCGCGAATGCCTGCCCGAGGGGAAGGGTATTCATCTTGTCGCACTGGGGCCAGGAGATGTCGATGCCAACCAGGTCCTTACTCTGGGACGGCGGAGCCGCTGCCACCGGAGCTATTCCTGCGGCGAATAGCCCAATAAGGACCAGGAACGCGCCCGCCATTCTCATCCCGAAACCGGTCATGTCCAAGGCTCCCGTCACCCATGTGTCTGTACGTCGAGGTGGTAAAACTTTACGCTCGGGCGCCAAGGGGAGATAGTGCAAGGCCCCCTATTACGGCCCCGAATAGAAGTGAGTCGTGGGACTTGTTCCTTGTCTCGTAACCCTTGTGATTTGAGACGTCTCACTGATTGAACAACCGTGACGGCCCTCGCTTTCTTTTTTCATGGATGGTGTCAGTTTCCGAAGGCGTCTGCACCGAATGTCAGAAGTCGACTGCACCGCCGTGGGTGTTGGGGATCGGGGTCCTTTGGTGCGTGGTGAGTGCTTTTCCAACAGCAGCGCTTGTTACGCACTCAACTAGGGCGTGTCTCCTAAAGCAGTCAGGCGGATGCTGACCGCTCGGCGGATGGCTCCGCCGCGGTATGTGAGTGCGAGTTTGTCGTAGCGGGTGGCCAGGCCTCGCCATTGCTTGAAGATATTGAAGTTCCGCCCGACGACGTTCCAAGGTCGAGTTAGTGAAGACTCTTCCCCGTTTCAGGCCACCGGTTTGATGTTCTGGTTGATATGGAACAAGTTGCCGGGATCGTACTTCGCCTTGATCTGGGCCAACCGGGCGTAGTTGCCTGCGTAGTTGTCCTCGATGCGGGGCTGGTCGTCAGCATCAAGGAAATTGACATAACCCGCTCCGGCCCCATAAGGATGCAGGGCCTGGTAGTAGTCTCTGACCCACTTCGTGTTGGCGTCGTTGTCCGCCGGTGACTCCCACATTCCGGCGATGGCTACAGAGAAGTTGGCGTCCCGGTAAGGAAAGGCTGTTTCATCCTGTCCTACGCGTTGGGCCGCGCCATTAATGGGATAGAAATGATTGGCCGTTTGGGGGCTGGGCACGCCGGCTCCGAATTTCTGGGCAACGCCGATCACATCGTCGCTTAGCTCTGGAAGGAACTCCGCCTTCCAATATGCTTGGAGGCCCTTAGGGAGAAGGGGGTCGAACAGAGTGTTGAGCATCGGGTAAGGGAGGGGCCCGACGAATGACCCAGCAACTGGGGCGACATCCAGGAATTGCTGCCACTGCCGCTCGCCTTCATCGTGGGGACCGGTCCAGCCACCCACCACAACCACCACGGGCTTGCCGTGGTGCTCCTCTGGCAGGAAGGGGACCGGCGGGCCCTGGTGGAATCCGAGGAAGATTCCCATGTCTTCCGGAGCCGTGGCAATGTAGTCTCGGTACAGCTGCGCAACAGCCCCAGCATGCTCGAGCAGATAGATGACCACGCCGCCGTACACCACGTCGACGGGATGCAGGTCGAATTCCAGGGAAGTGACGACGCCGAAGTTTCCTGTGCCGCCACGTAACGCCCAGAAGAGATCGTCATTCTCGGTTGCGCTGGCTGTGAGGAACTTCCCCTCTGCGGTAACCACATCCGCGGATTTGAGGTTGTCGCAGGACAGGCCATACTTACGGGCGAGGTATCCGATGCCGCCGCCGAGTGTCAGGCCAGCAACACCCGTGGATCCGATAATGCCGCCGGTTGTTGCGAGCCCGAAGGCGTTTGTTGCGTGGTTGAAGTCGGCCCAGGTGGTGCCGGCTTCAGCCCGGGCCGTTGCGGCAGTAGGATCTACCCGGACGCCCCTGCGGTCGGCAAAGTCGAGCACGAGGCCCCCGTCGCAGGTCCCGAATCCGGGCGCACTGTGCCCACCACCTCTAAGCGCCAGGTCCAGGCCCTCGTCGCGGGCAAAGTTGACTCCCGCGATGACGTCCGCGACTTGCGAAACACGCAATATGGCTGCGGGATGTTTGTCAATCATGCCGTTATAGACGGTCCGTGAGGCGTCGTAGAGAGGGTGGTCGGAAGTGATGACCTGGCCGCGTACTTTTTCCTGCAGGGCCTGAAATGCGTTGTTGTCCATGGTGACTCCCATTCGCCCTGAGCATGCCTGCACGATCAGGGATTTGGCACAACCACCCTTCCGGCTGTGCGGGACATTCATGATGCAGCCGCTGCGGGCCGGAGGAGAGTCCGGGAGCAGGCCGACAGGCCTGCTGCAGCGGCGGAGACCGGATGCACCTATGCTGCGTGAGTCTTGGCACGCGGCTATCGGCGTGATTCTCGAGCATGCGACTGCCGGCGAGCCCGGTAGGCGAAGCTGGCGAGCACCCCCTTCGGATCGACGACTAACCGTAACGTACGCCTGCCCGTTTCCGAGGTCAAGAAGCGGCAGAAACTAGTAGGCTGAACGATCGCCTGTTGATCCCGCGGCTTTGCACTGCTCCTGGCATCCGCCATGCCCGAGACCTATCGGGGCACACGTTCTCCGGCTATTCTGTCGCAGAGGGGAATTCCGTGGCGGAGATCGTGCTTGCAGGTGGAAAAGGGACGCTGAGCTTATATGTCGGTGGGACCCTTCATCTGATCTGGGTGCCCGGTTCCATTCTTCAGGCCGAAGACGCTGCGGAATCTGTGCTTGCCGTGGAGCTTCTTAGTGCTGGCCGGAAGCTGCCATTGCTGATCGAAATCATCGGCGTCAACCTGACTGTCGAAGCCTGCAACGACTACCGGGACACCCGCTTCGTTTCCTCCGTCGCCATAGTGGGGACAACGAATCTTGACCGGGTCGTTGCCGCTTGGATGCGGCGCGGCCAGCACAATCTCCAGGAGTTTTTCACGTCGCGTCCGGCCGCGGTGGCATGGCTGGAGGGGCTGTCTGCTCCCGACATCGTCCACCAAGTCCCGGCCTGATTCTTCCCGACACCGGCAGGTAGGAGGCTCTGGAGGTCCGGCCACACTGGCGGGGAACTTCCGATGCCGATCTCCTCGCCGTCCGGGGACTTTACGGAGGGGCCCCGCGCCTGCGCATTGGCCGCACCCACAAATGGCCTCGGCACTTCACCATGACACGATTCGGGAATCCGCGGAGTGCCTGCTCAACCTCGCCATCGGCATCAGATAGAACCGCCGATTGAACAGTGAAAAACCGCCAGTCTAAAGTGACAGTCACGGGCTGTTGGACCGGGCCGTTGTTGAATTCCTACAACGTTCAAAGGGCGGTTCATTTCCTAGGAAGTGGAACGCCCAGGGCCGGTCCTTCGAAAAATGGCGCCACGCCACCGAAATCTGTGAATCGCAGAGTTATTTGGCTCGATTTTCGCGGCAATATTTGGCTCACTCGTCTCCCGCAGCTCACTTAGAGGAGGATCGGCTTCCGAACGAAGCTATAGGAGCGCGGCCGTCAGAGACCAGCAAACGCAACCACATCCGCCAGCTCGAAGCCCTCGGCTACACCGTCACTCTCGCACCCGCAGCCTGACCCCTACCCGTCTTCATACCAACACCAACACCCGCCAGACCACGACGGGGTGCACCAGTGCGCACCGACCGCGGTCACGTCCCCTCCATTTTCGGACTAGTGAGAGAGCGTCGGAGGGGTCGACGGCGGCCTGCCGTGGTTGGGCTCAGCGGTGTCTGCTGAGCCCAACCACCGGCCACCGCAATCAGCGCGTGTGGTGGGTGGGCTGCAGTTCGTACACCGGCGTTTCCAGCCCTTCCATCCGGGCTTTGAGCTGCAGGGCCAGGTACGAGGAGTAGTGCCGGCTCTGGTGCAGGTTGCCGCCGTGGATCCAGAGGTTGGGCACGTTGGTGGGCTTCCACATGTTGCGCAGCTCCCCTTCCCAGGGGCCCGGGTCCTTCGGGGTGTCCGAGCCGTACCCCCAACATTTTCCTACTTTGTCCGCGATTTCGGGAGAGACCAGGTCCGCCAGCCACCCGTTCATGGAACCGTAGCCGGTGGCGTACACAATCAGGTCAGCCTCCAGCTCGGTGCCATCACCAAGGACCACGGCGTTGCCGGTGATCTTCGAAACTTCCCCCGAGCGAAGCTGCACCCGGCCGTCGATGATGAGCTGTGAGGCGCCGACGTCGATGTAGTAGCCGGAGCCGCGCCGCAGGTACTTCACGAACAGCCCGGACCCGTCCACGCCGAAGTCCAGAACGAACCCCGCGGCCTCAAGCTGCGAGTAGAACTCAGCGTCCCGGGCAGCCATCGCCTGGTACACCGGAACCTGCGCCTCGGGCAGAACCCGCAGCGGCAGCGACGCGAACAGCAGGTCGGCCTTCTCCGTGGTCACCCCGGCTGCCAAAGCCTTCTCGGAGTACAGGTCGCCCAGCGCCAGGTCCATCAGCGACTCGCTCCGGGCGATGTGAGTGGAGGACCGCTGCACCATCGTGACCTCGGCGCCGTGCTCCCACAGGTCCGCGCAGATATCGTGCGCGGAGTTGTTGGAGCCGATCACCACGGCCTTCTTTCCGGTCCAGTCTCCGCCGCCCGGGTGCTGCGAGGAATGGCGCTGCTCCCCCAGGAAGGACCCCGCGCCGTCGAACGCGGGGATGTTGGGGTACCCGGAGACACCTAACGCGAACACCAGCTGCTTGGGGCGCAGGGTCACAGGCACCCCATCACGAACGACGTTGACCACCCATTCCTGGGTGCCGTCGTCGAACTCGGCGCCCAGGCACTCGGTGCCGCCCCAGTAGTTCAGCTCCATGATCCGGGTGTAGTGCTCCAGCCAGTCGCCGATCTTATCCTTGGCGGCGAAGACCGGCCAGTCGTCGGGGAACTTCAGGTAGGGCATGTGGTCGTACCAGACGGGGTCGTGCAGGTGCAGTGACTTGTAGCGGTTCCGCCAGGAGTCGCCCGGCTTCTGGTTCTTCTCGATGACGAGGGTGGGGACGCCGAGGCGCCGGAGCCGGGCCGCGAGGCCGATGCCGCCCTGCCCTCCGCCGATGATGACCGTGTACGGCTGCTCCTCGTAGCCGAGCCGCGCCTCGCGCTCCTCCTTGAGTTCCAGCCAGGAGCGGCGGCCCTTGAAGATCTCGTGCGCCACGCTCTTCTCGCGGCGGGTCCCTTTCTTCTCCTCGAAGCCCTTCAGCTCCTGCATGGTGGTGAGCAGCGTCCAGCATTTGCCGTTCCGTAGCCGGAGGTGGCCGTAGCCGCGGGCGGCGGCGGTTTCGAATGTGATCCAGGCTTCTGCGGTGCCGGCATCGCCCGTGGCGTCCTCGGCCAACGTCCAGTTGGCGGGCTGCACGGGGTCCAGCGTGGCCTCGAGCATCTGCCGGATGTCCGCCTTGCCTTCCAGCGTCTTCAGGTTCCAGGTGAACGCCACGAAGTCGCGCCAGTAGCTGTCGTCCTCGAAGAGCTCCAGCGCGGCGTCCACGTCGCGCCGCTGCAGGGCGGTATCCAGTTCCGTCAGCCAGGCCTGCGCGGCTGCGGTGGGTGTTTCGGTCATTGCCACTCCTTTGTGTTGGTCCGTGTCTCTGGTGGTCCCGGCGGCCCCGTCCCGCCGGAATCGCCTGGGCTATGCTGGGACGGGCGTGAGCTGCATCACTATTGGAACGCAGTGGGGGTAACAGCCGCGTTACACGGTCACTGCCGGCAAGGACGCCGCCGGTGAGGAGGACACTGTTTTGGACTACGGCCTGAGGTTTTCGGACCCGGCGAAGTACTCGCGCGCCCTGCGCCGCACCCACGAACTGGTCATCTCCGGCGTCCCGCGCCCGGAGATCCCCACCGGCCTGGCGGATTCGTGGCGCCGCTCCATGGCCCTGGGCATCAGCCCGGACCAGCACAGCCCGCGGCACCTGCATGACGTCTCCGATGTCCTGGCGCTGCGGCAGGAGCACCGGCTGCAGCAGGTCATGCCGGCGCTGAACGACCTGCTGGCCGACGATTCCAGTTCCGGCCGGCACCTGCTGGTGCTGACCGACGCCCGGGGCGAGATCCTGTGGCGGGTGGGCAGCCCGGACGTGCTGCGGCGCGCGGACCGGCTCGAGTTCTCCGAAGGGGCCGACTGGTCCGAGGCCGGAATCGGAACCAACGCAATCAGCGAGGCGCTGGTCACCGGCCGGCCCGTGCAGCTGTTCTCCGCCGAGCACCTGGTCCGCACCCACCATGAGTGGGCCTGCACGGCGGCGCCCATCACGGACCCGGCCACGGGCAGGCTGCTGGGCGTGCTCGACGTCTCCGGACCGCTGGACACCATCAGCGCGGACACCCTGCGAATGGTGCGGTGCGCCATCCGGGTTGCGGAGGCTCTTCTGGGAACGCCCGACGGCGGGACCTCCTTGGCTGCCTCGCCGGTCCGGAGTGCCTCCCGGCAGGCCGCCCGCCGGCCGGTTGCGGCTGTTGAGTCGCTGGAACTGCTCGGGGACAAGCCTGCCGCGGTGTTCCGGGACGGGAGCCGGGTGCCGCTGACCCTGCGCCGGGCAGAGATCCTGGCGCTGCTGGATTCACGCGCCCAAGGCTGGAGCGCCGAGGAACTGGCCTACGAGCTGTATGGCGATGCCGGCACGCCGCAGGCTATCCGCACCGAGATGTTCCGGGTCCGCTCGATGCTGGGCGATGCGGTGGAGTCGAACCCGTACCGGTTCGTCGCAGGCCTGACCGGTCGGTCAGATTCGGGGTGGGTGCTGCGGCTGCTGCACCAGGGCCGTGTCGCGGAGGCGCTGGAGGCGTACAAGGCTCCCCTGCTCAGCCGCTCGGGCGCCCTGTCCGTGCAACTGCTGCGGGACCAGCTGGACCTGGCCCTCGGATCCGCCGTGCGGTCCAGTGGGGACGCGGGACTACTCATCCGCTGGCTGTCGACGGATATGGGCTCCGCGGATTTCGAGGCCGTCGAGGCGCTGGGACGGCTGGTGGGTTGGCGGGATGCGCGTTATCTGTCGTTCCGGGCTTCAGCCGGCGGTGAGACTATCCGTAGATGAGTCTCGGGTGGACCCCGGCGGCTGCAAAAGCAAGTTGTCTTGATGATGCAACAAAGGATTCAAGCCCTGCGGGGCTGGACCTACCTCGTAAAGTGCCGTCGCAAACGACCTCGGTTCTTGAGCCAACTAGATCGGCTCGGAATTGATCTGTCGGATGATCCTATATGTCCGAACATCACTTACATTCAAAGTCAGCACTGGCGGTTCGGGCTCGAACGCACCAAAGTCGAATCCGGGCGCGTCCTCGTTCTTCTCAGCGCCCTCACGCTCTTGATCGTCCTCGGGTCTTTCGTCTTCCACATGTTGTTGCGTAAAGAAAAGGACGAAGGTGTCTTGTCCATCCTGCGCACTGCGGAGCTTTATGCCGTCGATCTTCACAGAAGGGACCCACCGAAAGAACTCCGTTACCACCTGCGTGGGGACATAATCAACATGCTGCCGACCATCTGGCCGGATGGGCGCCGTTACATTGTTGGCGAAGTGCTTGAAGAAACGGAGGACGCCGTTACGGTTCCGCGCTTCTTTGTCGAATATGCTCGGCAGTTTGGGAAGTGCTGTCAGGTCCAACAAAGTCAGAGGTCGCCTGCTGCGAAAAGCTCCAATGCGGGCATACTCACTGGTACCGTGGGCAGCGATCTCCCTAATTGCCGTTTCAGCAGAAGCTGAACCGTAAAACATAGGGATTCCTTCGGGGCTCATCCTGTTTGCTGCCGCTTTGTCCGCAGGCGCCGGTCCAAGCTTCTTTGCAGCGGCCATTTTCTCATTGCCGTGATTTACAAGGCGGCCTCTATAGAAATCCGTGCCTTCGGGAACCTCTATCATCAGCTTCAGTTTTGCATCTTCTACGTATGTTAGAAGGGATCCAAGGAAGTTAGCAGAACGCTCGCCTGGCGTACCGAAGCCTTCAGAAGATTTAGCGACTGAGAACACGAAACGAGACTCAGACTTTACGTCAGATACGAATTGTTCCCACGCCCACTCGGTAGCCTCCAAAGAGCTCGAATGCCGGTTTGCCGTCCAGTCCTCGTGATCCATTGATTCAACGAGAAGATCCATGACCTCGGCTTCAACATCGTCCGCGAACACTCCGGAGCAAGCATCCTCGAGGACGTCATATGACTCGAGGACGTCCGCTCCCATCCAGCCATCTTCCCTGTCCCAGAAGAGGCCAGCCTTATCGGAGGGCTCATATAAGAACTCGATCGCTTCCATGACTTCCGTCATCAGATTATTAAGCGCTACGCCCGGACCGCTGTTGTCACAGATCCTGCATTTGGCATCCTCGGCCTCCTCTGTCAAGGTCTCTCGCAGTGCCGTATCTTCGATGTGCGAAAGGCAGATTGAACCTTCAAGATCCTGAAACCCGCGTGATTCCATCTGTTCCAAGTACCGTTTCGTGAAACTCATGAGCGAATTGTTTCACGGCCCGAGGTGACCAAAGCGAACGAGTCCACGAAGGACATCGCGTCGCATAAGCGTGACAAGTTGTACTCTCGGTTTCATGCGCCTGAGTGCAGCATGTGGAGCCGTCGACTCAGCCGGAGGGTTGGCAGTCCTTCGCAACCACCGTCTGTTGCGTTCCGACGTTGTCATGAAGTTTGAGCCTCGAGCAGGAGAAGTGGTTGCTGGACAGCCTCAACCAGGGAACAGTTCAAGGAAGTTCCCGCGCCGCTCCGCCTTGCCTACCGACTTGTCGGACGCAGCATGTATCGGAAGCAGAGCTTCACTTTCCGGGGCCCGTGGTTTCCGGGACGCTTGAGCGCAAACCCACGGTCTGGTTGCTTGCCCCAGCGGCAGACCCGGCAGCCTTCCGCACGTGCGTATGGCCGTAAGATTGACCCCTGGTGTGGTCATCTCTGCATCCGGGGTCCCTGCCGTACATCGCCTTCTTGCTCGTTGCCCTGATTCTGTCAGCACCGTCTCGATGCTGGCCAACGTCGCACTCTGGCTGAGGGGCCTGAGGCCCCGGATCGCTGGGTGGAAAGACTGTGCGAACGCGCCGCCGAAGGCCGCTGCCGGCCCCAAGCGGAACACTCCCGCGCCCCACCGGCCCGAAGCCCACGCCTCATCCGATATCTCGACCGAATCAAAGCCGTCGCATCGGCAGTACAAGACCGCGAGTTGGGCTCTCCGCCGGAGCAGTTCGACGCCCTGAACTCCCGACGAAACGCCGGATAGAAGCGTGCGGGCTGGTGTGCCGCGCCTGCTGGGCCCGCCAGCTACCCTCGCCGAACGTCAGGCGTGGGCGTGGCGGTGTTGATCAAAAGGGCAACGACCTGAGTATATTGCTGCCATACAAGTTCCTGGGCGCCAGGGACTCATCGAATCGCTTCAGAACACTCCCCCGCCGAACGGCTTCAAATTGGACACGAATGGATGTCAGCTCACGCTCGCGGCGATTTTTGGCCGTCTCGATTTTAGGCCTTCCCACGTCTTCGCTGTGTTTGGGTGCACGTCCGACTCTGTGCCGTTTAAAACGGTTGCAGTTCAGTCATCCGCCGCAAGGTGCGAATGAAAGCGCAGACGTCAGAATGCTAAAGTTATGCTCAGGCACTATTGTTCAGCCTATGGCAATTATCCGCAGCTTAGAGCAGGGCAGCTCCGCAGTTCGCATAAACCGAACAGAAGTAGATTGCACTTATCAAGTGCTCGAAGATGAGACCCGTGGACGGGTGTTGCATCTAGCCACCTACGGATCGGACGAACGCAGATCGGAGCCCAAGGTCAGCCAAGTTATCCAGATCGATGAGCGCCAGGGCCGCAAGCTGCTGAAAATACTGCAAGACTTGTTTCCCTCGCCATAGCACATAGCTGACACCGCTCCGCTCCGCGGACGCAAATCCTGGGAGTATCCATGCACGGACAGCGTTCTCCCGTCATGCCCGTCCCACTAAGCGGCTATGTCCGCCTCCGCCAAATTCAGCCCGGGCTGGAGTCTACGTGCGCTTCTCGGGGTCACGAGAAAGGCGCACCTCTAACGGCCCCGTTCAGCTTGGATTTACGTCCGAAACGGCCATGGTCGAAATCCTGGCTGGTGAAGAACGGCCCCCACGTCCAGAGGAACCGATTTTGATGACCTGGTACTCACCGTAATTTGGTCAATGGGCTTTGACATGTAAGGTATTAAGAGCCCAGCTTCAAGGAGACTCTTCGTGACCGACCACCCCGAGATTCGCACAATCGCGGACTTGCTGGAGCGGCTTATGACTGACACCTCGCAATCAACAGATCGGTGGTTCCGTGGGCAGTCAAATACGGATTGGCAATTAAAGCCTTCAGTCCGGCGCAACAGCAGACGCGGTGAAGCGGAACTGGCAATGCTTCAAAAATTCAGGCAATTCGCCACCGCCCGAGCTCGCTCGTTGCCCACTGATGAATGGGGTTGGGTCGCTCTCGCTCAGCACCACCGACTTCCCACCCGGCTTATGGACTGGTCCCAAAATCCACTTATAGGCCTTTACTTTGCTGTAGAGAAAAACCCAAACGAGGCTCCCGGCACCGACGGTGCATTCTTTGCACTCGACCCCGTCAAACTGAACCGTGACTCTCTAAGCCAGCCCAATATCGACCGGCCCCTCTTACTCTCGTCTGCAGAACCGCACTTGTCGCCGTATTTGCCGGATTCTGCAGATGTTGGAGTAAGGAAGCCGCTCGCAGTAGTCGCCCCGCACGCTTTCGACCGACTCGTATCGCAAAGTGGCACTTTCGTGCTCTTTCCAGCCTTTACTCCCTCAGATACAGAACTCAGTGATTCTGGTGCGCTCAACTATTGGACTATTCCAGGGGACTGCAAGCAAAGCCTCAGGGATGAGCTGCGATTCCTAGGAATTACTGCCGCAACTGTCTACCCAGATCTTGACCACATCAGTAGCGAGATCCTCGAACAACACGACCCAAGTGGGAGCTGAAACTATGGCTATGCTCCAGACAATCAAGCTCCAGGAAAGCTCCATCTCCTATCTTGCTCGTTTGCAGAATGTCATCGACTTCGAACCTGCCTTCCAACGGCAGGGTGACATATGGACGCTGCCGAAAAAGCAGCTGCTTATCGACTCAATTATCAACGACTACGATGTGCCGAAGCTTTATCTCCACGAGCTGGCATCACCAAAGGTACGGGACGATGGGCAGGTTTTCCGATACGCACTTATTGACGGTAAGCAGCGTCTTGAGGCCATCTTCGGTTACCTTGACGGTGACTTCGGACTCTCTGATGACTTCGAATACTTTCGCGACGAGAACTTGAAATTGGGTGAACTGAAATTTAGCGACCTTCGAATCGCACATCCCGCGCTGGCCGCGAAGTTATTGGAGCGACAATTAGACGTCGTCATAGTCCGCACTGACGATGATGATCTCGTCGAAGACATGTTTTCTCGCCTGAACGAAGCCGTTCCTCTTAATTCAGCGGAGAAAAGAAATGCGTGGAGCGGACCCGCTAGAGAAGCCGTTAAAAGGTTAATCGATCACGACCTATTCACGAAGTGCCTGCCCTTTGCTGACAAGCGCTTTCGCCATCAAGACTTAGCGACCAAGTTCCTTTCCATTGAAGAGCAATACACCGTCGATAGTCGGCTCATTGACACAAAGCGAGCACGACTTGACAGCCTGTTTGTCAGGTCGAAGAACGGTGAAGCCTCAACTGGTGACATTGCGGTCTATGAGCGAAGTGTGAATCAGGTTCTGGACCTACTCTCAAGAAGCTTTTCTGAAAAGGATAAGCTCTTGACCAGCGTGGGAACGGTCGTGGTTTACTACTTGTTATTCCGGAAGCGAGGGCGGGCGTCAAGACAGCCTGCTGAGGCCAAGGACCTCAGTCACTTCGAAATAGCGAGACGAACCACGCCAGTCGACGAAGAAGCGGTGGATTTTGAGCCCGGAAATCTCGCTTTCAAGGAATACAATCGGCTTGTTCAGTCTACGAATGACGGTAAGGCTCTCGTTCGCCGGATGGTAATCCTGGAAACATACATAAACGCTCTTGAAAGCGGCCAGGACCCAGTCTCTGCATTGGCGGCGCTGAACCCTGCTCCATGATTTTGGGCAGAAATATTTTGGCTGCGGCAAATGAGGACGAAACTCTTGCTCCTCACCATTCAACTCGATGGCGTCGGTAGGCCTCAGCTAGGAACGTTTGCACGGTATTGAAAGTTAGCTCCGGGGCTGCTTTCAGCTCGCATTCCCAAACGTCTAACGCCTGCCAACCGAGCAGTGAAAGTTGTTTTCGCTGTGCAGCGTCCCGCTCCCGATTCCGCAGTCTTTTCTGAGACCAAAACTCCGTATTTGACTTCGGTACGCGGTTTCCCAGGGAACAATCATGAGCATGCCAGAAACACCCGTTAATGAAAATTACGCATCGGCGACTGGCAAATACCAGATCCGGCCTTCCAGGAAGTTTAGGGTCATGGAGTCTGTAACGATAGCCTGCTCGGTGGAGCTCACGTCGAACGAGGAGCTCGATCTTGGAATTCTTTGATCGGACTTTGGCCATCTGGCTGCTCCGCTGCCCAGGCGTCATGAAATCTGCCATAGATCAAGTTTAGGGTGAGTGACGGCGCCGCGCATCTAGAGGAAGGTCGATGTCCAAGCTCTGCAGGGCAAGCACTAGATGGATCATAAGAGCAACTAGAAATGTTCTCGACAATCGCAGCGCGAGAATCGGTCCCGTTCAGACATCATGGTTCTGGCTCCACCATAGACTGGTCGTAGGTAGCTGGAGCTAACACGCAGTGGCCGAGTCTCCAAGTCTCGTGTGACCATGCACTCTGTTATTCACCACTATGAGGCCACCTGCGGACACAGGCTGACGCATAAGACGCGGACCTTTCCCTGATGACTTCCCTATCCCAATCGATGACTTCACTCGCCACTTCTCGAGTTGTGGCGAACACCGATTCGGTCCGATAAATGAGTCGCTTCGTGGAGTATCCAACATCTCCCGAAGGGACCTGCTGTGTCGGCGAAAGCGGAAGAGCATTTCCAATTAGCCATGCTTCTCCGGAATCTACCTTCTCAAATCCCGCCCAGTCACCTCCGTAGCTTCCAGGCCACACCAGCTCAACGACTGCCTCTGTGTTTTCATCGGATCTTGTCAGCATGGAGTCGAGTTCTCCCAGGACGTACGCCGCAATCGAGGATGCAGCTACCGGGCGAGTTAGGACTGCCTCCTCAACCTGACTATCCGAAGGCCAAACGACAGTTCTATGTGCGGATACGACGCGAATAAGAGCTTCCGAAGTTTTTGTGGGACCCATATCCTCCCATAGTCTTTTGAATACTGCATGAAGGCCAGTTGGTTCATGCCCGCACAGCGCCCGTCGCGTCAAGAACGAGTCGAGAGTTTCCAGGATGCCGACGGCCGCATGATCTTCCAACTCATTTTCCAGGATTGCGTGACTCAAGCGCATCAAAAATGGGAGAACAGAACTAGGAGCGCCAGCAGCATGGAGCCGCTTAAAGCCACGCTCGACGCTTGGTGAATGATCGCAGAAGCTTGTGCCAAAGACGTGGTCCAGGAAAGGGTTCTGATATTTGGCAAGCCGGTCGATCACTTGTTGGGGCGACAGGCCTTCCCAACTTTTCTTCAATGCCCCGTAAACCTCCGACTTCCGGAGGTTAGGATCATGTATCAAACCAAATGGAAAAAAATATGAGTCGAAATAGTCGCGATCATTGTGCCTAAACTTGAGATAGAAGGGCTGCCAGCAGTCCTCATCAATCCGGAATGCTTCTTCCGGGTCAATCGCGGCAACCCTCGCAAAAACATCATTTCGCACGAGGTCACCAATGGTCATGGGTTCCTGGCGAGAGTTGAGACTATCAAAGATTTTTGGCCCATTTGTTGGATCGTGAACATCTATCAAGACGACACTAATGCGCTGCAAGAGACATGAGTATATAGAACGCACTCTCCCCAGCCCCTCCGCCGTGAACTGTGTGCGCATGAATCTCTTCGCCGCTGCATAATTCTTGTGGATACGGCCACGCCGTGGATGATCATGAGGCAGCTCAAGAAAAGAAAATCCGATAAGGGACTCACCGAAACCCTTTGCGCCTAGTAGATCGCGGATGACTAAGTTGAGGTCGCCCTGATCTTCCCGGCAAGAATGAAGGGTCAGGTTGGAACGCCCCTCACTTTGAATGCTGGTCACCATATACTTACGGAAGAGGTTACTCGCCTCCTCCGTCTGGCCAGCATCAATCAAAGTCCTAATAGCCGCAGCCATGTATAGGTACAGCGTTGTCAGCCTCTGCTGACCATCAATTACCTCATACGCCTGGGGCTCCGCCGGGTCATTAGGTAGCCCGTGAATAATGATGGCTCCCAAGAAGTGCACATCATTCTTTCCGTCTACTAAATCCAGAATATCCAAATTTAGTTGTGAAGTCCGAGCAGGTGACCATTTGTAGGGGCGCTGGAAAAAGGGAATCGAGAAAATCGAATCGTTTCCAAAAAGCGAGCTAATATCTACTTCATCTGACCGCTTGGTCAGCTTCACACGAGTGTTCAATGGCCCCCACAGACTATGCGTTTCTAAACCAGGACCTTTTCGTTCCCTTCCGAAACCCTATCTCGATTCATCGAAAGATGGGAGTACACACTTTCAGCTATTTTCCGCGCCAACTCAACTGGAACAGCATTGCCAAGCTGTCTCATTGCTTCACCCCATGATCCGTGCAACTCGTAATCGTCTGGGAAAGTCTGGAGACGGGCGCTTTCTCGCACAGTAAAGTACCGAACAACATTGTCACCGGTTCGCATCATGTTTTCCCCACCGGGCACGCCATGGCTGCCAGCTTTCAGCGCCTTGGCCGGTAGGTCAAGTTCACTGCCCGTGTGGCCGGGATAGGACCTTGCACCCTTCTGTGCCACGTGGTTCTTATAACCCTGGAGAGGTGAATCGCCAGCCTCTGGCAAACCAACCAAAGCGTCTCGAACGGTTCGCCAGGGCAACGTCCCCTTGGTCGCACCCGTCACTCGCAGCGCGTCCACGCGTCGTCGAAAGCGCGATGGCATGTCGGGTACCGAATTGCGGGCAACCTCGTGCCGGTCCCAATACTGCCCGGTAACCCACTGGTCCACGAGCAAGGCATCAAGGGTATGAGTCGGTTCAGGAAATACCCAGTTCAGTTCTTGATCGTTCCGGAATCCCACGAAAAAGATCCGGTGGCGCTGCTGCGGAATGCCATAGTTCGCCGCGTTGACAAGCGCTCTGACGACACCGTATTCCTCCGTTAATCCGAACTTTTTCCACTGCGTCATAGTAGCCAAGTCGGAAGACCAGTCAGAACCTGCCGGATTCTGCATATACGTGAGGCGAAGGGTGAGGTACTCCAAATAATCAGCAAACGACTTCCTGGCAAGCCCGCGCACGTTCTCTATCAAGAAGGCCTTGGGTCTCACTGCCTCGATTGCGGCCAGGGCGGCAGGGAACATGTTGCGTGTGTCGTCGAAGGCACGAGATTTGCCTCCCAGAGAGAATGGCTGACAAGGCGGTCCCCCCGAGATCAAAGCGATGTCATTTGCATATGCATTCCAGTCGACTTCGCGTACGTCGCCCTGATGCACTGCCCAGGTGCTTACTAAGGGGTGACCAGCGGCTTTGTTCTCCCTGATGGTGTCGCATGCCCACTTGTCCCATTCGACAACCAGCTCTGGCCTGAACCCTGCCCTCTCACAGCCGAGTGCAAGCCCTCCAGCTCCCGCAAATAACTCAATTGATCGCAATGATGCGTACCTAACTCTTTCTGGCAGGTTGGATGCAGCCGTCAGAGGCGCTACCTATCAGCCTGCGGCAAAAAATTGTGCTCCTACGGGAACTCAACTCGCGACCCTCCAATCTACACTTTTTGGGCTTTAGAAAAGAACGTTGGAGTCCGCCGACTCCGCCCGCCCCCTCGCCGTGGCTGTCACAAAGTCAAAGCCACACCGTTTCGCTATGCTCTCTGCAGCTACCACCGCATCTGCCGACATCGGAGCGACAAACGCAGTAATTGAACACAGAATCCAGCGTCGAGTGTCACCGCGAGACACCGAAACTAGTCCCGCCCACACAAGATGCTTGAGGTCAGTGGGAGGACCCCACGCGAAGACGGCGCTCTCTTGACCGTCAGCAACTGAAACCCGCATTGGTTTAGAACGAAGCGACCCATGGAGGACACTCCACTCAGGCCCCAGCGCTTCCTTGACCAGCTCCTCCACGCTGGGCGCGGGACTGCTGATCAACGCGGCATACTTACCAAAACCGTGGACCGCGCGTGAGAACTCTTTCATCGGCCCGTCCTTGATCCACACTCTGGCTTGGGCCGCGGTCATGAATTCCTGTAACTTCGCACCAACCTCTGGCGAATCCATCCATCGTTTGTACTGCGCAGTCCTGGCTGTAACCGGAAGCAACTGCCAGCCAACAGCCTCAGCTTCAGAGAACAGCTGTCGGACGATTTCGTTCTCTACGCTGGAAGGAAGCAGAGCCATCGTCAGTCCAGTCCCACTGGAAGCGGAAAGTTAAGCCTTACTTCGTCGGATGACGTCTCAAGGCTGGCTGCATCCTGAATCCAATAATCCATCAAGCTCCCTGCCGTCTCATCGCTAAATCGTACGCTAATTCCTTCCGGCAGCTTAACGGTTTCTGCAGATGTTTCGGCGAGCGAACGACTAAGATCCAGCGTTGCAGCTATTCTTCTGATGTCAGTGACAAAGTCGAGCACTAATAGGCTTTCTTTCCCTTCGCGCAGACGAAGCCCACGCCCAAGTTGCTGGACAAAAATTCGGCGACTATGCGTTACCCGCAAAAAAGCAATCAGGTTCACATCAGGAACATCAACACCCTCATTAAAAACGTCTACACAGGTGATTATCGGAATCCGACCAATCCGGAATGCATTCAACACAATTTGTCGTTTTTGACGGGATAGCTCGCCATGCAAGTATGTAGCCCTGGCCCAGGAGGGATCGGCTGCGCGCAATAGAACGGCCATTCTTTCTGCATGCTCAATTGTTTGACAGAAAACGATACATCTAGGTTCGCGAGTGTTTTGCCAAGCAGAACGGAGTTCATCAATGATCTGCTCATCTCTCTGTGGCAAGAAGAGCGAACGATTAAGATCCTTGATCGAGTAGCTTTTCTGGCTAAGAGCTCGGACAAAATCCCAGTCAAGGTCATCTACGAAGATCCTGTAGTCAACTGACGCTAGGAAGCCCCGTTTCATTCCCTCCGCTATACCAAGGCTATATGAAGGTGCCCCAAATCGCTGGGTGATGTCGAATTTGTCACCACGCCAGGGAGTGGCGGTGACGCCAAATTGTTGAGAATCCACTAACTCATCCAAGAGCTGGGAAAACATACCCTGTTCTCCGACGTGGTGAGTTTCATCGACCATTACCAAATCAGGGGAATAGCCGCCTTTGACCAGTCTCAACGCGGCATCCACTGTGGCAACTGTGACGCCTTCGACGGAGCGCGCTAAGCTATCACTGTGGATGGCCTGAGTCATCACCTGCTTGTTCAAGTGACGCCACATCGCTTTTTCTAGCTGATCGACTAGCTCCTTCATGTGGGCAACGATGAGAACCTGGGATTGGGGGAAGCGCTGTAAATAGCGTCCAATAACTTCTCCCCCAACAACCGTCTTCCCTAGTCCGGTCGCCAATATCAAAAGCGCGCGCTGACGCAGGTTGAGGTCCCGCTCAACCGCTCGAACAGCCGAATCTTGGTAGTCTCGAAGGACCAATTTCGTTGGAAATCGCTCGGGCATCTCCTGACCAATAGCGGAAAGCGTTTGGCCTGACCAGATGGTCATGTCTATTCCCACCGACCGAAGCGCCTCGATCCTGGAAACGGCCGGACGATTGAGAAACGTGTTTGTCGCAAGTACCGCACGGTCGGCTCCGTATTCTGTTCGAGCTCGTTCGATGTCGTCGACCCCTGATCGGTCAACTGGACCACGGCTTGACCACTTGCATTGGACCACCCATTGCTGGCGATTCCGTATACCGAGGATGTCTGCCCCTCCGTCGTTAGCCCCGTCGATGACTCGGACATCGGAGAACCCCAAATGCCACAGCACGCGTTCCACCGAGCGAACGAGGCCCTGCGGCCCGCGCTCCAGAAGATTTCCAGCGCTGACGAAGCCGGCAGTCACTCTGCGAGCTCTGCCGTCAGGAGACTGGCACTCCACCTAGCGCGCTGGAGTTGTGCCACATTTGGCTTAGCCTGAGCACTGGCGACAAACGCTAGATCGTTCAGATAGCCAACAACCTTGGCGACGCTAAGACGGCGGCTTGCTGCACTCAACAAGTTTTCGAAAGGTCCCTGGAACACTTTCCCGTCCATGAAAGCCTCTGGCCACGACTCCAGAAGCGTCGTTAAGTACATCGGTGGTGCATATAGCAAGAAGTCACCTTCTGCCCATATGTCCCTTCTACCTTGCCCGGCATGACTGATCGCTCCACTTTCGATAACAGTTCGCTCATCAGGTGTCAGGTATTGTATGGCCCGCTGCGGATCGTCGCCTATGAAGTCCACCATTCGGGTCCTGACATCAGCTAACAAATCGTTTGCTTGGTTTTTCAATGTTGAAAAATCTATCGCACTTTGCTGCAAGCATAGGCTTCGCAGGCTGGCCACTATTTGAGAATGGCTAAGCGAGCTGGTCGATCTAACCTTCAGTAGCGGAGCTAATTCAATAAGCAGGGCGTCCTCGAAAGTCGCTCCAAACCGTCCAAATAACTCGTGCTTTGCATCAATAAATACGGCGACAGTGCCCCCCGCCCCAACCTTCATCCAAATAGGCGTGGGGTTGCCACTGTCGTCGAGAAGCGGTGAATCCACCGAAATTCTAGTGTCTAGCCTGAGCGATCCCAGGTCTGGCAAGCCAAAACTGCGGCAGAGATCGGGAACTGATCTGCTGTCGTCTGCCAGTCGATTAAGTCGTTCCTGAACTGTTTCCTCAAGGATGGAACGCTGTAAGACTGACTCGACCGCATTCCCCGTAGCCTTCTGATTTGACGCCCCGCTGTTATTCATTGGTGGTTCGAAAGCCAGCGCCTCGCGAACAGCGAAGTCATCGGGTCCCTCATCGCCAGCCACCGCAGCTTCCACCCGCGCGGCTTGGCGCCTTTCCTCGTGGCTGACGACTGCCTCCCACCATTTCTCGTCAGACTGATATGCCGATTCGCCGGACCAGAAGTTCAACGCCCACTCCCTGGTCAACTCGTGAATCGGTCGATTTCCGTCGCCGGGAATGAGATTCCTGTAGCCCGGTTCAGTCCGACGATACCCTTGCACCAACCGTGCGATGGGGCTTCGGTTCTGAGAAAAGCCGAGGCGTTCTGCCGACTTGGGAAGTATAGGACCAGGGCCGCGGAGAAAGTCCATGGCGGCCCGCCAGCCCCTGTCTGCGTATTCAAATGAGCTCTTAGAATACGTTACGGGCACGTGGTCAAGATGTATCTCACCGACGATACGGCCCCCTTGATGAACCATATCGACGGGATATTCAGTTTCTATACCAGAGACTGGATCATGAGGATTGACCCAGTCAAAAACACGCTTATCCGCCTGCAGTATTTTTCGGCCATTGCGTAAGAAATCGATCCCGAAGTCACGTTTATCAAGATGCCGCTGTATTCCTACCCATCCATGAATTCGTCGCTCCCGGACTTGGAGGCTTTCGGATGTGCAGTTTTCACATGTCTGGTTGTACCTGTCTTGCCAGTGCCCGCACGCCATGCACGCCGATGCGGGTTCATAGGACTCGTCGATTTCTATAACAGCCGGTATCTTCTCGGCGTTCTGGCCACTCCCGAAGGTAACAGCGCGTGAAGGATCCCAGATGCAGGGCCTGCGCGGTTGTACTTTAACCCCTCCCACCCAAATCTCGGTGGGCGTATTGGTCAGCACCCAGCTGTAGACGCGGCCGAGTATGTCTCGAAGCTGTGATGCGCTACGCTGCAGCCACTCTGCTTGCTGTCTTTTGAGGTTGCTAATCGTAACAGTGGAACCGTGGTCGCTAATATCGCCCTTCGGCTCAAAAAGATCCTTAGCCTCAAAGTCGTCTTTGAGGACATCGAAATCTATCTCGACTCCCGTCCAGGTTGAATCCCCGGCCTGAGTCGTCAACACCGTCGTTCTTGTTCCAAGTCGAGCCGTGCTTACGTTGAAGCCCATTCCGAACAGGCCAAGCTTGTCGAACCGGTCATTACTTGACCAACCTGCGCGTACTGACTGTTCCAGGAACTCTCTCGACATTCCTCGTCCTGTGTCTGACACCACGACTTGAGCGTCGCGAATGTTCCCTTTGGGGCTCGGCAGTGTGACGACTACCTTGAAGCCACCGGGCCACAACTGTCCAGATCTACGAATCTCGGAGAAATCATCAAGGGAGTTATCAATCAATTCCGCTATACATTGCCACTCCGCGAACTCGATCTCACCAAGCATCCTCAAAATTCTTGATGAAGGTGTTATGTCCAACCTGGGCCCCCTGTTACTCGTATCAATGACGCATTTTTACTGACCTTACCGTCTAGGGGCGACAATAAGCGGTCCTTGCTCCCCGAGCATGAGGCAAACCCGCAAGTGATCAGAGATCCGCCACGACATCAACCGGTTCTTATCCCATCGAAGCGCACCGATCCGGAAGATCTACGTATAGCCGCACGCCGTCGTCGAACGCTGACGGAACCGCCACCTCCGCAACCAAAGTGAGCGAGCGCAACGTAGCGGAACACCACCGAGGCGTTCTCCAGTGTAAAGGCGGTAAAGGCACCAAAGTTGATGAACGACGTCGAGGGGCCACGTTCAGGAAGATCGCGACCAGCCGATGAGGCCGATGCCCACCAGGTTCACCACAGGAGTGTGGAATTCTCACTGACCGGCCGACAACGGCCTTGGGTAGGACCGGTCGCGGCCCATCACACACATCAGCTGTGAGGTGCTGGCATGCGCGCCGAGGCCGGAGGCGAACTGCGCCACCACCAGGCCGGCCAGGAACACTGCGCCGAACAGCTGCCCGCCGATCTGCAGGGCGATGGAACTGGCCGCGGAGGCCGCGTCCACGAACACGCCGCCGGGGTGAACCAGCTGGGTCACGTAGGACACCGCCACTAAGATGCCGCCGCCGATCAGGGCCACGAGCATGATGGCGAGCGGCACGGTCCGGCGCGGGTTGATGGTTTCCTCGGTGAGGGTGGTGACGGCGTCGAATCCCAGGAACGAGTACGCGGCGAGACTGCGCCGGCGGAGATGGTGGTGAAGCTGGCGGTGTCGTTGAAGAACGGCTGCCCGCGGGCCAATCCCCCGGCGCCGTTGGCGGACACCACGTTGCCGATGGCCAGCGCCACGAAGAACACGAGAACCAGCAGCTGGAACGCCATCAGCACGTAGTTGGCCTTGTCCGCCACCTTGATGCCCAGGACGTTCAGCAGCGTGGTGATGACGATGAAGCCCACAATCCAGACGCCGATGGGGATGCCGGGGAACTGGGCGCTCAGGTAGGAGCCGCCGATGAGCCAGGTGACCATGGGCAGGAAGAGGTAGTCGAGCAGCACGGCCCACTTTGTCTGATCATGCGACGATTGGGCAAATCGAATTGGAGGCAACCGCCCGGTGGCCCCTTGTGGAATGGATAAACACTTGAGTAGCGATGATCAGTGGCCCAGCCGCCAGGCGACTGCAACAACGGCGGCAGTCGGAGTAACGAAGACACAGCTTTTCTTCCAAGAGACTGCCAAGTGGCTCTTTCGCGAACAGCCGCTCGAGGACTACGGCATCGATGCCCATGTGGAAACTGTCGAAAGCGGGAACGTAAAGGGGCGTCTCTTCGCGCTGCAAATCAAGTCCGGCGATAGCTGGCTAAGGCCCTCCGCCACTGGGGGCTGGAATTTTTACCCGGAAAAGAAACACGTCACGTACTGGCAAAACCATTCACTTCCGGTTGCCATCGTCGTATGGCATGAAAGCAGCGACACACTGTACTTTCGGGAGGCCTCACCCCACACGCTCGAAGAGACGGGGTCCGGCGGGTGGCGGCTACACCTCGGGGACGACGATTTGCTCGCCAAGTCTGCGCTCCCCACCTTGACCCGGCTGTCAATGGGTACCACCTATGATCTACGTCTTCGCGAACTTAGGCTTCTCCTGCCGTGGATGCAAAGAATTGCCCAAGGCCAGCGTCTTATCTTGGAGGCTGATGAATGGGTAAACAAGACTTGGGGAAAAGGCAATCTTGAAATCACCGCTATCGCCGAAGACGGAACGAAACACCCGCTCGGCAAATGGGGTGTTGCTCTTGGTAGCGAGCCCTACGAGACGGCCCTTCCCGCATTGTTCGGATGGGCGGATCTCGTAATGAATCCAGATGTCGAGTGCGACTCGGAAGAAGAATATGGGGCCGACACGGACTGGGAGTCGGTACATTGGACAGATCTCATGACTCCTGACGCCGAGTGGCCAACGGAAGGAGAAGATGAGACCGATAGGGACCACGAAGCCATCCGTCCCTACGCAAACTCCATAAACGAAATCGATCACTGGAGTCTGGAACTCCGACTGAACAAGATCGGACGAGCCTTCTTGCTTCTGGACGAGTATGCCCGACAGGGCCAGCAGCTCCAGCTAGGGCGTGTCTCCTAATGCTTTGGGGTGGCTTTTTGGCAAAATTGAGCGGTGAGTTCGCGTTATGCCTTGTTGTCCGATGCCCAGTGGGAGTTCAT
>NZ_JAMXBJ010000028.1 GCF_023913755.1 Pseudarthrobacter cellobiosi
CCGGATCATTGATGACTGGGGGACTTAATCATGCCGAGACCGACAGGCCAACAACCCCAATTCTTACTCGTTAAGGGGCTACTAAAAAGGTAACGGGGGGCATCGTCCGTCGTGCCGAAGGTGACGCCGGTGCCAAGCTCGGTGGCAAGCTCCCGCGCTTTGGTCGCGTCTTGTCCGAGAATCTGAACCGTGTGGCCGCCGGCGAGGGCGCGGGTGGCAATGCCACCCAGCCGAATCCGGACTGGTGACTCGTGTCGTGTTGCTTCGGCGCCAGTATCGTATGCCGCTGCCCACTTCCGGCGCGCTGGGATTTCCTGCCGCAAGGCAAAAAAGGGGGTGTGCACATTGTGCACACCCTGGGCCTCGGACTGGGTCGTACATAGGTCGGATCGGGCCGGATTCCGCATGTTTCCGCGGGTTCCCAGTGTTTGCGGTGGTTGGAGTCCGGTTCGAGTCCCACCTCGGGCACGTGTTTTCCATGTTCAGAGGCTTGTGACCTCTGAGTGTGCACAAATTTGTTCACTTGTGGGCCCCGTCGGGGGGCCTTTTTTGTTGGCCGGTGCTGTGGCCGGCGGCTCCTTCCACTGAAAACTCGGTGGCTCGGGTCTTAGTTACTTCTTCATTGTCGTTCACCGAGCGGGCGACATGACCGGTCCGGGCTGTGAAAAACTTCTCTACTTTGCAGTCGCCTTCCCGTGGACCTCCGTGACGTGGTCAGGATCTGCTCGCGTCGAGCATGCCGTCCCAGAGCGTCCTGGCCTCGCCTGCGATCATCCTGTGGATTGTTTTTCACGCGGTCATCAACGGCGGCCGGTGTGCGGCCTTCTTTCGTCGAGGCCGGCAGGGTGATGCGGTTTGTCGGCTCAATGGTGCCGCCGCGGTAGACGAATTCGGTGTTGATCTGGTTGGACTGGGTCGCCTTCAGCGACAGTGTCAGTTTACCTAATCACGCGTACCGGCGAGCCCTGGGGCGAGGGAGACTTCCTCCAGCATTGGCGGCTTGCCATCACGACTGGTTGGCGCACGGGCGCCGCGCGTATCATAAACCGCGGTTCCGGAAGTGCTGGAGGAGCGCGTCCAGGATCGGCATCTTTTCATCCTTGCGCCCGCCATGTACGAACGCGCAGCCGCGTTCGGCGTGGGTACCCGAGGTGAGCGGCACCGACGAGCCGTTCGATCCCGATTAATGACGACGTAAGCGCTCGTCATTCCGGGCTCCCGCTTACGACGTCAATTGCGTGATCGTTGCGGACCGATAAGGATTCCCCTTAGCGTTCGTGGGTGTCTGCCTCGTTTCGGGTGCCGGCGCGGGGTTCCTGTCCGATGGCTTTGTAGCATTGGTCGATTAGTTCCATGGTTTGGACGGCGTCGTCGCTGTCTGTGGGCATGGGGACTCCGTGCCGGATCAGTGCGGTGAAAGCGTCCAGCTGATAGGTGTATGAGGATCTTGTGCCCAGGTGCTCGATCCGTCGGCCGTCAGTCGTTTTCACCTCGAGGCTGTCATCGGTATGAGGGAGGATGAAATTTGTCACGGTGGCTTGTCCCTTGCTGCCGATGGCGCGGTAGGTCATTTCGGCTCGGGTCCCGTTCATATTGCATCGTGCCGTTGCGGTGATTCCGGAGGGATAGACCAGGTCAGCGTCAACCCATTCGTCCACTCCGGGCAAGCCGGTTCGTTCGGCTCCCCGGGCGTTGATGAGGGTGGGATTCCCCCCTGCCAGGGGGGCCATGGCCCGGATGGCATGGAGGCTGTAGCAGCCCAGGTCCATGAGTGCACCGCCCGCAAGTGGCAGCGACCACCGTGGGTCTTCGGGTGGCGGGGGAGGAATCATCACCATGGTTTCGACACGCTGGAGTTCGCCGAGTTCCCCGGAGGCGACCAGTTCGTGGAGTCTCTTCGTGACAGGGTGGTAAAGATAGTGGAAGCCGTCGACGACCCTGACGGCCGCGCGCTTGCCCGCGTCCCGCACTTCTCTGGCTTCTGCTGCGTTTGAGGCGAACGGTTTCTCTGACAGGACATGTTTTCCCGCGGCGATGGCCGCCAGGTTCCATCGTGCGTGCAGCGAATTGGCCAGCGGGTTGTAGACCGCTTCGACCTCCGGGTCATTGACAAGCTCTTCGTAGGATCCGAGCACCCGTTCGACGCCGTGCTGGTCGGCAAAGTCCTTTGCCCGGTCCCGGTCGCGGGCTGCGACGGCCACCAGCCGCGCACCTGTCAGCCTGGCAGGTTCAATGATGGATGTCGGACTGACGCGGGACGCTCCCAGGATGCCGATGCGCAGCGGTGCTTCTTCTGGATCCATCTGTGGAGTCCTTTCTGGTTTCTGCTGTCGCCTTCGCCCCGCCGTATTGGTCACAGCGCGTGCCGGCCCGGTGAGCTACTGCTTGAAGGCGGCGTCGAAGGAGGTGTTCGATGCCGGGAAGTCGAACTTCTTCAGCGCGGCGAGGGCTTCCGGTGCGCCGTGGAGCCGGTCCATGCCGGCGTCTTCCCATTCGACGGAGATGGGGCCGTTGTAGCCGATGGCGGTCAGGGCGCGGAAGGACGATTCCCAGGGCACGTCGCCGCGGCCAGCGGAGACGAAGTCCCAGCCCCGGCGAGGGTCGCCCCACGGCAGGTGGGAGCCCATGACGGTGTTCCGGCCGGTGGGGCGGAGCTTCGTGTCCTTGCAGTCGACGTGGTAGATCCGGTCCTTGAAGTCCCAGATGAACGAGACGGGGTCGATGCCCTGCCACATGAAGTGGGAGGGGTCCCAGTTCAGGCNCCGGACGCCGCATTCGTCGAAGACGTCCAGGATGGGGTTCCAGCGGTCGGCGAAGTCCTGGTAGCCGGCCTCGATCACGGCGGCGGGGACGGGCGGGAACATGGCCACGTACTGCCAGATCGAGGAGCCTGTGAATCCGACGACGGTGTCCACGCCGAGTGCCTTGGCGAGCCGGGCGGTGTGTTTCATCTCCTCGGCGGCGCGGGTGCGGACGCCCTCGGGATCTCCGTCGCCCCAGACTTTCGCGCCCACGATCGCTTCGTGGCGGAAGTCGATGGGGTCATCACACACGGCCTGGCCCTTGAGGTGGTTGGAGATGGCCCAGACTTTGAGGTTGTATTTGTCCAGGACGGCGAGCTTGGATTCGACGTAGCCGGGTTCGTCACAGCGCCAGGCGTCCAGGTGGTCCCCGGAGACGGCGATTTCGAGGCCGTCATAGCCCCAGCCGGAGGCCAGGCGGGCGACTTCCTCGAAGGGGAGGTCGGCCCACTGGCCGGTGAACAGGGTATAGGGGCGGGGCATTCTTTTTCTCCTTCGCTTTACCGGATTGTCCGGCTTGGGACGGGCCGCCGGTTTCGGGCGGCCTGTCCGACTCAACGGTTGTCAGTTCGACTTGGCAGCGCTTGCTGCCTTTCGGATCCCTTCTTGAGGTCCGGGACTGCAGGTCGGGGTACGGCCGGGACGGTACCGGGCATTGCCGCTGCAGACCCCGGACCGTGTGGGGGATCCCGGGGTGCTCAGAGGGCTTGGGCTTTTTTCATGCAGTCCCTGACATAGGCGTCGGACGCGCGAAGGTGTTCACCGATTTTTTCGAAGCTCCATCCCTGCGTTCCGTGGCATTTGAGGCTGGCGACGCCTTCGTACCCGACCCTGCGCAGCGTTCCCAGCATTACGGAATGGTCAAGTGTTCCGTCGGGGCGGGGGAGTTGCTGGTCGGCGGGACCGAAGTTCAGGCCGTCTGTGCCGTGGCGGTAGGCGCGGTCGATGTCCCAGATGTAGTAGTAGAAGAGCCGCTTGCGTTCGGCGAGGAACGTGATCGCTTCGCTGATGGTGTCCTGCATCACCCATAGGTGCGGGGGAGCGATGCAGACGCCGAGGTAGGGGTCGTCGATGTCGCGGATGAGCCGTTTCATCTGTGCGAGGGTGTCAACGCCTTCGTCCCAGCGCCGGTCTTCGTTGGCACCGGATTCGAAATCGGCGGCGAAAGGGACGGTGAGATGGTTTTCGACCGCGATCCGGACTCCGCGGCGCGCTCCTGCTTCGACGATGGGTGGCAGGAAGGTGGAGACGAAGTCGGGGTAGTTGGCTTCGCAGTCGAAGATGAGGGTGTCGATTCCGAGGTCTGCGGCGAAATCGACGCGTTCAAGGATTTCGTCCTGGGTCTTTCCGTAGACGGTGAGGCCGCAGGGCTTGACCCCGTATTTGTCCAGCACTCCAAGGATTTTGCCGGGATCATCTACCGGGTTGACGTGGTGGGCAAGCGGCGCGGCGGAGGACCAGAGGTTGACTTCCTTGAAGCCGATGTCGGCAAGGTCGCGGATCGAGTCTTCGAAGCCGTGGTCGTGGTAGGGGACGAGCTCGGCGGCATATCTGAACATGGATTCTCTCCTTGGGAGGGTCTGACGGGGTTTACCAGACGAAGACGGCTTTTTCGGTTTCGCGCTGGTCGAAGGCGCGGAAGGCTTCCTCGGCCTGATCGATGGAAAAGTCGTGGCTGATGAGCTTTTCGACGGGAATTTTCTGGTCGATGACGAGGCGGACGATTTCTTCCCAGTCGCTGATAGGGAAGTACCAGCCTCCAACGACGGTGAGCAGTTTTCTGAGTATCTGGTCGCTGGGGTTGATCTGCGTGGCCCGCGACTCACCGACAAAGGCGACGGCGCCTAGCTTGGCGGCTGCATCCAGGGCAGAGTTCTGCCCGGCGGGGTTGCCGGAACAATCGATGCAGACGTCCGCTCCGCGGCCCTGGGTGAGGTCCCGGATCTGCTGGACGGCGTCGGCTGTCGTGCTGTTGATGACGGCGTCCGCGCCGAGCGAGCTGGCCTGTTCGAGCCGGTGGTCGATGACGTCGACGGCGATGACGCGGGCGCCGAAGGCCTTGCCGATGAGTACCGCGGCGGATCCCATTGGTCCCATGCCGAAGACGGCGACGGTTTTTCCGCCCGCCACGCCGAGCTGCTTCTGCACGTGGTACTGGCTGCCGACCATGTCTGTCATCACCGCACCGGCGCGGAAGCTGAGTTCGTCAGGGAGCTGAAGACAGTTGCGCTCGGGCAGCACGAAGTAGTCGGCGTCACCGCCGTGGACGTCGAAACCGAAGCATTTCCACTGGTTGCACAGCATCATGTAGCCGCTGAGGCAGTACTCGCAGAAGCCGCAGCCCACGGCGAGGTAGCCGGCGACGCGGTCGCCTTCTTTGACGTGGGTCACGGCGTTTCCGACCTTGACGACTTCGCCGGCTGCCTCGTGCCCGGGTATCACCGAGCCGTGGCCGGCACCTTCGTTGCCGACGATCGGGGTGCCGTAGTAGATGCTCATGTCGCTGCGGCAGATCGCGGATGCGCGGGTCCGCACCAGCACCTCATGCGGTCCCGGCTCCGGGACGTCCCGTTCCACGACGGTGACTCTTTTGTCACCGGGGAGGATGACTGCTTTCATTTTTTCTTCTCCAATACTCATTTACTTGACTGCACCGAAGGTGAGGCCGGCGACCATCTGTCGGCGCAGCACGACCATGAGCACCAGGATGGGCGCGACGATCAGGGTCGCGGCGGAGGTGATGTTGCCCCAGTCCGTGCCGTACATACCGGTGAACTGCTGCAGGCCCACGGGAGCGGTCTTGGCTCCGCTGCGGGTCAGGGACAGGGCGAACAGGAATTCGTTCCAGGACAGGACGATGGTCAGTACGGCGGCCGTGGCGACGGACGGCACGAGCAGGGGCCAGATGATCCGGCGGAGGACCTCCCATGTTGAGGCGCCGTCGACCATGGCTGCTTCCTGGATCTCATAGGGCAGCTGCAGGATCGAGCTGCGCAGGATCCACACCACGATGGGCAGGTTGAAGGCAGCGTACGGGATGATCAGGGCCGGGTACGTGTCCATGAGCCCGAGCTTGCCGGCGAAGACGAAGACCGGGATGACGGCGACGATGGGCGGGAACATGTAGGTCGACAGGATCCAGGATGAGAGCCCCTTGCGGGCCCGGAAATCCCTCATGGTCAGGGCATACGCGGCCGGGACCCCCACGACGATGGCCAGCGCGGTGGCACCGAGACTGACGATTGCACTGTTGGTGAGCAGCTGACCGAAGCTTTCGGATTTGCCGCCGCCGGCTGAGAGCACGGAGGCGTAGTTATCCAGGGTCGGCTGGAAGATCCAAGCCGGAGGGATCTGGTTGGCGATCCCGGCCGGTTTGATGGACGTGATGAACATGAACAGCAGCGGCACAAGGCCGACCAGGAGCCATGCCCACAGAAAGGTGCGTCCAATGATGACGCGTGCCACGGCACCGCCGCGGCTGGTTGATGATGTCGTTGTCATTACATTTCCTCGGGGTCTGCCCGGCGGCCGATGATGCGCAGCATGACGGGGATAAGGAGCGAGAGGATGATCAGGAAGACCACGCCCAAGGCGCAGGCGAGACCGACGTTAAAGCTTTGAAGGCCGACGCGGAATATGCCCAGGTTGATGATTTCGGTGGATTCACCGGGACCGCCGCCGGTCAGGATCTTGAAGGAATCGAAGGTCTTGAAGGCCTGGATGGTCCGCAGCACGGCCGCGATGGCAATGAACGGCACCATTGCCGGGAAGGTGATGTGCCGGAACATCTGCCATGGGGTGGCTCCGTCGACCATCGCTGCTTCCCGGGGTTCCCCCGGCAGGGACTGAAGCCCGGCCATCAGGACCAGGGCGACGAACGGGGTCCACTGCCACATGTCGAGAATGACCAGGACGATCCACGCCGATGTCGGATCACCGAGCAGGTCGATGCCTTTGGGAAATCCGAAGACGCCGAGGTAGTAGCCTACCCACCCGTAGTTGGGGTTCAGCAGCTGCTTGAACACCATGGCCGCCACCGCGGGGGTGACGGCGAACGGCAGCAGCATGAGGGCGGCCCCGACTTTGTTGGCGCGGGTCTGGGCCGCGAGCGGGAGTGCCAGGGCGAAGCCCAGGATCATCTCCAGGATCACCGCGACCGCGACGAAGCCGAATGTGATCAGGAATGCGTGCTGGACAGAGGCGTTGGTGATCGCCGTGATGAAGTTGTCCAGTCCGACGAATTTGCCCACGCCACCGAGGATCTTGTCGTTGCGGAAGGCCGAGTAGAAGATAAAGATGGCCGGGGCCACCGTCATCAGCAGCAGGACGAACATAGCCGGGGCCATGTAGATCCACGGGGTCGAACGTTTTTTCCAGGTCAGCGGCTTCCTGCCGTGCGGGCCGGCCGTGGCACGGCCGGCCGTGGCACGGCCGGCCGCGCGGCGGAAAGCGTCAACCGTCAAGGTCGCATCCGATGGTGCGGTGGTTGCTTTCATTATCGATACTCCTTGGGCGACCTTGAGCGGTCCGATGGGTTAGTAGCCGGCCGATTTGAGGAGGGCCGAGACCTTCTCCGACGCGGATTTGAGGGCGTCCGTTGGCGAGGAAGCGCCTGTTGCTGCGTTGTTCACTGCTACGGCCACCTCGTGGCTGACTTCGGTGTAGTTGGTCAACCGTGCACGGCCAACGCCTTCTGCGAGGGATTTTCCGAGGGTGTCGTAGAAGGGTGCGAGGGGGTTATCGCTCTTGATGCCGGCAAAGACGGAGGTCCGGCTGGGGTGCAGGGCTTCGGCGGTCATCGTCGTTTGCTGTTCGGCGGCGGTCAGCCAGCTGATCCCCTGGTAGGCCCATTCCTTGTTCTTGGAATTCTTGTTAACGCTCAGCATCCAGGTCCCGAAGTGAGGGCCGGCGGCTTTCGCGCTGGGCACCGGGGCGTAGCCGATGGTGCCGCCCTTGACGTTGTCACCGAGCTTCAGGTCGTGGTAATTTATCGTCATGGCTGTCAGGCCGCTGCCGAACGATTCGGCGGTTGTACCCCAGTCCGCTGATGTGCTGCCCGGGGGTACGTGTCCGCTTTGCGCGAGCTTGGCGTAGTAGTCCAGTGCCTGAGTTCCTTCGGGTGTGTTGAACGTGGGCTTGCCGTTCTGGTCCGCCAGTGACCCGTCTCCGCCCTGGGAGGCGAGCAGGGTCTTGAAGTCATCGGTGGCCCAGTCGCCGACGCCCGCCATGACCGTGGTGCCGTAGAGCTTCTTGTCAGGCTGGGTGAAGAACTCTGCCACCTGGGCATAGTCATCCCAGGTCTTCGGGACCGTGAGGTCCTTGCCGTACTTGGCCTTGAAGTTCTCCTTCTGGACCGGGTCGTTGAACAGGTCGCTGCGGTAGGCCATGACGGCCACGTTCGACTGGATCGGCATCCCGTACACGTCGAATCCGGCGTTCTTGATCGCGGATGCGTCGGGCTTTGCCGTGGGGTCCGGGTAGCGTTTGATCGGGGAATCAGCGTTGTAAACGGCCGTGTCGTAGAACACCTTGGGGATGAAGTCGCCCACGTTGGACTGCGGGCTGTCAGGGTTCAGGGCCCCGTTCTGCATGAACTGGCTCAGGGGTTCAAGGTTCTGCACCAGGGCCGGCGCCCACGGGGTGTCGACGACGACGATGTCGTAGTAGCTGCTGCTGGAAGCGAACTCGGAGAAGACCTTCTGCTGCAACGCGTCGTACGGCTGGTTGTCGATCTTCAGATCGATGCCGAACTTTTCCTTGAACTGCGGCACCAGCGACGCGACGGCGGCGCTGTTGGCTTCATCGGTGGTGTAGAGCATCCGCAGCTCTGCCGGTTTGGCCGCCGCGGTGTTGGGTGCTGATGACCCGCCCGTGCATGCGGTTGCCAAGAGGGTTACGGTGAGCGCGGCTCCCAAGCCCGCTACGATGCGGGATCGCTTGATGCGATCGAGAGATCGGATCATCTTACTGCCTTTCTTTAAGGGTTAATAAAGGGGTTTTGTGCCCGGTCGGTTCCGGGTCGTTCGGTGGAACGTCTTGCCAGCCGCCCTCCCGGGCGGAGCGTTGGACAGCGGAGGTAAGCCGAGCACGGCGAGCTTGGATTCGACGTAGCAGGGTTCGTCCCAGCGTCCGGCGTCCGGGTGGTCCCGGGAGACGGCGATTTCCAGGCCGTTATAGCCCCAGCGGCGAGCCGGGGTACTTCCTCTAACGGCGGGTCGGCCCACTGGACGGTAAACGCGGATAGGGGCGTGGCATGTCAGGCTTCTTCAGCGGTGGCATACGACTTATGTTCAACGGCGGTGAGCGTGCTCTTGTTGTTGGCTGATTTCTCGACGGCGGCAAGTATGCGTTGCACCTGCAGCCCTTCTTCGAACGATGGCGACGGAGCGGCGCCGGCGTCGATGGCCACCAGGAAGTCGCGGATCTGGTGGGTGAAGGTGTGCTCCCAGCCGATGATGTGCCCCTGCGGCCACCACGCGTCAAGGTAGGGGTGTTCGGGCTCGTTGACTAGGATCCGCCGGAACCCCTGTTCCCGCACCGGGGTGGTGGCGTCGAGGAAGTTTAGTTCGTTGAGGTTTTCAAGGTCGAATGTCAGTGACCCGAGTGAGCCATAGACTTCTATCCGAAGACTGTTCTTCTGCCCTGTGGCCACGCGGGAGGCCTCCACCGAGGCGCTGATGTTACCTGTCATCCCAAGGGTGGCCCATGCGGCATCGTCGACGGTCACTTCTTCCGGACCGTTGGGGCCGGGACGCTCTGCGACGAACGTCCTCAACGTGCCGGTCACCTCAGTCACAGCTTGACCGGTGAGGTGCTGGACCTGGTCGATGGCATGGGAGGCGATGTCCCCCAGTGCGCCTGAGCCGGCTGTTTCCTTCCGCAACCGCCAGGTCATGGGGGCCTTGTCATCGGCGAGCCAGTCCTGCAGATACGCTGCCCGGACGTGCCGGACGATGCCGAGCCGGCCCTCCGCGATCAGTTCGCGGGCCATGGCCAGGGCGGGCACACGGCGGTAGTTGAACCCGACCATGGACTGCACCCCGCGGCCCCGGGCCGCTGCGGCGGCAGTCGTCATGGCCTCGGCCTCGGCGATTGTGTTGGCGAGGGGTTTTTCGACAAGGACGTGCTTGCCCGCTTCGAGCGCTGCAATGGCGATTTCGGCATGCATCCAGCCCGGCGTGCAGATATCGACGATGTGGATGTCGTCTCTGGCGATCACGGCGCGCCAGTCCGTCGCGGACTCGGCCCAGCCATACTTTTCAGCGGCTTCGGCCACCTGTCCGGCGTCCCTGCCCACGAGGACTTTCTGCTGGAAGGCCGGGACGTCGAAGAAGCTGGCGACGTTCCGCCAGGCGTTCGAGTGGGCCTTGCCCATGAACGCGTAACCGATCGCCGCCACACCCAAGGGTTTGCTCGGATTGGTCCGGTAAGACATGATTTCTGTTCTTTCTGGGAATAGCGATGGGCTTCGTCTTTGGTGAGCTTGCACAGGCCAGCCTTAACGGCAACAGGACTAAGGGAATCGGCCCGTTGCCAGTCCGCTTCAGAATGAGAGTTTGGTGGCCGTTGGCGTCGCAGGATGGGGGAGGGGGCTGGTTCCCAGGAGTAACGGGAGGGGGACGGTCGGCCCGCACCCCTTCCCCCAATCCTTACTTCGCGGTTGTGGCGAGATCGGCGACCGTTGGCACGTCGATCCACGCGCCCTTCTCGGCAGAGGCCACGATCGCGTCCTCGATGAGCGCCGTCTGATAACCGTCGGCGAAGTTCGGGCTCACGCTGCCGCCTTCGGCGATGGCTTTGAAGAAGTCGTGTGCTTCGATGATTTTCGTCTCGCCGTAGCCGATGCCCAGGGCCGGGATGGGCCAGAGGCCATCCCCGTATGGGTGGGCCGGGCCGGTGTAGACGGTCCGGAATCCGCGCCGGTCGTTCTGGTCGGAGGCGAAGCAGACCTGGAGTTCGTCGCGGCGTTCGTAGTTGAAGGCGATGCTGCCTTCGGTGCCGTGGATCTCAAAGGTGATGAAGTTGTTGCGGCCGTAGGCGTTGCGGGTGGCCTCGATCGAGCCGACGGCGCCGTTGGCGAAGCGGACCATGGTCATGACCTCGTCGTCGACGTCGACCTCCCCGCGGGGTCCTTCGCCGCCCCGGACGGTCCCCAGTGCGTCGGCGCCTCCGGTCTGCAACGGTCGTTCGGGAATCCAGGTGGAGAGGACAGAGTTCACGGAGGAGAACTCGCCTACAAGGTAGCGGGCCATGTCGACGACATGGGTGGCGATGTCGCCAAGGGCCCCGGAGCCGGCGATGTTCTTCTGGAAGCGCCAGGACAGGGGGGAGTTGGGGTTCGCGGACCAATCCTGGAGGTATGTGCCGCGGAAGTTGAGGACGCGGCCGATGGCGCCTTCCTCGATGTATTTCTTGGCCAGGGCAACGGCAGGGGTGCGGCGGTAGTTGAAGGCGACCATGTGTACGATGCCGGCGTCCTTGACCGCGTCGTACATGGCCTTGGACTCCTCGCCGGTGCGGGCGAGGGGCTTTTCGCAGATGATGTGCTTGCCGGCCTGCGCGGCGGCGATGGCGATCTCGGCGTGGAGGTGGTTGGGGGTGGCGATGTCGACGACATCGATGGCCGGGTCGTCGATGATCCGCCGCCAGTCGGCGGTGGAGTTCTCGAAGCCGAAGCGGCGGGCGGCCTCGGCAGCGAGCGTGTCGTTGGCTTCGGCGATGGTGTGGCGGACGGGGAGGGCCGGGGCGGGCCAGAAGAACATGGGCATGGCGGAGTAGGCCAGGGAGTGGGCCTTGCCCATGAAGCCGCCTCCGATAAGGCCAACGTTGAGGTTCTTCACGATCGTGTTCCTTTTCTGAAATGCGTGTGGGGGAGGGTTGTTAAGGGAGGAGTTCTTCGAGGTACCGACGGCTGATCTCGGCGGCAGCGCGGGGGTCGCCGTCGTACTCGTCGAGTTCGACCATCAGCCAGCTGTCATAGCCGCTCTCCCTGATGGCTTGGATGATGTCCGGGAAGTCGAGTTCGCCCTGCCCGAGGGGCAGGAAGGCGAAGGGATCCTTCCGGAAGTCCTTGAGGTGGACGTGGCGTATTCGGTCCGGGTATTTGCGGATGAGGGCGGCCGGGTCGCCGCCCCCGGCGGCAAGATGGGCCGTGTCCGGGCAGAAGCCGATGCGGGTCAGGGCCATCAGCCGGTTCAGCTCGTTGGGGTTCTCGACGATCGTCGTGAGGTGGGGATGGTAGCTTGCGGAGAGACCGGCTGACTCGGCGATGTCGGTGACCCTGTCGAGAGACTCTCCCAGCCGACGGTAGTCCTCGTCCGTGGTGCCGGTGGCGCGCCGGGCGCCACCTCCGACGACGAGGCGCTCGGCCCCGAAGGTCGCAGCGAGCTCGGCGGCGCGCTGGATGCGGTGCAGCTCGTCGGGCAGGATGTCAGTGTAGATGAAGTTCGCGCCGGTGTAGACGCTGACGAGGGAGACGCCGGCCTCGTCGAGGATGCTGCGGAGTTGCTCGGGCTTGTCGGCGTATTCAGCGAGGTTGCCGTCGAACATCTCCACGCCCTCATAGCCGGCGGCTGCGATGTCCTTGACCGCCCTGTCCATGGGCCCATGGGTCATGTAGAAGAGGTCTTTAATGCTGGTCACCCCTACCGGGTGGCCTACGACGCCACCCCAGGTGATTGTGGAGTATCCGAGTTTCATGCTGAGGCCTTTCAGATAGGTCAAGAGGAGACAGGTGGGTTTAGGGTGCCGGTGGCGCGGGCAATTGCGCTGGCCAAGGCTATTTCTTACGGGCGAGGGCGACGGCCAGGATGATGATGGCCCCGCGGACCACCTGCTGCTGGCTGCTGTCCAGGCCGGCCAGGATCAGTCCGTTGTTGATCAGTCCAATCAGAAGGGCGCCGAAGAGAGTTCCCATGATGGAGCCGAATCCGCCGAAGAGGCTTGTCCCGCCGAGGATGACGGCGGCAATGGCGGAGAGCTCATCGCCTGATCCCCATTGGAAGCGGCCGGACTGGAGGCGGCCGGCGTACAGCATGCCGGCAACGCTCGCGACCATGCCCGAGATGAGGAGCACCTGGAATTTGATGCGTTTGGTGTTGATGCCGGTGAACTCAGCAGCGTTGCGGTTACCGCCGGTGGCGAGGACCTGGCGGCCGAACTTTGTGCGGTTCAGCACGACGGCGCCGATGGCAACGAAGATGGCGCTCCAGACGACCAGGCCCGGTACGGGACCGAAGTCACCGGATCCGAACAGCATGTTGAAGGTGTCATTCAGGATCGGCTGGGGGGCCGAGGCCGTAATCCACTGGGCGACGCCGACTGCGATACCCAGCATGCCGAGCGTCACCAGGAAGGAAGGGATGCCAAGGAGACTGACCAGTGCGCCGTTGATCGACCCGACCACGAGTCCGACGGCTAGGCCGGCGAGGATGCCGGGGACCAGGCCCCATTGGGACAACGCCATGGCTGTACAGACGCTGGAGAGGCCAGCCACCGATCCGACGCTCAGGTCGATTTCTGCGCAGGAGATGACGTAAGTCATGCCTACTGCGATAACGGTGATCGTGGCCGTCTGCCGGAAGATATTGAGCAGGTTCTGTGGGGACAGGAAGCCCTGGTCGCGCAGCAGAATGGCGAAGAAAATGAAGACGACGACGAAACCGATGTAAATGACGTAACGCCGCCAGTCGAGCTCTTTCAGCATGGTGCCGAAGCTGCGGGGTGCCGCGGTGTTACGGGGGGTGATGCTGTTGGCGTTGCTCACTGTTCAGACTCCCTGGACTGCAAGTTGAAGATATTCCTCGTCAGCGATGTCGCTGCGGGGGATGTCACGGATGACGGAGCCGTCCTTGAGGACGAGAACGCGGTCGCTGACCGCGAGTAGTTCGGGGTACTCGGAGGAGATGACGATGACGGCTTTGCCGGCGCTGGCGAGTTCACGGATCATGTCCAGGATTTCGCTCTTAGTGCCGATATCGACGCCGGCGGTCGGTTCGTCCAGGATCAGGATGTCTGGATCGGTGCCCAGCCACTTGGCGATGACCACTTTCTGCTGGTTGCCGCCCGAAAGCAGGCGCACGGGTCGGTGGGGGTGGGCGACCTTGACCGCGAACTTCTTGATGAGGGACGAGGACAGTTCCTTGCCCTTGGCGGAGTCCAGGAGCGGTCCCCGCCTGATCTGGCCAAGCAAAGGCAGCAGCAGGTTGTCGCGGACGGAGTGGTCCAGGACTAGGCCTTGAGCCCGTCGGTCCTCGGGGATGAGGGCAACACCGGCGTCGATGGCCTGCTGCGGCGAGGTCAGATTGATTTTCTCCCCCCGGATCAGGATCTCACCGCTATCCAGCCGGTCGATGCCGAAGAGTGCCCGGGCCAGTTCGGTACGACCGCTACCCATCAGACCGGCCAGGCCCAGAATCTCACCGGGGCGGAGCGAGAAGGAGACGTCCCTTACCCGCCGCCCGGCATTCAGTCCGCGAACCTCCAGCAGGGGTGCTCCCTCGTGGGCCACATGGTCCCGCTCACGGTAGGCAAGTTGGCCCTCGATCTTCTTGCCGACGATGCCTTCCACAATCTGTTCGGGTGTCACATCGGTCAGCGGCTCGGTAAGGAGTCGACGGCCGTCGCGGAGGATGGTGATCCGGTCGGCCAGACGGTACACCTCGTCCATGCGGTGAGAGATATAGATGATCGAGATGCCCCGCTGTTTGAGGCGGTCGATCAGTTCGAAGAGCGCTTCGGACTCGTGCCGGGCCAGGCTGGCGGTGGGTTCATCCATGATCAGCACCTGGGCGTCCTGCGAGAGTGCCTTGGCGATCTCGGTCAGCTGCCAGTAAGCCGTGCCGAGCCGGGAAACCTCAGCACGAGGGTCGACGTTCACCTCCATCTCGGCGAAGACTTCCTTGGCCCGCCGCTCCGAGGCGCGGTCGTCGATGAGCCCGCCCGCACCGAGCGGCTCGGAGGCAAGGAAGATGTTCTGAGCGACGGTCAGGCTCGGTACGAGGCTGAATTCCTGGAAGACCATTCCGATGCCGGCGGCCTTCGCGTCCTGAATCGAGTTGATGGCGACCGGTTTGCCTCCAATGAGGATCTCGCCAGCGTCCGCCTGGTAGACACCTTGAAGGATCTTCATCAGTGTGGACTTTCCGGCACCATTGCCTCCTGCGAGGGCGTGGACCTCGCCCTTCCGGACGTCAAAGCTGACATCCTTCAGCACTGAAACGCCGTTGAAGCCCTTGGAGATCGAGCGCATCTCAACCACATTGTCTGCAGTGTTCATTGTTGCCCTTTCAGGAAGGTGCGGGGGTGGGGTACCCCGCACCGTCGGGTCTGGCTACTTTTTATAGGACTCTTGAATGTCCTTAGGAGCGTCCTCGTGGTAGACCTGCTTCCAGGCTTCCAGGACGTTGGAGTGGTCAACCGGCAGTGCACTCAGCGCCACATATGCCGGTGCTTTCTTGCCGATCAGTGCGCCTGCGGCCAGCCGGGCTTCGGTAACGCCCTGGTCGAACGGAACCTGGGCCCCGAGGCCGACGACGAGTTGATCTTTGGCCAGGGCGATGGCGACGTTCTTGCCGAGGTCCTCAGTGGCGATCTTCAAATCCTGTCGGCCCGCGGCACGGGCTGCAGCCATGACACCTTCTGCGGGGACGTCCCACACCGCCCAGATGCCTGACAGGTCGGCGTACTTGCTCAGCATGGCGTTCGCAGCGGCCTGGGCGTCTCCTGCGAAGTCCGGCCCGGCGATGCCCTTCTCCTCGACGATCTTGATGTCGGGGTACTCCTTAGTGATTGTTTCCTTGAATCCCTGGTAGCGCTGCTTGGTCACGAAGAAGTCGGCCTGGTGGAAGACAAGTCCGATCTTCCCCTTGCCACCGAGGGCCTTGGCCATTTGGTGGGCAGAGACGACACCGTTGCCATAGTTGTCGGCAGAGACAACCGAGACGTAGTCCTTGCCGGCAGTCAGTCCCTGGGGGATGTTGTCCATAAAAACGATCTTCGTTCCGGCGGCCGCGGCTTTCTTGTAGGCGGAGGCCGTGGCCACGGGGTCCGTGGGGATGGAGACGATGATGTCCGGGTCCTGCGTCATGACGGTCTCGATGTCCGATACCTGCTTGTCCGGTTTAAAGTTCGCGTCGGTTGTGGCGATGACCTTGATGCCAAGCTTTTCGAATTCGCTCTTTAGCCCGTTGGTCTGGGCGGTCGCCCAGTCGTTGCCGCCGTAGTGCATCACGATTGCAGCCTTGGCGTTGAGTGCCTTGACCTTCCCGATCTCTTCGGGTGTCAGATCTGCAACGGATGCCGGCGAGGGCGTCTCGCCGTTGGGGCCCTTGCTCAGGACCTGTCCCTTGATCTTGTCAAGGGCCTGCTGGGCCTTCTCGGACACCCCTGCATCAGGAGCGTTTGAGGTGCCCGTTGTCGAACTGCTGCAGGAAGCGACGGAAAGTGACAGGACTGCGGCCAGGGCCACAATGGGAAGCCTGCGGATCATCATTGTTCTCCAGTGCTTGTGGGTGGATGGATATTTGGGGTGGATCAGGCCAGGGCTATGGCGAGGGCAGGAGGAACCGGCGACAGGACGAGTCCGCCAGTGGCGGAGGCCGTGCGGATAGCAGCGGCCTTGTCTGAAGCCCTTAGGAACGCCTCTGCATGCACTTTGTCGACGAAGAGGCCCAAGGAACACAGTCCGTGATGGGCTTGCACCCACCGAACCGCCTCACCTGCCGCTTTCGTCATTTCACCGCCGGCTGTCGCGGCGACCGAGCCGTCAATGGTCGACAGTGACGTCGGCGCGCCTGATTGGTCGACAGAGACCACCAGGCTCGCCCAAAGGACGTTGTCATCGAAGATGGCGACGACAGCCGAGGAGCCGGCGGAGACGAAGGTGCGGACAGCGACTGCGAGATCATCACGTGTTGTGTCCGTCAGGAGCACTTCCAAATTGGCCCACTGGGCCGGGTCAATATTTCGAAGGCCAACGCTGGGGTCGAGTAATAGTGCATCGACGATGGTGTTGCTCATCCCGCTCCCTCTTCGTTGAAGTCTGTCTCCGTCAACGTTTACGAACCTACCGTGAACGCTTACGGAAAAATCGTAAACGTTTACGGCTGTTTGTGTCAAGCATCACGCCACTGGTCGATTTGAGGTTCGGAAAGCGTGCGGCGACGTAAGATTAAGGACGCACGGAACGACCGCGGACTCAGCCCGGCCGGTGCAGGACAGGAGAGCAAGTGAGAGGAACAGCGATCCCCCGCGAGGCGAGTGAGCGGCTTCCGGACGCTTCCTTGAGGCGGAAGCCGACTATCAACGATGTGGCGCAAATCGCCGGCGTCTCGTTCGGGACTGTCTCGCGAGTCCTCAACAACGCACCGGACGTCAGCGCTTCAACTCGCGAGCGAGTACTGCAGGTCGTTAAAGACATCGGGTACCGGCGGAACCGGGCCGCGACCGCGCTGGTCACCAGCCGGTCAACTTCCATCGGCATACTCTCGGACGGCTCGCCACGATTCGGCCCTGTCGGGACACTCATGGCCCTTGAGAGCATTGCGCGTAAGAAGGGCTACGCCACAACCGTCATCAGTGTCGAAAAACCCTATGAAGAGTCTGTGCAAGCCGCCCTCGACGCCCTGGACGATACCGGAGTCGGGGGGATCATCGTCATCGCACCTCTCGTCGACATGGCAGCAGCTGTCTGGAATGCGTCATGCCGTGTACCAGTGGAGATGATCGCCGCCGGAGCATCATCAACACCAAACGTCTTCACATACTCAGAAAACCAGGAGCTCGGAGCGAGGCTGGCCACGCAGCACCTCATAGACCTAGGCCACACCGATATCGCCCACTTCGCCGGATCTATGGAATGGTTCGACGGACGCGTACGCAAGCGCGGCTGGGAGGCCGCGCTTCGGGATGCCGGACTTGCACCAGGACTGTGCATCGAGGGCGACTGGAGCCCCAAATGGGCTTACGAGACCGGCCTTCAGCTCGTCCGGGAGGGGAGGATCCCCCAGGCGATCTTCGCAGCCAGCGACCATACCGCCCTTGGGCTTATTCGCGCTTTCGCCGAAAACGGCGTCCGTGTCCCGGACGATGTAAGTGTCGTCGGATTCGACGATATCGAAGGGTCGGACTATTTCCTGCCTCCCCTGACCACTGTGCGCCAGGACTTTACCGCACTGGCACTCATGAGCACGGAGGTGCTTCTCGGCGCCATGGAGGGGCGGGACGTGGACCGCACACCGATCGCGCCGACGCTCGTAGTACGCAACAGCTCGACCCGTGCCACCTCCCACAGCACTTCACCAAAGAACACATGAAAGGTCTTGAAACAAAGTGTGTGCGGCATGGCCGTGGCTCGTCGACCAGGGCTGTTCGGCCCAGGAGCAGGCTCTGCCTTCGCTTGAAGCGATTGTTACAGCCTTGGAACTCGACAAGCACTGATGCCCGGCAAAGAATTTGCAGACGCTGCCTGCACGCAGTGACGACCAGGGCCGCAGCTGCGGCACCCTGGTGCCGGTTGCGGTGCGCCCGGCACCAGGTAGCTGGTGACAGCGACTTTTGGATCCAGGCCCGTGTCGGCGCTGGACAGTAGCCGTACAGTTCATTCTCGTTTGTGCTGGTGCGGATCCGCGGTCGTATTGGCCCGGTTGAACCACGGCGAGTCACAGGCAAATGGGCTGCGGCCCCTCACACCCTATAGGCAAGCTTCTTGAGCGTGAACTGCAGGAGCTGACCGGAATCGAAACCCGGGCCACGGTTTTGGGCCACATCCAGCGGGGCGGCGCCCCCACTGCCTTTGACAGGGTGCTGGCCACTCGGCTGGGCATGGCAGCTGTTGACTCCGCCGCCGCCGGCCGTTGGGGGACCATGGTCTCCCTGCGCGGTATCAACATCGTTAACGTCGGATTTGACGCTGCACTGGGCCGGCTCAGAACCGTTCCAGAGGACCGTTACCGGGAGGCAGCGGTCCTTTTCGGCTGATCCGTGGCCGGCCCTGCTGTTAGCCGCGTGTTATCTCGATCTTCCTCGCTGGGGGCTGCTGTGTGGCCGTCGGCACCGGCGTCCGGACCTCCAGTACCCCGTCCCTGTAGGAAGCCGTGATGTCCTCCTGTTGAACGCCATCGGGCAAAGCGAGCCTCCGCACGAATGAACCATAACGGAACTCCGAACGGTAGCTGTCCTTGTCTTTCTGCTCGGACTTCTCCCTGCGCTCGGCCTTGATCTCAAGGGCGCCGTCAACGATCGTAACGCTGACGTCCTTGTCCGGATCGATCCCAGGCAGTTCGGCCCGGACCACCAGGGTGTTGCCTTCAACCGATTCTTCGACGCGGATCCCCGACGCCGCGGTGTCACCTTCGAAAAGTCTTTCAATCATCTCGACGGGGAGCGCCGGGTATCAAACCATTTCATCAGATCAGCCATGTCTGCCTCCTTGCTTGACGACCGTCGGGGCATCATTGCCCGACTCCTTAAGGGTCGGGCACAGGGCCGGAAGGACCCAGAGGCTTTGGTCCTGACTGCCTGGCAGGGGTGCGCTGATGGCCGGTTCAAAGAGAGCCGGGAGGGGAGGGCTAGGATCAGTTGCATGAGCAGCTCCCCTCCGGAATCGCACACGGAAGTTCTCGCTCCGGCTGACTGCTGGAAGTACCTGAAGGCCTCCTATATTGGGCGGCTGGCCGTGCTCAACGGTGCAGTCCCTGAGATCTTTCCCTTGAACTTCATGATTGTTGGAGAAGCGGTGGTTTTCCGCACGGCGCCGGGCACCAAACTTCGTGCCCTCCTCAGCGGCGCCGCCGTGGCCTTTGAGACGGACGGGATGAACGCATACGCCACCGAAGTGTGGAGCGTTGTGGTCAAGGGAATGCCGGGGCCGTTTAACGGAGATCCGGAGACCCTCCAGGAAGCCGGCCCTGACCGCGAACCCTGGCAGCCCGGCCTTAAAGAGCATCTCGTCCAGATCGTCCCTACGGAGGTCTCCGGGCGAAGGTTTGCGGTTTCGCCGCGCACGCGTTGGTGGCCGCCGCAGGACTTTGCAGCGGACTGGCTCTAGGCCCGCGTCACCCCCACCGGTCGATCGACAGGGTACCGCCGCGCGTGGACCTGGCTCAGGGCCAGGACCGCAAGGATGGCGGCGGCGGCGGCGGCGAAGGAGGCAGCTGAGAGTTCCGGCGGTGGCCATTCGAGCATAAAGAATTCCTGCAGGATGGGGACGGTCATCAGCAGGACGAGACCGAGGCACATGGCAGCGATGATGGCCAGTCGAAGGGGGCTGACCGGGCGGCTGACCGCAGCCAGCACGCTCAGGGCAACGAGGGACAGCGTCATCACCGCGGCTGTGCGGCTGGCTCCGGCGCTGAAGCCGCCCGCAGCCACGGAATACACCTGCACTGCCAGGACCGCCGTGGCGATGATGAACCCGGCCGGGACCGCCATGGTCAGTGACCGTTTCAAAAATCCTGGGTTGTAGCGGCGGGGATTGCTCATCAGGGCCAAAAAGAAGGCGGGGATGCCGATGGTGAGCCCGTCGGTGGCGGAGAGTTGCCGGGGCAGGAACGGAAAGCTCCACATCAGCGCGCCGAACGCCACGGACAGGGCTACGGCGTACATCGTCTTGCTCAGGAACAGCACGGAGACCCGTTCAATGTTGGCGATGACCTGGCGGCCCTCCGCGAGGACGGCCGGAAGCCGGTCGAAGCGCCCGTCTAATAGCACCAAACGGGCCACCGCTTTGGTGGCTGGTGCCGCGGTGTCCATGGCGATGCCGATATCCGCCTCCTTCAATGCCAGGGCGTCATTGACTCCGTCACCGGTCATGGCGACGGTGTGGCCCATTCTCTGCAGCGCCAGGACCATGTCCTTCTTCTGGGCGGGCGTGACGCGGCCGAATATGGAAAAGCGGTCCAGCGTTTCTTCCATCAGATGCGGGTCTGAGGGCAGGTGCCGTGCATCGTAGCCGTCGCCGACGTCGAGCCCCACCTCACGTGCCACCGCCGTCACCGTCCGGTGGTCATCACCGGAGAGGATCTTCACGGCGACGCCCTGCTGGCGGAAATAGGACAGGGTCTGCGCTGCATCCGGGCGGACCTTTTCCCGGAATGTCACCAGTGTGGCGGCCATAAGGTCTGTGGGCAGTTGCACGTCGTCGGGATCCCCTTCGGGCACGACGCTCGGCGAGTAGGCCAGTACCAGGGTGCGCAAACCCGCCGATGCGAGGCGGCGGGCCTGGCTCAGGACGCCACCGGCGGATGCGCTGTTCCCCTGCAACACCATTTCGGGTGCACCAAACACCCATGTTCCCGCAGCAGCGTGCGGCGGACAAAAGCTCGCTGCGCTCCACTTCCTGGCGGATGAGAAAGGGACGACGGCGGACGGAACCCGGTTGCCGTCAAAGGCGAAGGTGCTCGCCAGGCAGCCGGCGGTGGCGTTGGCGTGAGGGTCGGCCCCGAACCATCCCAGTGCCTCCCTCCAACCTGGCGGGGAGGACCTTCCGGCGGCGTGCACGCCGTCGAAAACCACCTTGCCCTCCGTCAGGGTGCCGGTCTTATCGATGCAGAGTACGTCCACACGGGCCAGACCCTCCACAGCGGCCAGTTCCTGCACCAGCACATTCTGGCGGGCCAGCCGCACACCCCCGACAGCGAACGCAACGCTGGTCATGAGCACAAGGCCCAAGGGAATCATGGCTATGGCTCCCGCCACTGCGCCGACAAGCGCCTCCACCCAGGTCCCGGTGGTGAAAGCCACATCCCAGCCGCCCTTCGCCTGCATCTGGCCGTTGGTGACGATCACAACGACGGGCAAGAGGGCCCAGCTGATCCACCGAAGGACAAGGGCGATCCCGTTGCGTATCTCGGAATTGACCAGTGAAAACCGTTTGGCCTCGGCGGTGAGCCGGCTGGCATACGAACCGGCCCCCACGGCGACCACCCGCGCCCTGCCCTGCCCCGCCGTGACCGCAGAGCCGGACAGCACTCTCGAGCCCCGGTCCTTGTCCACGGCCTCTGATTCCCCGGTGAGGAGGGACTCGTCAACTTCCAGGCCGTTGTCGTCGATCATGACAGCGTCCGCTACAACCTGGTCACCGGCTTGCAGCACGGTGATGTCGCCCAGGACCACGTCCGCAACCGCAATTTCCTGCACGAGGCCACCACGGAGTACCCGTACCCGAGCGGCGTCAACGACAGCCAGCCGGTCCAGCAGCCTCTTGGCCCTGTACTCCTGGACCACCCCGATGATGGCGTTACTGAGTGCGGCGAATCCGAATAGCGCGTCTTGCCACTGCCCCAGGAAGAGCAACAGCAGGAAGCAGCCGCCAACAATGCCGTTGAAGAGAGTCAGCACGTTGGCCCGGGTAATCTGCCACAGGCTCCTGCTCGAAGTGTCAGGTTCTCCGTTGGCCAGGCCCGCCAGCGTTCTTTCCCTCACGTCCTCGGCGGAGAGCCCGGATCCTGCAGGAGCATCAGCCCCGGGCGGATAAGGCGCCGCTGCCGTGCTCACGCGACGTCCTCAAGGTGCTGTCGAGAGGGCTTTTCCGAGCGTCTTTCCCCACTCCCGTGCCCGGACGAGTTCACCGGGCAATAGCTGGTTGGTGTCATCGACGAGGAAGCTTGCAGGCTCGGCTATGAGCTCAAGGCCATGTTGCTTGAGTCGCTTCGCGATGCCTTTGGACGCGTGCCCGGTCAGCAACTTGTTTCCCTCCACCCGGGTATCGAAGGCGGCCGCCTTCCCGGTTGCCTCGTCCAGGGAATCGAACCATACGCGCAACCCCGGTCCTCCCGCAGCGGCGTCCGGGACCAGTCCCTTCTCCGGGTGTTCAAGGGCGTCTTTGACTGCCAGTTCCCACATCGGCTTCCTGCTCATGCCGTGGATGTGGGTCGGCCCTCCCACGACCAGAAGATCGGTGGCGGAGGGCTGCGTCTGGCCCGCCTCTTCGACGGACATCACGTGGGGTTCGGCCACACCTTCCAGCCCTTGCGCTATCGCATCGGCGATGGCGTGTGTGTTGCCGTAAAGGGATTCGTAAACGATGGCTGCTTTCATAGTGTTGCCTTCCGCTCGAGTGCCGAGGCCAGGCCGTTGGCCCAACTGGCTGCTTTTTCCAGTACTCCGCCCCGCAGGGGCCCTTCTGCGCCCCGGACGCAGAACGAGCCCATCATGCGGTGATCACAACTTTCAGGGCGTTTGTTTCCGCGGCCCTGCTGAATGTGTCGTAGGCATCCATGAACTGGTCAAAGCGGAAGTGGTGTGTTGCGAACTTTTCCGCCGGGAGCTTCTTCTGGGCGACGAGCTTCAGCAGCATCGGAGTGGTGTTGGCATTCACGAGTCCCATGCTGATGTTGATGTTCTTGATCCAGAGGTCCTCCACGTGCAGCTCCACGGATTTCCCGTGCACGCCGACGTTGGCCACGTTCCCGCCCGGCCGGACGATGCCGGTGCACATGCTGAAGGTCGCGGGAATGCCCACGGCCTCGATGGCAACGTCAACGCCCTGGCCGTCGGTCAAGGCCAGCACCTGTTCCTTCCAATCGGCGTCACCGGAGAGGACAACGTCGGTAGCGCCAAACCCGCGGGATTTCTCCAGGCGGTTCCCGTCAAGGTCCACGGCGATGATGGTGCCCGCCCCGTAGAGCCCGGCGGTGGCGATTGCTGCCAGCCCCACCGGACCTGCCCCGACCACCGCCACCGTGTCGCCGGGCTTCACCCGGCCGTATTGCACGCCGATCTCGAAGCCCGTCGGGAGAATGTCAGAGAGCATAACGGCTTGCTCGTCGCTCACGCCGGCCGGCAGTAGGTGAAGGGAGTTTTCCGCGTAGGGCACGCGGACATACTCGGCTTGTGTGCCGTCGATCAAGTGGCCGAAGACCCAGCCGATCCCCGCGGCACCCTCGTCACCCCTGCAGTGCGAATAGAGCCCGGTTTTACAGTTGGCGCAGTGGCCGCAGGACTTGATGCAGGAAATGATAACCCTGTCGCCCGGTTTCAGGCTGGTCACCGACGACCCCACCTCAGTGATTGTTCCCACCCCTTCGTGGCCGAGGATTCTTCCTTCCGTCACCGCCGGTACATCGCCCTTGAGGATGTGCAGATCGGTCCCGCAGATGGTGGTGGTGTCCACTTTGACAATGGCATCGCTGGGATTTCTGATTACCGGATCAGGAACATCTGTCCAGGACTTCATTCCGGGCCCGCCGTAAACAATGGCTTTCATAACCGTTCCTCGCTGTTGTTAATGATGGGTCCACGGTGCGCGCGGACTAATGCCTCCCCTCAACAATGGGGTCCGGGCGCCTCAGCTGTAAGGGGCAAAGGTCCCGGAAGTCCGGCGGCGGCTCATTGCTCATTGCTCATTGTCGGGCCGGGCTCCAGTTGCCGGGCGATCAAGACGGGGCCGGGGGCATGGTGAAGGACTGCATGGGCATTTGACCCGATGGTTCCTCTGAGGAGCCCCCCGCGCTTGCTGCCGACAACGATGAGGGCGCCGCCGCGAGAGGCATTGAGGAGCGCCCGCGGGACCGAAGTATCCTGGGCAACGTTCTGGCTGATAGTCACGTCCGGAGCAAGGGCCATGGCGTCGTGAGCCGCCGTCTGGAGGAGACGACGGGCCGCTCTTTGGCCATCTCCGGCGTTGTTGGCCGTGCCGTCATGGGGCCGGATGACGTGGATGATCATCAGGTCCGCTCCCGTGGCACTGGCCATGGCACAGGCATTACTCAGGGCGCCCGCCGACCCAGAAGCGTCAATGCCCACCACGATGGGCCCTTCCGGGTTCTGATCGAATCGGATGACCGCAACGGGACAGGAGGCCGTCGCCGCGAGTTCCAGACTTACTGATCCCACCAGAAGTCCCATAAAGCCACCCATCCCGCGACTGCCAAGAACCAGCATCCGCGCATTATCGGCGATCCGACGGAGATGGCCTGAAGGGAGCCCATACAGGAGGCTGCTCCGGATCCTGACCCGGGGCGCCACGGACAGCGCCTCAGCTTGCCCCTTATCAACGATGGCCTGCGCCTGATGTAGCAGGCCGCTGCCGGCTATGCCCTTGACGGGTCCGAGGTCTTTGGTCAGCAGCGGCCACAGTGAGCAATGAACCACCTGCAGTTCACAATACAAAAGCGCCGCGTGCCGTGCGGCCCAGCGCACAGCAAGGGCTGCCTCAACCGACCCGTCGTAGCCAACGACCACGCGGTCAGGGGAGGGCATGGCTGGGCCCGGCCCGGCGGCCCCCTTCCGCGGAAGACTGCCCGGGCGCAACCGAAATCCCTGCCGGCAGGTCTGAGCCGTGTGCGACGAGCACAGGACATTTTGCATGCTCAGCCACCGTTGCGCTCACCGCCCCAAGCAGCAGCCCTTCGAATCCTCCGTAGCCACGGCTGCCCACCATGACCATCTGCGCGGGCCTGCTTTCTTCCACCAGGACCTTGGCCGCCGGCCCCTGGGAAACCGCCATTTCGAGCCCCGCAGGAGGAACGCCGTCGAAGGCCTTGTCCACTCCCTCAGCACAGATTTTCCGGGTGTCCTCTTCGGGGTTCCAGATAACCGGTGTGAACGTGCCGAAGGCGATCTGGAACTGCCAGGAGGACACGGCCCGAATATGGGCGTTGAGCAGCGGGGCCAGCGCTCGGGCCCAGCGTAGGGCGAGTATGCACGGAGCGCTTCCGTCCACGCCCACGACTATTGCCGGCAGTTCACGGGTGTGTTCCATGGTCTTCCTCGGCATCCTGGCTGACTACCAGCACAGGGCAGTGCGAATGTGCTGCACACGCTGCGCTCACTGAGCCCATGAGCTGGCCGAACAGGCCGCCGTGGCCGCGCCGTCCGACCACGAGCAGTTGTGCGTTCCGGCTTTCTTCCACCAGGACCTTCGCTGGCGATCCCACTTTCACAGCTGTTGTGAGATGTTCTGGGCGCTCCGAGCCGTAGGCCCTGTCGATGGCCTGTTCCATGAGTCGTTTGGCGATCGCCTCGAGTTCGGCCGTGCTATCGATGTACCCGGTCGGCAGGTGCGCGGGCAGGTAGAAGTCGGAGAAGCCCAGGCACGTGATGACATGCAACGGGGCGGCAAATGCGGATGCCAGCCGACCGGCAAGGCGCAGCGCCGCGGGGGAGTATTCGGAACCGTCGATTCCGACAAGGATGCGATCGTTATCACTCATGGAAGTACCTTCCCCCAAGACCAGGCGGTGGCCTAGGGCCGAAGGTCACTGAAGGCATACGGTTTCGCGGTGCCTCAGGCTGGTCGAAGCAACACGGCGGCTCCCGTGAAATGGTCCCGGGAAAGGTCCAGCAACGCCTGGTCTGCCCTTGACCAGGGATAGGAGACAGTGGTCGGGCGGAGGGGGATTTTCTCGGCCAGAGCCAGGAATTCCTGGCCATCGGCCCTGGTGTTGGCCGTAACACTGCGCAAGTGGCGTTCCTGAAAAAGGTCCTTTTGGTAGTCCAGGACAGGGATATTGCTCAGATGGATTCCGGCAACGGCGAGGGTTCCTCCGCGGTCCAGGGCCCGAAGCGCAACCGGCACCAGTCCGCCCGCAGGAGCGAAGAGGATGGCTGCGTCCAACAGCTCCGGCGGTTGGGCGTCAGCGGCCCCGGCGAACTGTGCCCCCAGCTCCAGGGCGAGCCTCTGTGCCGCCACCGACCGTGTCATGACATAGACGCTGGCACCTTCGTAGATTGCCATTTGCGCTGTGAGGTGGGCGGACCCGTCAAAGCCATAAATGCCGAGTTTGCCTCCCTGCGGGAGGCCGGATGAGCGGAGCGCCCGGTAGCCGATGATTCCTGCGCACATCAAGGGCGCCGCATGCTCGTTGGCAAATACCTCGGTCATCAGCTCCGCGTAGCCGCCGTCGGTGTCCCAGCCGGTGAATGTCGGGGCCAGGCAGAGGTTTTCGGACCCGCGATGGCAGAAACGGCAGGAGCCGCAGGTGCGGGCCAGCCAGGCTGCGCCCACACGGTCGCCGAGGCGGAACCTGGAGCTGCCAGCTCCCGACCCCGTCACCTCGCCAACCACTTCATGTCCGGGGATCCGCCGGGACCCGTGGGGCCGCAAGTCTCCTTCAGCAAGGTGGAGATCTGTGCGGCATACGCCACATGCAAGTACCGAGAGCAGGACCTCGCCCGGCCCCGGTGACGGATCGGGGCGATCGCCCATCCGCAAGGGCCTGTCGCGATCGGACCGGGATTCTCAACCCACCATGCCCGCATGAACCGGCTATTCCAATCCGGCGCGGGTGGCCTCATCCAGGGGTCCGCCCCAGGTCAGCGGCGCGGAAATCCTGAACCGCCTTCCACTGACACTCTCCGGGACAATACGGAGGAAATGGTCTTTGCGGCCCGTTTCCCAAGGGAACAGTAAGTGTCCGATGGAGTCCAGGACTTCGGGGGTCCTTTCAAGTGCTGTAGCCGGACCTTTCACGACGACGCTCCAGGCCACGCCGCCGTCGGTGTCGGCACCGTCGGCTTCGAGGGCCACCTGCTGGCCAAGGGCGGATGCAAGCTTGGTGCCCGCACCCGTCCGGAAGACCAGCGCTTCATGGTGGACCTTGTAGTTGATGGGAAAGATCTCGGGGTGGTCGTTCACCCACACGGCAAGGCGGCCTACCGAATCGCCTTGCAGCAACCGCCAGCACTCCTCAGCTGGCAGCACGGCGGTCTCCTGTATCGATGCATCTGTGGTCATGGCTAAGATCATACGGAGCAGTTGGCCCCCTAAATAGGGCACAAAGACCCCTACTCAATCCCACGAGCATGGATGATCCTTCCTGGGGGGGAGTAGTCTGTGTGCACCCGCAGACCGGGCAACTTGGATGTCTCCATCGAACAAGGCGGTTTCATTGAACCAGCCCACTCAACCGACCGGGACGGGTTCCCGGCACCCTGTTGCCGGCTCGCGGACCGACGAACTTCATACCGACTTTGTTGACCGTGCCGGGGAGCTGGTAAGTGCCCAACAGCGGATGCAGGGGCTTCTGAGTGCCGTTGTTGCCCTGGCTGAGGACCTGAGCCTGGAGGCCGTGCTGCATAGGGTGGTCAGCTCAGCTTGCCACCTCCTCCAGGCTGAATATGGAGCCTTGGGTGTGATAGGACGCGACCGTGCCCTGAGCCATTTCATCGCTGTGGGGATAGACGACGCACGCGCCCGTAAGATTGGCCCCCTCCCCACAGGACACGGCGTTCTGGGCCTGTTGATCCGCGATCCGAAGCCGCTGCGGTTACATGATCTTAGCCAGCACCCGGATGCCTACGGGTTTCCCAAGAATCATCCGCCGATGAAATCTTTCCTCGGTGTGCCTGTCCGCGTGAGGGACGTTGTGTTCGGCAATCTTTATCTGACCCAAAAGAAGGGCGGCGGCGATTTCACGGACGAAGACGAGGGGCTGGCCGAGGCACTTGCTGCGGCCGCCGGCGTCGCCATTGAAAACGCCAGGCTCTATGACGATGCCCGGCGCCGAACCGCGTGGCTGCAGGCGTGCATGGATGTGACGAGCAAGATGATGGTCGATGAGGAGACGCCGGAGGGCCAGGACGGGGGACTGGACATGATCGCGGCCAGGGCGCTCCGGGAGTCCGGTTCCACTCTTGCCCTCGTCCTGGTCCAGGAGGACACTTCCAACTTGTACCGCATCGCGGGAGGCGCGGGAAACCTCGCTTCGCAGTGGGTTGGACGGCTCTTGCCGTTTGACTCTGTCGAAATCGGCACTGTCCTTGCTACGGGCAAGGCTGCTGTGGTTGAAGCCGCTTCGTCCGCTCTCGGTGGCGCGGAGGGGCTGGTTGAGGGCCGGCTGCTGGTCATCGACCTAAGCGCCCGCGGCACCCACTACGGGCTCCTGGTCCTCCAGCGTGAACATGTTGCCGGGACATTCAGCCAGACGGACATGGAAATGGGCACCGTGTTCGGTTCGCATGTGGCTCTTGCCCTTGAACTGGCCCGGGCGCACCGGATGCGGGAACAGATCGCCGTTTTCAGCGACAGGGACAGGATCGCCCGCGACCTCCACGACCTCGTCATCCAGCGCCTTTTCGCGGCGGGGCTCAGCATCCAAAGCCTCCGGCGCTACGTGACCGGTGACCCGGCGGCCAGCACCATCCGGACCGTGACCGCCGAACTTGACGAGACCATCCGGGAGCTTCGGAACACCATCTATTCGCTGAGCGACTCCAAGACCGGGAAGGAACTTCTCAGTAGCCGTGTCCTTCAAGCCGTTCGCACAGGCACCCAGTCCCTGCCTTTCGTTCCCCACTTGACGCTGACGGGGGCAATCGACGCGATCCGGGACGAGGAAACTGCCCTGAACATTTTGGCTGTCATCACCGAAGGGCTGAGCAACGCTGTTCGCCACTCGGGAGCAGACACGATCCGCGTTTCAGTTTCCGTGGAGGACGGATTCGTCTGCGTCGTAATCCAGGACAACGGCACAGAATTCACGGTGCCTTCGCATGGCAACGGCAACGGACTGTCGCCTTCGCACGGCAACGGACTGTCGAACATGGAACACAGGGCCCGGACGCTGGGCGGTACTTTCGAGGTGTCCGGCTCCCCCGAAAGGGGAACGGCATTGACCTGGAGGGCTCCGGTTTTTTGACGGCTACTGGTCAGGTTTTTGACGGCTACTGGTCAGGTTTTTGACGGCTACTGGTCAGGGGAGGAATGCTGCGCCATGTGGACCGCGGCCTGAGTTCGCCGCTCGAAACCCAGCTTCGCAAGCAGGGACGAGACGTAGTTCTTCACTGTCTTTTCCGCCAGCAGCATGCGTTCGCCGATCTGGCGGTTCGTCAGGCCTTCACCGACCAGTTCCAGCACCCTGCGCTCCTGCCGGGTCAACGACGCGACCCTTGGGTCCACGCGCTTAGGTTCTGCCAGTCCCTGAATGATCCTGGCTTTCAGGTCGGCATCAAACAGAGACTCACCCCTGGCAGCGCGACGCAGGGCACCGATCAGGTCCGTACCACCTATTTCCTTGAGAACGTATCCTGAGGCCCCGGCTAGGACCGCACCGCGGAGCGCCTGCTCGTCGTCGTAGCTTGTAAGGATCAGGCAATTGATCGTTTCGTCAACTGAATGGACATCGCGGCAGACCTCGATGCCTGTCCCGTCCGGCAATCGCGCATCAAGGATTGCCACGTCCGGGTGGAGCGCTGGAATTCGGCGTGCGGCTTCGGCGGCGGAGCCGGACATGCCGACGACGACGAATCCCTCGCTCTCCAGAAGGTCCTGGAGTCCCCGGCGCACCAGTTCATGATCATCAAGGATGAACACCCTAATGCCGGTGTTGGGCAAGGCAACCCCGTGCTCTGATGCTGTAGTGGCGTTCATACCTATCCCTTCCGTGCCGCAGTTCCACTGGCAACGAGGGTGCCCTGCCTGCGCCTGACTCATTCTTTAGGAACGGCCAAGTTGCCACAAGGGTCCAATGACCCGAATCGCTGGCGCCCGCTTCCTGGGGGGCTACCGACACCGTGACGAGGTCCCGGGACCTCGTGGATTCGGGTGGACAGCGGATTCTTATCGACTGTGGGTTGTTCCAGGGATCCAAACGCATCCGTGTCCGCAACCGGGCACCTTTCCCGTACCCCCGGCATCCATTGACGCAGTTCTGCTGACCCACGCCCACCTGGACCACACAGGCTACGTGCCAGCACTGGTCAGGGACGGCTTCCGGGGGCGAGTCCACGCTCCTGCGGCCACTACGGAACTGTGCACGCTCCTGCTGCCTGACAGCGGACACCTCCAGGAGGAGGAAGCGCGCTAAGCGGACCTGCACGAATATTCATCCCATCACCCCGCCGTCCCGGGTTACACAGCCGCGGATGCCGTGCGGTCCTTGAACAGCTTCGAGCCGCACGATTTTGACACACCCCTCGATCTTGGGGGGAGGCATTCAGGCCACTTTTGTGCCGGCAGGGCACATCTTTGGCGCCTCGCAGATACGGCTGACTGTCGAGGGCACGCGCGTGCACTTCACGGGGAACCTCGGCCGGCCCTGATCCACTGATGCACATCCCGGACATCCCCATTTATCTCAATAGCCCGATGGCTATCGACTCGCCGGGAATGTACCAAAGGCACCCCGAAGAACACCGGCTGCAGGAACGCGAGTACACAGAGATGTATCGGGTGGCCACCATGACCCGGAGCGTGGATGATTCCAAACTGCTGAACCTGCGCGGAGGCCCCATGGTGATTACCTCGGCGAGCGGCATGCTCACATGGGGCCGGATCCTGCACCATCCGCAGGCCTACGGACCCGACCCAAAAACGTGGTGGCGCTCAACGGATACCAGGCCGCGGGTACGCGTGGTGCCCCCGTGGCGGGCGGGGCGAGGCAGTTACGGATCTTCGGCCAGGACGTTCCCACCAAGGCCGAAGTCGTTATGATGGACAGCCTTTCGGCGCATGCGGATTCCAATGAAATCGTCGAGTGGATGCGCGCAGCACCACAAGCTCCCCGCCTGACGTATATCACCCACGGTGAGCCGGAATGGTCTGACGCTTTGCGGGTTCGCGTCAGACGTGAACTGGGCTGGAATGTCCGAGTTCCTGAGCACCTTGAAGCCGTATCGCTGAAACATGCCAGCTGACAGGCCCCTGGAGGGATCGTCAGGCTCCGATCCCTAAGGAAATATCCTGAGCGCGGTGTCCCAGTTGAAGTGCCCATGCTCAGGGCTGACCCGCAGGCCCGTGACAACCAGCATGAAGGCTTCAAGTTCGCGCGAACGCCGAAGCGGTCCTACGTCGATGGGCCTCAGTCCTGCGGCCGCTGCCACCGCGCTGACTTTCTCTTTAGCGTGCTCCGAGTCGCCCGCGATGAACACGTCCAGATGTTGTCCCGCGACCTTTCCAGCCTCCAAGGTGGCGGGGAACGTGGTGTTGAACGCTTTCACCACATCTGCGCGTCCATTCAACAGGCGGGCTGTTTCTTCGGCTGCGGACGTGCCAGGCTCCGTGGTCAGCCGATCGAAGTTTGTGACGTCCACCGTGTTGCTGATATCCACCACGACACGTCCGTCAAGAAGGTCACCGGTTTCCACGATGGCGTTGTGCACCTCCTTGTGCGGGATGGCCAGGAAGACTATCGCTCCTGTGATGTGCGCCCCGGTCAGGCCTCCCGTCGCGCCGGGTCCCAGGCTTTCGACCAAGTCCCGGGTCTTGGAGCCGTCTCGGCCAAGAACCTGTACCGGGTTGTTACCTCGCAGCATTGTCAGGGCGAGTGCGCGGGCCATGTGCCCGCTGCCGAGAATGGTGATATTGGTCATGGTCTTCCTTTGACGGGCGGCTGTGCTCTGCATGTAGATCCAGTAGACACAGTTACCAGGTAGGGCAAAAGGGACGAAAGCCCCGGAACCAGACGGGGTGGGGGCTTAAGGCACTAGCCGTGCCGTGACTCAGGGAGACACTGGGTGAGGGGAAGTGATGAAAAGGGGGCAGGACTTGAAAGCGAACGAAGTCCTGGTAGGGGCCGATGGCTCCAGGACGGGCCAAGAGGCTGCGGACTGGGCTGCGCACAGAGCGAATGGACGAGGTCTTCGCCTGCATTTGGTGCGGGTGGTACCGGAACCTTCGTACTACAGGGTACCGGCGCGGTACGGGGAGGCCGTGGCCGAGGCGGAGGCGCTGCTGGGCCTGGAGCGTGACCGAGTGGCCGAGCGGCATCCCACGCTGGAGATCGTTACCAGCTGGCAGCCCGGCGAGCCGGAACACGTACTAAGCCTGTTGTCCGTTGGCGCCGAGATTGTGGTTCTCGGTTCGGACCGTTCAGCAGACAGGCGGGGGGAGGGATTTGGGTCGGTCAGCTTTCAGACGGCAATCATGTGTCGAAGTCCCGTCGCTGTCATTCCCGCTCCCAGGGTGGTGAGCCGAATCGGGGTGGTGGTTGGCATCGACGGGTCGGCTGACTCCGAGCTTGCCCTGAAGATGGCGGCGGAGGAGGCAAACCGGGCGGGGGAGGAACTGACAGTGCTGCATGCGGTGCCAAAAACGCTGACCTCAGCTGACGCGGTAGGCAGGATGGGATCCGATCACCGCCGTGAGCCTGATCCCCCGGCGCTTATCTCCGAAGTCGCCGGCAGCGTGCGGGAGAAATTTCCGGCGCTGACTGTTTACGAGGCTCTGGAATCGGATGATTCTCCTGCCGATGCTCTCATCCATGCCTCAGAACAGGCGATCCTTTTGGTGATTGGCTCCTGGGGACGCGATGGACTGCGGAAACCCATCGGATCCGTAGCCGAAAAGGTTCTGATGCGATTGCCTTGTCCCACTATCATCACCCGTCCTGCATCTGGACACGCCTCCTGATATCAGCCACTGGTCAAGGCCGCCATGAGTGACCTATGGCCCTACCCGCGGCGGCACGCGAGGCTGACTCTGGAGGGAGCTGGCGCGGCCGGAGCTGGCGGAAGAATCCGAATATCGACCACGGGAGGACTTCCATGCGGGCCCGTTCCATCACCATGCTCATCTTTGGCACCTTGTTCTCGATGCTGGGTATCGGGTTGCTCTTCGGCGGCATAGGTGCCTCGTGGGTCAATTCACTCCAGAACGACGGCGGATACCTCACCTCACCGAGTGAACGATTCGACGTAGATTCCTCAGCGATCATTTCCGCCGGGCCGGACAACATGCGTGATGACGCCTATCCAGGGCCTTTGCCCTTTGATGTGGGCAGCATCCGGATTTCGGCGGAATCCGCTAATGCCGGCAAAGCGATCTTTGTCGGCATAGCCCCCCGCTCTGACGTGGAGCGCTACCTGTCCGGGGCCAACTACTCCGAGCTGCTGGACGTCAGTTTCCGGCCCTTCCATGTTGAGTATCGGGAAACACAGGGCTCACAGCAACCGCCTCTGCCGTCCGGGCAAGACTTTTGGGCGGCGTCCGCTTCGGGACCCGGTGAACAAGAACTGGACTGGAATATCGAGACGGGGAACTGGTCGGTGGTGGTGATGAATGCCGATGCCAGTCCGGACATTCGCGCGGACCTGAAGGTGGGGTTCCGGTCTGAGCTTCTTGGGCCGATAGCCGCCGGTTTGCTGGCAGTGGGAGCCATTCTGTTGGTTATCGGGGTTCCGCTGCTGATCTTCGGCGCCCAAGGACTGGGCAGGCATGCGCCGGCGGCGGCTCCGCCTGGAGCCGCAGTGCAAGCGCCTGTGGCGTTCGCCGGTCCTGCCGTCCTGCCACCACTGTCCTCTCCCGATGCGGAGCCGGCGCCATACCCGGCTCGACTGTGGGGGGAGCTCGACCCGGTGCTATCCAGATGGCTGTGGCTCGTGAAGTGGTTCCTGGCCATTCCGCACTTCATAGTGCTGTTCTTCCTCTGGTTTGCGTTCGTTGTGGTCACCGTCATTGCCGGATTCGCAATCCTGTTTACAGGCCGCTTTCCCCGTTCACTCTTCGATTTCAACGTAGGAGTCCTTCGCTGGAACTGGCGAGTGGCTTTCTATGCCTACTCCGCGCTGGGAACGGACACGTACCCGCCCTTCACACTGGCGAGGACGGACTACCCGGCCGATTTCGAGGTTGATTACCCGGAGCGGCTTTCCCGTGGGCTCGTGCTGGTCAAGTGGTGGCTGCTGGCGCTGCCCCACCTGATCATCATTGCCGCGCTGACGGGCACGAGCACCGTCCGCTGGAGCGACCCCGGGACCCCAGGTATCAGGTACGAGACCGGGACGGGATTTTCGTTGTTAGGCTTCCTGGTTTTTGTCGCCGCGGTGATCCTGCTGTTCAGCGGCCGCTACCAGCGCCCGCTCTTCGACCTGCTCTTGGGCTTCAACCGCTGGATCTACCGGGTCATCACCTACACAGCCCTGATGCGCGATGAATACCCGCCCTTCCGCCTGGACCAGGGCGCCCGGGAAGTCCACGAGCGTTTTCCAGGTGCGGGCGACGCTAATACGGTGCGCCCACCATCCCCATCGGATGGTCCTACAGCGCGCAGTTGAGGCTCCGTTGAAGCAGCAGGGCCCCGAGTGCCAGCAGCGCCGCGGCCATAGCGGCGAGGACCGCCAATTGAGGCAGGATGTCGACCAGCCCGCCGTCGTGTCGCTGGACTACGGCGAAAGCGTCATAGGCCCAGCGGTGCGGGGTGGCCCGGGAAACGGTCTGAAGAGTTTCAGAGAAGAACTCCGGGGGCACCATGGAACCTCCCAGGCCCGCCAGCACCAGGCCCAGGCCCACTCCGACGCCGGAAGCTGCGGCGTCGTTGTCCAGGACAGAGCCGATCACCATGGCGGCCGCGGCGGAGACTGCCGCAAACAGGACCAGGATGAGGCCGGCCAGGAGCGCATTGCCCCAGTCGACGCCAAACAGCAGCGCGGTCCCGAGCATGATGTAGCCGCCTTGGATCACTGCGATCCCAAAGCGCCCCAAGGCCTGCCCGGCAATGGCCTGCCAGCTTGTGACGGGAGCTGACATCATGCGCGCGATGACGCCGAGGCGCCGGGCCTGGATCAGTGTTGCCGCTCCGGTGAGGGAGCTCAGGAAAACAAACAACAGAAGCTGTTGGGCGGCGCCCAGATCGAACTGGCCCAATCCCGTGAATTCCTGGGTCACATTGTTGGTGTCCACGATCTCCAGGCGCGGCAGCTCCACGGCATCCCGGGCCGCTTCCATTGCCGCGGCTGCTTCAACCCGGCCGGCGCCTGCTTCCTCGATGGCGGCAAGCTGGCGATGCCCGGCGTCGACTGCCTGCACCGAGGCGCGCACCGACTGAAGCGCAGCCTGCGCGGCGGACTGTGATGCCATCGCCACTTCCACATCAGCGGGCCGGCCGTCGTCAAATGCCGTGGCGGCGGCATCGCTTATGAAGACGCCGACGTCGGTACGACCCCGGCTCAGGTCGGCCCGCACAGCGTCCGCGCCTCCGGAGGTGACCCGGAGTCCGTCCGCCGTCAGTGACTGTGACAGGTTTGGATGGCCCCGGTAGGACGCTTATTTCTGGCCCCACTTCGTGACTCGCCGGGCAGCTTATGACGGTTATATGTGGCCCCGCCTTCAACGTTGGATCCATCAGTGGATGGATGCGACGGAAGGCTGGTCTGGATGGAGTCGAGAGTGGAGTTGTTCGCGCAGATCCGAAGGGACGCCCGGGTCGAGGGCCTCTCGGTCCGTGCGCTGGCGGTCCGGCACGGGGTTCACCGAAGGACGGTGCGGCAGGCGCTGGAATCCGCCTCCCCTCCGGAACGCAAACCAAGGCAAGGGGTAGCTTGGCGGTTGGAGCCGTTCAAAGCGGCGATCGATGCAATGCTGATCGAGGACACGACGGCGCCGCGGAAGCAGCGCCATACGGCGCGGAGGATTCTGGCCCGGCTCGTTGGGGAGCACAGCGCGGAGGAGTTGTCGTATTCGACCGTGCGGGACTATGTTCGGGTCCGTCGGGCCCAGGTCGATGTTGAAGCCGGCCGCCGGGTGGAGGTGTTCATTCCGCAGGAGCATGCCCCGGGCGCTGAGGCGGAGGTGGATTTCGGTGAAGTCTGGGTCGTGCTGAACGGGATGAAGACGAAGTGCCATATGTTCGTCTTTCGACTCTCGCACTCCGGCAAAGCCATCCACCGGATTTACCCGACGCAGGCCCAGGAAGCGTTCCTGGAAGGCCACGTCGAGGCGTTCACTGAGATTGGTTGCGTGCCGGTCAGGCACGTCCGCTATGACAATCTCACCAGCGCGGTCACTGCCGTGGTGTTCGGACAGGGCCGGCAGCGCCAGGAGAACGACCGGTGGGTGCTGTTCCGTTCTCACTACGACTTTGACCCCCTCTACTGCCAACCCGGAATCGCCGGGGCCCATGAGAAGGGCGGGGTCGAAGGGGAGGTTGGCTGGTTCCGCCGCAACCGACTCTCACCCATGCCTGTCGCTGAGTCTTTGGACGAGCTCAACGACCGGATCCGGGCCTGGGAAGCTATGGACGATCGCCGGCGGATCAATGACAGGATCCGGACCGTCGGCCAGGACTTCGCCCTCGAACAGCCTTTTCTGGCCCCGCTGCCGGCAGAGATCTTCGACCGGGCCTTGTCCTGAACCCGCGGGTGGACCGGTCCTCGATGGTCACGGTGCGGATGGTGAAGTACTCCGTCCCGGCACGGTTCATCGGCTGCAGACTCCGGGTGTCCCTGCGCGCCTCGGAAGTCCTGGTGTTCGACGGCCGTGCCGTCGTCGCCAGGCATCAGCGGATCGTCGCCAAACACGGACAGTCAGTCCAACTGGACCACTACCTGGAGGTTCTCAAGACCAAACCGGGCGCGCTGCCCGGCTCCACCGCCCTGGCCCGGGCTCGGGAGTCTGGTGCGTTCACCACCGCGCATGAGGCGTTCTGGGCTGCCTCCCGGCGAGTCAACGGCGACGCCGACGGGACCCGTGAACTCATCGATGTCCTGTTACTCCACCGCTCCATGGACGCCGGTGATGTCCAGGCGGGAATCACCGCAGCGCTGGGCGTGGGCGCGGTCAGTGCCGACGTCGTCGCGGTCGAAGCCCGCAGACACATCTCCAGCATCCCCGGTAGTGGGGCCGGCCCGGACCGCCATCCCGATGCTCATGCTGAAGCGAAGGTTCAACAGGTTGTCAGTCTCACCCAGCGCCGGCTCATGGACCCGGCGGCGGTCATCGCCGGGCTCCCGCCGGACACCCGGCCGGTGCCATCGGTCGGTGTCTATGACGAGCTGCTGGCCAAACGCAGCCACGCCGCCCGAATCGTGTCGAAGGAGAACATCTCATGAGTCCTGCAGCACCCTCGACGACGATCACTCCAACTCTGCGCCGACGGCGCGGCCTGACCGAACAGGCAGCAGTCGCGGCCGTGGACCAGGCCTGCCGCCGGCAACAGCAATGGCCAACTTCAAGACCAAAAACCAGCCGCTACCTGCGGCTGCCTAACCCAAAAAGAAACTGAACCGGTTGTCTCACATCCTTGACACACCTCACAACCGGGCAACTCCCGGACAGTCATAAGCAGGACCACGGCCCTTGGCGGGGTCGATACGGGCCGCCAACAACCAAGTTCATTGTGTCTTTCGCGACTTAGTCGCTGGGGTCGAATTCAAGAACGTCGAAGGGGGCGCTTGCCCAGATTACTGCGCCGCGTAATGCCCGCCCCTGCCATCAGACCGGAGGTCCTTGGGCTAGGCAGAAGTGAATAGATTGGAGCCGTTAAGTTAGGGCGGACCTGGTGTCCTGTATGGCTGCCCATCGAGGCAACCACGGCGCCGGTCAGGGCTGGGTCGTAGAACCAGCCGATGCTTGCGGAGCCGATGACCACGAATACTTAGCCCTCGTTGGCCCCTACTAGACGTTGACCCGGCGCAAAGAGGGCCCCCGTCGATGACGAGGGCCCTCAAAGGGAGTGTGAGTAACGCAGATTTTACGGTTGGGAGCCCATCGGGATCACGATTGGTGTGTCCCGTCGATGACTTCAAAGATTTGCTGCTTTTGTTCCTCGGTCAGCGTCGAGTCCTTGAAGGTGACAACGATGGCTCTCGACCGCCGCGCATTGTCGGATGAAACTAGCGCCTTTTCCGCATCTTCTGTCGAATCGAATTTGAGGTATTTGGCCTGATCCGTCTCGTATGCCTGCTGGCATCGTGGTTCCCCCACGCACGTGGCGGTGGTGACGTCTCGTGGATTCGTGGCGAGTTCCCATTCTTCCTCTGCAAACACTCCACCCAAGTCGATGTCCGATGCATCGGAACAGGACGAAAGGAGTATCGCCGTCGCAATTCCGACCGTGATGAGGAGGCGATTTCTTCTAGTCATTTGCACATGTCCTGTCTTTCAGGGATCGGTGTGGCGTGTATGCGAGGAGATCAGTACTGGTGCGCTGTTGTCCAGTTGCAGCGGTGGATAGCCACTCCCCAGGACCAGACTGCTGTTCGGTCGACGCGCCACTTTTCCAGGTTCCAGTCGCCTGCGAAGTTTGCGAAGCCTCCTCCGACATGGCAGTCATACTGTTGGTGAAGAGTCGTCTTCTCCGTGATGCGTGGAACCTTGGTGCGCGCTTCGTCCCAGCCCGCCGTCCAGAAGATTGCCTGCCCATTGCCTGGCGTATGCATCGCTTGTCCCCACCCGGACTTTCGAAGGTTGACCTTCAGTTGGCCATTTTCAGATCCATACCATGCTGCTTCGAAAAGATCGATGCCAAGCCAAGGGTCCGCGACTACAGGGTACTTGACTCGCGCTTCTCGATGGCTCACCGCCTGGGTGACAGTCAGTCCTTGGACACTGTAGGACGTAGGAACACTTTTTCCCTTGGCGTCCTTCGCCCATGCTTGAGCGATCCCTCCGAGCATCGTACCGTCGGCGGACCGGAGAATCAGCTGCCCGTCCAGGTTCTCAATCGAAGAGGCGCCAGAGGAACTCAAGTCGTACTCGTACGTTTCCGGAGCCGACGCTTTATCCAGAATCGTGACGATCTGCACCGACTGGTCAGATTTCCTTACTGGTACGGTCCGTGAACCGTTTCCGTGGTCAAAAACGGATTGCCCTTCCTCATCCACAACCTTCGGAACTGCTCCCCCAGCGGTCGGCAGTGAGACTGCCAATGAACGCTCTGCCCCACCCACTATCACCGGTGTAGCACTCGTTTCTTGGCTGTCAGCCAAGACGCCCGCAGACTCCAAGCCGGACCTTAGCCCTGGGACGGGAACCAAACGATTCTCAAGGACCTCAGGGGCGATGGCCCTAAGCACATCAGAAGCTGACTGCCGCTCGTCGGCCCTATCGGACGGTATCGCATGTGCCGGAACAGCGCTTATCGCTAAGATACCGGCCAATAAAACGGCAGTACCGATTACAGATTTCTTCAAGATATATCCCCAGTTCACTTGTTCGACCGGCTGATCGCCGGAGGCCTCAGTATTGGGAAGAAGTGCAATTATTGCAAGTCAAACGATTCAGTCAGCCCGATCAGGTAATAGCTTCCGCGCCTAATCAATTAATTTGCGGATTCTGTTCATTCAGGATTCCTCCAAGTGGGGTATGATCCTGGCCGCAGCGGTAACACTTTCAAATTCGTGGTTACCGATGATGTCGTCACCGCTGTCCCGTTCCAGCGTGAAGAGGTGGGTCTGGAACGCGAACCCCTCACAGACGGCCACATCAGGGCCGCCATTGACGGCCGTCGATTAGCGAAAGAGAACGCGAAGTCATCTTCCACGAAAAAAGTCCGAATGGTGGAGAAGGAAGCCGTCCCGGTCGAACGCGTCCGAGCGGACAAAGTAGCCCGCTGCTAACAAACGGACTAGGCGTCCGAGCCGGAGGATGTCCAATAATCCCAACGCCCCGACGGGTCACCAAATGGGGCCAGAAATAGCCGTCCCCGTGGGGCCAAAATCGCTTGACACAACCAGTCAGCTGGCTGACCAATCGCTGCTCCAGCTCGGTCCCTGCTCCTCCGGCCAGCGACACATGCGACTGTCCGCTGGCGGCACCGAACTGCGAGCCAAGCAGCAGTATCAGCAGCAGCGGGAAGATGAACACAAAAAAGATGTTGGACCGGTCCCGCAGGAAGCGCCGGACCTCCACGCCCGCAACGGCCAGGATGGTGCTCATGCCCGGGCGCCCCGGTCCGGTACCAGCCGGGAGGCCAGCGTGCACACGGCGGCGAATCCCAGCATGACGGATAGCGGGACCACCACATCGGCCAGCCCGCCGCCCCCCGCCGAGATGCCCAAGCCGCGGATAAAGGCGCCTACCGGATTCAAGTCCATGAGGGTGGCAATGCCCCCGGGAGCTTCGACCGGAAAGAAAGCGCCTCCGGCGATCCCGAGCACCATCGCGATGATGGACTGGGCAACATTTGCCTGTTCTGCGGTGCGGACCAGGCGGGCGACGATGAACGTCAGGCTGGTAGCCGCTGCCCTTACGCCCACCACGAGGGATCCCACCACCAGCGGCGAGCCGAAGGACACTCCGAACAGTGTGGCACCGGCGGTCAGCAGGACTGTTGTCGCTGCGATGCCCCGAATGAACCCCACCAGGGCTTTGGCAGCGATAATTGAACCTGGCGCCACGGGAGTCGACTTGAGGCGGGCCAACGTGCCCTGCTCCCGTTCCGCCAACAGCCCCAGGACCCCGAATCCCACGGTGAAAAGGAGGAACAGCCCGGTTTGCCCCGCAACCAGGCTTCCTCGCAACGAGAGCTGTTCAGCAGATGCCGTGCCCTCAGACAAGGTCAGCACCGGTGTGCCGGTGGCAGTCCGTTGGCCGAGGGCTGCGAGGACGTCGTGGGAGAGTCCGGCCCGCTCTCGTGCCGCCGCCGTGACTGCTCCGGCGCCAAACTGGTCAAGGAGGCTGTCCACCACTGAGATGAGGACGTCGGTTTCGATGCCCAGCCGGTCGCCCTCCACCACCTGCACGGACACAGCCTGGCCCGACGTGACGGCGGCAGTGAAGTCCGCGGGGATGACCAGGCCGAGATCGGCGCCGCTGTCTTGCGTTTCCTGACGGACAGCAGCGGCTGAAACTACCTTGACCGTGACATCCATGATCTCCAGCGAGTTAAGGGCACTGATCAAGGCACCACCAAGCTGTCCGCCGGCCTCATTACTGGCAATCACCGTGGCCGGCTTCAGCTCGACACTATCCGTGCCGAAGCCGCCGAAAGCCAGATTCAGGACAACCAAGAGCGACAGCAGCACAACAAGCGAGAAAATGAAGACAGATTTATCGCGGATACGTTGCCTGAGGTCATTCGCAACCATCCTCCAGATGTCACGCACTTCAATCCCTCAAGGCCTTGCCGGTGAGGTGCAGGAAGACGGATTCCAGGTCCGGCCTGGCAATCTCCACCGACGTCACCGCCATTCCCGCTGTGCCCGCTCCAGTGACAATGGCTGGCATGACACTCGGTCCGTCCTGGACGGTGAGAATGAGGCCTGTCCCGCCGCCGTCGACATGCTGCACGCCAGGCAGGGCCTTCAGGGCTGCCGCTGCCGCGCTGGTGTTGCCGCTGCCACGAAGGTTGATGCGGTCCACCAGTGCGTGGTGTAGAGCACCGCCATGCCCTCCGTGGCCAGGCCCTCCACCGACTCCAGGATGGAGTTCCGGGACTGTGGATCAACGCCCACCGTAGGCTCGTCGAGAATCAGCGAGGTAGGACGGTGGAGCAGGCCGATCCCGATGTTCAGCCGGCGCTTCATCCCACTGGAAAATTTCTTGGTCTGTTCACCGGCCTGGTCGGCCAGCCCGATGAGTTCCAGCACCTCGTTGTCCTGGTATTCAGTTCCTTGCGATGCAGCCCCTGCAGTCGGCCGAAGAACCGCAGGTTTTCCCTTGCGGACAGGTCCGGATAGATCGCGAGCTCCTGCGGAACCAATCCGATATGTCCATTAGGGCCCGTCAACGTCGGAGCCATGGCTTCGCCAACCACGGTGACCGACCCGGCGTCGGCAGCGATCAGCCCTGCCACCATGGAGATGATTGTGGTCTTGCCTGCACCGTTGGGCCCGAGCAGGCCGAAGGTCTCGCCCGCTTGGATGGTAAAAGAAACCTGATCAACGACCGTTCGTTCGCCATAGCGTTTCACCAGACCGTTGACTGCCAGAACTTCCTCGGTGCGGGTCTTGATGTCCGCCGTCGCCGTTTCCCGCATGTCAGGTGCCTGCGGGACAGAGATCTTTGATGTGACCGGTTCCGGCGCATTCACGGACATCTTTGATGGCGGCAGCGGCGTGGCGTTTATCCGGGTACGGCCCGGAAATGGCGAGCACCGTCCCGTCCGGTGCCACAAGCGTGAACCGCACCTTTAGTTCCTCATCCGTGAATAATTCGAATGATCCTGCCATGCGCTTGCTCCTTGTAAAACTTCGTCGTTCGGGTGATGGGCGGCGGTAGTTGTGCCAATGCTTCCAGAACGGGACTTACACCGTCAGGGACAAAGGTCCCGGAACGTCTCTTAAAGCTGGACCCAATGGGTCCGAAGGCCCCTAGCTGTGGCCGCCAGCCGGCCCTAAGGTCGTGTCCATGAGTCCAATAGCCCTCAGGGCCGCGATTGTGCGTTTCCCGCTGGTTGCCGCCACACTAGCGGTCGGGGGAGTCGTCACCGTGTTGCTGGCAGCCGGGGAGTACCCGGCGGCCCGATGGACAGCAAGTGTTTACGCGGTTCTGGTTGCCGTCATCCGCTCCGGCTCCATGGTCAGGGCGTTGCTGGGTGGCCGGTGGGGGATTGACCTCCTTGCCGTGACGGCCATCGGCGCCACTGTGGCCGTGGGCGAATACGTGGCGGCCCTGATCATTGTGCTCATGCTTGCCGGGGGTGAAGCCTTGGAAGACATCGCCCAAGGAAGGGCGACGCGCGAGCTGAGGTCCCTGCTCGAACGCACCCCCCAGACGGCCCACCGGGAGCGGAACGGCGGTCCGCCCGAGGATATCCCCGCCGCAGCAGTCCGCCCCGGAGACTTCCTCCTGATCAAACCGTCGGAGGTGGTGCCTGTAGACGGTTTGCTCCTTACCGCCACCGGCAGCTTCGATGAATCCATGTTGACGGGGGAGAGCCTGCCGGTGGAACACATGACGGGCGAGACGCTGCTCAGCGGATCCGTTGACGGCGATAACGCTGTGACCATGACAGCGACATCCACGGCGAAGGACTCACAGTACAGCCAGATTGTGGCCCTGGTCCAGGAAGCTGCATCGAGCCGGCCGCCAGTGGTCCGGCTGGCCGACAGATACGCCATTCCGTTCACGCTTCTGGCCTTCGCCCTGGCCGGCGTGGGCTGGTATTTCAGCCAGGACCCGGCTCGCTTTGCCCAGGTTCTTGTGGTCGCTACCCCTTGTCCGCTGCTCATTGCCGCTCCGGTGGCGTTCCTTGCCGGCACCAGCCGGGCCGCCCGTTCGGGGATCATCATTAAGAACGGCGGCACCCTCGAACAGCTTGCCCGGGTGCAGACGGCCGTGTTCGACAAAACTGGAACGCTCACCCACGGCCGGCCAACACTGCATGGCATCAGGATGCCGAATGCGGAAGCCGGGCTGGTCAGCAAGGACCGGCTGCTGTAGCTTGCCGCTTCGGCAGAGCAGTACTCCTCTCACGTGCTTGCCTCTTCGGTGATTGAGGCCGCCCGGCAACGCGGCCTCGAGCTCCTGCCGGGAAGCGACGCGAACGAACACGCGACGCAGGGAGTCACTGCAACGTGCGGCGACCATCGGGTGGTGGTGGGCAAACCTGACTTTGTCCGGTCTGTCACTTCTGGTTTTGAGGAGGCCGACGTGGCCGGCGGACAACTGGCGGTCTATGTGGGTGTGGACGGACGCTTCGGGGGAGCGCTGATCATGAGCGACCCGCTGCGGGATAATGCGGTGGACACCCTGGCTGGCTTGCGCCGGCTGGGCATCCAGGAAACGCTTCTGCTGACTGGCGACGCCCGGCCCACGGCAGAACAGATTGCTGCCCAGGCCGGGATCACCCAGGTCCAGGCAGGCTGCTTGCCCGGTGACAAAGTTTCCATCGTGGCAGGACTGCGGAAACGCCCTGTCATGATGGTGGGCGATGGCGTCAACGACGCTCCGGTGCTGGCCGCCGCCGACGTCGGTGTCGCCATGGGCGCCAGGGGAACAACCGCGGCGAGTGAGTCGGCCGACGTCGTCATCATGCTTGACGATCTATCCAAAGCAGCGCTTGCCGTCGAAATTGGCCAGCGCACCATCCGGATAGCGCTGGCGAGCATCTGGACGGGGATCCTCCTCAGCATCGGACTGATGGTTGCGGCAGCCTTTGGCTACATTCCCGCTGTTGCGGGCGCACTCCTCCAGGAGTTGGTCGACCTGGCCACGATCCTCAACGCGCTTCGGGCCCTCCGAAGTGGAGGAAGGGGAAACACGACGGCGGTAGGAGGCAGGCCAGTCAGCGTCGCCGGCGTGAGGTCAGCACCGACGTCGTGAGCTGCTCTGTGCCTGCCCGGACGTCAGAGCTGCCCGGCGTCCAGCGGCGGCCACCAGCGCGACGAGGGATTGATCACGAAGCTCCGGCCGCTGACCTCGGAGGGCGTTACCCGCACCAGATGATCCTTGCTTCCGGCCTCCCACGGTGAGAGCCCTGCATCGGCGGCCTCCTGGAAATCCTCCTGCGAGTCCACAACTGCAGCGGTGCCCTTGATGACGACGCTCCAGGCGATAGTCCCGTAGGTATTGAGGCCGTCCGCTTCCAACGCGATGGGACTGCCGCCGAGCACCGCGTCCAGCTTGGTTCCCGGGCCGGTGCGGAACACTACGGTCCCGTAATCAGGGATGTAGTTCACTGGGAAAATTTCGGACTCACCGTCAGTGGTGACAGCAACCCGGCAGACCGAAGCTGATCGGAGGTATTTCCAGCAGTCATGAACGTTGAGGATTTCCGTCTGAGGTCCCGAAGTGTTGCTTTGCATGCTCGCAGGCTACTATATCTGGTGTTAGCTGCGGTGGATTGGGGTTATTACCGTTGGGCAGGGCAGATGTGTCAGAACCGCGTGGGCCGTGGAACCCAGCAGCAGCCGTTTGAAGCCGCCCCGGCCCCGGCTTCCCACCACGAGCATCTGGGCTCCAGCGGCGGCCTCGACCAGCGCCGCGGCCGGTTCCTTTTCGCTTTCCAGGATCTTGTGCACCACGAGGTCCGGGTAGTCCTCGCGGAGCCCGGAGACTGTTTCGGACAGAACCACCTGCTCCTCGTCCTCAATTCGCTGGGCGAGGGTCTCCGTGAGAGCTCCTCTGTCGATCCACCGGTCGGGTCCGCTGAAGGCATGAACGACCGTCAGCTCCTGGCCCTCCCGGTCTGCCTCCGCGGCAGCGTAGGCAACGGCCTGGGTGGATTCTTCGGACCCGTCAACGCCCACGACGACGCCCCGTCCGCCTTCTGGCTCCTGAATTCCGATGACCGCAACCGGGCACTTCGCCGCAGCGGCGACCTGAAGAGCACGGTCGGTCAGCGAACCACCCAAATGGGTGCCGCCGGAGCCCACCACAAGCATGGACGCCTGGGTGGAGTACTTGCCCAGCGAGCCGGAAATGCCTCCTTCCAGGACTTTGGTGGTGACCTCAACCGGAACGGTGCCCCTCACCCGCCCGGCAGCGGTCTCCAAAAGTTCTTCGCCCTTCTCCACCAGCACTCCGGTCCACGGGATGGGCTCGGCCACCCAGCGGTCGTCAACAACGTGCAGAATGATCAGCGGCAGGCCAGCGCGGGCAGCCCGGCGTGCAGCCCACTGCACGGCTGCCTGGCTTTGCGGAGAGTCGTTGGTTGCGACGGCGATCGGTTTAGACGTTCTCACGGCTGGACTTCCTTTGATCTTTGTCGGGGCTATGAACAACTAGGACGGGGCAGTGCGCATGGGCCACACAGGCTGAGCTGACGGACCCCAGAAGCAGGCCTCCGAATCCTCCATGGCCGCGCCTGCCAACAACGATCATGTCCGCGTGGCGGCTGGCGTCTATGAGGGAGTCCCTGGGGTGCCCCCGGACGACGCGTGGAATGACGTTCGGCGGAATCTCCTGCCCGAAGGCCTGTTCCAGGGCGTCGTTCAGGATGATCATGACGCGTTCCTCGAAGCGGTCTATGCCCATTGCCACATACCCGGCGTATACCTGCGGATCATCCCAGTAGGCGGTGGCCAGTACCTTGGCCCCCACCGGGACGGCAAGCCGCTGGGCCTGCCGGAGTGCTTCCACCGAGGCCTCCGATCCGTCCACACCCACCACGAACATGGCACTATCTGACGCTGACTCCTCCATGACCGATTCCCTTCAGTGCCTGTTCGCTGCCTCTCCAGCCTGTGGCCTAAGACAATAGACCTGTAGGGCCGAAAGTCACTTAGAAACTCGACGAACTGCCTGAGCCGGAGAAGCTTCCCCCGCTGCTGCCGTAGCCTGTGGTGCCGCCTCCGCCCCGGGCCGAGCTGACGCTGCCGACGCCGGTGTTCAGGCCGGAGTTGAAGGCAGGAACCGAGAAGAAATAGTAGGACGGATAGACAGTGCCGAGGATGCTGGGTTCGTAGCTCCGCCTCTGGTGGTGGTCCAGGCCATCCTGGGCATTCTCCATCTCCCTGCGCATGAGCTTTGCTTCACGCTCGGTTTTGGCGAAGCCGTCGATCACGGTTTCCGCGTGCTCCTTCAAGAGGTTGGACAGACGGCTGCGGGCGTCACGAAGGTGGTTCAACGCCGTTTCCGGTGTGATCGTCCCGCCTGCAAGTTGGGCGGTCCAGCGCTCTACCTCCTCCAGGCTCTGGTCGCGGAAGAACCTGAGTGACGCAGCGGTGGCGGAGCCGCCCTGCCCGTGACGCTTGCTGAGCAGTTGTTCGAGTCCGGCGAGGTCGCTGCGGAAGGGTGCCAGCTGCCGGTCCCAGGCTGTGGGCCAGGTGCTGGCCCGGTTCAACAACGCATTACTGTCCGCGATGACGTCGTCCAGGGCGTCCAGTTCAGCGGCCGCATCGGCATACTCCCGCGCGAGCCTAAGGCTGGATCGGCGGGCCAGCGCCTTCGGTGTGAGGGCATGTACCCGGTTCGACAGCTCGGTGGCGGCGCCGTACCGGGTGCGGAAGTTGCGGTGCTTCTCCAAGACGCTGCTGCCGTAGCGCGAGGACTCCGGGATGGTGCTGGCATTCAGTTCGGTGACGTCCAGGTCCATACTTACGCTGGCGTAGCTCCTGTCTCCGCGTTCCAGTTCCTTCCGGCTGCCGGCCCTGGTCACTGCCCGGACTGTCAACCACGCGCCGGCGCCCAGGGCGGCGGCCGCTCCGATCACCCACGCGGTGATCACGAAAGCAGCTGACTGGTACCAGGGCTGGTTGATCAGTTCAGCGCCGCGCCGGACTCCGGCGATGGTTCCGTCCGTCCATTGGGCGTCCCGCAGGAGATCCTTGGCAGCGCTTTGAATGTCATCGCGTTGTTCCAGCGAGACCTTGCGGTCCTCGCCCATGTAGGTGCCCACATGCCGGCCCACGGGATCCAGCGCGAAGATGAAGAGCCCGTCAGCCCACTTCTGCTCGTCGGGGCTGATCCAGTCCGGGTGTTCGGTCCGGGCAAACCTGAGGACCTCCTCGTTCAGGTTGTCCGCCATGCTGCCGTTGTAGGTATACACCACCAACTTGGTAGGGGAGTGGAACTCGATCGAATTGATGGCAGGGACCAGGGTGTTGAGGTCCAGTACTCCCGCCCGGTCCTCCACAACGACGTCGACAGGCGTGACCGCGAAGGCCGCAGGACCGCTTCCCAGCAACATCGCAACCACAAGCAGCAGCAGAAGCCCGAACTTCTTCAGCATCAGCCGGCTGGCCAAACGATCCTCGTTTGCCACTTCTGCGGATCGGGCTCGGATGGTGGCCCGTTCAGATAGTACTCCCACATGGTGTCAGAGGGCGTCTTTCCGGCCTTCTTCATCTGGTCCTGGAGGGCGGCATAGGTCTGAGGCAGCGTGTCGTAGGGTCCTGTGTGCATTGCTTCGAAAGCCTCGGCCTCGGGAAGGGTACTGATCACCACCGTCCCGGTGTCCGCGAGGGTGCCCCTGACCGGAAAGCCGGCTTCGACGTCGACCGTCTGGGTGGGCGTCCCGCGGCAGAGGGCAAACGGCGGTCCGGCCAGTTGGATGTTTTGTCTCTGGGCTTCCGCAGCCACGGCGGCGAACGCGCGGCTGAAGAACTCCGCTAGGGCATCCATGGCGACTCTTTCGCGCAGGACAGCGGTTGGCTGCTCGGCGCGGTGGACTATCGTTGGTTCCGGGTTCACGGCATCCATGGACCGTGCCTGGGCGTTAGTTGCCGCGTTCTGCCAGAGTCCGATCACATTTCCCTCGCTGTCCCGGAAGTAGGCATTCCAGCCGGAACCGGGAACTTCCATCCTGCCCCGTATCGTCCCGCCTCCGAGACGGCTTATCTGCTCCAGCGCCGCATCGATGTCCTCGACATCGATCGTGACCACCGGGGCCTGGAGCATGTCTCCGCGGCGGAAGATCCCTCCGTTAATGGACCGGGTCTCCGTCGGCCTGCCCTGGTCGTTCACCGGTGTGGTCATGGCCAGGCTGTATTCCATCTCCGGCAGCACCTGGAAGTTCCAGCCGAACACCGATCTGTAAAACTCCCTGGCGCGTTCTTCGTCGTCCGCGGGGATTTCGAAATGCACTACTCCACCCATTGGACTCACCTTTCTGAAGTGGGGGCGTTATTGCGATTTATCTTGTTGTCTCCAGGGGAATTACGTCGATCCCGGTCCCCTGACCGGCAGCCGGACCGATCACCAGCAGAATGCGCTTGGCCGTGACGCCAGCAAGTGCGTTCAGCACCTGTTCGACCAGCACCTGTTCGACCAGCTCATGTTCAGCCGGCAGGGCGCCGTCTGTGGGCCGTTTTTCCTGTGCCGCGTCGGCCCTTCGCCACACGGTGACTTTGGCGCCGGTCACGTCGGTGATTGCTTTGGACAAGGGTTCCGGAGAGGAGGCGGTCACTAATGTGACCTGGTCGATGGTGTGCGCCCTCGGCGGGGAAGCGGCCGCCATGACGTGTTCGCGCCGCCACAGGGCAAAGTGGTACGCGGCAACGAACCCTGCGGCAACCAGGAGGCCGAGCGGCGTGCGGATCCGGTCCAGGAGGCTACCTCCCGTTACATCACCCAGGAGGAATTCAAAGAGCCGATATCCAATCACCAGGAGGGCAATGAGCGCCACCACGGCGCTGATGCCGAAGAACACGATGAGGTAAACGCGCCTGCCGGGAGGAATGGCGTCCGCACTTTGCAGTTGCCTCGTCGGCTTCCAGGCCTGCCACCAGACCGGACCTCCCACAATGAGGGAACTGATACCACCCAGCAGGAGGGTGCGGGTGCCGCCGCCGGCGAGGGGTGAAACGGCCATGGCAAGCGAAGCATTGATGACCACGCCCACTCCGGACGCAGCCGCTGCCAAGGCCACCCCTGATGTCACCAACTGGACGGCACGCCGGGTGGCAACAGAACGGCGGGCTCCGCTTACGCGGTGATAGCGCCACACCAAAGCGCCGACGGCTGCAGCGGCGATGGCCGGGCCCAGCGGAGCCAGCAGCTCGGTCATCGGGTCACCGCGGTCGAATGCCGTTCTCAGGAGCACAAAGAACACAACGCCGGCTCCAGCGAGCGCTGTGATGCCCGCGGCGAAGATCCCGACACCAACCAGCGCAACATCAACCAGGGTGGTCTCGAGTTTGCGTCCGCCGCCCCTGAACCAGTGCCACCACCACACGATACTTCCGCCGACGGCCCAGACCAGGGCCCGGAGTACGGGCTGCCACCACGCTTCCACGCCCGGGGTCAGGCTGATCTGGCCCCGGATCGCGACGTCGAGCAGGCCGCCCAGGGCGGTGATGGTGGCAAACGTGCCCACCAGCAGGCCGAAGACCGTGCCGATGACCGCCGGGACGTCGTCAAGATTGACTGGATGTTTGACGGGGTGCCGCCACATCCAGTGGTGCCAGATCCAGATGCCGGCCCAGACAAGGCCATTCGATAAGGGCGAATACCACTGAGGTTCCACCCGGCCGATGAAGGACGCCGCCATCCCCAGCAGGGCCGTCACGGCTGAGATCAAGGAGACCGCATAAACGCCGGTCAGGTACAGGCCCCACCCCGCTGTGGTGCGTTCCGCGCCGTCGTCGAGCCTCTTCCAGACAACCCACCACAGGAGCCCGGCGAGTGGTCCGCCGATCAACGTGAAGGCAAGGGAGCGGGCAAGCCCGGCCACATCAGTTGACGCGAGTACCGCGGCCGAGCTGAACAGTCGCTCCAAGAGGCCGCTAATGCCTACCGCCGCGATCATTACCAGGGCGAATAACAGTACGTAAAGGATCAGGCGGCGGAGGGTGAGTTGGGCGGAACCTGCCGTGGAGACGGTCGTCGGGACTTGGAAAGTCATTGCTTCACTGACGATCCGGTGCATGACAGGAGCTGGTATGGTGCCTGGTCGATCAGCCATTTGCCAGCTGTTTTCACCAGGGAGAAACGATCCTCCGTCTCGTACTCGGACGGTCCGAACGGGCCGCCCGAACCTGAACCGACGACCGAGACCTTCACGAGAGCCGAGTTGTCCCGCTCTGTGGCAGAGATCAAAACCACCCGGGTCGGCAGCGGACCGCCTTCGTGGAAGCCGCCGCACAAGGAACTGGCCGCTTCCGTGAGGTAGGAATTGGCTGTGGCCGTATCGCCGTCAATGACAGCAGTGCTGTACCGCTGGACCACTCCTTGGGGTGTCGACCCGTCCAGTGCCTCAGGCTCCCCACGCGTGAAAACGACTGCCAGTGCGACTATTACCAACAGCGCAATAGCGGACACGATGGCGAGGAGAATCCGGTCGGGCTTTCCCGGCGCTGCGTTCATGCCGCCAGTATGGCCTACAGGTTGCCCCCTTCGTATGTGTCTTCCGGCCCTATTCGGCCCAGCTCACATCCTTCTGTCCTGCCGGTCAATGAGATCCAGCAGCAGCAGGAGAAAGCCAAGCTCAGCCAGTCCGGCGGCGAAATACACGGCTTGGAGAATGCTGAAGGGCACGAATACCATCTGGATGAAAATCCAGATGAGGATCGAAAAGCCCGCCGTCGCACTGGCGAGGGGCGCCCACGGGTGGCGCCTGATAAGCAGGATGAACGCGCCTAAGTGGATTCCGCCGACAATGAGCGCGAGCAGGAGCCCTGGAACCAGGTAGGTGCTGAATGGCGAACCCTGGAGGAGTTCCAGGGGGAGTGCCATGCCGGATGGAATGCCCAGGCGCTCTGGGCCAAGCAATGTGCCCACGACCATTACTTTCCCGCCGATGATCGACGGCAGGGCCACCAGGCCGAGCACGACAAGCAGTGAGGCTCTGCGCATGTTTCCTCCCAAGGAGTCCGGCGCCGTCCAGTGCCCTATCCGTTCAAGAGCACGTCAAGGGTGACGAAGCCGTAGCCGGCGACGCTGATGCGGTCGATCATGGGGGAGGGCATCGGCGTCAAGCGTGCTGCCGTCGTCGGGGTTGGAACCGATATGCCTCAGGACGATCTCACCAGACTGCAGGGCGGCAAGGACCCGATCCGTCACGGTCTGCGTGCTGATTCCGCCGCTCGTTCCCTTCCATCCCAACGTATCGACCGTCCAACGGATGGCGACATAGCCCAGGTCGTTCACGGCCGCGATTGTCCGTGCGTCCCGTCCGCAGTAGGGAAAGCGGAAGAAGGAGCGCGCATCCGGGCCCGCCGCTGAAATGGCCTGTTCGGCTTCGATGACCTGCTGCGTGATCAGCTCATAGGAGAGGCTAGTGAATCCGGGATGCGTCATGGAGTGGTTGCCCACGCTATGTCCTGCCGCAACGATCTGGCTGACTCCTCCAGGATTCGTGGCAGCCCAGTTCCCCGTCAGGAAGAAGGTGCCGGCCACTCCTTTTGCGGACAGCGTTGACAGTATTTTCGGCAAGCCCGCTGCGTTGGACCCGGCATCAAACGTCAGCGCCACCGCGCGCCCGGCGCCCGGGAGAACCGTCAGGTCGTGGCCTCTCAGCGACGGCGTGACCGGCTCAGCCGGCAGCGGAGCGGATGGCTCGGTCTGTGTCGGCTCCGGCTGGGTCGGCACGGGGACAGGAGGTACGGTCACGGGCGGCGGCCTGCCGGGCTGGGCAGCGATCACCACAGCGGTCACCACGGCGAGTACCACCAGGGCGAGCACCACCGCGACGGCAACCACGCGCCGTCGTCCGCTACCGGATATTGGCAATGTCACGGCTGCTGGCCCGCAGTTCGAAACAGACGGCCGGCGGCTGGAGCAGCTGGCGGCCGAGGAGCACGCGTCCGAGTCCGAGCTGCTGCTCAGGACGCAGAGCTTGTGTTGCAGCGTCACCGGCGCAGCTGTGACCTCGGTGATGGGCCGGATTTCGTCATGAGCCATGATGCGGAGCTCCTCACCTGCCATGAGGATGTGTGACCGCGTACCTCGAGATCGAGGAAGGGTTGCAGGTCGTTGACCGGTCCCAGACGGGTCGTTCGGGTGCAAAACGGGAGGCCATCCGTTGGGCTATCTCCCGGGTGGACCCAGCGCACTTATATTGGCAACGAGGACCGTCATGATGAAACCGCCCACATTCCTTTCTTAGACTTTGCTGGTGTGGGGGCTACGCTGCCTCGGGCGGGGTTACTATTCCTGCGGTATCGCCACCATCGATGACGAACTCGGCACCGGTCACGAACGAGGATTCGTTGGATGATAAGTACAGGACGAGGTCCGCAACTTCCCCTGGATGGCCCATGCGGCTGAGCGCCACGTGGCTCATGTCCATCGCCATTCCTGCTGTCATAGGGGTGGAGATGACGCCGGGATGGATGGAATTGACTCTGATGCCATGGCGGCCGAGGTCCAGGGCAGCACTCCTGGTGAGGCCACGCACGCCGAACTTCGATGCAGGTATTGGCTGTCACCGGACCAGTGATCCCGCCCAGACCCGAACGCGTATCCACCGCCCGGTCCTGCGCCGGGACGAACACACCGGCCTGCACCGACGGCGTTGACTGCGCCGGCACCACCGCCGGACCGGCCTGCGCCGGAGGTGCAACAGATGCCGGCGCGGCAGACGCGGGGACGGCGAACCCGTAAAGAGCAACCGCCAGCGCCACCACAAAAACCAGAAAGGCCCGGATACCAGGACTTGCTGCGGAAATTGATCGGAAAAAGGCAGGCTCGCGACGGCGCTGGAAAAGGTTCATTTCCCCCATGAACTTTCTACGAAAAAGATCTAAGGGCGATCCAATTCATGAAAGCCCGGTCCCCAGACGAGTGATAGGCATGGCAATAAAAGAGCAGCCCGGAATAATCAAGCAATTTGCCAAATTATTGGGAAAACTGCGGTTACAGAACCCCCTGACGGAAAACTAGACACGCTCAGGCAGCCGTGTCGACTGTCCCCGTTTCAGGCGGACCCAGCAAACAAACAAAGGGGAAGATGCTCGCCCAGACCCGCAATATTCTTGATGCCGATGGGTTCCCCAACCGTGATGCCCGGTCGGGCACTCCGTCAAATGAACGATCGTTCGCAAGACACTCCGAGGGGACTTTGCAGAATGGCGGAGCCAGGGGGCTCATTCTGTAATGCTTCCCGTGTATGCGGTGGAGTGTAACGCTAAACCCGGTTGAGACGATTCGGTGATGCGAATCGGATGCGGGCTGTCAGTTTCCGGAGTCGCCTGCACGATTTGTCTGAGGTCGCCTGCACAAGGGGAAGGGTGTCGACGGGTCGGCGACCTCTCATGTACGTTTGGCACGTACTCCAGATTCTGCACCCGCCAGTCGAACAGCTGCGGTCATCGTCGAGGTGGGGGAGCGTCTGTTTCGACGGGATCGAGACTCGAATGGATCTGGACCTGAAGAGCGTGACGACCCTGAGCGACGGCGGCGTTCTCGTCGCCTACGCCCAGGTTGAGTCCTGACGGCCACCATAACGCCGCCGCCTATCAACAACAGACAGGGAGAAACCTGTGAGTTCGATCGTGGTCCAGGCGTTCATCACCCTCGACGGCGTCGTCCAGGCGGGCGGCTGCCCGGACGAGGACCGAGAAGGCGGCTTCGAGCTCACATGAGCACAACCTCAGCCTTCTACGCCTTTGCCACCCTCGACATGATGAGAGAAGCAATGAATGCCGCCACCCCAGCAATCAACGCCGTGGACACCGAACCGCTCACCGAAGCCAGGCTCCACCAGCTCCTAACCGAAATACAACGCCGAAACTGTCTCAAAAACTTGACGTGCGCACAAGCGGGACCGAATCGATTCGCGGGAGACGAAGCTGACCGGCTACCGGGCCCTCATAGATGCCACCGCCGACGTCGACCGCGACCGAAGCGCCGACCCGGTGGCCGGCTGTACGCTTACTTTGCGGCGGTGGTTCCGGAGGTTGCGAGGTCGATGCCACGGGTTTCCGGGAGGCCGAAGGTGGCGAAGAGGCTCACCAGGCTCACGCCGGCCAGAAGCAGCCCGATGGCGGGACTCCCCAGGCTGGCGCCGAGCGATGCCGCCACCAGTGGCGTGACGCCACCGCCGACGAGCGCTCCGAGGTTGTAGGCCATTCCGGCGCCTGTGTAGCGGTAGCGGGTGGCGAAGAGCTCCGGCAGGAAGGCGCCCACCGGACCGTAGATTCCGGCGACGATCAGCAGCGTGCCGGACAGCCCGACTGCAAACGACCAGGTGGTGCCGATGTCGAGGATCGGGAAGAGCAGGAGCGACCAGGGGATCGCCACGACGCACGAGCCAACGATCACGGCTCGGCGGCCGATCCGGTCGGAGAGCATTGCGCTGCCAATAGTTCCTGCAGCGAAGAACATCGCGCCGACGATTCCCAGCGAGAGGATGGTGGGCCGGCTGTGGCCAAGGCCCTCGGCACTTGTGCCATAGCTGCTGAGAAAGGCTGTGCCGATGTAGAAGAAGGCGAAGAGCATCATGGTGGAGGCGCCGCCCAAGAGGATCTGGCGTGGCTGGTTTCGCACCGACTCCCACACGGGCAGCTTGCGGGGCCCGGCCGCGACGGCGCTCGAGTCGCTGGCCTCCTTGAAGACCGGAGTCTCTTCGATCTTGAGGCGGATGTAGAGACCGATCATAACGAGCACGGCACTTCCGATGAACGGAATGCGCCAGCCGAACGTGAGGAATGCCTCCGACTTGTCGCCGAGTGACAGATTGATGATGAGGAAGGTTGCACTCGCGAGGGCGAAGCCAATCGACGGGCCCAGCTGGGGGAAGGCTGCGAAGAGGCCTCGGTGTTTGGGCGGGGCGTACTCGGCGGCCATCAGTGCCGCGCCGGCCCATTCGCCGCCGACAGCGAATCCCTGAAGAAAGCGGAGAACAACGAGGATGATCGGCGCGGCGATCCCGATTACGCTGGCGTCGGGCAGCAGCCCGATGGTGACGGTCGCGATGCCCATGATGAGCAGTGTGCTGACGAGCGTTTTCTTGCGCCCCAGCCTGTCACCGAAGTGGCCGAACAGGACGGCACCAAGGGGGCGCGAGACGAAGGCCACGGCAAAGGTTCCGAACGAGGCGAGAGTGCCGGCGGCCGGGCCGAGCGCCGGGAAGAAGACTTGGGGGAAGACGAGGGCCGCAGCCGTGCCGTAGATGAGGAAGTCGTAGAACTCGATGATGCTGCCCATCGAGCTGGCGACGGCGACCCTGGCCATCGAGGTGGGGCGCGGACCGGACCGGTTCGCAACCGGTGCGAGGCTTTCGAGCATGCGATATCTCCTTTGACATCGGTCGTCGAGACGAGGTTTGTTTCGACGCGAAGATGTCATCGTGCCAGCGCCGCGCGTTCGCCACCACCTCCCGATGGAGGTGTTTCGCGCCACCGGTCAGGGCAAAAGGCGGAGCCTGCGCGCGGCCACCACGGCCTCCGTGCGGCTGTGCACGTCCAGTTTCGCCATGATCGACTGCATGTAGCTCTTCACCGTGACTGCCTTGAGTGAGAGCCGTTTGCCGGTTTCGGCATAGGAACAGCCGAGCGCCACTTGGGCGAGCACATCCGTCTCCCGTCGTGTGAGGTGCGGGACGCCGGCCGGCGCCACGTCGGAGCCCTCGAGCCGTGCGGTCACGGCGAGGATGCGCTGGGCGAGTTCGGGATCAGTCGTGGTGCTGGCCACCGAGAGGAGCTCGGCATGCGCAAGCCGGACGGTCTCGATGAGGTCCCGTTCCGGTGGCTCCGCGGCCAGGCTTTGGACGACCCGGAGAATGGCGACCCGGTGGTCCACCTCGTCCCGAATGGCCAGTTCCCGCGAGATCCTCGAGGCGCCGGCGCTGAGTTCGGTCACCACGCACTCGCCGATCGATGTGCGCTCCCGCGTTGCCGCGTAGAGCACACACCGGGCACGGCCGTCCACGAGGATGGGGAGCGCCACCATGGTCCGCAGCCCCTCGATGCGTACGGCGTCGTCGTGATGATGGGTGATGTTGTCGGAGTCCAAGTAATCGGCCACCCCGATGGTGCGCGCCTGGGAGAGGGCGCGCCCGCCCACCCCCTCTCCGGGCTGCACGCTGAGGTTCTTCAGACCGTGCGTCGTCGTGCCGAAGAACTCGGTGATGATGAGCTCCGTGCGGTTCACGAGGCCTGCGAAGAACACCGCTGAGCCCGTCCGGGCTGCGGTTTCCCGGATCGCCCGCTTCAGCAGGTCGCGGTCGCTCGGACGGTAGACGTCGTTGTCATGCCCTGTCATAGGGCCCTTCCCCGGTTAGATGGAGCAGTTAGAAGTGCAGCTGGACGCAGCGGGCTAGACGGAGCGGCCGTCGAGCTTGTCCTGGATGCGCCGCGCCAGCTCAGCAGTGGGTGTCGAGCGGGGAAAAACGGCCACAACCAGGTCGTCCCCGGCCGGGACGGATGCGGGGTCGCCCTGCGGTAGTACGCCGAACATACGGCGCACCGCCAACAGCTCGTGTTCCAGGTTCTGGAGGGAACCGCGGGAGGAGTCCAGCATCATTTCGCGCAGCACATAGTTATGGGTTGACGTGACAGCAGCGGCGAACCGGATTGCATCAAGCGTTGATATGCCCGGCAGTGCCTGGCGCAGGTAGTCCGAGAAAAGCCGTTCATAGCGGGAGACCATGATCGTTTCCCGGTCCCGCAGCGCGGGCACCGCCTGCACCACGTGGTAGCGCTTTTGGGACAACTTCCGGCGTTCGGAAAATTTCACGAAGACCAGCACCGCGGCCTGGCACACAGCCTCCCACGGATCGGGATGGCTGGCTGCCAGGTAGACCGTCAGCTCAGCGAGCAGGGCTTCGTGGTCCGCAAAGATCACGTCTTCCTTGGCGCGGAACTGACGGAAGAAGGTGCTGCGGGAGATTCCGGCAGCGAGGGCAATATCGTCCACGCTGGTCGGGTCGTAGCCATTGTCGGTGAACAGATCCAGCGCGGCCTCGGCCACGCCGGAACGGAAATTAGCCACTGATGCCATCCCGGTACAGTAGCAGCGCGTCACCCTGTCCGCCGCCGCCACAAAGCGCTACGGCGGATTTGCCGCTGCCGCGCCGCATCAGCTCATGGACGGCCGAGACCACCAGCCGCGCTCCGGAGGCGCCGATCGGATGTCCAATGGCGATGGCCCCGCCGTTGACGTTCACCTTGTCCAAACCGAGCCCCAGGGTCGCTGCGGAGTGCGCCACCACCGAGGCGAAGGCCTCGTTGATCTCCACGAAGTCAAGGTCCCCGGCCGTCCAGCCGGCGCGGGCAAGGGCCGCCGTGATTGCCTGTGCCGGCTTGTCCGGCAGCGTTGTGTCCGGCCCGGCGATCTGCCCGGCGGGCCCGACGACGGCCAGCACGTCGAGCCCGTGGACATCGGCGTAGGCGCGGGTCACCAGCACGACGGCGGCGGCGCCGTCGCTCAGCGGCGAAGCATTTCCGGCGGTGACTGTTCCCGCCGCGGTGAAGGCCGGCTTCAGCCCGGCCAGTACCTCCTGCGTGGATTGAGGGCGTACGCCCTCGTCATCGCTTACCAGCACGGGCGCGCCGCGCTTCTGCGGCACCGAAACAGGGACGATTTCGGCGCTGAATCTTCCCTTGGCCCGGGCCGCGGCCGCCCGCTGGTGGGACAGCGCCGCGATATTGTCCTGCGCCTCGCGGGAGAGCTGTAGGTCCGCGTTGGCGCGGTCCGTGGCAATGCCCATGAGCTCGTGGTCAAAGGCATCCGTGAGCCCATCATGGCCGGCCGAGTCCACGGCCGTGATGCCGCCGTAGAGGTAGCCGGCGCGCGAGCCGGTGAGCAGGTGCGGTGCCTGGCTCATGGATTCCTGGCCGCCGGCGACCACCACATCCGCCTCGCCCAGTTTGAGCAGCCTGACGCCCTGGATGATGGCACTCAGCCCGGAGAGGCAGACCTTGTTAACGGTGACGGCGGGGGCGCTGAGCGGTATTCCTGCCGCGACGGCGCTTTGGCGCGCGGGGTTCTGGCCGGCGCCGGCCGTCAGGACCTGGCCCAAGATGACCGCATCGACGGCGGCCGGCCCAACCCCGGAGCGTTCCAGAGCCGCGGCGATGGCCGCGGCGCCAAGCTGTATAGCGCTCCGTGAAGCCAGGTGGCCCATCAGTTTTCCCTGAGGGGTGCGGGCCGCGCCCACAACAACTATGTCCTGGCTGCTCATTTGGTGGGTTCCTTGCTGAGGGCTGGGGCGCTGAGGTCCAGGGCGCGTAGCCGCGACTTCAGGACCTTGCCGGTGGAGTTGTGGGGGAGCCCCTCGGGGAAAAGGATCCTGTCCGGAACCTTGAATCCTGAGAGCAGGCCCTTGACGTGCGAGCGGATCTCCTCGGCCGTGACCGAGCTGGAGCTGCTGCGGATGACAAAGGCCACCGGGCGTTCGCCCCATTTCTCGTGCGCGACGCCGATCACGGCCACGTTCAGCACCGCCGGGTGGCTCATAATGGCTTGTTCCACCTCGATAGTGGAGATGTTTTCTCCGCCGGAGATGATGATGTCCTTGGCCCGGTCCTTGAGCTGGATGTAGCCGTCGGGATGCATCACGCCGAGGTCGCCGGTATGGAACCAGCCGCCGCGGAAGGCGTCGGCCGTGGCCTCGGGATCCTTGAAGTAACCGAGCATCACGTTGTTGCCACGCAGCACGATTTCGCCCAGCGTTGCGCCGTCGGCCGGGACATCGAGCATGTCCAGGTCCACGATGCGCGCCGTCTCGGCCTGCAGCATCCCCACCCCCTGGCGGGAGATCTTGACGGCCCTGTCCTGGGCGGAAAGATCATCCCACTCGGTTTGATGCTCACAGATCGTGTACGGGCCGTACACCTCGGTCAACCCATAAACGTGGACCACTCTGATCCCGATTGACTCCAGTGACGTGATGATCGCGGGCGACGGCGGCGCGCCCGCCGTCGTGATACGCAGCGGCGCCTTCAGCTCGTGGGCCTGGGGTGCGCCGGCAATAATGCTGCACACCGTGGGGGCGCCGCAGAGGTTGGTGACTCCGAGAGTGTCGATGGCGTCCCAGACGGCGTCGGCGCGCACTGCCCGCAGGCAGATGTGGACGCCTGCGGCCGCCGTCACGGCCCAAGTGGTGCACCAGCCGTTGCAGTGGAACATCGGAAGGGTCCAGAGGTAGCGCGTGTCGCCGGTGAAGTGATTGTGGAAGGTTTCCCCGAGCGAGTTCAGGTAAGCGCCGCGATGCGAATAGAGCACGCCCTTGGGCTTGCCCGTGGTGCCGGAGGTGTAGTTAAGGGTGATCGGGGCCCGTTCGTCCTCGACACTCCACGGAAGATCTGCTTCCTGGTGTCCGGACGCGGCGAGGAAGTCCGCGTACTGCGTCGTGCCCATACCTGTCGGGACCTCCGGATACGGGATGGTGCTGTCAGGCACTTCGATCACCTCAGCCAGCTGTGTCAGGCCCAGGTCCAGTCCAGCCACGGTGGCCAGCAGTTCCGAATCGGCAAACAGCAGCCTGGCTTCGGAATGCTCCAGGATGTATTGGAGTTCCCGGGCGGACATCCGCGAGTTCAGGGCCACCAGGACGCCCCCGGCCAGCGGGACGGCGTAATGGGCAATCAGCAGTTCCGGCACATTAGGACACAGGAAGGCCACCCGGTCGCCCGGCTGGATCCTGCTCATGATTGCTTTGGCCAGCCCCTGGGCTTCGGCGGCGAAGTCCCGGTAAGTATAGGAGCGGTCACCGTGGATGATCGCCGTCTTCTGTCCGAACACCTCGGCGGAGCGCTGCAGGAACCGCAGGGGGCTCAGCGGGGTTTCATTGGGAAGCTCAATTGTGGTCATGGCGAATCCTTAGGCGAAGGCGCTTTGTCCGGTGACATCGCGGCCGATCAATAGGGTCTGAATGCTTTGCGTGCCTTCGTAGGTATGGATGGATTCGATGTCCAGGAGGTGCCGGATCACGTGGTTTTCCAGCAGGATGCCGTTGCCGCCCAACATGTCGCGGGCAATGGACGCCAACTCCCGGGCCTTGCGCGTGTTGTGGTACTTCGCCATCGAGGCCTGGGTGGGGCGCATCTGGCCGGCCGCATCAAGCCCCGCGAGGTGGAAACAGTGCAGTTGCATACTGGTCAGCTCCGAGAGCATGTACGACAGGCGCTCCTGGACAAGTTGGAACTTTGCCAGCGGCTTGCCGAACTGTGTCCGCTGCGTGGCGTAGTTCAACGCGGATTCGTAGACGGCGGTGGCGTGGCCGAGGGCGGACCAGGCCACCCCCAGGCGGGTGGCAACAAGGATTTCGGACGTGTCCTTGAAAGTGCGGGCACCGGGGAGAAGATTGGCCTTTGGAATGCGGACGTTGTTGAGCTTGATCCGGGCCTGATGGATTGCGCGCAGCGAGGCCTTTCCGGTGATGGTCTCGGCCTCGTAACCCTCCCGGTCCTGTTCCACCAGAAAACCACGGACGTCGCCGTCGTCATCGCGTGCCCAGACCACCGTGACATCGCCTACGGAGCCGTTGCCGATCCACTTCTTCTCGCCATTGAGGACGTAGTCCTCCCCGTCGGGCGAGGCGGTGGTTTCCAGTGCCACGGAATCGGAGCCGTGGTTCGGTTCCGTCAGGGCGAAGGCGCCGAGCTTTTCGCCGCGGGCCAGCGGACCGAGCCACGTCCTGCGCTGGGCGTCGGAGCCAAAAAGGGCAATCGTCCGCAGTACCAGGCCGCCCTGGACTGCGATGACCGTACCCAGCGAACCGTCCCCGCGGGAGACCTCCATGTTGACCAGGCCGGCGGCCAGCGCGGACATGGCCTCCAGGCCCTGTACGTCAATGCCATCGGCTAGGAGGTTCATGGTGCCCATCCGCTTGGCCAGGTGGGCGGGGAACTCGGCCCGTTCCCAGTAGTCGTTCATCTGCGGCAGGGCCTCCGCTGTGAAATCCCGGGCACGCCTCCACGCTTCGCGGTCGGGTGCGGAAATGTTGGCGAAGACGGAGTAGTAGTCCGTGTCCAGCGGTTCAGCGACGTCATAGTCGGGCATGGGCTTGCATCCTTTTTTGGGGAGGAATTGAAGAATGGCGCGGAGGTCGCGGCTCTTGTTTGGGCGGGCCGCGCGCCCTTGGCTATCCGGCGAAGCCGGACCCGGGGTGGAAATCCCGTCCCCACACACGCCGGGAGGCGCCGCTTTGGTCTAGCAGCGGTGTGAGGCCTCCCTGATGCTGGGGGAAGTTGGCGCCGAGTAGCATGCACAAATCCACTTCCGCCGGACCGGCCACCACCTTTTCGGCGAGCATCAGGCCCACCTCCTCGGCCAGGGCGTCAAGTATCCCTGCCCTGATGGCCTCCGCATCCGGTGCCGGCGCTGAACCTCCGGCTTCGGCAGCCGGCAGCAGGACGGCCGCCTCGGGAAGCACCATGCCGGACTTAGCGAGGTAGCCGCGCAGCCGGGCATCCGCAATGGCTGCCAGGCTGGTGCTGACATAAAACCGGTCAGGGTAGGCGGCGTGCATGGTCTCGCAGATGTGCAACTGGACCGCGGGTCCGATGAAACCCAGCAGCGTCAGCGGAGTCATGGGTAGCCCGTGGGGGTCCAGGGCATGGTCCGCCAGTTCGATGTCCGTTCCGTCATCAATGACCTGCAGCAGTTCGCAGAACAGCCGGGTCAGGATCCGGTTCACGACAAAGCCCGGAGTGTCCTTTACCAGGACCGCAGTCTTGCCCAGAAGCCGGGCAAGCGAACAAGCGGTGGCGACGCTGACGTCATCGTTGCTTTCAGTGCTGATGATTTCCACGAGCGGCAGCACAGCCACCGGATTGAAGAAATGCAGTCCCACCAGGCGCTCCGGATGGGCCAGGCCTTGACCCATCGCCGTCACGGAAAGGGACGACGTATTCGTCAGGAGCAGCGCATCAGTGCGCAGCAGGGGCTCGATCTCCGCGAAGACGGCGCGTTTGAGGGCCAACTCCTCGAACACCGCCTCGATGACCACATCGCAGTCCCGGTACTCGCGCTTATCCACTGTGCCGCGGACAAGACTTCCCAGGTCGCGGGCCGCCGTTTCGCTGAGTTGCCCCCGGCTCACCAACTTCTCCAAGTGCCCGGCGATCCAGCCAAGCGCGCCATCCACCTTTGCCTGGGAAAGATCCGTGATCAGGACAGGAACGCCGAGCTGTTTGGCAAAAACAAGGGCAAGCTGGCCGGCCATGAGCCCGGCCCCGATTACGCCAACGCTTCGGACGGGGCGGGGATCGGCGCTGGGTGCGCCCGCCGGTCGCTGCCGTTGAGTGTCCAGTAGGGCCGCGGCATACGCCTGCACCGATTTTCCGGGCGACTTGCAGGCGTCGACGGCAGCGCCCGTGAGTGAGGCAGTTTCTACGACATTGTCAGGAACCATGTCACCGTTCTACAGTGAAACTGAGTGTCAAGTCAATTGATACTCAGTGCCAAAGAAGGTGATTGTGGCTTCGGAACGGCTGGGTTGGCGCGATGATCTCTTTTCTGTGCGCCTCAATTCGGCTGATGTCGCATTAGGGTGAGACTAAATCGGGGCTATGCGAGACAATGGGAACGGCGGCCGCCACGCGCCACAGTGAGAGCAGTCACATTGGCCGGACGTCTGTTCAGCCGGTGTGCACTGTAAGTCTCAATGAGGAGGAACGATGGGTAACGAAGCCGAAACTCCGGAAGCAGCGGAGACCGTGGATTTTAAGAAAGTCCAGTCGACCGAGCGGTTCCAGGAACTTCGCAAACGCCACCGTAGCTTTGTCTTTCCCATGGCCATCGCATTCCTGCTCTGGTATTTCGCATACGTCCTGCTGGCTGATTATGCCGCCGGATTCATGTCCATCAGGGTCTGGGGAAACATCAACATCGGGCTCATCATGGGCCTTCTTCAGTTTGTTTCCACCTTCGCCATTACGGGCTGGTATGTCAGCTACTCCAACCGGAAACTGGACCCCATCGCCGCCGAAATCCGCCACGAAATCGAAGGCCACGAGTTCGACCAATCCGGCAACCGAGTGGACGGAGCGGCGAAATGAGAGGGACCCGGTTCCTGTGAGAAGCCGTGTCTTACGGCTTGAGAGGCGGAATCCCGGCTTTTCCGGGGGTCTGCCCTTTGGCCTTGGAGCCCTTCCATAGATGATGGGAGCGGTGGCTGCTTTCGGCATGCAGCACCAAGACGGGGCAGTCCGCGTGGGCAACACACGCAGAGCTCACGGAGCCGAGGTGCATGCCAAGGAAACCCCCATGGCCCCGGCGTCCAACCACCAGCAATGAAGCGCCGGCCGCCGCTTCCACGAGCTTCGCCGCAGCCGGTCCGCGGACCAGTTGCGAGGTCAGTCTTTCCGGAGTCTCCTCACCGAACGCCTTTTCCAAGGCGTCCGCAAGAGTCTTCGCCGCAGCCGCTTCAAACCGGGCGAAATCGGGTGGAACATATCCGGCGTAAATCTCCGGAAAATCCCAACAGGCAATAGCGACAATGGTGGCGTTCAGGGCCGGCGCCAGCTGTGCCCCCAGACGGAGCGCCTGGATGGACGATTCCGAACCGTCCACACCGACAAGAACCTTGGCTTCCGCATACATGATCATTCTCCTTCGAAGGTGAATCCCCTGGTTGTTCCTAGTCTGCAGCTCCCATTAGCGGTGGCTGTGTGCCGAGCATATGCGCACCAGCAGGCGAACGGAACTGCCTACGGATGTTTCTCGGGTCTGTCCGGGAGTCTGATGCTATTTAGGTCCAATCACCGAAGTAGCCGCATGGGCTAAAGCAGAGTCCACGGGTCCGTCCAAACCGTGTAACCACTCGCCTTATCGACAAATTCGCGGGAGCAAGAGCATTGAGCTGCTATCCAGAGACCGGATGAGTCGGGCAAGACATCTTCCCCTGGAGAGCAAGGTGTGCAGCGTGGACGCCTGCGATTGGTCGTAAAGTGGGCAAAAAGGGGTGTGCACAATGTGCACACCCTGGGCTTCGGATCGGGTCGTACTGGGGTCGGATCGGTCCGGATTCCGCATGTTTCCGGGAGTTCCCAGTGTTAGCAGGGGCTGGAATGCAGTTCGAGTCCCACCTCGGGCACGTGTTTTCCCTGTTAGGGGGCTTGTGGGCCTCTGAGTGTGCACAAACTGTTCACTCATGGGCCCCTTCGGGGGCCTTTTTATTGGGGGCCGTTGCTGTGGCCGCGCTCCTTCCTTACGGACGAGGTCTTGGCTTGTTCCTTCTCCATGGCGTTCGCGGGTCCAAGCGACATGACGTGACTCAAGCACCCAAGTTCACGAGCCGACGGAACGTGAACGCCTCCATGACGTCATTAGTACCGTGGGTATGGACATGAATCTGCGCGTTCCCGAAGATCTCGACCGCCGGCTCGATGAGCTTGAACGTTTTCAAGAAAGGCGGGTAACGGTCATGAACGTCCTTCTGATCGTCGTAGCGGTCCTTGCGGTGCTGTTCCTCTTAGGAGCCGGGCTGGTTCCTTCTTTGAACTTCCTGATCTGGGTTGGCGTGGTGCTGTTGATCCTCGCTGCCGTCGGCTTCTTCATGGGGCGCAGGATGACCTGAGCACGGTCGGCAGGAGTCTGCGTGCTGCAGGTCGTTCTGTCCTGCAATCGTCTGCGGCCGCATTGATCTGGATCCGTGTGTGAACAGAGGCTTCCGAAAGATCGGCAGTGCTCACGTCCGCTTCGTGCAGATCGGCACCGGTGAGGTCTGGTGACCTTCCCGCTGCGCTGCCCCTTCGCCTGTCGACGCGCTCCTGGCGGCTCCCGGGCGGGCCGGCCGTTCCCCCAGGTCAGTGGAGCAGGAGCCGGCCGCGTCGGCGGGCGGCTTACATCCGCGCGACTTTGGCCTTCACCATCAGGTAGAGGCCATAGCAGATCAGACCGGCGCCGACGGCGGTCAGCATATAAACTCCATACGG
>NZ_JAMXBJ010000010.1 GCF_023913755.1 Pseudarthrobacter cellobiosi
CCATGCCCACGATTCTCCCAGCCGCCCCTACCAGGACATGGTTATTCTGTCGGCGTTTTAAGAATTAGGGCCTGTCATTTCTGACCCACGCACCTAGCTAAGGCTGCCGGCCCTATCGCGCTGGTGTCCGGCGTCATCTTTTTCGGCTGTGGATGCGGCCCGCCTGCTCGCTGCCGACCGGAGCCTCGACCGGATCGAAAATGATGAGGCAGACGCCTTTCAAGTAACCAACGCCCTGGCCACATCGCGCTAGACTTTCGATCATGACCGGTGCCCCTGCCCGTCTTCTGGCTTGGCTCGTCTCCCTGACGACGCTCCTCACGGCGTGCGCGCCCGCGATCGGCTTTGACGAGACCGCCACCGATCGACCGATAGCGACGTCCTCGGCCCGGCCAGCGCCTGGCGACGTCGCCCCTCACCGGACTCCGGACCCCACCCCGACGCAAGTTCCCACGCCAACGGCGGTGCCCCAGGCGTTTGCCCTCAACCTCTACCAGGAGGGGGACTTCGTGCCGCAGTACACCTTCGATTGGTGTGTTGCGGCGAGCATCCAGATCGCGCACAACCTCATCGATGACACGGGGGGCGGCACGTGGGCCGATCGCGCTCAGCAGAACGACCTATGGGAGATGGCGCGGGCACGGTCGTCCAACTCGTTCAACGGTGCCAACCCATTGGGTTGGGCCGAGGTGCTGACTGACGTGGGGATGGGGTCATACGCCGTCGTCAGCATCGCCGACTACGAGGACGCGCTGCGAACCGCTGCGCGCGCCATCTCCGACACGGACCGGCCGGTCGGGCTGGTCATGTGGAGTGGTCGCCATGCCTGGGTGATGAGCGGGTTCGAGTCGCTCGGCGATCCCGACCAGTTCCCTGAGTTCTCGGTTACCGGCGTACGCGTCCAGGATCCGCTCTACCCGCACGGAAGCGGGCAGTGGGGTCCATCGCCTGCGCCCAACAGCCTGCTCAGCCCCGAGCAGCTGGCGACGCAGTTCGTGGTCCGCGAGCCGCGACGCTGGAGCAGCGATCTGCCAGCGGGCTACCTGCTGGTGCTGCCGCAGGCCGAGGCATGACCAGGCCTTTTGTGCCCTGGGCTTATTTCAACCTGGATTGAAGCCTAGCTCCAGACCTAGCTGGCCTACTCGGGAGTTAAGAGAAGCTCGCCAGCGATTCCGATTGGGCGTCAGCACGTTCAAGGAAGAGGCAGCGCGCCTAGCTTCTGTCATTGCCGTTGGCGGTGTCCTCGGGCGGGGCCGCACGGGGAGCGCCATCATCGGGTGATCAGCCTGCCGTCGCGGCTCGCCGGCCGCGCTGTTGAGGCCGGCCGTTCTTCAGATTCGTCCCTGGGCGTAGGCTCGGCCTATGCGTAGCGTCCGAGCTGATTCGAGTGATTCAGTTGGGGGTGGTGATTCCGCGCCGATTTACAGAGTTCGATTCTGGACCCCGCCGCCTGCATTTCGCCTGGTACGTGGATGAATGGGATGTGACTGAGGCCGAGCAGGTTACGGACGTCATCGAATGGGGGGCGAGGAACGCAGACGGCCACCCATTCGAGGTTTTCCTTCGCTGGGAGGACCACCATTTCACGAGAGACGGACGGCCGGAGCCATACTCGCGTTACGCGCTGATTTACGGCCGGCCGGCCGGGAAAGCGACCGCAATCGAGATTGTCTACTCGGAGTCGAATTAGATAAGTCGCGGACCTCTACGAGCAATCGTCATTCGGCGCCATGATCGTTGAGTGCTTCATCGTCCGGGGCGACCTGCTAGGCCGCGTCGAATTCGCCAATGGAACGGGCTTTGGCGCCTCCGAAGCGCTCAACGAGATCCGTTGACCCGGGACTCCAGGCTTGGGTTGACCAATCACTGGGAGGGAGCCATCCGATATGAGTCCCCTATTTCAGACAACTACGGCATATCCGAATGCCTTAATGCTCTTGATAACCGAAGACGACCCCAACGTTCCGGACATCGACGGAATAGCCAACATTTGGCAAAGTGAGAGCATGCTCGCCCTTGCCGTCCAACACGACGTAGACGGTGACGTTGAACTCCGAATCACTCACGAAGCCCCCTCTTCGCCCAATATGATCCTGCTTTTCGATGGCATCCTTCCGACGGGCCGCAGGCTTGTTGAGATCGAGACTGTCTATTTGGACCGCATCGCCGGCATCAGGACCCTCACTGGGGAACTTCCGGTTCGCATTTGGGGTGACGATCCCCGGCAGCCTGAACAAGTTGTCATCGAATGCCTTGGGCTGGTGGAGCTCACGTAGCGCGAATTCCGAGCGCGTTCAACGTCGAGCAAAGACCATCATGGCGTTCCGTAGAACGTGTCCCGTTTTGAGCCTTCAAATCGAACCCTTAGGGGCCGTTCGTGAACCAGAGGATTCGTTGTCCAGGACCGCCTCTCCGGTAGACGTGCAAGTGCGGATATCGTCGGGGTAGTGAGGGCTGAGCTCTCGCGCGCAGCCCCGTCGCTCCTGTCGGGGATTCGTTTCGATGGGAGTTCTATGTCTGGTGTTCAGGTCCATCCGATGTCGCCATGGTGATGAGGGTTCTCGGCGACCTCGGCCTCGCCTGTTCCCCCGCCAAAGTCGAGGCCGACAACGCTGAGTACGGTGCCGCGATCTCGGCAATCGGTCGGTCTCCGGTTCGCTTCAGGGTCGGAAAGCTGACCCCGACGAAGGTGGGCTTGTTCGTGACGGTGTGGCGGNATGGGTCGACCGAGCCGCTGCCTGCGGAGGAGTACAGCGACGTGCTGGTGGTCTGTGTGCGGGAGGATTCCCGGGTCGGAGCATTCGCGTTTCCGAAGGCGGCGCTGGTAAAGCATGGCGTCGTCTCCGTGGGCGGGGCCGGAGGCAAGCGAGGATTCCGCGTCTATCCGCCGTGGTCAGCTACGACGAATCGGCAGGCGAAAAAATCCCAGCAGTGGCAGTGTAATTACTTCTTCGAGATGGCTGACGGATCCGCCTTCGATGCGCAGCGAGCCAGCCGACTCTTCGTCGTGGCCTAGACGGAACGGCGACCGCTATTCGGGCGTCTCGTTCCGTTCTCTTTGGGCGAGCCGCTGTAGTTGCCATCGGTGCACGTCGGGCAGCCAATCCAAAGGAGCCGATGGGCCGATCCGCGGGTCGTCGGGGACACCGCCGTCGAGCAGGTCCTGCACGTACGCGCGATCCTGTTTGATACGTGCTTGTAGCTGCCCAGTTCCGCCGACCGAGCCGTGACCGGGGATGACGGCATCAACGTCGTCGGCCACGCTGTCGAAGAGCCGCAACGCGGCGAGGTAGTCCTCAAGCGGATCCGCTGCCTCCAGGTCGAGAAACGGCATCAGGATGTCAGAAAGCATGTCGCCGGCGACGAGGACGCCGCGTTCCTCGATCAACAGCGCCGCATGGCCCGGGGCATGGGCCTGATGCTCGATGATCCGGACTGTGGGGCCATCCCAAGGAATCTGCGAAGTATCGACGGGCAGACCGGTAATGAGACCGAGCAGATCCATCGGGATATCCTCGGCGTACTCCGGCGGGAGCCCCTCGGCTATGCGGGCCCTCCAGTCCGCGTTCGACAGCAGATCCTGGATAGAGGCCGCGCAGCGGGCTGTACCGTAACGGGGCGCGTCGCCGAAGTCCGCGTGCCAGAGCACGTGGTCCCAATCAGGATGCGTCGAGAAGCCTGCCACGACGGGCTGGCCCAACTCGCGAAGGTCGTTCGCGAGGGCCGCCATTTCGTCGACCGTTATACCGGGGTCAATGAGCAACACACCGTCCCGGCCCTGCACGACAACGGAATTACTCTGGATGAACTCGCTCTCGTGAACAAGAACGCCCTCAGCGACTTCCTTCAGCATGAAATGCCTTCCGCTTGCGGTTTGCAACCCCTTGTCGAGACGGTATTAGCGGCTTCGCGTTTCGTGGTGAATACCAACCCGCTGAGATCCCCGTTGTGTCACACGGGAACCCCCAACGGGACAGCCGTCCGCTAATGGACCGCGACTCTTGGTTTCGTATACTTTGTGCGGCCTCGGATCAGTCAAATAAGCGTGCCAAAATCCTCAAGGCTGCTAGTTGAGGGTATTCATCTCGCGCCATTTCGGAGCGGTAATCATCCAGCCAATAGCTCGCTGCTCTCTGCTCCGTCAGGCTGATGAACTGAGGGTTCTCATTGGAAAATTGCTTGTAAGCCCTTTGGAGAACCGATCTGCCTGGCAGGTCCCGGTTCAGGAAGGCCAACACATCCTTCCCCAATTCGATGACATATTCGCCGCAGAGCTGAACAACGAAGGGTATGGTCCACGGGGCATCTGAGGCAAAGATCAGCGAAAGTGCCCTTTGCCTTACCCGCCCGTCGTGGTGGCGCGACATCCAGCAGGCCAGGACGAGATGCTCAGCTGGTGTGAGCTGCGAAGTTATGTCCTCGTCGGGCCAGGAGTAGTACATGCGGTAGGGGATCTGCATCAGCTCCCCAGCGACGTGGATCTCCGGGTAGTCGGCCACGTGCCAGTTAGTGTCTTGAATCAACGAGGCCGAGGTGGAGATCTCGGGTCGCTCTAGGATCCGCATCGTCTGTTGAGCGGCGGGACGGGCACTCAGAGGGATGGCACGCAGCAGGAGCGGGTCTTTGAACGAGGACACTTTCACCGGCTCATTCAATCACCTCTGCAGCATTCGGTTTCTAGTTCATTGGCCAACTCGGGGCCTTTACGTTTAGTGCTCCTGTTGGCGGACCCGGTACGGTGTTTCGGCTCCCCTGGTCCGTGTCATCGCCGTCCCATATTCCGGGCGGACCTCAGCCACGAGGTCCTTTTCGGCTTCTTTAGGCTTGGGTGCAGCTGCCGGTCCAGATCCGCGGGCTTCACTTCCCATTCTTCCCACATCCCGAGCAGATCGTCCGCTCGGTTGCCGTGCCTGAACTCTGCCTCTTCAGGGAAGACCGGCAGCGCGTCAAGGAAAGTGATGTGGCGCCCGTCCTTCAGCTGCAGGTCTGGAATGAGTTCATCCGGCCGTTCGGTCAGGACCCAGCCGGTGAACTTTCGGCCTTCGATAACTTTCCAGTCCCCCGCGACAAAGACGCCGTGACAGGCCGGGTGCGGCGTGGTGCTGCAGACCATGCTCGTGATGAGGTTGGCGAATGCCTCTCGAACTTGAGGAGAGTCCTGCTTGATGCCGGTGAAGACTTCCACTGTGTGTGAATGGCCGCGGCCGCCGGGACCGGGGACGCTGATGCCGGCGGAAGCGTAGAAGTGGACCCCCATCCGTGATGATGCCTTGGGCCAGTAGAAGATGCCGACAGTGTTGCCCTCCAACGAGGTCATCGTGCCGAATTCAGGTTCGGCGCCGACAGCGGACGTATAGTGCGCTTCCAGATCCTGTAAATGTCTCACGGGGCCTCCACTTCGACCAGGTGATTGATCTCCGCTAGCCGATGCAGCGTTATGCCCATACCCTGCTCTCCGACCAAGGGGTGGTCCACCGACGGGTCGAGCTGAATGAACGGAACAACTCCTGGGTCCCTACTATGCACAAGGGTTGGAGTGGAGATGGTTGACTGCTTGTAGGGCAATTCGTTGCATAACCACCCGAACAATGGGGGCAGGGACGCACGTGCCGGGTCTTCCCAGTGGTCTGCGACCTGTTGGATGCTTTCCTCACTGACTGAGACCCACACGGACCAGCTGAAAACTTCACCAGGTACATCGAGGATAGGGATTTCGATATGTCCCCTGAGAAAGTAATGCCACTCGCCTTTGATTTCGAGGACGCACATGTCAGAGTTCAGTTCGCCTGCGTCGCGTTCCGCCTGGGTTGCCTGCAACCAAGGATCTGGCGCCTGCGGCCCGAACACCATGGCGACCCCAGCATGTTGCTGTCCACAAGTTCCGCATTCCCACTTCGCATGACCGTCCATTAGTTCCCCCTCTATGTCTTGTGGCGCTCAACTTGCCGAGCCTACCGCCTCACAATGTTCCTTCTCTCTCAAATCGTCCCGTTGCCGGTCGATCACCGCACCCTTGGTGCCCGCTAGCCGAACCCTTTGCGGGACAATCCTCAGCCCGTCTGTTTTGTTGATTCCGTTTGTGGCTTCGGAGGACAAGATGAATCCTCTGCGCTACAGAAGATGCGGCAGTTATGGTCGGTGATTGAGTCGGCGGACACGGGCGTCATGGAAGTTAGTCGGTGAGGGAACTTTTCTGACGGCACCGGACACTACTAGGTGCGTGGGTCAGAAATGACAGGCCCTAATTCTTAAAACGCCGACAGAATAACCATGTCCTGGTAGGGGCGGCTGGGAGAATCGTGGGCATGGT
>NZ_JAMXBJ010000033.1 GCF_023913755.1 Pseudarthrobacter cellobiosi
CGAGTCCGCTCGCCTATAACAAGACAGATGCGGCCACGGGCAAACCCAACAGAGAACTGTTACAGGAAGCCTTCGCTCGGGCGGCAGCAGGGTCCTAAGCGCACGGTGTGTGAGGACCGTTGGATGACCGCGTCCACCTCTACTTCGGGGACCATTATCAAGGCGCGAAGCAACCCGGAGACATTTGAACAGTTGGCTTATTGCATGAGTCCGCCGTATACGACCCTGGTAAATCAGGGACAATGAACCCATGAAGGAGGGTGACAACGATGACTGAGCGAAAGAAAATCAGCGCGGAGCGCAGGGATGAGATGTTTGCCAAGCTTCGCCGCAACATCCTTATTGCGCGTCTGAAAGTCACTCTGGACAAGGAACTGAACCGTCCAACTACGCCGGCGCAGAAGGCCCTGGCCGAGATGAAGCTCCCGCCGATGAGATCCCATCACAGATAAGTCGCCGGGAACGTGGACGCTTCCCAGCGACCTGGATTAAGGAGGGCTGCGGCCCCGCACCGCAGTACCTCGTCGGTTGACGGTGGCTCGGCGACGGAACCTTGCCTACTGAATGCCTGCATGCTCACGGATACCAGTAAGCCCCCAAGGTTCTGCGACAACCGTTTCTTTGGCGTCCGGATGGCCGGGCATATAGATCACGCCAGGCGAACCGGAAGCGCTTCTGAAATTCACCCGGCGACCGGCACCATTACCGGCCCTCAACGCTTCGGCATGTTGCGCACCGTTATCAGCTCGGACATCGCCGTGGTAAATCGCAACGTTGCCGACAAAGACGGTTTCGCCCAAAAACTCCACTGCCCACTCTTCACTGCTGATGACCATGGCGCCGCCTTCCAATAGGACTCTCTCGATGGTTTCTCCACCGGTCCCGCGAAGAGTGACGTTGAATCCATCTGTATTGGGAAGGGCTACGTACCCACCTTCCAATATGCGCCTGATGGTCCGTGCCCACACCCGGTCCAATGCCGGAGGAAGGTACTCGGGGAAAGCGAACGTCACGCCCGTCTTCACTTCGATGACCGCGAGGTCTTCAACGAGTTCCGAGATTTCCGGGTTCCCGACCGGCGAACCCGAACGTTCCGGGAGGACGAGTTCACTGACCTGACCATCAACTGCAACAAGGAAGCTTGCGGCCAGATGGAGAGTGGACACGAACCCCAATGCCTTGCGGACGTCCAACGCGCTGTGGCCCTCCGGTGCGAAATCAGCGCGAACGGTGCCTTCACCGGCGACCTTGGGGAGTCGCCAACCTAATGACAATCCGCCTGGCGTTGAAAATTCCAGAGTCCCCCCTAGGTTGCCGGCTACGAAGCTGCCCCTCCGTGCCGAAACGGCAGCCAACCGTTTGCCGTCTCCGTTGAAGCTGGTGACATTTATTCGGATGTCCCGGGAATTACCCTCCGCAGGGATGATGTGAAGCTCACCAGAACCAACCTCACCCGCGAACCATTCAGGTCCCTCTTTAGTGAAGGAGCTGACAACGTGGCTGGGCAAAATAAGACGTTTCGTCACCCCATAATCAAGGCTGTCTTCAAACTCTCGCCGCAGCTCGTCGTCGTCTGGGCCAAATTCGGTCTCCAGGCTAAGTGACAAGGGTTCCCGTTGCATGGCGTCGTCGCGCTTTGCATACAGCTGCGAAGAGGTGACGCCATCACGGCTACTGAAGTTAAAGCCCCAGTAAGGGCTGATGGCGTCGCTTCGATCGGCCAGGTTCTGAATTTCCGCTATCAGATCCCCTGGCTTGGATAGAGTGGCCTTTTCACGGCCGACGATGCTGAGCAAGTCTCGGGCAGCGTCACGCAAGGCCCAGTCATGGACTTTCGGGTAAAGAGCAAGCAAATTGTTCAGCTCAGCGGCGCCAATCAACCGAACCTGCACTTTCTGGCTCTTCTTCAGCGCGTAGATGGATTGCCGCTCCGGGATCGTCAGGTTGGCTGGAACAACCAACGTCCACACCGCTGGTTTGTGGACCATTGCAGACTTAAAGGAGTCCTTGATCTGCTCCCTGCGCCTAACACGGGGACCCGAAAAGCCGTCCGGAAACCACTTCAGTTGGAGGATTTCGGTCAGCTGCCCCGTTTTCGCCACCTTGACGTCAATGTCGATCCCACCGTCCCCGCCGCGACCGTCTATCGCCTGCGCCACCAGCCCGCCTCCGGTTCGATCGCGCACAATCAAGGCTTCCACCGTCTCGTTGAAATCGTTCTCGCTGATGTTTCTCCAGTTGATTCGCGAAGCCGATTCCATTTGGTCCCCTCGTTGAACGTGATTTCCCAATTATGCCCATCGCCAGGGCCCAAACGCCGGAACCTCGTAATGGGGACCTGGGCTCAAGGCACGCCCTCCCCCGCGTAGAATCGCCCGAAGATCAAAGAACTGGGGGACGGATGATCTTTGCCAGGAAGCACACGTGTGAGATGTGTGGGTTGAAGACAGCGGAACATAACAGGGATGTCCGGTTCCGCCTCCCGGACCCGGTCTTGGAAAGCCCGGAGCAGCTCCGCGCCGAAGACAGCTGGTTGAGCGACCCGGACCCCAACAAGGCGACGCTCATGCAAATCCCCAACATCAGCCCGTTCGTCCGGGCCCTGCTTCCAGTCAAGCTCGAAGGCGGTCACGAATTCCGCTTCGGGGTCTGGATCGCCATCCATCCCGACGACTTACAGCTGGCCTGCCGGGTCTGGAACGCCCCCGAGTACGGCGACCTGAAACTCACGGGCTACCTGGCCAACAGGATCGAGCCCTGGGGCCTGTTCGCTGTTCCGGTGAACCTCGCAGTGCTGGACACGAACCACACGCCCTACTGTGTGAGCAGCCCCAACGATGACCTGAACGACGTGCTCACCAAAGAGTGGTCACACGACATTCTCGCGGCACTTCCCTCTGGTCGAAATGGTCATCGCTGACAGGCCTCTCTCCCGTACGATGAACAGCGTCTGATCACTCTGGTCTTTGGGGGAACTTTGAGCAATCCGGAATACCCGCAGCAGGAACAGCCACGCGTCGTCGATACTTCATTCGACTACAAGACCGACACCCCTTCGAGGACCAAACCCGACGCCGACAGTGACAGTCAGATGCTCCGGGCGGACCACGAGCTGCTGTGGACCAAGGAATTGCCCTCCGGGGCACTTTTCGCCCCGCGCATTTCATCAGTTGGACCGAACGAGTACCTCATCTTCACCGACGTCTCCGGGGCGAGGCATTGCTACGGCAGCGACGCCATCACCAGCTCATACACCACCTGGGTGAAGCCGAATATGAAGCCGAAGTCGAAGGCTCTGGTTGACGCTATCGCCGGGCTGAACGAGGACCAGAAGTCCGTCTACCTGGACACTCCGTACACCATCGGCAGTGCGATGATTTGGCCTCTCAGGTCGAAGGACCTACCCACCATAAACACGGCACGAGGGCTACGTATGTCGGTCGCTGACCGCATGGACCTCACCCTTGAATGCATCCGGCGTCACTACACAGGAGAACCGGGGAGCCCCCTCGCCGATGTCACCAGCGCCTATGCGGACTTCTTCGAACTCTTCGGGCGGCGGGAGCATGGGTTCACAGGGTTCGTGGACTTCTTCCACCTGCAAGACCTCGTGACGCCAGACTACAAAGAGATTCGGTTCTACCTGCCCTTTGACAACTTCGAGCGTTCCGGGATACCGGCCACAACTGGGCAGTACGTGACGTACCGGAATGCCACGCTGGAGTTCATCGCGGGACGGAAGCGTCGGATGGCCGAGTGGGTCACGAAAAACCATGCCGAGGTTGAGGTTCGTTGCCCTTGGTGGCGACCCGATAAGCCAGAGGACGGCGTCCACCTGATCTGATAGGCCTGATCTGATAGGCGCTCTGCCCCCGATCCTGAGTGGGTGCTGAAGTACCGGCAAGGCATTCCACGCCCAAAATCGCCGCGGCTGAGGGCGTCGCAGGCCACAGTTCAGTTCGTGATGGGCAATCATCCGATGCGCTCGAACACCATCGTTGCCTGGATGCGGTCACCGCCGCCAATCACTCCCTTGCTCCCGCTGCTCGCGGTGGTGATGGTGTGGAGTCGGTAGCCCTTCGCGGCCTGATCGTTGATGGCCTTCTCAAGGGAGGTCAGGTTGCCCGAACCTGTTCCCCACAGTTTCTCTTTGAGGATTACCTGTATGACGACGTACTGCTGCATGACGCTGCTTCCTCCCGTTGCCGGCCAACTGGCAGCAATGCTACGCGATGACTCGGGACGCACCTCGGGGCCATGAGCGGCGGCGCCTTAAGGGTTTCGCCGCCGGCGGTAATGCCTGTTCCGGCTTCTCAACGTCGGGGTTGCCCCGATGAACCGAATTGGTGCTCGTACGCCTGAACTACGGCCAAGGTGTCCATAAAGCGGCAATGAATCCAAAATGCGGCCGAAGACTGCAGGGCCAGCCACCGGGCGACCGGCACCCCTCGGGCTTCAGGAAGCCACTCCTCGACCAGTTCTTCACGCAATAAGGCGACGGTCCGGGCCCGGATTGATTCGGCCCATGTGACCTGCCTGGGGCTGCCAATGAGCTGAGGCCACGACGATGGCCATTTGTCTTCCAGCCCCTCCGGGGTGTGTTTCAGGGCCCGAAGAAGAGACTCCTGCGCTGCTCTCTGCTCCGCGATGCGCCGTAGCCGGGCTGCCTCTTTCCGTGCCTTCTCTGCGGCTTCACGCACGGCCTCCTCCTCGGCCTCCTCCCGGCGTCGCTCGCGCTCCGCAGCTTGTCGGCGTTCCACGGACACCTTGGCGTGCCGGAGGTGAACCGAGTCCAAACCAAGGGGGGATATCTCCCAGTCTGTCAGCGGTCCCCCGGCTTCCTTTATTTCAACCTCGGTCTCGTTGTCGCTTTCGTAGCTGACGCCAATCCTGCATTCCTTTTTGGCCCAGCCCCACCAGATCCTCAGGCTCCAGCCACGGTCGGCAAGTTCTGCCTTGTAGGCCTCGATGTCCCTGGACGCGTACAGCCACTGCACTGTGTTGGCTCTTTGGCGGTAGACCTCCGTCCGCTCCAGGGCGCTGCGGGCCGAGAGCGCCGACCGCTGCACTTCGAGGGCGACCTCAAAAGACGGAGCTGAGACCAGCACATCGGTGCGTCCGTTTTCGATGGAAACCTCAAGGCGGCAGGAGAATCCCGGCATGGTTTCGATCCACGTCCTCAATGCTTCCTGCATGGCAAGGTGGGTGTAGCGGTCAGCCAGGGATTTGGACGAGATGAGGGAGCATCTGCTTCCTACCTGGTGCCTGAAATGGGGAACGTTTACATCACCGATGGCAAAGGTCAGTTCCCCGCCACATCCACCAAGCGCCCCCGAACAATAGAAGGAATTCCCGCCCTTCAGCCGCCGGGCTTCCTTTGGGTCTGCCGGGGCCTGGACCGGAACGCGCGAGTCAGGAGAACCAAGAACCGCGTAGATATCACGGCGTTCCGGAGACGATTCGCTGCACATGCGCGAAATATAGCCGATACCTCTGACATCACCGGGTACGAGGTGCCCAGCTAAGTAAAGCTGTGCCGTGAGCGCCGGACTGCGCGCCTGACCATCTCAATGGTGCAGCCTCTGTTCCAGACTGCTTGCCCTGGCGTTCCCGTGAGGGGAAGAGGCCCCGACCAGCGGAAACACGACAAAGCGAGGCCCGGGACGGAACCGGACGACAGTTAGTATCCATCCATGGTCAAACAGATGAGGGACCCGGCCTTCAAAGCAGAGCAGTTCGCCGGTGTGCACCTTCCACACGTCACCGCTGTGAACCAGCTGGTCGAGTCCCTCCGGGAGCCTGAGCCTTCGGCCGGCCGGGGGTGGGTGCCGTACGTCGCGCCTCTCCATGGCGGCTCGGAGGCCCGGATCCTGAGCATTTTGCGTGATCCCGGGCCGATGACCCACGAGACTAAGGGCTCCGGAACGCTGTGCGTGGAAAACGACGACGATTCCGCTGCGCTCCAATGCCAACTGCTCTCCTCGGTGGCCCTGACGCCTGCTGACCTGACCCCATGGAACGCCTACCCGTGGTACCGCCACGATCAGTCCAGCGGTCTGAGGAGCCCGCAGATCACTGAAGGACTGGACCCGCTGACCCGGTTGATAGAGCTGATGCCAAACCTGAAAGTGGTGCTTCTCCAGGGTGGAGAGGCGCAAACCCTGTGGAAACGGTTCGCCCGCAAACTACCCAGCGTGGCTGCCCGGTACGTGGCGGTGGAGACCTATCACCCCGGAAGGACAGCGCTCCGTGACCCGGACCCGGCAGTGCGAGAAGCCCGGGCCAACCGCCGCTTCGAAGCATTCCGCGAGGTCCGCCAGGTCCTGGACCGCGGGCAGGACGGCAGCTAGGTCGGGTACATGTCGCAGCCGTTTGTCCATGCCCTCCGTAGAGCCATCTGACTTTTGGATGCGGCAGAGCCAGGCCGTTAGCTACGCTTTTCGACCGGCCGGTACCTGTCACCGAAGGCAGCCATGGAGTTCTGAAGCAGCGTCATGCTGTGCAGCATGTCCACGGGCCTGGAACGGGATTCTGCCGGCAGCGGGCTGACCATCCAGGCGGCGAACACGTTATGAGGAATCTTCAGGCTCATCGCCAAATCAAACAGCCGCAGCACCGGTCCCTGGAAGTGCCCGTCCTTGAGCTGGAAGCCGGGGCAGAATGTTTCCTCACCGATGAAGGCCCGGACTGCCCGGCGCATGGCCTCGCGGTCGCCGAGGGACTGGAAGTGTGTTTCCAGGTCCGCCGCGGTTGGCAGGGTGAATTCTTCGCGGATGCTGTCCCAGATGTGCTCCGGGACAGCCGACCAGAACCGCTCAGCCTTCACATTCGACGCAGTAGGCATGCCCGTCCTTCTCGCGCGCCTTCTGTGAACGGTGGCGGACCAGGAAGCAGGAATAGCAGGTGAACTCGTCGTCGGCCTGCGGGATGACCTGGACGCGAGCTCTTCGGCGATGAACTCGCCACCAGGGGTCAGGCCGTCCAGGGCGTCAGCCTCGTCGAGCTCCTGGACCACGGATTGCGCGTCCGGAGCCTTGGCGGACTTTAGTGAAGACTCTTCCCCGTTTCAGGCCACCGGTTTGATGTTCTGGTTGATATGGAACAGGTTGCCGGGATCGTACTTCGCCTTGATCTGGGCCAACCGGGCGTAGTTGCCTGCGTAGTTGTCCTCGATGCGAGGCTGGTCGTCAGCATCAAGGAAATTGACATAGCCCGCTCCGGCCCCATAAGGATGCAGGGCCTGGTAGTAGTCTCTGACCCACTTCGTGTTGGCGTCGTTGTCCGCCGGTGACTCCCACATTCCGGCGATGGCTACCGAGAAGTTGGCGTCCCGATAAGGAAAGGCTGTCTCATCCTGTCCTACGCGTTGGGCCGCGCCATTAATGGGATAGAAATGATTGGCCGTTTGGGGACTGGGCACGCCGGCTCCGAATTTCTGGGCAACGCCGATCACATCGTCGCTTAGCTCTGGAAGGAACTCCGCCTTCCAATATGCTTGGAGGCCTTTAGGGAGAAGGGGGTCGAACAGAGTGTTGAGCATCGGGTAAGGGAGGGGCCCGACAAATGACCCAGCAACTGGGGCGACATCCAGGAATTGCTGCCACTGCCGCTCGCCTTCATCGTGGGGACCGGTCCAGCCACCCACCACAACCACCACGGGTTTGCCGTGGTGCTCCTCCGGCAGGAAGGGGACCGGCGGGCCCTGGTGGAATCCGAGGAAGATTCCCATGTCTTCCGGAGCCGTGGCAATGTAGTCCCGGTACAGCTGGGCAACAGCCTCAGCGTGCTCGAGCAGATAGATGACCACACCGCCGTACACCACGTCGACGGGATGTAGGTCGAATTCCAGGGAAGTGACGACGCCGAAGTTTCCTGTGCCGCCACGTAACGCCCAGAAGAGATCGTCATTCTCGGTTGCGCTGGCTGTGAGGAACTTCCCCTCTGCGGTAACCACATCCGCGGATTTGAGGTTGTCGCAGGACAGGCCATACTTACGGGCGAGGTAGNGCCGATGCCGCCGCCGAGCGTCAGGCCAGCAACACCCGTGGATCCGATAATGCCGCCGGTTGTTGCGAGCCCGAAGGCGTTTGTTGCGTGGTTGAAGTCGGCCCAGGTGGTGCCTGCTTCAGCCCGGGCCGTTGCGGCAGTAGGATCTACCCGGACGCCCCTGCGGTCGGCGAAGTCGAGCACGAGGCCCCCGTCGCAGGTCCCGAATCCGGGCGCACTGTGCCCACCACCTCTAAGCGCCAGGTCCAGGCCCTCGTCGCGGGCAAAGTTGACTCCCGCGATGACGTCCGCAACTTGCGAAACACGCAATATGGCTGCGGGATGTTTGTCAATCATGCCGTTATAGACGGTCCGTGAGGCGTCGTAGAGGGGGTGGTCGGAAGTGATGACCTGGCCGCGTACTTTGTCCTGCAGGGCCTGAAATCCGTTGTTGTCCATGGTGACTCCCATTCCCCCTGAGCATGCCTTCACGATCAGGGACTCGGCACAGCCACCCTCCCGGCCGTGCGGGACATTCATGATGCAGCCACTGCGGGCCGGAGGAGAGCCCGGGAGCAGACCGACAGGCCTGCTCCAGCGGCGGAGACCGGATGCACCTATGCTGCGTGAGTCTTGGCACGCAGCTATCGGCGTGATTCGCGAACATGCGCCTGCCGCGAGCCCGGTAGGCGAAGCTGGCGAGCACACCCCTCGGATCGACGACTAACCGTAACGTACGCCTGCCCGTTTCCGACGTCAAGAAGCGGCAAGAAAGGCGTTGCCCTCTAGGCCGTCGTCACCTGGCTACGGCATAAGGAGACACGCGGTAGCCGAGCTGCGCCTGCCGACCTGAGGCGGTCGCCGATTTCAACAGATGGACCTTGAAATACTGCCTCGTAGAGGGCCGGCTGTTTCGAATGCCAGCGCTATTGTCTTTGCCGTCGGCAAAAGAGCTTAATGGAGCTCGAGCGACGCTCCGTCGCTCCGTCGCTCCGGACAGTAAGGAGAAAACCATGACCCTGACAAGGAAATCACTCGCAGTTTCCGTTATCGTTTTTGCTGGAACTTTAGGGTTTGCGCCGGCTGCGTCTGCAACAATCCACCCGATCGTGGAATCCTTCGATTGCGCCAACGCCAACGCCTTTGCGAATCATCCACTGGGAGATGTCGCAGAACCGCCCGGTGTCACACCAAGCTACGGCAGCCACTCGACCAAGAGTGACCTTGCATCGCTGGCGGCCACGACGAAGGACTTCACGGTCTCGAGCCCGGCATGGTCTGACTTCAAGCTCAACGGTGTTTGCGGGCAGGTTGGCCGCTAGGCAAACAGGATGCGCAGGATGCGCGGCCCCTGTCTGGGAGGGGCGCGCGTATCACTTCATCGACAGACACTGCCGCGCTCAGGACGAGCGCGCTTTTCGTGGAAAGAGTTGCTGAGCGTCCAACTATGCGACGGTCGCCAGCAAAGTAGCAGCCATCGTCTCCCACTCGTCAAGCAGGTCACAAAGAGCATTTCCGCTTCGCCGCTCGGCCCAAAGCCGCTACCGTTGCCACAGACGTAGGGGATGGACCATGGAATCGATAATAGTGGAAGGCGGCAAAGGCACCGTCGAACTCCAAGCTGATGGAGTCATTCACGTCACCTGGAAGCCCAATGTCAGTATCGGGGCTCAAGACGCACGCGCCGCAATGGCCGCAGTCAACGAAATAGCCGACGGTTCGGCATATCCGATGCTGATGGAAATGGCGACAGTAGAGGCCGTGAGCCGCCAGGCCCGCGCCTTCTTCTCCATCCCGTCTGCGGCCTCCCGGATCGCCTTTCTTGGATCCGGCCCTGTGGATCGCGTTCTCGCAAACTTCTTCTTCGACATGGGCGTCCCCCCTTGCCCCACCCGCTATTTCAGTTCCCGGACCGAATCCATAAGCTGGTTGCTCAGAGAATAGGCTGCCCGCCGCTGAACATCGCTTTGGGAGCATCCGGGAAATGTCCGGGGAGTGCTAAATCCAGGAAAATCCCTCTGCACCAAACTGTGCTCGAAGTCCAGTTCCTCGGCATTCAGCTGCTGCGGCCCGGACCGCGGGGACACCGTCACACGTCCATGACCAAAAGAACCGACGGACGGCGCCGACCCACATGATCTGATCCCCTTGAGCCGAAGGACTGGAAACGGACGGCGTGAATCCCGTGCGCTAGTTATGCAGGACAGCGTCAGGGGGACGCGGTGCGATGACCGGGTCTGCATGGCGATGCACCAGTGCCCACGTGTCGCCTTCGGGGCGATAAACGCTCGTTACGCGCAGATCAAACGGCGATATTTCGTCTCCTCCTCCAAGCTTGGCCTGCCAATGTTCTATGTCGAGGAAAACGGCGAGTTCGGAAGTGACGTGCCGGGTGAGGCCATCAACAGCAGTGATGCTTCCGTCTTTGAACCGGGCAGCGGCTGAATTGAGGGCCTTTAATACTCGCTCCCATCCCACAACCGGTGGACCCCAGGGATTGGCAAGGGACACATCCTCGCCGTGGGAGAAAATGGCCTTGGCGGGTTCCGGGTCTCCTTTAGCAAAATCATTCATCGTTTGATGAAACTGGCCGACGACTTCGTCAAGCTGCATTGTTTCCACCTTCTGACCGCTTGTGGCGTTTGGAGTATGCGCATACTACGGCACGGCACCCAGCCCGTCACCAGCTTCCTAAATTCATCTCCAAACAGCGGCACTCATTTTAGCTGTCTGCCTTGAGGTACTGGTAAAAGGGTTTCGCGGCTGATGCCGAATTCGCGGGCGAGGCCGGTCTTCTGTTCACCGGCGCCGGCCCGTTTCCTCAGCTCGCCTGCCTTCTCGGGAGAGAGTGCTTTCCGGCGTCCGCGGTAGGCTCCGCGCGCCTTGGCCAGCGTGATGCCTTCGCGCTGCCGTTCACCGATCAGTGCCCGTTCAAATTCGGCGAAGGCGCCCATGACGGAGAGCATCAGGTTCGCCAAGAGTGATACCCGTGGCTTTGACGATCACAGTCAATCAGGCGCCTTCCCAGCCTGTCAGGAGGTCACCTTCGCCGCGTGCCAAATGAGTGGCGTCTTCAAAGCAGCATAGGTAGTCAATCGCCAGCACTTGATGCGTGTCATTGTTCTGTCCCTTTTAACCAGTGGAACATGATTAGCCATTCAACGCTCCCGCCTAAACTCCGGTGCGCGCGCGACGTTTTGAATCTCTGTGTGACGCACCCCTTTTCACTGGGGGATCCATAAAATGTGAGCCCGGGCAGCTGGCAGCGGCCGAACAGGCCGTCCCATCAGCTCGTGGCGCCCGCGGCGTACTTGGCTGGATCGGCCTTAAAACTGGTCGCGCAGGTCTGCGAGCAGAAGTAGTAAGTCCGGCCCTCGTACTCGGCGCTGGCCGCGGCGGTAGCGGGGTCCACGGTCATTCCGCAGACGGGATCGGTCACCTTCTCTGATGTGCGGGACATGTATTCCTCCTTCTCTTATCGGTTCCAATCCTTCCAGCACTGGAACGGCGGCTTTTGTTGTCACGAGCATGGGACCAGTTGGAGGTGTTACTGCCCCCGAAAGACCATCAGGCCCGCCGGAGCCCATCCTTCCCAATCATGCTCCACCATCGAACATGCCCGTCTCTCCTTCCCAATGCCAAAAGATTCCACGTTACGCGGGCCAGTCTTTTCCGTCGTTGTCATCCGCCTTGTCTCCCGGCTGCGGGTGCCTTGAAGGCATTCAGGCGGCTGGAGTTGACCACCACGCTGATGCTGGAGAGCGCCATGGCGGCGCCGGCGACCATCGGGGACAGCAGCGCTCCCGTCCAGGGATAGAGCAGGCCTGCCGCGAGGGGGATGGCTGCGGTGTTGTAGCCGAAGGCCAGCACGAGGTTCTGCCGGATGTTGCGCATGGTGGCCCGTGACAGCGCGACGGTCTTGGTTAGTCCGGACAGCTCCCCTGACATGAGTGTGACGTCGGCGGCCTCGATGGCCACGTCGGTTCCGGTGCCAATGGCGATGCCGACGTCGGCCTGCGCGAGGGCAGGGGCATCGTTGATGCCGTCGCCCACCATGGCCACCAGTTTCCCCTCGTCCTGGAGCGAACGGATCTCGGACGCTTTGTCCCTGGGCAGGACATCCGCCAACACCCGGTCGATGCCGGTCTGCCGGGCGATGGCTTCGGCCGTTGCCTTGTTGTCTCCGGTGATCATGACCACCTCGAGCCCTCGCCGGCGCAAGTCAGCGACGGCGTCCGCGGAGTCTGGCTTAAGCGTGTCCGCCACGGCGAGGACTCCCGCGGGCCGGCTGTCGATGGCAACATACACAGCGGTCTTCCCGTCGCGTGCCAACCGCTCGGCATCTGCCTGGAGTTCTGATGTGGAGATCCCGGCGTCGGACAGAAGGCTGACGTTTCCGATCAGCACCTCATGGTTTTCCACGGTGGCGCGGATGCCCTTGCCGGTGATCGAGTCGAAGGCGGTTGCCGACGGGAGTTCCGTCCCCTGTTCGCGCGCCCCGTTGATGATGGCCGCGGCGAGGGGATGTTCGCTGTCCGCCTCGGCCGCTCCGGCGAGGCGCAGCAGTTCAGTGCTGTCGTAGCCATCGGCAGGGGCAATGTCAGTGAGGGCCGGTTTCCCTCGGGTGAGTGTTCCTGTTTTGTCCAGCACAACGGTGTGGAGCTTGTGCACTGTCTCCAGGGCCGCGGCGCTCTTGACGAGGACCCCGAGTGAGGCGCCCTTGCCGCTGGCTACCATGATCGACAGCGGAGTCGCCAGCCCGAGCGCGCAGGGGCAGGCAATAATCAGCACGCTGACCCCGGCAACGACGGCCAGGGACAGTGAATCGCCCGCCGTGAACCAGAGAACAAACGTTGCGATCGCGATGAACACCACGGCGGGCACGAAGTATCCCGAAACGGCGTCGGCCAACCGCTGGATCGGCGCTTTGGAGCTCTGGGCTTCCTGGACGAGCTTGATGATTTGTGCAAGTGCGGTGTCGGCGCCGACGCGGGTGGCGCGCATGGTGAACGCGCCGGTGCCGTTGACGGTCGCACCGATGACAGTGTCCCCGGCCTGCTTGGTCACGGGAATGCTCTCGCCGGTGACCATCGACTCATCCACGGCCGAGCGGCCCTCGATGATTTCGCCATCGACAGGGATCTTTTCACCCGGCCGGACCCGGATCTCGTCCCCGAGCTGGACGTCTTCGACGGCCGTCTCGAATTCCTGTCCGTCCCTGAGCACTTTCGCGGTTGCGGGGGTGAGCGCGACGAGTGCACGGATGGCGTTTCCGGTGCCGGCGCGGGCTCTTGCTTCCACGAGACGGCCCAGAAGGATCACGGTGATGATGAAGGACACCACCTCGTAGTAGACCTCCCGCACGTCCGGCGGGAGAAGCTGCGGGGCAAACGTCACGACCAGGCTGTATCCGAACGCCGCCGTGGTGCCCAGCGTGATGAGGCTGTTCATTTCCGCGGAGCGGTTGGCCAGCGCCCGCCAGCCGATCCGGTGGATGGGCCAGCCGACAACGAACATGACCGGCAGTGTCAGCAGCAGCTGGGTCAACGGGCTTTGCAGGATATCCGGCACATACTGGTCTCCGAGGAAGTACTTTCCCATGACCGCGTACAGCACCGGCAGCGTAAGCATGGTCCCCAGACCGACCCGCCACCGCAGGTCCCGCAACTCCGCCTCGCGTGCCCCGGCCTCCGCATCCTGCTTACCTGAGGATCCGGGCTCGATGCGCAGCCGGGCAGGGAAGCCGGTGGCTTGGGACACGGCTTGTTCAAGGGTCTTCACATCGGATTGTGTCGGGTCGTACATCACCACGGCACGCTCCGCACCGAAGTTGACGTTGGCGCTGTCCACACCCGGTATGTGGAGGAGTGCCGCCTCGGCATGTCCGCTGTCCCTGGGCAGGCTGCTGAGGGCTCCGGGAAGCAGGAATTCCGCCCGTTCGGGTGCTAGCTGCCGCTCCACCATGGGTCCAACGCCGACAGCACGTGCGGTCTCCCGGTCGCGCGGCACGGATGGCTTCGAGGCGGGCGCCGCAGCGCCGCCGTGGGCCGTTTCAGAGCCGACAGGCCCACCGGCCGTATCGTCGTGCGCTGTGCCGCCCCCGGCACCGGCAGCAGTTGCGCCGTCTGCCGGGTCAACAATCAGCCGACCGTGGAGCATATTCATTCCGCAGGCCCACGCGTACTCCCCGGGCTCCTCAATAAGGAGGTCAACAGACGTTGTGTCAAAGGCCGCAAGCGACGCGCTTTTGCGCAGATCCGGGAAAACGACCCTGCTGGTGCACTCGCTGTTGTCCTGCCGGTTGAAGCGGAGCCGGACCGGCTTTCCCGCGCTGACGCGGACAAGGTCAGGGGAATAACCCCCCCGGACTTCGATATCCACTTGCTGCACCCCGCCCCTTAGCTCCGCCGAAACGGCATTTCGGGGAGCGAAGAAATACCACGCCAGAAGCCCGATGAGCGCAGCCCCGCCAAAAATCACTACCAGGTCGATAAGGTCCATTCCGCTCTTCCCCTGCTTTCGTGGTTCTGCTCCATCCTCAAATACCCATTCTGCTCATTCCGACCCGAGGAATCGCCTATGCCTGACGAGGGCTAAGAGTCATCCCGCCGTCGCTGGACATGAATAGTCCCTTGGCCGTCGCGGCTCAGAGGTGCCGGTTCCCTTCGGAACCTTCCATGGGCGGACTTCCCCGGGTCCGACCCCGGAGAAGTACATGCGGCTCTGTAGTCGGAGGAGTAGTGGACAGGTCCACGCCGGTCACCTTCTTGGCGTCCGTGAAGGCTGCGTATCGAATCACCGGGGCCGAGCCGCCCCAGGGCCCGGGTGCTGCTGCCGTCTGTCGAGCGTTTAGGGCCGGGTTCATACGTCGTCTCCCTGCTCTTGCAAATACCGCTCCCCCTTGCCTGCTCAGTCCCTGCACAATACTATGCTACTTAGTAGATAACTACTCATAGACGAAAGATGGAGGCGCTCATGCGCTCACGTACTTGGATGGTCACACTCGCAACGGCTGGACTTCTTGCCGCCGGCGCCGCAGCGCCCGCCTATGCCGCCGAAGGCACGGCCCCGGCCGCAAGCTCGGCTCCGGCGGCGGAACGGGCCGCGGCAAGTGGTCGGGACGGCGCGCCTGACATGGGTCGGATGCACGAGCAGATGATGAAGGGCATGCGGGACATGGCCAGCATGGAAGAGATGATGCAGCGCATACCGGGCCTGGCTAAAATGTGCGAAAAGATGATGACTGATAGCGCGTCCGAGGGGACATCGCAGATCTAGCACCTTCTGGTGATTCCATATTAATAAAGGTGGAGCATTCGATGAATCCGTCGATCATCTTCGGGTTTGCCGCCGCCTGGTCGGCCTCTGCTTTCGCGCCCCGCACTGGATTCCCGCCTCGCTCCGGACGGTCAACCCGATAGAGGCGGGAATCCAGTACGGACCGCTAATTTTCGACCGCATGGAGGTCCTTGGGCTGCTGATATTCGACTCGCTCTTGCCGTCCATTGAGTTGAGATCAGGATCGCGGCCGGGGGCCCTGTTTCCCGATGCTCTGACGTGTAGCCCGCACCTGCGAGAGAGCCATAGCAGCCTATGCAGGAACCTGCGTTTCCTCTGCCTCTGTGCATGGAGTCTACGAGTTCGCCGTCTTCCAGAAAGAAGACTCCGCCCGTGCAGGTTGGGCACTCGAATCTCGCCCCGTCGCCGCGCATCGTTGCTCCGTGCAGTGCAGAGGACTTTGGACTTCCAGTGCAGTCGCCTTCGAAAAATGACATTTGTATAAGCGACTCTCCGCTGCAGGACGGCTGGCCGAAGCCATATGACAGCCGGCGGTCAATTCTCGATTCAAGGCCTTCTCGGAATGCTTCGTTATCGAGAGCCGTGCTGGTAAGAACCCCAGATCCTGGGAACGGCGTAATGCTTAGCCAGTCGGCCGCACCCCACTCCGAACAGGTACCTACGGGTGCTGGTTCGGCAGCACCCCGACAAGGAGGGGAGGAGGGCCGCTGAACCGTTCTGGACTCATAACCCCATTCTTGCCCGCGTGGGGCGGCTTGAACAGGCACCGCCTTAGCCGGGGCGGGTGGGGCCGGACCTGGCCGCCGTCCCTTCACGCGATGGGTGACGCCGAAACCACCACGTTCTTCCCCCAAAGGTCTTCGGTGTAGCAGCTGATGAGGACCACCCGGCTGGGCACCATGTCCCAGATGGGGCTGTCTTTGAGGCCCTCCTTGAGATAGGTGGTGACACTGTCCACGCGGTAACGGATACTGCCGGTTGAGGTGACGACATCGAAGACGTCGCCCACCGCGGCGGCGGAGCTGAGGTGGTTGAACGGGGCATCCCGGCCTTCCCAGCTGTGCCCGATGACGTACGTGGTGTTGTCCGAGCCGCTGCCGGGAGTTCCGAACGGTGTCAGCCAATACCCGTCCATGGTGGGGGGCGGCACGAGTGTCCGGCTGGCCACCGCCGAGGCGTCCGGTTCGAGCGGGTGGACCGGGACATCAATGTCGGCCGCCGGATAAAGGATGCGCAGCGGCGCGGAGGCTTCCGGCAAAGAGGGAACCGGAGCGGCAGCTGCGGCAGGTCCGGGAGCGGCTGCTTCGGGTGCGGCCGCCTGCGCGCGGCCCGTGGCAGCGAGCGGCCCTTGAACGGACGACGGCGTGGCCGGGGACTGTGCCGAGAGTTCCCCTGCCGGGACGCCGGCTTCCCCGTGGTTGAGGAGGGGTCCGCCAAAAGTCAGGGACAGGAAGCCCAGTACCCCACACAGCAGTATGGCAAGATCGCCCCGGTTCAATGCCCTGCCGCGCAGGACGTGCAGGATGCCCTCGCGGATACCAGGCCTGCCGGCACGTTTGGCCATGATGTACTCCTTGTGGATACAGAAGGTTGATGATGGGCGAGGGCGTCCCGCCGGGTTTCGGCGGGACGCCCTCGGTTGCGGTCCGTTAACATGCCGCGTCAGCCCGCCGTCGGACTTTTCACGCGGGATCCGCGCCGCACGGCGACCACCGCGGCCGCACCCAGCAGCACGCCCAGACCGGCCATCCAAGTGGTATTCCCCTCTGCTCCACCCACGGTGGTTTGCGCGTTGAAGCCCTGGTTGATGCCCCTGCTGACGGCGGCCGCGGGCGCCTGGGCAGCTGCGCCTGTCGGGGCGGCTGCCTGAGGTGCCAGCACCTGCGCGGCGGGCACCTGGACCGCCGGAGTGAGTGTGGCCGGCGTTTCAGTTACCACTACGGGCTGCTCCACCTGGGTGGGTGGGTCCACGGTGACCGGCGGATCGGCCACCACGGGAGGATCCACGACGACAGGCGGGTCAACCACGACCACGGGTGGCTCAACCACGACAGGCGGGACGACCAACACGGGTGGTTCGACGACGACCGGCGGATCAATAACCGGCGACAGCGTCACAGGGACGCAGGAATTGGCAAAGTCCGCCATCCCCTGAGCGTCCCAGTTATATCCGCCCAACCCCGCTACCCCTACAGTGGCTAAAGCTCCTTTCATGGTTTCTCCCCAGCCTGTTTAGGAATGGACCACGTTGACAGGGAGAAGAGTCGGCTCTGAGTGCCCCAGCAGCATGGTCAGTTTGTATGTGCCTAAAGGCTAGGGGCGGCGTCCGGGTGCGGTCGTGAGTAGCGAGTACTCGTCTTTTTGCACCTCTGACCTGCGGTGTTACCTGTTCGTACTCGGAAACGGGTGAGTACTAGCGGTACGCTGGCCGCCCTTGAACGTGGCCAGGCCTGCGCCTAACGTTGGAGCACCAGAAAGGGCGGGATGGGCTTTTGTCGCGCATCGTACATGTGCTGGATCCTGTCGATGAGCTCGGCGGTCATCGTCGCTCTGCGGCCGCCGTTGCGGCCTCTGGTTCGCGCAGCGTTAAGTCCGGCCTGCGCTCCGGGCTGTAGTCCCAGCAGGGGCGTGAACCAGCCGGTACGGACCGTGAATTTTCTATCCCCCGCGGAGGGCGGCAACTCCCTGAGGTGCCGATATTCGGCTCCCGCTTGTCCGCCGACGGGTGGAGATCAGGATCGCGGCCGGGGGCCCTGTTTCCCGATTTCTTCCGGTAGGTTGCCGCGGAGGCGGCTGATGACCAGATCCACCACGATGCCGAGAATGACAGCGAAGACGATCGCGATAACCGCCGCGAGGAGATGGTTGTTCTCGAACCACTGCCCGAAGAACAACCCGATCGAGACCGAATAGCCGGCCCAGAGACTTCCGGAAACCGCGGTGAGTGCCATGAAACGGCCGCGGGGGAAATGCGTGGCGCCGGCCGTGATGTTGACCGCGACCCGGCCCACCGGGATGAAGCGGGCCACGATGATCAGCGAGGCGGCACGTCGGCGGAGCTCCCTGCCGGCCCAGCCGAAGGCGGCCTGCATGCGCTGGGACCGCATCCAGCGCCAGCGGCGCACGCCCGCCTTCCTGCCGATGAGGTAGGCGATGTTGTCACCGGTGAATGCGCCGACGGCGGCCAGGAGGACGAGAAGCCATGCATTGGGCACTCCGGCACTGGCGGAAACAGCAGCCAGCCCTACCACCACGGACTCGCTCGGTATCGGCGGAAAGAAGCCGTCAATGATGCTGCAGGCCAGCACCAGCAGGAGCACCCAGGGCTGCCCAGCGGCTGCCAGGATGAAGTCGTTGATTGCCTGCATGGTTTCCTAACGCTTGGCCTGTAGTTCTCCCCAGGGCTGTCCCGGACGGGCAACCCCGGCAGCCGGTCGATGATGAGTCCGGGCGGGATCCTTCCGGCGCAAGGACGACGGCGTTTCCAGCGCTTCCGCGGCCCGGCCAAACCTTTCCGGGGTGTCCGTCAGGAGGGTCGTGAGCGGTTCCCCGGCGCGGGCGGCAGCACCCGGCTTGGAGTACATGCGCACACCTGCAATGGTCTGAACCGTGTGTTCCTTGCGGGCACGGTGCCCCCTAAAGTCCGGTTAGCCATGGTGGCGTGAGGGCTAAATGCCGGACGTCCCTGTCGTTGTCCTGACGTTCGGCCGGTCCGCCCGGAGTCACCAAGGCTCATCTGTTTTTCGCCGCTCTACTGCCCGGACGTGCCGATGAAGACGGGCAGGAAGCGGAAGAAGATGCTGGCGATGACCGCCACGTACAGAAGTGCGACCAGCATCCATCCAGTGTCCCCGATGAGGCGGGTGGCGCGCGCCGGCAGCCTGATGGCCCCTGAGGTGATGTTTCTGATGGTGACCCAGATGAACAGCGGAATCATCATGGCCCAGACCACCATGCAGTACGGACAGAGGATCCCGATCGCGTACAGCGCCTGGGACCACAGCCAGCCGACGAAGACCATTCCCAGCGTCACGCCCGTCTGCAGCCCGATCCAGTACCAGCGTGCGAAGTTCGCCCCGGAGAGCAGAGCCATTCCGGTGGTGATGATCACGGCAAAGGCCACAATGCCAATGAACATATTGGGGAAACCGAAGAGTGAACTCTGCCAGGTCTTCATCACGTCGCCGCAGGAGACCCACGGGTTGATGTCGCAGCTGGTGATGTGGTTGGGATCCCTGAGCGCCTCGAGTTTCTCAAGGACGAGGATCCCGGAAGCGATCCATCCGATGACACCGGTGATGACCATCAACAGGCCGAGAGGTTTGCTTCGCGTAGTCGCGGGAACATCGGAAACTGCCGGACCGGGAGCACCGGTGCCCTGGGACCCTCCCATGGCCGGTGGAAGTTGTTCCGTTGTTTTAACCATATCTATGCCGTCCTTTGGCTGGTTTGTGCCTGGAATGGTTCTGGCAGGGCTCTTAAGATGCCGCGGGCCGTTTCAAATCCAGGCTGAGATGGAGGGAAGTGCTGCCGGGCATTCTTCGCCGCGGAATCGGCGTGGCCGGACAGGTGAGAACGGCCGCGTCCGTAAAGGTGGGAGAAAATACGGTGTCCATGACAAAGTCCCTTCAGATTCTGCACTCATCATTACACCGGTTTGTGATTGGCGACGCGGCCGGCGCGGTGCCCCGGCAGAGAACACGACAGTATGCGACAACCGGCGCCGGCTGCTGTGGAGACCCGGACAAATCCGCCGCAACAGTCAAGTACTATATCCGATAGTAGCAATGCGGGCCGATGTCGGCCCCACGGATCTGCAGGAGCGCAATGACCGTCGGTGGATTCTTCGCGGAGACAGCGTTTTCCGGTGCGCTCCTGCTCGCGGTGCCGCTGGCGCTCATCGCGGGAATCATTTCCTTTATCTCCCCCTGTGTGCTGCCTCTGGTGCCGGGCTATCTTGGCTATGTTTCGGGCCTGGCCGGTACGGATCAGACCCGCGCAAAGCGCCGGATCGTCATGGGGGTCGGTCTCTTCGTTCTCGGGTTCGCGGCTGTTTTTGTCCTTTACGGCGCAGCCTTCGGGGCGGTCGGCGGGTGGCTGGTCCGGTGGCAGGACCTTCTGATCCGGGCTCTCGGCCTGGTGGTCATCCTGATGGGCTTTGTGCTCATCGGACGTTTCCCTTTCCTGCAGCGGACCATCAAATTGCCGTGGAAGCCGTCATCGGGGATCGCCGGCGCGCCCTTCCTGGGCATTGTCTTCGGCCTGGGCTGGACACCGTGCATCGGCCCCACCCTCAGCGCGGTCCTGGCCCTGAGCACCGCCAGCGGTTCGGCCTGGCGCGGCGCCCTGCTCGCTTTCGCCTACTGCATCGGGCTCGGCATCCCATTCCTCCTCGTCGCGTTGGGCGTCAACTGGGTCAGCGGTGCGGTCTCGTTGATCAGGCGCCACATCCGCACATTCAACATCGCAGGAGGCGCCATCCTGGCGGTCCTGGGCCTGCTCATGGTCTCAGGTGTCTGGACCCAGTGGATCTACCAGCTGCAGAACCTGATCGGCACCTTCGCGACGCCGGTCTGAGCAGACCAGCCGCTCCGGCACGGCGCCAGGCCCGCATGACGCGACCCCGCCCCGGGGCGACTCCGGCCAGGCACCGGTCGTTTCTAACCGCCATGCGGACCTCTTCCGGGCATTCTCAACTACTATGATGAATAGTAGTATCTGGATTCGAACCAACTACAGCACGAGAGAAAGTGTGATCGGGATGATGGGTTACGGGGACGGAATGATGGGCGGCTGGAACGGATACGGAATGATGGGCGGCGGGTCGCCCCTCTGGGGCCTCCTGATGCTGATATTTGTGGTGGCTGCCATCGCGGCGGTGACCCTGTTCGCGGTCTGGCTCATCAGGCGGGGCCCCTCCGCGCCGGGCGGGGCAGTACGCGGGGGGCAGGAAGCCGGTGAGATCCTGCGCCGGCGCTTCGCATCGGGCGATATTGATGACGAGGAGTTCAGGCGCCGCCTCGCGGCCCTGGAAGGGCAATAAGACCCATGCCGCGCAGATCCCGGAACCCGCCGCCGGACACGGCTCCCTCGACGTCACAGCCCAGATCATCTACTATGGTTCATAGTAGATACTTGGTGTGATTGCCCTCCTGTCTGTGCAGGTTCCGGCCGGGCACACTGAGTATCTTGACCGATTCAACAGACATGAGGAGTGCAACGATGGAACAGATCTTCTACGGCCTGGCGGTTCTGGCCTGCCCGGTGGGCATGGGCGTGATGATGTGGCTGATGATGCGGTCGAACAAAAAACCGACCAGCGACGCCCCTCCGGCGGAGGCCTCCGCAGCAGAGCTGGCGCAGCTGCGCGCCGACCTTGACAGGTTGCGCGCCGGACGGGGCCTCGCCCATGACGGCGGCGCCGCCGAAAAGGGACCCCGATGAACGGGACCCTTTTTGCCCTTATTGTGTTGCTGCTCGCCCTCGGGTCAACGTACTTCTTCTGTGTCCGCCCCATGCGCAAAGGCAACTGTGCGATGGGGCAGGATGCCTCCTGTGCCGGCGCCGCGTCCAAGGACCTGGAGTCCGGGGCAGAAGCCGCACGCCTGAAATCCGAGATCGCGGCCCTGCGCACGCAGTCAGCCCGCCCGGGCTCCGAGTAGCCACGAACCGTCCCCGGCTCCCCTGAGCCTGACCCGCCACGGCCGTTACAGCCGAAAAGGACTCCGCATGCCCGTCTGTGAGCCGCGGGGCCGCCATGGCCTAGCGCCTGGGGCCCAACCCTCCTGTGCCGTCCCGCCGGCGGACGGTTCCGACACAACTCGGTGCGGTCCGTTTCCGGACGCAGCGCAACGGCCGTGATGCCCGCCCGCCCGTCAGACCAGCCCAGGATCCGGCGGGCCGCAAAGAGGGTCCTCCCTCCGGCCTCTGCCCTGCTGATCCTGATCGTCCTGGCAGTCTCTGCCCTGTGCGCTCCCAGTGGTCTGCCATCCCGCCCGGTGCTGTCCGCGGCGGCCGGCCTTCCGGCATCCTCCAATGTGCAGACCGCAGCGTCAGTGCCGGCTCCCTCGGAGGAGCCCTGCGCCACCTCGGGCCACGACCGGGCGGCCGCTGCCCCCGCATCATGCACCGGCGACACCGCCGTCCAGGCAGGCACCCGGGACCAGAACCAACCCGGCCAGCCCTCTGACGCACCACCCATCTCTTTGCAACGGCCCGTTCTGAACGTACTGCCGGGAATACCGGAATTCATCCGGACACGCCCCGCAGTCACCCCGTCCCTGGCCCTGCTGTCCATCAGCCGGACGTAAAAGACCCCCTTTAGTTCGGCGTCGACCGCCCCGGACTCCGCTGCCAGCCGACTATCCGTCCGCTGGTTCAGCCGCACCCGTTCCGGCCCGCGAGCACCGGCCATCAGTCTCGGCTACCCCATTTACGACGTTGCCCGATCGGCAACCCCCTCCGCCATTCCCGGGAGCCTTCACGGCAATATCACCGGGCCATCCCTGAAGGGCATGTTCACCATGACCAAGAAACGGCGCAAGCCGGCAGCAAAAAGACCCTCCATCCCCGTCCGGGACGTCCGTCACGAGATCGGATATCCCGGCTGGAACGGGATCCTTGGCGCCCTGGAATCCCGGCAGGCTACGGTACACAATGGCCGCCCCCGGGCGGATGTACAACCGGGCGACCGGGCACCAGTGCCGTTCGTCAAAACCGTGCCGGCCCCGGCCCGGTCCGCACCTGTCCGTGCCGCGGCGCTTCCGCCTGTCATGGCGCAGACGGTTCCACCCGCCCCGGGGCCCCCGGCGGATGCGGGTCACCGCCACGGGTTCTTCGACGATCTGGAGCCGCAGGGGCTGGCGGCCACGTACTGGATCGACACCGACGAGTGGGAGGGGCCCGGCGAACTGTCGGTGAGGTTTACCGGAACCAAAGCAGACCGGAAAACCGGTCAGGCGGCCGAACGGTTCGAGCACTATGAAGACGTTGACTCGGTCACGCCCGGCATCGGACGGATCGCCGTCACATCGCGGGTGTCCGGCATTACCGGCGGTGCCTGGGATGTCAAGGCGACGCCCGTTGCGCGGGCGGCCCGGGATGCTCAGCGCACCGCCGCAGCCCTTCCGGGACAGAGACCGGAGCGCACCACCGTGCACACCCGATTCGACGCCCTCGCCCAAGGACCCGGTGTCCACCTCTCCTCTTGGCCATTGCTGGTGGCCCTGGGCGCCGTCCTGGCCGTTGTCCTCCAGGCCATGTTCCTGACAGCGCAGGGCATCGATCCGGCGGGCCCGGTGTGGCTGACTGTCCTGGCGAACGCGGTGGGAGGGGTCGGCGCCCGTCTCTGGTCGCTTGCCCTGAACCGCCAGCCACTGAGCAGCTTCCTCAAGACCGGTGCGTGCATCCAGGGCTTCCTGGCCGGCGCACTGGCCACGATCATCATCGGGGCCCTGGTCTTTGGCTGGCCGGTGGGCAGGATCCTGGACGCAACGGCGGCCGGACTCTTCTTCGGCATGGCGGTCGGCCGGCCGGGCTGCTTCTTCACCGGGTGCTGTTACGGGCGCCCCACGGCTTCACGGTGGGGCCTGTGGTCTTCGGACCGGCGCACAGCGCGCCGCAGGCATCCCGTCCAGCTCTACGAGGCCTTCCTGTCCCTGCTGATCGGGCTGGGGACGCTGCCGTTCATGCTGGCGGCCCCGCCGCGTATTCCGGGCCTGGTCTTCGTCGGATCCGTCATGGTCTACACCCTGGGCCGGCAGTTGCTCTTCCCGCTGCGGGTGGACCCCCGCACCCGGAAGGGACGGATCCTGACCATCGTGGTGTGCACGGTCATCCTGGGCGCCGACATTGTGCTGGCTGTCATGTCCTGATCATCGGGAACCGGAGCCCGGGCACCCCTGCGCGGGGAGCCCGGGTTCGGCGTCCGGGCGGAGTCTGATCAACCAGGATGGGCACGTTATGCGGTCGTCGAGATGCCATCCACGGGGCATGGCGGCATGGTCCCTGCCGCGGCTGCGGGAACGATCGCGAAGAACATCGGCAGGGCCAGCAGGGCACCGGTTGCCAGCGTTGCCACAACGGTACGGCCTGTGCCCAGGGGCCGGGCCGGGGCGACGAGGCGCCGGACCCGGATCAGCGCCGACTCGCCGCCGGCGCCGAGGGCCGCTGCAGGGGTCACGCCGTGCTCGGCCAGGCGCACCAGGGCTGTGGCGACCGTCAGGCGGTCACTGCACCGGGCGGCGTCGTCGTCGGCGAGCATTTCCACGAGCCGCCCGAGGGCAGTGCGGGCTTCTCTGAAGGCCGGGATCCCGGGGAAGGCGTGCAGCAGAGCGTCGGCCGCTGCGAGTATGAGGTGGTGGCGTCCGTGCAGGTGTGCGCGTTCGTGGGCGAGGACGGCGTCGAGCTGGTTGCGGTCCAGGGCCGTCAGGGCGGCGCTGGTCAGAACGATCTGGCTGTGCCGGCCGGGGAGGCAGTAGGCGGCCGCGGCGGCGTGTTCGATGACCAGCGCGTCCAGGTCGTGGTGCGGGCTGGCGATCATGGCCAGCGCCTGCAGCTGCCGCGCTCTGTTGCGGGCTGCGTTTGTCAGGCCCTTGGCCATGCTGTATCCGACCCTGGCGAGCACGGCGAGAGCCGCGACGGCACCGGTGGTACTGACGACGGCGCCGCCCGGGGTGGAATACTGCTCGAGGAGGGCCATCGCGCAGGCCCGGACCAGTTGGGCCAGGTCCGTGGTCCAGGGAACCGCCGGAACAGCCAGGGCCAGGCCGGCGAGCACGACAGTGGACACCAGCGAGACGCTCAGGGCCTGCCACGCGGCAATGCCGATCCGCGGGGACCGCTCCAGCCAGGTACTGCGTCGCAGCAGCATCGGCGCCGGCACGGCAAGCACCAGGGCAAGAACGATCAGCACGACCGGGGCCGTCATTGGCCTGCCCCGGTCCCGTCCCGCAGGTGCCCGCCCAGTGCTTCGCGCAGTCGCGCCACTTCGTCAGGGGGAATCTGTTCAAGGAAGTGGAGCAGGGTCACTTCCCGGTCGGGGCTGCCGGCCAGGACCTCGCCCATGAAGGCCGCCGTGTGCTGTTCCCGGGTCTGCGCGGGACGGTAGACGAAGGCCCGCCCGGCCTTTTGCCGTGTCAGCACACCTTTGCGGCGCAGGTTGTCCATGACGGTCATGACTGTCGTGTAGGCCAGGACCCGGTCGCGCTGCAGGTCTTCCAGGACCTCGCGCACGGCAACAGGGTGGTCCCAGGACCACATCCGGTCCATGACCAACTTTTCCAGTTCGCCAAGCTGACGTACCACCAGACGCGCCTTCCTGTGTTTGCCCCCTTCCGGGTGCACGGATTCAACTATCACCCATAGTAGTCCACCGGGTCGTTATCCGGGTTTCCGCAGGCGTGCGGGCGGTCAGCCCTGGATGCCCCCGGAACACGGTGCGCCGGGTTCGGGCGTCTGCGGGCCCTGAAGGTGTGCCTTCAGGAATACCGGCAGGCGCGGGTCCTCCGCACTGTCCACTTGCAGCTGCTTGCCCCATGCGCTGGCCACGACCGGTGACGGAAGGTCCGGGAACGGGCTCAGCAGCTCGTACCGGTTGGCTGCCGCCTGCTTCGTCAGTGCGTCGATCTGCTCTTTAGGCAGGTCGGGGCGGTAGGTGACCCAGACCGCGCCGTGTTCCAGGGAGTGCACCGCCTGCCAGGGATTGACCGGGGACGTGTAGGTCCCGCAGTTAAGGAACTGGGGTGCGTGGTCTCCGCCGACGGGGGGAGTCCGCGGGTAGGGCGTCTGGCTGGCGGTGTGGTTGCGGCTGAGACCATCGACGCTCAGGAGACCATCGATCGGTTTGGAGGCCTCAGCCTTGGTCTGGGCTTTGTTCTGCTGGTCCACCACGATGACCGAGGTTACCGTGCCGGCCAGGGCAAGAAGGACAACGGCTGCGGTGCCGTAGATCCGGAACGCCTTGCGCCGCTCCTGGCGTTGCTGTTTGGCCCGCACCGCAGCCAGGATAGCCTTTCGTTCGGTGTCCTGTTGATTACGCGCACGTCCCATGCCGGCGCTCCTTCCTGGTGCTTGTTGATGAATCCGCAGACCCGATCACGAATTCAGAGGATCTGACCGGACTTTGCGGGCGGAAATCCCGGTCTGGCATCATCAGGCGTCGGCGCTGCCGCGGGGGTGGTTGCGGCCGAACTGGTTGCTGTTGGTTAGGTGGCGGCGCAGTTTCTTTTCCGAGAGCCTCCCGTAGCTGAACAGCCTGCCGTCGATCAGGATGCCGGGAGCGAAGACGACCCCGCTTCCGGCTGCGAGGCCGCGCCCCTCCTCGGTGTCCAGGCTGATTTCCCGGATCTGGAGCGGGTATTCCTGCTCCAGCCGGGAGAGCACGTCCTTGGCCTGCACGCAGGAGGCGCACGAGGCCTGGGTCAGGATGGTGACGTCTGTCATGTGCCCGTCGGTCATTTGTCTGTCCGTCCTTCCTGCAGGTCGGACAGGAGCCTGGTGACCGGCACGTACATGGTGTAGTCCGGGGCTCCGCCGTAGTCGGCACGCCACTGGATGGTTCCGTCCGGGCCGACGAGGATGAAGCTGTGGCCGTCGCGGGAGTCACCCATCATGCCGTATTTGTTGGCCTGGTAGGTGCGGGAAACATCGAGCCTGGTGTCGACCAGGGCGATGGCGGAGAGCTTGTCGTCGGCCATCTTCTGGGAGATGAGGTTCACCGGTCCGCTGGTGATGGTCAACAGCTGGTCGATGCCGGCCGCCGTCAGCTGGGGTCCGGCCGCGTCCAGATCCCTGATCTGGTCCCAGCACGGCTGGCAGCCGAGGCCTTCATGGAAGTACAGCAGGACGGTCTTGCCGCGGTAGTCACTGAGGTTGACGGTGCCGCCGGAGGCCGAGGGCAGGGAGAAGCCGGGGGCCTGCGCCCCCGGGGCGGGGCTGCCGACTGCGTAGCCTGCGGCAGAAGACTGTGCCGGCCCTGCCTGGGGTGCGGGCTGGGTGCTGATGATGGCAAGAATCACTGCGACCAGCACCGCGACGACGGCCGCAGCAATGCCGGCCCAGAGCAGGCCCCGGCGCTTCGGACTGTTCTTCGGGCCCCTGGCGGGCTGCCTTTGGATTTTTGTCGATGCCATTAGAGGGTCTCCTTCAGGTGTCCGGGGACTGCGCCCGCCGGGGATGATGTCTGTGCTGATCTGCCGATGCTTTCGATGCTTTCGGTCTGAGGAGGGCAGGCTGCGCAGGATTCCGCCGGAGCGGCGTCGCCTTCGGACCTGGCGGAGGCTGGCTTCCTGCGACGCACAGCCTTCCACAACAGGACCCCCAGGACCGCGAAGACCGCGGTCGCGGAAATCCAGCCGGGAACGAAGGCCAGGAAATCCTGGATGACGGTTGCGGCGTGGCCCAGGGCGGCGGTGACCTCCACCTGCCACCCGTCCGGGGCCATTGCCGGGCCCTGCACGGCGATGATGACGGTGATCAGTCCCATGCCGATCATCAGGGCGCCGGAGAGCAGTGTCACCAGAGGCACCCGCCGGGCCGCTCCGGGCCACAGCGGGACGGTCCGGGCGGAGAGGAGCCGGCTCGCGCCCCAGTCCTTCTTGTCCCACACCAGAGCCAGGGCACACAGAGGGGCCACCATCCCGAAAACGTAGGCGACACCGACTGCCAGTGCGGCCGGAAAAGAGGACGCCGCACCCGAGAGCGCCGCCACACCGGCAAGCACCGGCGCGCAGCAGGCACTTGCGGCACCGGAGAACACCCCGAGCCCGTACACGGATCCGATACCCGTGCCGCCGCCACGTCCGGAGGGCATCGGCAGCATCATCTTCCAGCCGCCCAGAGTGGCAGCCCCGACCGCAACCATCGCCAGACCGACAATACTGAAAATCCAGATGTGGTAGCCGAAAAGCACCCGGCTGATGGCCGCGGCCCCCAGGGCAATGGGCAGGATAATGGTTCCGACCCCGGCCGCGAAGACGAGCGTCATGGCCAGGATCCGGCTGCGCCGCCGGAAGCTGGAGGCGAAGAACGCCGGAAGCATGACCGAGACGCAGCACGGGGCCATCAAAGCCACCATGCCGCCAAGAAACGACGCCAGGATCGTCGTGGAGAGCAGAACCTGCTCCATAAAACCAGCTCCTATGGGGACAACCGAGACCTTGACCAAACTACTATCGGCAATAGTAGTACATCTACTAGGGACTATAGTAGTAGGTGGTGTTCGGGACCTGCCCCCGGGAAGGATTGGACAGCACCGGTGCGATGGACGAACGACGGACAGAAAAGACGACTGCATGCGATACACGACACGGCGCGGGCAACCGCACCTCCTGGCCCTGCTCTGGTCCGCACTTGTGCTTGGGCTGGTACTCACGGTGATCCCGGCCGTTCCGGCATCGGCGCACGCCTACCTGGAAAGCAGCGACCCGGCCCAGGACGCGCAGCTGTCCGCCGCCCCGGACTCGGTGAGCCTGGTCTTCGATGACGATATCCAGGTCCAGTTCACGAAAGTGACCCTGGCAGTCGGATCAGCCGCACCGGCCACGCTCGCAACGGACATCGCGGACCAGACCGTCGTGGTTCCGGTCCCTGCCTCCATCGCCGGCCGCCAGCCGCCCGGGAGTACCGAGTCCTGGAAAGTCACCTACCGTACCGTGGCCGGCGACGGACACCCGGTGGAGGGGACCCTGTCCTTCAGGGTCACTGCCTCCTCCCCTGGGGCGTCCCCCGCAACGAAGGTCCCAACCCCGGCGGGAACCTCAGCATCGGGCGCCACAACACAGGGGCCCGACGCCCAGCCCCGGGCAGGTGATGCCCGGCAGCAGGCCGCGGCGGACGCGGCCGAACCGTTCCCGTGGCCGACGGTTGGTCTGCTGTCCGCGGGGACGCTGGTCCTGGCCTCCGTGCTGTGGCTGCTGGCGCGCCATGCGCGGAGGTCCGGACACCGGTGAAACCCCTTGCCCGAACGGTCCTGCCCGTTGCCCTGCTCCTGCTCGTTCCCGTCACAGCCCTTGTCGCCCTGAGCCTGGCTGGTGCCATGAGGGAGCCTCTGCCCGGCCTTCCCGACGCCGGGACCCTGACCCGCTGGGTCCTGCCGGCTGCCCGCGCCGTCCACGATGCGGCGGCGACCGTGACGATAGGATTTCTCGCCGTCGCCGCGACCGTGCTGCCGCAGGACCCCGGCACGCCCGGAAGCCTCGGCCGTGCCGGGGCCCGGGCCATGCTCCTGGCCGCGATTGCCGGCAGCGTGTGGACGGTGGCTGGCACGGTCGTGCTGACCCTCTCCTACGCCGATGTTGCCGGCACGGACCCGCTTGGCCCCGGGGCCTCGGCTGATGCGGTCATGTCCTTCGTCCTCGATCTGGCGCTCGGCCGGTCCCTGGCCGTCAATGTCCTGCTGGCCGCGGCCGCTGCCACGGGGGCCTGGCTGGCCACCCGCACCACGACGGCCGGGGTGTGTACCGTGCTGGCCCTGGCCGCACTGCTGCCCCTGACCGTGACCGCCCACGGTGCCTCCAACCACGAGGACGCCGTCAATCTGCTGGCCCTTCATCTGATCGGCGCGACGGTCTGGGTCGGCGGCCTGGCGGCCATGTACTTCCTGCGCCGTCATCTGAACGGGGACCTGGCGGTGGCGGTCCGCCGCTACTCCCGGCTGGCCGGATGGTGCTTCATCCTGGTGCTGGTCTCGGGCACCGCAAGCGCGCTGCTGCGACTGGACGGCCCGGCCGCTCTGGGCAGCGCGTACGGGGTACTCCTGCTGCTCAAGTCCGCGGCCCTGCTCCTGCTCGGGGCCGCCGGATGGCTGCACCGGGCCCGCGCTATCCCGGCCCTGGAGCGCGATCCGCACAACAAGGCTGTCTTCGCCCGCGTGGCCGGTGTCGAGCTCGTCCTGATGGCGGCCACCGTGGGTCTGGCGGTCGCCCTGGGCCGCACTTCACCCTTTGCGACGAGCCCGGTGCGGAGCACTGCCGAATCCCTGCTGGGCTCTGCGCTGCCGCCCGGACTGGGCCCGGCCCAGTGGTTTACCCAGTGGCACCCCGACGTGGTCTGGTTGCCGGCAGCGGTGCTGCTGGCCGGCGGATACCTCGCCGCCGTCATCCGGTGGAGCCGCAGTACCGGGCCGTGGCCGCACCTCCGCACGCTCTCCTGGCTGCTGGGCTGCGCGTTCCTGGCCTGGGCCACCAGCGGCGCGCCGGCCGCCTACGGCCGGCTGCTGCCGGGGATGCACGTGCTCGGAGAAATGATCATCGGCCTGACGGTCCCCGTCCTGCTCCTGCTCGGTGGGCCCGGAATCCTCGCCGGCGGCACGCTCCCGCGGCGCTCGGACGGAAGCCGGGGCCTGCGGGAATGGGCGGCCGTCTTCCTGCGGTCCGGTGCCGTGCGCTGGATCTGCCGGCCCGTCCCGGCCGTGGCCCTGTATGCGGCGTTTGTCACCGGGTACTATTTCACGCCCGTGCTGCAGCTGTCCCTGAGCAACAACCCGTTCAGGCTCGCGGCCATGGCCGTTGCCCTGTGCGTGGGCCTCAATCTGGCGGCCGCCCTGCTCCAGTCGGCGGCCCAGCGGAAAAGCACTGCACGCCGGATCGTACCGTGGGCCCTGGCCGCTGCCGCGGCCGTGCATGCAGGCTCCGGTATTGCCGTGATGGCCGGCGCCATGCAGGCCGGCGACTGGTATGTCTACATCCAGTCACTGTGGAGCTTCTCTCCCACGGCACAGCAGCGCACCGCGGGCGAAGTACTGTGGGGCTCCGCACTGCTTCCGCTGCTGGCACTCGGCGTTGCTGTCCTGGGGCCCGATTCCGGTCCGCAGACCGCGCCCGCCCGTCCCGCCGCCCGGGCAAAAGCTGACCACCCGGCCTGAGAAGCCGGCGGCGCCGGGTATTCCGTGTCTGGCCGCCGCTTAAACCCGGTGTCGCGGACGATAACCCTGACCTGGCCATCCCGGGCCTAACTGGCTGTCAGGAGGGTTCCGCGACGGCATCGGCCAGCAGGGTTTTAAGGGTGCTCTTATCGGCAACGCCGAGGATCCTGGCGGCCACGCGCCCCTGTTTGTCGATCACCAGCGTTGTCGGAACGGCCTGGGGCGGCACGTACCGGCTCATCGCCAGCAGCACCGTGCCGGACTTATCCAGCAGGCTTGGATAAGTGATGCCGAAGGACCGCTCGAACGCCTCCCCGGTCGGAGCCTCGTCGCGGATGTTGACCCCGTTGAAAAGCACACCCTTCGGGGCGAACTCATTGTGCAGGGATTCCAGAGTGGGAGCCTCGAGCCGGCACGGTGCGCAGGCGGCATACCAGAAGTTGAGCACCGCCACATGGCCCCTGAGGTCCGCGGAGGTAAGCCGTGTTCCGTCCATCATCGGGGCATCCAGCTCAATGGGTGCTCCCCGGAGCGCGGCGGCGTACTCGGTCACCGACCCGTCGCCGGCCACATAGTTCTTGTTGTCCCCCGCCGCGGCCTGCTGGGCGAGCGGATCCTTGGCCCCGCAGGCACTGAGCACGACGACGATCAGGAGCGCTGCGGTGGCCGTGCGGATCGCCCGGGCCCGCACGGGCTCCCCGGAAGGGCCGTGAGGGCGCGGCCGTTTCGTCGGCGGCGTACTTCCGGGAAAGGAACTCATCATTGTCGTTTGCACCCTCGCGTTCACACTCATGGCCGGGGCAAGCCGCACCCGGCACCTTCATCAGCCTGCCCCTCATGCGTGGTTGCCGGGGCGGCAGTCACTGCCCGTCTACTAAGCCATATAGTAGTACATGTCCGGCAGTGTCGTCTTTCAGTAATCAGGGGCCTATCGGGTGGAAGCCCCTGCGAGGCGATCCCGCCGACCCGAGCTTCCGAAAATACCCTGGGGGGGTACTTGATTAGATACCCCATGGGGGTATAAACTGGAGTTATTCCACATCAAGGAGGCATCATGAGCGAGCAGAATTCCGCACCTCCGGCCGGTGATCCACACCCACCGACATGGGGGTATGCGCCCCACAAGACTGCCTACCTGCTCAGGCTCAAACGGATCGAGGGTCAGGTCCGCGGCATCGCCCGGATGGTTGAGGATGACAAATACTGCATCGACATCCTCACCCAGGTAGCCGCCGTCACCAAGGCTCTGCACGCCGTCAGCCTGGGACTCGTCGAGGAACACATCGGCCACTGCGTGGTCGGCGCCGCCTCGGAGCCGGACGACGCCCTGCGTGCCGAACAAATCGACTTCAAGGTAAAGGAAGCCACCGATGCCATCGGGCGCCTGCTGCGGTAGCGGCAACACCACTCACCACACCATCCAGCTGACCAACCCCAATCAGTCCATCAACAAGGAGCCAGCCATGAGTACCATCTCCACGACCGTCAACGTGTCCGGCATGACCTGCGGCCACTGCGTCTCCTCTGTCAGCGAGGAACTGGAGTCGCTGGCCGGCGTCGAAACCATCGACGTCGACCTCAACGCCGGTGGCGTCTCCTCCGTCACCATCACCTCAACGCAGGAGTTGTCTCCGTCGGAAGTCGGCGAAGCCGTGGCCGAAGCCGGCTACCTGGTTGTATCCAACCAGGCCTGAGCGGGATCACCATGACTAACCAGGACATCCTCCAGCAGCCCGTAACCCGGGTGATTGAACTCGACATCGAAGGCATGACCTGCGCCTCCTGCGTCGGACGCATCGAGCGTAAACTCGGCCGGCTCGACGGCGTTAACGCGAGCGTAAACCTCCCCCTCGAATCAGCCGCCGTCACCGTTCCCTCAGGCATCACCGACCAGCAGATCATCGACACGGTCAACGCGACCGGCTACACCGCCCGGCTGAAGACGCACGGCATCATTGCGGTGCCCATCCCCGATACCCCGCAGGAAGGGCGACCGGCCGACGACCACGGACAAATCCGCCGCGGCCGCAAGCCAGACACGTTGTTGCTCCGCCTGATAGTGGCCATCGTCCTGACCATCCCGGTCGTGCTCATCGCCATGGTCCCGCCCTTGCATTTCCCGAACTGGGGGTGGGTCATCGGCGCGCTGACGCTGCCCGTGTGGGCATGGTCGGCCTGGCCGTTCCACCGCGCGGCGGCGATCAACGCCCGCCACCTGGCATCCACCATGGACACCCTCGTGTCGATCGGCATAACCGCAGCGTTCCTGTTCTCCACCTACACGCTGGTAAGCAATCCGGAACTGACTGCCGACCCGGAGCATGCGGGCGAGGTGCCGCTGTACTACGAGGTGACCGCTATCGTGGCCACATTCCTGTTACTGGGCCGCTATCTGGAGCGTCGTGCCAAGGAGAAGGCCGGCGACGCCCTCAAGGCGCTCCTGGGCCTCGGCGCCAAGGACGCCACCGTGATCCGCGACGGGGCTGAAGTCAAGCTTCCGATTGAAGACCTCGTGCACGGCGACATATTCATCGTGCGGCCGGGCGAAAAGATCGCCACGGATGGTGTCGTCACGGAGGGCCACGGCGCAGTCGACGCCTCTCTCATCACCGGCGAATCGCTTCCCATCGAGGTTGTGCCCGGCGACGCCGTCACCGGTGCCACCATCAATACCGACGGCCGACTACTGGTCCGCGCCACCAGGGTCGGCAGCGAAACCACCCTGGCCCAGATGGGACGGCTGGTCAGCCAGGCCCAGAGCGGCAAGGCGCGCATCGCCCGCCTGGCGGACCGGATCAGTTCCGTGTTCGTGCCGATCGTCCTGGGAATCGCCGTACTCTCCTTCATCCTCTGGGCTGCGGTAGCGGGCGATGTCCGGGGCGGATTCGTCGCTGCCGTCACTGTCCTCATCATCGCCTGCCCCTGCGCCCTGGGACTGGCCACACCCACAGCCATGCTCACAGGATCGGGCCGGGCAGCACAGCTGGGCATCCTGATCAAAGGCCCGCAGATCCTCGAGGACACCCGCACCGTGAACACCGTCCTGCTCGACAAGACCGGCACGGTGACGACCGGCAAGCTCGCCGTGGGCAGGATCATAACCCTGGGCTCCCTGGGGGAAGAGGAGGGTCTGCACCTGGCTGGATCGGTCGAAGCGGCCAGCGAACATCCCATCGCCCGCGCCATCGCAGCCGCTGCCGCGGCACGTGCTCCACTCTCCCCCGTGAACGCCTTCCGGAGCGCGGCCGGCGGCGGCGTGCGTGGCAGCGTCAACGGCACCCTCGTGGTAGCCGGCAAGGCCCGCTGGCTTGAGGAGAATGGCATCTTCCCCAGCGCCGCGCACAGGGCCCGGTTGCGGGAGGAACAGGCCACCGGCGCTACGGCCATCTGGGTCGCCGTGGACGGCAACGTCGAATGCATCATCAACCTGCAGGACTCGGTCAAAGACGGGTCAGCGGCCGCCATCGCCAAACTCAAAGAGCTGGGGCTGCGGCCGATCCTGCTCACCGGCGACAACGCCGCCGTCGCAGCCACGGTCGCGGCCACAGTGGGAATCTCAGCCGAGGACGTCTTCGCGGATGTCCTACCGGAGGGCAAGGTAGACGCGGTCAAGAAACTGCAGGCCTCGGGCGCCATCGTCGCGATGGTCGGCGACGGCGTCAACGACGCCGCCGCCCTGGCCCAAGCCGACCTCGGAATCGCGATGGGCTCCGGGACGGACGTGGCCATCGAGGCCGCCGACCTGACCGTCATGGGCAGTGAGCTCGCCCAGGTCGCCACCGCCATCGAACTTTCCCGGAAGACGCTGTCGACCATCAAAGCCAACCTGTTCTGGGCGTTCTTCTACAACGCCATCGGCATACCCGTCGCGGCCCTTGGCCTGCTCAACCCGATCATCGCGGGAGCCGCCATGGCCTTCAGCTCCGTACTGGTCGTCGGTAACTCACTCCGCCTGAGGAGATTCCGCAAGTAGGACGCAGGGTCGGCGCCGCCGGATCAATGACCGCCACAGTGAGCCCCACGGACGCCCATCACAAGACCGGCAAAGGCCAGACGCGCCCGCTGCCACCGTAGGACCTTCGCCTCCGGCCCGCTCAGTGATTCCGGCGGCGTGTTGACGTTGCCGATCGCCCCTACAGCTTGTGCCTCCTTCGGCGTCAGGACGGCCAGCAGGTCGGGCAGCCAGGCGATTTCGGTCACGGCCGCCGCGCAATTACTGCACCCGGCCAGGTGCAGCTCATATTCACGTCGCTCGGAGGGAATCAAGGACCCAAGAACATAGACGGGGGCCCACTGGCGGTACTTATCTGTCACGTTCGGGTTCACAGAGTCAACCTCACTACTACAACTACAACGACGCAGCACATGACGCCTTCCCGACGTCACGGCCGCCTCCACAACCAATCCCCGGATTTCCGAGGGCAAGGCCAGACCAACCAAGAGTCCGAGGTCGCCGCTAAATCCCCATGACGAACCGCCATGACGCCGGCGCATACGCCTCGCGAAGCGAAAGCAGCAGCCCAGCCTGCTAACTACGAATGATCACCCCTGAACCTAAGACGACGCCGGACAGTCATTGGTTCACCTCGGCTCATAACAGCGGCCCTCCCATCCCGTTCACGCCGTTGATACGGTCGCAGGCAACGGATGGACGAATCCACGCCCGCCCTCGGGATCGCCGTGGCGTAATGAAGTGGGCCGCCCGGGATCATTTGAAAAGTCATCCGCCGCTTGGCTACTATGTCATTTAGTAACTAGGCTACTATGTCAGGTAGTAAATCGAAGGGATGCATGATGTTCATACGTACTTCCGTAGTGGTGGCCGCAACGGCAGCTGCATTGGCTGCAGGGGCCGTCATAGCAGTACCGGCGGTTGCGGCCGCAACCCCGCGTCCAGCAGCAGTGGCTTCCGAAGAGGGCAACCCCGGCATGGCGCGCATGCACGAACTTATGACCGAGGGCAACCCCGGCATGGCGCGCATGCACGAACTTATGATGGCCCCCACCGACACCACTGGACGAAACTGACGATGACTAAGGCGTTGTATGCAGTACCGCTGCTGGCTGGCCCTGTGGCCATCGGGCTGCTGATGTCGTTCATGATGAGAGGCGAAAGGGGTGCTTCGCCGGACGACTCCGCCGCCCCGGGCGAGGCCCAGCACCTTCGCTCAGAGACCGAACGCAGCCGCACCCCCCAACAGCAGGACGACGCCACCACTCGTGATGCCGTCGATCCAAGTGATGAATACGTCATTTGACGCCTAGACCACAGTTACACGGGGCCTGTGGCCCGGAATCGTTGGGATTCCGAGCCACAGGCCTTTCCTGCATCAACATTTGTAGCCGCTAAGAAAATAGTCTACTCATGGAAGATTCGGTTGATCTTTCGGTTCTTCGGGGGTCCGGGACCAAGGCGCGGAAAAGTAGGACGATTGGCGGCTTCTTCGCAGATACCAGCAATCTTGCATCCTGCTGGTTGCGATCTCGCTGGCGATGTTTACCGGCTTCGTATCGCTCCTTTCCCCTGCATCGTGGGCCGACAGTCACGGCCACAAGGGTATTCTTGCCCCCTGTCTCACATCGATCCCTGGAGTTACCCGTGACCTTCCCGTCCATGTTCCGTATCCGGTCGGCAGCATTCGTCACCGCCGGCACCATTCTGGTACTCGCGCTGTCGGCTTGCCTTCCCGCCTCCGGCCCGACCGAGCCGACCCAGACCAGCAGCGCCGCCAGCGGCCTTCCCAGCGCCCACATCCACGGCCTCACCGTCAACGGCGAAACGGACCAGGTACTCCTGGCTACCCACGACGGCCTGTTCGACGTCACGAAGGAACCCGCCGTCAAAATCGGGGCCACCAATGACCTGATGGGCTTCACCTCAGGCAAGGACCAGGGCGTTTACTATGCATCCGGCCACCCCGGGAAAGGCTCCAACCTTCCCAACCCGCTCGGTCTGGTCAGATCCACCGACGGCGGCAAAACATGGGAACAGCTCTCCCGGCAAGGCGAATCGGACTTCCACGCCCTGACCGTCAGCAAGTCCGGGATCGTGGCCTTCGACGGGACCCTGCGCACGAGCCCGGACGGCAAAACCTGGACGACAGTGGCCGCCGACTTTAGCCCGGCCGTTCTGGCCGGAAACCCCACCAGCGACACCGTTTTGGCCACCACCCCTGACGGACTGCGGCGGGCAACCGACGGCGGTGCCACCTGGACGCTCGACCCTTCCGCACCCGTAATCCAGTTCGCCGCCTTCGCCACCCCCACAGAGGCCGTCGGGGTCCAACCCGACGGTGCGGTCCACCACTCCGCCGACGGCGGAGCAACCTGGACGCCAAAAGGCCGGATCACCGGCGAAGTCCAGGCCATTACCGCGGCGAAAGACTCCGACGGAAAACTCCGGATCTGGGCCGCCACCGCCGACGGGATCCTGACATCAACCGACGGCGGCGAGACATTCCGGGACTCCGATCCAAAATAACCCACCCGCTCCCGGCCATCCGCCTTGCCAGTCACGGTCACGGCCAGGCCGTCCTGATCTGACTTACGCTGGACCCATCAGGATCCGCCCCAAAATGGGCGATGGAAACCGTCGGGCACCCGGTCACGGATCTGGACTGCGCCGACCCAACTAACGCCTTTGACTTTGCTCACAACCCCGAGCTGGCAGCCAGCCTTGCCCGCCTCGCCGCCGAGGAATACGGCTGCTGCTCATTCTTCGACTTCACCATCGCCGTAAATGCAGCCGGTCTGCGCTTGGAAGTCCGCGCCCCATCCCAAGCGAAGGATGCCCTCCACCTGGTCTTCGGGGGCCCCTGGCGAACCTCAGCCAAGAAACAACCAGGGCGGTTAGTAATTGGGACAGCTATTTCGTTGCGTCCTCAAGCAGTTGGAGGAACTGGGATTCGCTGTTCAGGGTGAGCTTTTCCCCGTTGAGGAAGAACGTGGGGGTTCCGGTGATAGCCGAGGGCTTTGCCCTCGGCTACGTCTTTACGGATGAGTGTGTCGAGTGTTCTTGGCCCCGGCGTGACGGTCATACTCGGCTCCACCTAGGTCTGTTCGCCCCGGGTCCCGTCTGCCGGTCATGGGGCGATGTGGGTGGGTAGACTGGCCGGAGGTGAGCCGGGAAGTCTGGTCGGCATGTTCTTTGTCGAGCCAAATTTTTAGGACACACCTTCATGAATAAGAATCCGACTGCTCCTCCGCGTTCCTCCGTTTTGGGGCGGGGAAGCTACGGCGAAGTGCTGCGCATCGGCGAGATCCTGCGGAAGGAAACCGTTGGCGGCATCTTGTTGGTCGCCGCGGCGGTCATTGCCCTGATCTGGGCCAATTCCCCGGTTTCCGATAGCTACTTCGCGTTGCGCGACTTCCGCATCGGTTTCGAGCCGTGGCATCTGGAACTCAGTCTGGGCGCCTGGGCTGCCGACGGATTGTTGGCGATCTTTTTCTTTCTTGTGGGGCTGGAACTCAAACGTGAGTTCGTGGCCGGAGACCTTCGCCAATTCAGTAAATCCGTGGTGCCCATCGCAGCGGCCGTCGGAGGTGTGGCAGTCCCTGCAGTTATTTATGCGCTCATCAATCTCACCAGTCCTGAGACCCTGCAGGGCTGGGCTATCCCTACGGCAACGGATATCGCCTTTGCCGTGGCTGTGTTGGCGATCATCGGTTCGCACCTGCCCAATGCGCTGCGGATCTTCCTGCTGACTTTGGCCGTGGTCGATGACCTCCTGGCCATCTGCATCATCGCGGTGTTCTATTCCAGCGACATCCAAGCCGGGCCGCTGCTGCTGGCCCTCATTCCGCTGGCGGTTTACACCTTCCTGGCCCAGAAGTACCGCCGGTTCTTTGGCACCAGACCTGCTGCGGCGTGGGTGATCCTTCTTCCCCTGGGCGTGATCACCTGGGGATTGGTGCATGCCTCCGGTATCCATGCCACCGTCGCCGGCGTGCTGCTGGGGTTCGCCATTCCGGTGATCCGGTCCCAGGCCAGCGGCGGCCCCTCTGCGGGTCCTGGCCTCTCTGAGATTTTCGAACACCGGTTCCGGCCGATTTCCGCCGGGATCGCGGTCCCTGTTTTTGCTTTCTTCTCCGCCGGTGTCGCAGTGGGTGGCTGGGACGGTCTGATTTCGGCCGTGACTGATCCTGTAGCCATCGGCATCATCGTGGCGTTGGTGTTGGGCAAACCGGTCGGGATCATGGGCACCACTTGGCTCCTCACAAAGGCCACCAGAGCGTCCCTGGACCGGTCCTTGAAGTGGATTGATGTATTCGGGGTGTCCCTTTTAGCCGGGATCGGCTTCACAGTTTCGCTCCTCGTGGCGGAGCTGAGCTTCGGACAGGGCAGCGCCCACGATGACCACGCCAAGGTAGGAATCCTCGCCGCGTCGCTGCTGGCCGCACTCCTGGCGGCGGCAGTGCTGGGCACCCGGAACCGTCAGTACCGTGCCGTGGAGGCGGAAGAGGCCATCGACACTGACCAGGACGGCATCCCGGACGTTTACGAAGAAGACCGCCGCCCGTGACCTGAACCGGTCCACAGGGGACCCTTCAGGTTCAGGTGGCCGCGGGGTAGTGCGGACTCCCGTGCCTGAGAAAGCGCAGTCGATCCGGGGAACGCGCCGGGCTTGTTCTTCAGGACTTCCAATAGTGGCCTAACTGCACCACGCGACACAACTCTTCCCACAGGGGAAGAATTCTGTATCTACGAAATACTTCCCCTCCCGGTAGTATTGTGCCTATGGCTTCGAAATATGCAACGACTAGTGAAGCTGCCGACCGACTGGGGGTCAGCGCCAGGCAGATCAGAAACATGGTCGCCCACGGACAGCTGGACGTCCTCGAAACTGCCAGCACCCTGCTGATCACCACCGACTCCATCGCCAGGGCCGCCCAGATCCCTAGGCGGGCCGGAAGGGCATGGAGCCCCCGGGTCGCCTGGGCCGCCTTGGATCTTCTCGGCGGAGGAGAGGCAAAATGGCTCCAGCCCTCCGAGCGCTACCGGCTCCGCCAGTCCCTCAAGACCCGAAACGTGGATGAGCTCATGGCCGCGGCCCGGAACCGCGCCACCGCCAGACGATTCCGGGCAACCCCCGAAGCCGTCTTGAGACTCCGCGAGCATGTCGCAGCGACCGGCGGCACGGCAATGCTCAACCCTGACATCGCATCCCTCTTCGGGCTGGCTGGCGGCGGGGGCTTCATCGACGGCTACGTGCCGGCAGGAGTTGCCGATGAAATGGCTGCCGCCTACTACATGGAGGAAGACCCCACAGGGAACGTCACCCTAAGAGAGGTCGAGTTCGAAGAGGCACTGAGCCTGGAAGTACCCATCGCCGCCATCGCCCTGGACCTCGCCGAGTCACTCGCGACGCGTGAACACTCCGCCGGTCGATCCGTCCTCAAGGAACTGCTGGCCCGTGGCTGACGCGATCAACGAAGACGGTCGGGAAATCTGGAACGTCGCTACTCCTCCCGGTGGATGGGGACAGCCGTGGCCGCAATGCATTGAACTGGCCCGAAAACTTCCAGCCCAGCACTGGACACTCGTCGGCGGACTCATGGTGCAGCTCCATTCCGCCCACGCGGGCCTGGCCGTCACCCGGCCGACCGCCGACGTGGACATCGTCCTTCATCTGGAAACGCCGGCAACCACCGTCCCGCAGGTCACCGGCATCCTTCAAGGCATGGGGTACACACTGCAGACCTCCATTGACTCCTCTGCCCCGGCACATCGGTTCCTCCGGGGTGAGGAACAGGTCGACGTCATGGTCGCGGACCAAATCGCACCCCGGGTTCCGCAGAGACTCGGCGGACACGACATGTTCGCTCTGCCGGCGGGCACCCAGGCGCTGCAGCGAACAGTCTATTGCCGGCTCTCCGCCGACGAGAACGGCGACGTCCTGATCAGCGTCCCCAACGTTCTCGGCGCCCTCGTACTCAAGGGCGCCGCCTACCGGGAAGACAGCCGGGACACCCGCCGACACCTGGATGACGCAGCCGTCCTTGCCGCCTGCGTCCATGCCCCGCTGAGTACCCGGGAGGAAATGAAGGGAAGCGACAGGTCACGGATCATCGGCCTTCACGAGAAACTCGACGACCCCCGGCACCAGTCCTGGACCCTGCTCGAGGACGAGGACCGGAATCGGGGACACATGACCCTGCGAACCCTGGCCGACAACCCACAGGCACCGCCCAAATTCCGCAAAGTGGGAAAAAGCTGAGCTGCACCCAACCGGCTCTTCGGCACCTTGAATGTCAGCGCGGGATCCTGAGCCTACCGCTCGCCATCTTCGGTGTCGGCACCAACCACTATCGGCACGGGCAAGGCCGACCGGTTTCCGGCACAAACGATCCATCGGTCGGCCCACCAATCGTTCGCATACACCCGCCTGACGACGGAAGTCCCGAATTACCGGACTCTTAAGAGGACTGCGAACCTCGCTGGCATCGGAGGAATCCAGTTAACTGCCAACCAGGCAATCCCTGCCGGCATTCCTTTGGCCTAGGCCTGAACGAGCAGGCCGGTTGCGAACATCACGCCCAGCCCCAGGATGATGCCTGCGCCGGTGAGCGGGGTGAAGGTCTTGCCCGAGGTGTCCTTGAGCAGCGGCAGGAGTTTGACGGCCACCTGGGCCACGGCTCCGGCTCCGATGCCGAGCAGGAAAGCCGCAAGGGCCGGCTGGTAGACGGTCGCTCCTATGAGTGCCCCTGCGGCCGCGGGCGCTCCTGCGATGAGTCCCAGGATCACCAGGCGGCCCAGGCCGGGAGGCTGTTTGGCGAGCGGGGTGACGATCGCCAGGCCCTCGGTGGTGTTGTGGATGGCGAAGCCGACGATCAGGGAGGCACCCAGGGCGAGTGAGCCGACCGCGTATGCGGAACCGATGGCGAGGCCTTCGCCGAGGTTGTGCAGGCCGATGCCGATGGCGATCAGCAGCGCCAGACGCTGCGGCGGCAGGGCTGCAGGCCGGCCCGTGGCGCCGAGTTCCTGGCGCCGACGCATCCAGGCATCTGTTCCCTCAAGTATGAGGTAGGCGGTCAGGGCGCCGAGGAAGACGACCATGGGGCCGCCGAACGCGCCGTTGCCGGCCACGAGTTCCACGGCTTCAAGGGTCGCGTCGATGGCCAGGAACGCGAGCAGGCCCACCGTGACGCCCAGCAGGACCCGGACCCAGGAGGCGGACGAACGGCGCACGAAAGGCATCCACAGCATTCCCAGGGCAACCGGTATCACGCCAACATAGATCCCCAGGAGCGCCATGAGTGCGAAGAAGGAGCCGCCGCGTTCCGGACTGAGGGCTGCGGCCTCGATGTCCGCGGGGATCTTGCCTCCGGCGGAGGTCACCAGGGCCACTTCGTAGGGATCACCGTCCACCCAGTGGTAACTGATGCTCAGGGTCGTGGACTCCAGCGGCGCCATGGTCTCGCGGCTCTGGGTAAACATCGCGTAATAGTCCGAGACGTTCACTTGGGCGATGGACACCGGATCCGGTCCCTCGTTCCGGACCGTGATTTCGATCTGGCCGGGCGTGAGGCGGATGTCCTCGACTGCGACCTCCTCCTTGGGCGGAACGCCCTCGGAGAGCGTGCCGAGGCCCGGCGCGTTCAGGAGCGAGAACAGGCCCACCAGGATCGCGATCAGGACCAGCGGCCCGACGCCGAGCAGCCACCGCGGTACCGGCTTCCGGCGGTGCGGTGCTGCCGCCTGTGCCGGGACCGTTTTCTCATCGAGAGTCATGATGCGCTCACCTCGAAGAATCCCATCCAGCCCAGCTCGGCAAACTCCGTCTTGTGGGCGTGGAACATGTACTTGCCCGGGAACGGGAACCGGAGTTCCACGATGCCGCGCTGGCCCTGCACCTGCGAGATGGTATCCGTGAACTCGCTGGGGGTCAGCATGGTCCCCGTGGGGTAGTAGTGGAAGAAGTTGCCGTGCACGTGGAACGAATTGATGGGGTCATACTCCAGCACGTTGATCAGGTGGATCCGCACCAGCTCGTTCTGCTTGACCTGCACGGGGAAGTCCATGAAATGGAAGGGCAGGCCGTTGACGGAGTAGAACTCGTTGTCGTCCCCGCCGTCGGTGTTGTAGCCGTTCATGACCATCACCATTTCGTTGTCGGCCTTCGGCCGGCCTTCCTTGGGTTCGATGATGAACCCGCCGTAGAGGCCCTTCGCGATGTGCGGGGCAAGCGGTGACTGGTGGCAGTGGTAGAGGTGCGTGCCGAACGGGGTGGCATCGAATTCGTAGGTGAAGCTTTGGCCCGGGGCGATGGAACCGGCGCCGATGCCGGGCGTGCCGTCCATTTCAGCCGTGTGGATCCCGTGGAAGTGGATTGTGTGGGGGTGGGCTCCGGCGTTGGTGAAGTGGATCTTCAGCGCATCGCCTTCCTGCGCCCAGAGGGTCGGGCCGGGAATTCGGCCGTTGTAGCTCCAGCCCGGGAACGTCACGCCCGGTGCGATCTCGAAGTCCTTATCGACCGCGACGATGTCCCATTCCCGCAGGGTCCTGCCGTCGGGCAGGGTGCTGGTCTTGCCCCGGTCGAAGTCGTGCAGGATCGCGGTCGGGTCGATCCCGGCCCGCTCAGGAAGGACCGATCCGCCGGCAAAACCGGCATGTCCGGCGTGGCTGACGCCAGTACCAACGGCCGACGACGGGCTGCCGGCCTGCGCTGCCCCGGAGCCCGACCGTGCCGCGGCCCCTCCCCCGGCACCGTTGCCGGAATGCTGGTCATGCCCGCTGGACGCCTCAGCCTGCAGAACGGAAAAGGCCGGGACAGCTGCAAAAGCGGCAGCGCCGGACAGCATGGACCGCCTGCTCGGGAGCTTCTCCGACAATGTTTTCGGCATGCCGATTCCTTTTCGCTTCAATAGGAAAACTAAATTGTTCGATAAGCCTAACATTCTGCCTGCCCTTGGTACCATTGATGGCATGCCCGTCTCCGATTTGTCCTCGTCAGCCCAGGACTACCTCAAGCTGATCTGGTCGGCCACGGAGTGGTCGGCTACTCCCATTACAGTCAGCGTCATGGCCGAGCGCCTCGGCGTCAGACCCTCCACCGTGTCGGATGGGATCAAGAAGCTGGCCAAGCAGGAACTTGTCACCCACGCACCGTACGGGAGCATAGAGCTGACTGCAGCGGGGCGCGAACACGCCGTCGCCATGGTCCGCCGGCACCGCCTCCTGGAGACCTTCCTGGTCCAAGCGCTCGGGTACGGCTGGGATGAGGTTCACGATGAAGCCGAAACCCTTGAGCATGCCGTTTCGGACAAGCTGATCGAACGCATTGACCAACAACTCGGCCACCCGACACGGGATCCGCACGGGGACCCCATCCCGCCTACCGACGGACTCCCGCACTTGCCGACAGGAACGCAGCTCTCGGCCGCAGCCGCCGGCGGCACCGTGGCCATCACGCGCATTTCCGACGCTGATCCACAGATGCTGCGCTACTTCACCGAATTAGGACTCGCGCCGGACACGAGGCTCACCGTGAAGGAACACCGCCCCTACGCAGATATCACCACCATCCGGCTGCACGGGCCCGGGCGGGATATTGATCTGGGAGCGTCAGCGTCGGAAGCGATCTGGGTCGTCGCGGTCTAGCGGTACGCAGGGAGGGCTCCCCTCCTGTCCATCCCAGGCAGGGCTCGCGCGTTCCGGGGCAATATGCGCGGACGGCTGCGGCATCGATGCTGAACCGCCACGCCGACGCCGCAACAGCTCCCTACGTGCTCACCATGCCTCTCGACAGCATCCGTCACTGACCGGCGCAACATTCCCAGAGAGGGCAGATAACCACAGCTCGGGTCCTCGACCTCGGCGCAATACAAAAGGCTCGGGACGGGGCGCTTCGGATGACCCCGCAGTCCGCCTGACGCTGGTGCCGCCGGCGCGAATTGAGGCTGAAGCTAGGTTGTCTGACGCCGGGTCAGAGGCCCATGGCGTCGAGAAGAGCATCTTCCTCGTCATCGGAGCCCGGGCGGCGCGGTTTGCCTTGTGGGCCTGTGCGCTGGCCGGGCCCGGACGGTTCCTGGATTTCACGTTCCTCCCGGTCGATGCGGGCCTGCTGCCGGGCCATGTAGCCGAACCCGACAAAGGCCAGCACCCCGAAGGTAATCCACTGCAACGCGTAGGACAGATTGGACCCTTCCTGCACTTTTGGCGGGGCAAGTGGCTGAGGGGCAAGCTGTGGAGGGGGCGTTTCGGAGGCCATGAGGCCATAGCTGCCGGTCTTGACCGGATACTCCAGCTGGCGCGCGTAGGAGCCCAGGTCAATGCTGGCCAGTTGCCCGTCCGGAGCACTCCGGTCAAGGTCAGCCTCTGAGGGTTTGATCCGCACGACCGCAGCGATGGTTCCGCGCGGCGGTGCAGGAACCGTGTCCGGGTAGCCGGGCCGGTTGTTTCCGATGGGAAGCCAACCCCGGTTAATAATGATTGTTTCCCCGGAGACCAGGCGGAACGGCACCACAACCTCATACCCTGCGGCAGAGTGGTTGGGCCGGTTCCGGACGATGCGCTGGTCCTCAGCGATGTAGTGACCCCTTACAGAAACAGTCGCCCATTTCGCGTCCGGGTCCGGGGTCTCGAAGTACCGGCTGGCTTCTGCGTAAGGGACGGGCGGCTTGTCGTAGTTCTGCTGGACGCGGCGGATTTCGGCCACCGCCTGGTTCCTACGGTCCATCTGCCAGTTACCCAGCCCTACGCAGGCGGCGGCAAACAGCGCGGCCATGCCCAGGATGCCCAGCCACCGCCAGGACAGCAGGAATCCGTAGGCCCGGGGGCCCCGGTCCTTGTTCAGCATGAATGTCAGCCCTGCACGCCGCCGGAACACACGGCCCCCGGTTCGGGGGACTGCGGCCCTTGACGGTACTTCTTAATGAACGGAGCCAGGCGTTCATCGCTGCCGCTGTCCACGGCGAGCTGTTTGCCCCAGGCTGTTGCCACAACCGGGGAGGTTTGTCCGGCTACCGGGCTGAGCAGGAGGTAATCCTGCTTGCCGGCCAAGGCCGTCAGCTCGGCAAGCTGGTCGGCGCCCAGGTCGGGACGGTAGGTGAGCCAGACCGCCCCGTGTTCCAGGGAATGCACTGCCCGCGTCTGTTCAACGGGCGTGGTGTAGATTCCGCAGTTCGTCCAGACCGGGGCATGGTCCCCGCCCGTGGCCGGAGTCCGGGGATAGCTGACGGGCTCGCTGGTGTGGTTCCTGGACTGGTCGGGATAGTCCTGCTCGCCCTCGATGGGCCGGGCCGCCGCGGCATTAAGCCGGTCGCGCTGCTGCACCTCCCCGACAACGACGAAGGTCACCGCCGCGACGATTGCGAGGACCACGGCCGCACCCGTGCCGTAAATCAGCCAGGCCCGCCGCCTGTCGGCCGCGCGCTGCTTGGCCTGCACCGCAGCCAGGAGCGCTTTACGGTCCTCGTGGGGTTTCGGTTTACCAGACATGGGCGGTCTCGCTTTCTTAGGCGCGGTCAAAGTCGGCCGCGGAGCTCTTCAAGGGCAGTAATTTCGGCCGTCTGGGCTTCGACTATACGGGCGGCGAAGTCTCGGACCTTTGAGGTTTCCGCCAAGCGGGTACCGGCGGAGGCCATGGCCACGCCACCTTGATGATGGCGGATCATCAGGTCGGTGAACAGCCGGTCCGCCTCCGCACCTGAGGTTTCGCGCAGCGCCTGCATCTGTTCCGGGGTGGCCATCCCTTCCATGACATCTTCGGTGCCGGCCCCTTGGGTCCCGTGCGAGGCTCCGGTCCCGTCATGAGTACCGCCGGCCGTCATCCATGCCATCGGCGGTGCTGTCCCGGCCTGGGTCAGTCCCCAGTCCTGCAGCCAAGCGAACATCTGGCCGTTCTGATGCTGCTGGGCGGTGGCAATGTCGTAGGCGACCGCCCGGATCTCGGGGTCGTCGGACTTGTCCCGGATCAACAGGGCCATCTCCACTGCCTGCGCGTGATGGGTCTGCATGTCCCGGGCAAATCCCGCGTCCGCGCCCGAGTCCGGGACGAGTGCGGGCGCTGTCGAAAGCCGGCCCAGGGCAAAGAAACCCAGTGCGGTGAGGGCGATGACTGTGACGAAGACGGCCCAGAGCCGCTTTCGGGGCAGCGGCGATGGTGCCGTGGGCTGTTCACGCGGCTCGGTGAGGTTCACGACCGCAGCCAGCCCCGGGGATCGACGGGTACGCCGTTTCGGACGATTTCGAAGTGCAGGTGGCATCCGGTGGAGTTTCCGGTCGTTCCGGCCCCGCCGAGCCGCTGGCCCTTGGCCACCACGGCACCGACCGAGACCTCTATCGATGACAGATGGTTGTACGTGCTTTTCATGCCGTTGCCATGGTCAACCACGATGCGGTTCCCGCCACCGTTCTGGGACCATCCAGCTTCCACGACGGTCCCGGAGCCGGCGCTGAAGACTGCGGTCTGGCAGGAGGCGACCAGATCCAGTCCGGTATGCAGCTCACCGGAACCGCCTGTGATCGGGCTGGTACGGAATCCGAACGGAGAAGAAATGGACATGCTGGCCAGCGGTGCCCCCAGGGTGGAATCCACAGGTACGGCGGTTGGCGGTGCCGCTGCTGCTGCGGCGGGGGTTACGGCAGCAGCTCCTGTGGCGGCAGGCGCTGCTGGCGCCGGCAGGTCGGCGGGCCGGGTCCCGACTTCAGTCCGTGGATAGGTGATGACTGCCTGTGCCTGCGCTGCTATGGCCGGGGCGGCCTCAACAGCAGCCGGCTGGGCGGCGGTGACGGTTCCGGCGGCGATGAGTCCGGCATGCGCGGCGGGTATGCCGGCGGCCAGCATGACAACAGCGGCAAAAGCCGAAGCACCGGGCAGCCAGGCCGGGCGCGGGGACGGGGCCTGAGGTCGGGCGGCGGCGCGGCGGCGGGAGTGGTCATGGGGCAGGGCGCGGCGGCGGCCGTGGCGGGAGGGGGGCACAGCTGATCCTTTCGGGTCGCCTGCGAAGTTAGCTGTCGGGTTCGGACCAAGGAAAAGCCCGGACACAGTTCCGGCGCCGGCCCGCGTGGGCCCGTACCGCTGTGTGTCTTAACCCCAAGGCAGCACGCTGCCGTTAATGGGTCCTCCGCCCCCGCCGTGTGAGTTCGTAGTATGGCGCCGCCGGCGGGGCTGAGCGTCCGGAGCCAAGGCTTAATACAGAAAAGCCTGAATCAACATTACACGACCACCACATATGTCACAATTCGATAACAACGGAGATGGTGATTTCTACAACCCGTACAACTCTCAAGAGGGTCAAATCGTTCCCGGGCTACTCGGGCCAGCGCCGCGGCTCGGGCCTGTCCGCCAACTGCTGCAGGTAGTCGTTGTAGGCGTCGAGTTCGGGGGTCCCTGCGGTCAGTTCGGCCCGGTCGATACTGGCATTGGATTTGGTTTCTTCGCGTTGCCAGCGGACCAGGATGAACATCAGCAGGAGCACTCCGGGCAGTTCGCCGTAGGACCAGGCCAGTCCGCCGGCTATGCCCTGGTCCGTTATCGGGTTGATGTTCCAGGCCGGGGGTGGTGTGGCGAAGAATTTCACCATGGGTGCGGTGGCCATCATGAGGACGACCCCGAAGAAGGCGTGGAGCGGCATTTCCGCGAAGATGTCGATCATCCGTCCGAAGTGGGTCTGGCGGCTCGGCAGGGGGTCAGCGGAGATCAGCGGCACCGTGAAGAGTATCCCGGAGATTAAAAACAGCAGTTCCAGGCCGACATGGCCGTACCAGGTCGGCAGCAGCAGGTCTGCCAGGCCGGAGAAGTACACACCGTAAAAGCTGAGCAGGAACAGCGGGACCATGAAGGCGGGGTGAACTGCCACGCGTCCCCAGCGCGAACGCAGCCCCCAGAGCGCTGTCCGGAGAACCCGGCGGCCCAGCCTGCCGTGCGGTGTTGCCCGCAGCAGCAGTGTCCCAGGGGATCCGATGACCAGCAGCGGCGGAACGGCCATCATCAGGGTCAACTGCTGGAACATGAAAATCGAGAACATCCGCAGCCCGTACCCTTCGATGCCGGCGCCCATGACCACGACGAGGGCCAGGCAGCCCGTCAGGAAGGAACAGGTCCGTACCACGGACCAGCGCCGGCCCTGCCGCCATAAGCTGATCGCCCCCGCCAGGTAGAGCACTGCGGCCAGGAGCATCAGGGCAGGGATCAGCGGGACAGGCTGCAGGTTGGGCGCCAGGTATTCAGCCAGCGACGGGGGCAGCGACGGAAGCCAGACCGGACCGGTGATGTCAGGCTCAGACATCGCTGCACCGGGTATCGCCCTGCCGGGACCGGCCTGCCCCTGTCAGGGTGTGTGACCGCTTCCGACCATGCGCAGCCGGTCCTGGCCCGTATGGCCGACGTGTGTCAGGCCGAGATCGAGGAGCATACGGACGTGGGAGTCGGCCAGTGAGTAGTAGGCCATCCTTCCCGAACGGCGCACCGACACGACCCGCGGCCCGCGCAGCAGGCGCAGGGCGTGGGAGACACCGGACTCGCTCAAACCGGTCGTTGCTGCCAGGTCGCAGACGCACATTTCCCCTTCGAGGAGGGCGATGAGGATCCTGACCCGGCCAGGGTCCGAGAGCAGCCCGAAGATCACGGCCAGGTCGGCCACGTCGGCGTCCCCGGGCATCCTGGATCTGACAGCTTCGACTTTGTCTGCATCGACGAGCCGGACAAAACACTCCGGCCCGGTGGGCCGGGGTGGAATCTGCATCATCCATCTAGGCTACCTTTACGTGCTAACGCTTCGCGCTTTCCCATAGTTCCCTGGCAAGCGCACAGAAGGCCCGCCGACGCCGGGACGCCCGTCCGGGCGCGGGCGATTAACGTGTGAACAACTCTACAGATAATCTGGTGTCGCGCGCTGAGCTCAGTTTCGCGCTCCATTTCCTGCCCTCCCGGGACGGGGCCAGGACCAGGTTAGGACTTATTGTGGCGCTCAAAGCCTCCACTTCACAGGAGAGCCCGGCTGTTTTGCCCAGGCCGGTATGGCTGGTTGTCGCCTGCGCGATTGCCCTGGCGGTGGTGTTGGTTGCGACCGCCTATGGCCGGGGAACTCTTCCGGCCGAGGCCCGGGATCCGGGGGCGCTGGTCCGGTGGGGATACGGTCTCGCGCAGACCGCGCACAATGTTGCGATGGCCGCGACGATCGGGGCCCTTGTCTTTGCCGCGTTCATCGTCCCGCCCCTGCCGAAGGCTCCGGGACGGGGTTCCCGGACGCGGAGTAATGTTCCGGCTTCCCCGGCGGCGGCCGAACATCCGGCCTTTACCCGGATCATGATGCTGGCCGCCGCTGCGAGCACTCTCTGGGCCTTTGCGGCCCTCGCCGTGCTGGTGCTGGGCTTCGCCGACATCGCCGGTGTGCCCGTCTCGGGCGGTCCCGAGTTCTCTGCCGGCCTCGTCGCCTACATAACGGAACTGCCCACCGGAAATGCGTGGCTGTCGGTGGTCATCATCGCAGCAGTCGTATCGACCCTGACCTTCAGTGTCCGGTCCCCGGGGTCCCTTGCGGCCACTGCGCTGCTGGCCATGGCAGGGCTGCTGCCCCTTATCCTGATTGGCCACGCCTCCAGCGGCACCGACCACGAGCAGGCCACCAACTCCCTGGGCCTGCACCTGGTCGGGGTGTGCCTCTGGTTCGGCGGGCTGATCGCCCTCACCGTCGCCGGAACAGCACTGGGCAAGGACACAGCCCCAGTCCTGCGCCGGTTCTCGTCCCTGGCCCTGTTCGCTTTCATCCTGGTCTCCGCTTCCGGCATTATCAACGCCTCGATCCGGATGCCGCTGCCCGAAGGGCTGGCCTCCCCGTACGGCGTCCTGGTCCTGGCCAAAACCGCGGCCGTCATCGTCCTGGGCATCATCGGGTATCTGCACCGTGCACGCCTGATCCCTGCGCTGGAGCAGAAAGCCCCGAGCGGGAGTGCGGGCCGGCTGCTGTGGCGGTTCATCGTGGCCGAACTGCTGATCATGGGCGCCGCCAGCGGCCTTGCCGCGGCGTTGGGCCGCACCCCTCCCCCGGGCGGAGAAGAAATCCGCGCCGCCCTCACCCCGGCCGAAATCCTCACCGGATACCTCCTTCCGCCGGAACTGACGCCGGAACGGTGGTTTACGGTGTGGCGGCCGGACTGGCTGTGGATCGCCCTGGCCATCACCGGCGCCGTCCTCTACCTCATGGGTGCCCGGCGCCTGCGGCGGCGCGGAGACAGCTGGCCGTGGATCCGGACCGTACTGTGGTTCGTTGGCCTGGCCGCGCTGGTGTTCTTCACCTCCGGCGGCCCCTCGGTCTACGGCCGGGTCCTTTTCAGCGCCCACATGCTCGACCACATGGCCCTGACCATGATCGTCCCCATCTTCCTGGTCCTGGGCGCCCCGGTCACCCTTGCCCTGCGGACCCTGGCGCCCCGGCGGGACGGCTCCCGCGGACCCCGCGAATGGGTGATGGTCCTGGTCCATTCCCGGGCCGCGGCGGTCCTGACGCACCCTTTGTTCGTTGCCGCCAACTTTGCTGGCTCCATCGTCCTGTTCTACTACTCGGACGCCTTCGGATTTGCTCTGCGCGAGCATGCCGGACACGAGTTGATGACGGTCCACTTCCTCATCACCGGCTACCTGTTTGTCCTCTCGATGATCGGCACAGATCCGGTTCCCCGCCGCGCCCCCTACCCGCTGCGGCTCCTGCTGCTGCTGGCGACCATGGCCTTCCACGCTTTCTTCGGCGTGACGCTCATGGGCTCGACCACCCTCCTGCAGCCGGACTGGTTCACGGGGCTGGGACGGGACTGGGGACTGCCTGCCCTGCAGGACCAGCAGATGGCCGGTGCCATCACCTGGGGCATCGGCGAAATCCCCACCCTGCTCATCGCCATGGGCGTCGCCATTATGTGGTCACGCTCCGACACCCGGGAGATGCGACGCACCGACCGCGCCGCATTACGCAACAACGACGCGGACCTGGGCGAGTACAACGCCATGCTCGCCCGCCTTGATGACCGCAGCAGGAGAATAGACCGCCAACAGGACCTGCCGTGAGAGTTGTCGGCGTCCAGAATTTCTGAATCCATGAAATTCTGTACTATGGCGGGTATGCGTATCCTCTCCAGCACCGATGTCCTGGCCAGGTTCGGCAAAGCCCTGGCCGACCCGACCCGCGCCGCGGTACTGCTCGAACTGCGAAATGGTCCTGCCTTCCCGTCAGACCTGGCCGCCGGCATCGGCGTCAGCCGCCAGATCCTGTCCAATCATCTGGCCTGTCTGCGCGACTGCGGACTGGTCGTGGCCGAACCGGCAGGCCGGCGTGTCCGGTATGAACTCTCGGACCCCCGCCTGGCCCACGCGCTAGGCGATCTGCTGGGCACCATCCTGACGGTGGAGCCGATCTGCAGCTGCAACGAACCGGACTGTGCACAGGAGAACAACGAAGGGGCGACCACCGCCGGACCCTTGGGAATGGAGCTTCACGCGTGAGCGGACACGATCACGGGGCGGCGGCGTCCGGCCAGCGGGGCAAGCTCATCGCCGTCTTCGCCATCACCTTCACGGTGATGCTCGCCGAGATCCTGGGCTCGGTCCTCACGGGCAGCCTCGCGCTGCTGGCCGACGCCGGCCACATGTTCACCGATTCTGCCGGGCTCCTGATTGCGCTGATCGCCTCATCCCTGGCCCTGAAACCTGCCACCCTGAAACGCACCTGGGGGTATAAACGCGCCGAGATCATCGCTGCTGCTGCCCAGGCGGCGCTATTGCTGGCCGTGGGCGGTTTCGTCATTGTCGAAGGCATCCGCCGGCTGTTCGAACCTCCGGAGGTGGGCGAGTCGTTGATGCTGTGGTTCGGTATCATCGGGCTGGCCGGCAACGTCGTGGGCCTGGTCATCCTCTCCTCGGGCCGGAACCACAACTTCAACATGAAGGCCGCGTTCCTCGAAGTCCTCAACGACGCCCTGGGATCCGTCGCTGTCATCGCCGCCGCCGTCATCATCGCCCTGACCGGCTGGCTCCAGGCCGACGCCCTGGTCTCCCTGTTCATCGGCGTCCTGATCATTCCCCGGACCCTGAAACTGCTCCGCGCCACAGTCGATGTGCTTATGGAAAGCACCCCTAAGGGCCTGGACCTGGCGAAGGTCCGGGAGCACATGCTGGCCCTGCCGCACGTCATAGACGTCCATGACCTGCACGCCTCCCTGGTCGCCTCGGGAACACCCGTCCTCTCGGCCCACGTCACCGTCGAAGACGGCTGCATGACCGACGGGCACGCCGCAGAAATCCTGGCGGACCTGCAACGCTGCGTCGCCGAGCATTTTGACGTCAGCATCGAACACTCCACCTTCCAGATCGAACCAGCCGCCCACCGCGACCAGGAAAGCATGCACCACTGATGACACCACCAACCAAGACCGCCCCTTCACGACCAGAGCACTCCCCGATGGACCCCGCCAAAAAGGCCCGCCGCCTCATTTGGATCCTGCTGGCCATCATCGTGGGCGCAGGCATCATCTGGTACGCCGTTTTTACGGCAGCCAAACCCGCCCCGGTGGAGCCACAGGCCGCACCGGACGCCCAGCTCGTGCGGGAGGACAGCCACCGCGTTACCTCACCGGCGACGGAAAAAGCCCAACTGGTGGAATTCCTGGACTTCGAATGTGAAGCCTGCCGCGCCGCCGAACCGTTGGTGGCTGAGCTGAAAAAGGAATTCGGTGACCAGATCACCTTCATCCACCGCTACTTCCCGATCCCTTCACACAAGAACTCCGGCCAGGCCGCCCTCGCCGTCGAAGCAGCAGCCCAGCAGGGCAAGTACGAACAGATGTACGCCAAGATGTTCGAAACCCAGCCCCAATGGGGCGAAAAGCAGGACTTCCAGAACGCCCTGTTCAGGACCTTCGCCGAAGAGCTTGGACTGGACATGGAAAAATACGACGCGGCCATGGCTGCTGAAGAGACCAAGGAACGGATCCGCAAAGATATTGCCGACGGAAAGGCACTTGGCGTTTCCGGAACTCCAACCTTTTTCCTGAACGGCGAAAAGCTCACCCTTAACACCGAAGCCGAATTCCGGCAGAAACTGGCCGACGCCGTCAAATAGCCCACACAGCAAGGTTCAGAACCGCTAGCGTTCTACTTGATGTAGAACAGACTATGTCCGCCGGAAGGAGGCAGCCTAAGTGATCCTGCAGCGTGCACCTCTGCGGTTGCCGCGGGCCGGCGCCGTGGCGCTGACCGTGCTGACCCTGGCCGGCGGCGCTCACGTCGCCGCCGGCGGGCAGCTCCCGGCACTGCCGATCCTGACGGCGGTGGCCGCGGTTGTTGGCCTCTCCGCGGTTCTTCTCGCGGGGCGGAAAATGACAGCCCCGCGCCTGGTCGGCTACCTCGGTACCTCCCAGCTCGCCCTGCACCTGGCCTTCTCACGGCTCGCAGACGCCGGGACGTCCGGTCCTACCGGCCAGCCCCACCATGGGTTCGCCACCACGGCGGCCAGTTCGGTGCCGGCCCAGACCCCGGCGCCCTACGAGCATCTGGCGGCCGACGCCGGTTCAACAATGACGCTCCTGCACCTGGCGGCGACACTGCTGACGGCGATCCTTCTGGCCCGGGGCGAGGCTGCCCTCTGGGCGCTGGCGGCCTGGTTGAAGCCGCTGCACGGGATCTCTGAAACCGGGACCATTCCGCCGCGTTTCCGGGTCCTGCCCGCACAGCCCCGGACGGTCCCGGCCAGGGCTGCGGTTCCCGGGCAGGTCGGTGTCCGGGGACCCCCGCACGGGTTCTGCAATCACCAAGCCCCCGCCTGCTAAGCGGGGCCACCGCGCCGCAAAAGTACGGCGTCAAGTGTCCGGATACAACCAGAATTGCAGAACCAATTTCATGAATGATCTGAAACGTGGACGCTCCAAGGCAGTGCTTGCCCTCGCCGGCGCCCTGCTGTTCACCGCGCTGGGGGCCGGGCCGGCGCAGGCCCACGATGCCCTCCAGTCAACATCCCCTGAACGCGACACCACCGTGGCCGCGGCCCCGGAGATTGTGACTCTGACGCTCTCGGAACCACCCACGGATTCGAAAAGCCTGAACCTGAGCATCATCACGGTGACAGACTCAACCGGAAAAACGCTCAGCAACGGTGAGGTCACGGTCGCGGGACCGACCATATCAACCAACGTCACACCGGGAAGCAACGGACCCTACAAGGTCCTGTGGCGCACCGTTTCCTCCGACGGCCACCCGATCGAGGGAACCTTCGCCTTCACCGTCGAGGACCCGGCTGTGGGCGCCGCCACCGGCCCGGCATCAGCAACGGCAACAGCCACTGCATCAGCTGCGCCGTCAGCGACGGTCAGTGCACCGGCGAACACCGTGCCGGACCGGGTACCGCCACCCGATGACAGCAACGCCCTCCTGGCAGCCGGCATCGCCGCCATCGTCCTGGCGGTCATCGGCGGCCTTATTTATCTGTCCCGCCGCCGGGAGCGGACAGGCAACAGCGGCGCCTGAACCAGAGCACAGGGCCTTCTGCGGCCGCCGGGCCCCGGGGATGAGCACACCTCCCGGGGCCCGGCGGACCGGTCGTTAAAGGCGGTCGGGACGTTAAGCGGCTGCTCCAGCGGGAAGTCTGCGGGACCTGAACCGTGCGATGGTACCGGCCAGAACTGCCGCCGCCATCATTATCACGGCAGCAACGCCGGTAGAGAACAGCACTGAGGACACTTCCGGGACCGGGGCCGAGGCGTCAGCAGCGGCCATGATGGTCAACCAGTAGCCGATCGTGGCCGCCATCCAGGCCCCGCCGGCCGCGGCTGTCAGCCGCGGCCACCGCGTGAACCATGCACGGCCGATCCCGTAAGACAAAGCAACACTGATCGCCACGACACCGGCGACAGCGATCAGCTGGATACCGAACAGGTATGGCCCTGCGACTAGCCCGACCGGGATACACAGCCCGCCAATGAGCACCAGGCGGCGGGCGCCCAGGGGCATGCCGGCCGTTCTGCCCTGGTCCCCGCCCGGCAGGGGCCCATCGTTCGTCGCCTTATCTGGCATGGTCGTATCCATGAAATTCCTCTGAAAAGTGGGGGGCCTGCCGGACGCAGGACTGCCTTGGTGTGCCTGAGCAAAGTGTGGCAGCTGTTTCGCCTTCCCTGACGTTACAGCATCCGCTGGATCGAAGATGCCGCGATCAGACCGGCCGGCGGGCAGGAACGGGGGCCACCCATCTACCGGATGACACACTGAAGGCCGGCGTTTCGCTGCCCCCAAGGCAACGAAACGCCGGCCTTCAGTTGGTTTTAGGCTCCTGCCCGGACGAAGGTCACTGAGCCCTTGGCCGTCATCCAGGTCAGCGGGTGGACAGCCGTTTCGTTCTTGCCGTTCAGACCGGAGCTGAGAACCTGGCCGTCGCCGACGTAGATGCCGACGTGTCCGGGCTGCATCACCATGTCACCGGGCTGCGGGTCGCTCACGACGGTCCCGTAGTTCATGAACTGCATGGGGCCGAGGTCACCGACGGGGATCCCGGCAGCGTTAAGGGCGTTTTCCACCAGTCGTGTGCAGTCCTGGATCATGCCGATCTGGGCGTAGGCGGCGGAAACCATCGTCGCGTTGACTCCGCCTGCTGCCGGGGCGGCCACCGGCGCGGCCGCAGCGGGCGTGACGGTGATCTGAGCCTTGGCCGGTGCAGCAGCCTTCGCAACGGCGACTGGTTTGGGTGCTTCTACGACAGGCGCGGGCGTGGTCTCCACGGCAGGACGCTCAAAGGAGATCTGAACTGTGGCGTCGGCACTGAGCGGGGTCTGAACCTGGCTGCTGACTTCCAGGTTCGAGGTCGGCTCCGCATCGCGCTGGGCCGGGGCCTCAGCTGCCTGGGCGGCAACGCCGCTGGTCAGGACGAGGCCTGAAGCTGCTGCGATAACGGCAGCCTGGCGGCCGAGGCTTCCGGCGTTCCCGGCGACGGTCCTGGACAGCGCCGTGAAGGGGGTTACGGCCGCTACGGCTGCACGACGGCGGCCATGAGTTTTGCTTGTGGACATGAAAGAGCCTCTCCCAATGCCTGCGAGGTGAGCTGTCGGATTCGGATGGGAGACACCCGGCCGTGTTCCCTGCCCGAAGGCTGGAAGCACGGCTTCACCCCAAGGCCTTGCTCTGCGCAAGGCCACAATGTGGTTTCCCCGTCTCTGCCGGACGAATATGCGAACGGATCCCGGGGCAGCGGCAGAGTTAGGCAATCTACCCGGGAGTGCCGCCATCGGAGAAACCGGCACGAGTTCGACCGTACTGGATCCAACAGCGATTGTCACATTTAAGTAACGGGCCGCCTGTCTTTTATAACGGCCGCCAGCAGCAGGACCGCAGCAGGGGATCACAGACGCGGGCTTGCCTCATATACCCTATGGGGGTATATTTGCGTTGTTGTCAGTGAAGTGGTTTGTCCAGGCCGAGACCATCCCGGCCGTTACAGCCTTTCAACCCCAGCACCCCCCCATCACGACCTCTTGCAAAGGACCGAGCTGACATGTGTGGTTCCGATTCCCAAACCGAATTGCCCCTGGTGGCCGCAGAATCTTCCGGTTGCAGCTGCTGCTCCACACCTTCGACCTCACAGTCGTCGTCGGCCCCCGCGGGGACCGACCACTTCGTTGACGGGCTGACGTGCGGGCACTGTGTGGAGACAGTGGAAAACGCTGTCACCGCCCTCGATGGAGTGGCAAAAGCCTCTGTTGAACTGGTCCCCGACGGCACGTCCCGCCTGACCGTATCCGGATCCCACACCGAGGCTTCGGTCCGGAATGCCGTCACAGCCGCCGGGTATAGCCTCACCATCAGGTAGTCCAACGCCCGCCCTAACGGACAGTTCTACTGCCTCCGTCAGGGCGGACGCCCCAAACAGGAGGGCAACAATGGAAAACCATCACGCTCATCACGGCCAGGAAGACCACTCCACCCACACCGCCCCACAGGGGCCTGCCACAGCGGTGACAAGCCCACCGGCAGAACATAACGCCCGCGCCCATCAACACAACGGCCACGGCGACCAGGATGACCGCGCCGTTCACAGCCACGGACAGCATGCCGGGCACAGCACCGCCATGTTCAAGAACCGGTTCTGGCTGACGCTGGCACTGTCCGTGCCGGTGGTCTACTTCAGCCCCATGGTCGGCCACCTCCTGGGCTACACGCCGCCGGCATTCCCCGGCTCGACCTGGATCCTGCCCGTCCTGGGAACGGTGATCTTCCTGTACGGCGGCCAGCCGTTCCTCAAAGGAGGATGGCAGGAACTGAAGGACCGTCGGCCGGGGATGATGCTGCTGATCGCGATGGCCATCAGCGTTGCGTTCGCCGCGTCCTGGGCAACCAGTCTGGGCATCGGCGGATTCGACCTGGACTTCTGGTGGGAACTGGCCCTGCTGGTGGCGATCATGCTGCTGGGCCACTGGATCGAAATGCGGGCCCTCGGGTCAGCGCAGGGTGCACTGGATGCCCTCGCCGCACTCCTGCCGGACGAGGCTGAACGCGTCACCGATGCAGGCACGGAAACCGTTCCGGTCTCTGACCTCCGCGAAGGCGACACCGTCCTGGTCCGCTCCGGCGCCAGGATGCCCGCCGACGGCACGGTCGTCGACGGGCAAGCCGAGTTCGACGAATCCATGATCACCGGTGAATCCAAAACCGTTCTCCGCAGTCCCGGGGACACCGTCGTGGCCGGGACCGTCGCGACAGATAACAGCGTCCGGGTCCAGATTACCGCCGTCGGGGAGAACACCGCCCTGGCCGGCATTCAGCGCCTGGTGGCCGAAGCCCAGGCGTCCTCCTCCAAGGCGCAGGCACTGGCGGACCGTGCGGCCGCCTTCTTGTTCTACTTCGCCGCCGGCGCCGGCGTCATCACCTTCATTGCCTGGACGCTGCTGGGCAGCGTCCCGGAAGCAGTCACCCGAACCGTCACCGTGCTGGTCATCGCCTGCCCGCACGCCCTGGGCCTGGCCATTCCGCTGGTCATCGCCATCTCCACGGAGCAGGCAGCCCGGGCCGGTGTGCTGATCAAGAACCGGATGGCCCTGGAACGGATGCGGACAGTCGACGTTGTCCTGTTCGACAAGACCGGCACCCTGACCACAGGGGAACCGGACCTGAAGGACATCACGGCAGTGCAGGGCGTCGACGCCGACTCGCTCCTGGCCTTGGCCGCAGCGGTGGAGTCCGACAGCGAGCACCCAGTGGCGCGGGCCATCGTCCGCGCCGCCCGGGACAGGAACCTGGACATCCCGCACGCCACGGATTTCAAATCACTCACGGGCCGCGGGGTCCGGGCGAGTGTGGACGGCCGGACTATCCACGTCGGCGGGCCGGCGCTGCTGCGCGAGCTGGGCGCCGTCGAGCCCGTCGTTGTGGCCGCGCCCACCCGGGCATGGATGGGCCGTGGGGCAGCCGTGTTGCACGTGATCGACGGCGGCCGCGTCCTGGGGGCGGTCAGCCTCGAAGACTCCGTCCGTGCCGAATCCCGCCAGGCAGTGGCAGCATTGCAGAACCGCGGCGTGAAGGTCGCCATGATCACCGGCGACGCCCGGCAGGTCGCCCAGGCCATCGCCCAGGACCTGCACATCGATGAGGTCTTCGCCGAAGTCCTGCCCGCGGACAAGGACAAGAAAGTCGCCGAGCTCCAGGCCCGTGGGATGAAGGTAGCTATGGTCGGGGACGGGGTGAACGACGCCCCTGCACTGGCCCGCGCCGAGGTCGGCATCGCCATCGGCGCCGGCACCGACGTTGCCATGGAATCCGCTGGAGTGGTCCTGGCCGGAAACGATCCCAGGGCCGTTCTGTCCATGGTGGACCTGTCCCGAGCGAGCTACCGGAAGATGTGGCAGAACCTTATCTGGGCCACCGGCTACAACGTCCTCTCGGTCCCGCTGGCTGCCGGTGTGCTGGCCTTCGCCGGGGTCGTGCTGTCGCCCGCCGCGGGCGCGGTGCTGATGTCGGTGTCCACGATCGTGGTGGCCCTGAACGCCCAGCTGCTGCGGAGGGTGAAACTGAATCCCTCCCAAGTACGTTGAACCAAAAGGGATGACCGGCAGGGGAAAATCCAGCCGGTATTCTTAAAACCATCAACCCCACACGGAAGGAGGAAAGCGATGTCTGCGATATCCCGTGACGCCCTCACCGCCTTCTTCCTCCGTGCCGGCATTCTGACGGCGGCCCTGGCCATCATGGCCGGCATCTTCGGCATGCACATCATGACCGGGGCGCACAGCATGCCTGCAGCAGGGGCCAGTACGCCCATGGCGCAGATGCAAAGCACCCCGGCAGGCCACGAAAGCCATAGACCCGCACAGTCATCTGACGCCACAGCAGTTGCCGGAGCAATGTCCGGCTCGTCCTCGTGCGCCGCCACAGGCGCCTGCCACGAGATGTCCGCTATGGACGCGGCCTGCGTCCTGTCACCGGGTAACACATCTCTCTCCGCACCTCTGCCCGGCACAGCACCCTTCGCGGTGCCGGACCTCGTCGGAGCCGCTGCGGTCAGCACCAGCTATTCCTACTCACCGGACAGCCCATCGCCCGGTGACTTCTGCATCAGCCGGACGTAAACGAGCACTGCGCCGTGTCCTGCCCGGCGCACCGTCCAGCCACCGGCATGCGACAGGCCGGCCACCCGGCCTGCCTTTGAATGCATGCCCCCGCAAGGCGCCAGGCGCCGCTGATACTTTTGAGGACCCTGATTTCCATGAAGAAAACCCTGACCATTTCCGCTGCCGCCATCGCCGCAGCCATCGCCCTTGCCGGCTGCTCCGCCGGTTCCGGAGCAGGAAGTTCGGACACAAGCACCACATCCGGCATGAACCACGGCAGCTCCGGTATGCCATCAAGCTCGGCTCCGGCAGCGTCGGCTGAATTCAACAACGCGGACACCACGTTCGCGCAGATGATGATCCCGCACCACACACAGGCCGTGGCAATGAGCGACACCATGCTCAAAAAAGAAGGCATTCCCGCCGCGGTGACAGACCTGGCCACCAAGATCAAAGCGGCCCAGGGACCGGAGATCGAGAAGATGACCGGCTGGCTTGAGAGCTGGGGCCAGCCCACGGACATGCCTTCGGCACACAGCATGTCCGGCATGATGGGCGAAGAAGACATGACCAAACTCGAGGCCGCACAGGGCACCGAAGCCGCCAAGCTCTTCCTCACCCAGATGATTGCCCACCACGAAGGCGCCGTCATGATGGCCAAGACTGAAACGTCCGACGGCAAGAACGCTGACGCGGTCCAGCTCAGCAAGGACATTGTCAGCTCCCAGGAAGCCGAAATGCAGGAAATGAAAAACCTGCTGGCCACTCTGTAGCCAGCACCTCCGGCACCGGCCCCTCCCCCAAGGGCTGGTGCCTTCCCCCATTTCACGGTCCACCCCTGGAGTTTCACCATGCCCCTGCACTTTTTGACCAACCACCGGTCCGCGGCCGCCCTCGCCGCAGCCGTCGCCCTTCTGCTTACCCTGTCCGCCTGCACCCCGGCTTCAACAACCGGAGCACCGGCTGCCGGCACCGCACCCGCCACCGGGTCCTCCAGCCTGCCCAGCTCCCATGTCCACGGCCTGAGCGTGAACCGCGAAACTGACCAGGTGTTGCTGGCCACCCATGAAGGTCTCTTCGACATCACCAAAGCCCCGGCCACCAAAATCGGTGACACCAATGACCTGATGGGCTTCACCGCGTCGGATGAAGAGGGTACGTTCTACGCCTCCGGACACCCCGGACCAGGCTCGGATCTGCCCAGCCCCCTCGGCCTGATCAAATCTGTGGACGGCGGCAAAACATGGGAGCAGCTTTCCCGCCAGGGCGAATCGGACTTCCATGCCCTCACCGCAGTCAAATCCGGAATAGTCGCCTACGACGGGACCCTGCGTACCAGCCCCGACGCCAAAACCTGGTCAGTGGCCACGGCAGGGTTCGCTCCCGCCGCCCTGGCGGGCACCCCGGAGAGCGACACGGTCCTTGCCACCACCCGCGACGGGCTCCAGCGCTCCACCGACGGCGGAAAAACCTGGGCACCGAACACCGCCGGACCCATCATCCAGTTCGCGGCCTTCGCCAACGGTACCGAAGCCGTAGGCGTAGAGCCGGACGGATCGGTCCACTATTCAGACGACGCCGGAAGCACCTGGTCCCGCACGGGCCGCATCGAAGGTCAGGTCCAGGCGATCACCGCTGTGGAAGGCGCAGAAGGCAAGCCATGGATCTGGGCAGCGACTACTGCCGGACTGGTCGTATCCACCGATGGCGGGGCCACGTTCCGGCCCTCCGACGCCGTCTGAGCCGATGGACATCGGCTGGTTTTTTGCCTCCACGGTCACCTCCGGTGCACTGCTGGTCGCCATCCCCCTGGCCATGACAGCCGGGCTAGTGTCCTTCCTCTCCCCCTGTATCCTGCCCCTCGTCCCCGGATACCTCGGTTTCGTCTCGGGCCTGACCGATCCGACACAGCCGAAGAACCGGCGCAGAGTCCTGGGAGGTGTCAGCCTTTTCGTGCTCGGATTCGCGGCCGTGTTCACCCTCTACGGGGCAGCGTTCGGCGCCATAGGCTCCTGGCTGCTGCGCTGGCAGGACGCGCTTATGCGAAGCATGGGAATTGTGGTGATCCTGATGGGGCTGGCGCTCCTGGGTCTGGTGCCCTGGCTGCAGCAGACCCGCAAGATCAGCCTGGGCCGGCGAACCGGTCTGGCCGGGGCGCCGCTGCTCGGCGTCGTGTTCGGGCTCGGCTGGACACCCTGTATGGGCCCCACACTGAGCGCCGTGCTGTCCCTCAGCGTCACGACAGGCAGCGCCGGGCGCGGAGCGCTCCTTGCCTTCGCCTACTGCCTGGGCCTCGGCATCCCCTTCGCCCTGACCGCGTTGGGCCTGGGCTGGGTCAGCAACACCTTGGCCTTCGTCCGCCGACATATCCGGGTGGTCAATATCGCAGGGGCTTCCATGCTCATCGTGCTGGGCGTGCTCATGGTCACAGGGGTGTGGGTGCAGTGGATCTATAGGCTCCAGAACCTCTCCGGGACCTTCCTCACCCCGATCTGATGGCCGCCTTCCGCACTGCCCGGCCTTCTTTCCCAAGGATTCGAAACTGACATGAACCCAACCTCTTCCCAGCTGGACCGGCGGCAGTTCCTTGCGCTGTCGGCCGCCGGCGCCGCAGCAGCGGCCCTGGCATCCTGTACCTCCCCGCGCAGCGCCGCTGCACCAGCCCGTGTCATGCCCGATGACCCGCTGGTCGCCCAATACGAAGCGCAGCGGCCCCTGGCCGGCACTACAGTGGCCCAGACACTCAAGGCCGGACCGTTCGAAACGAATGTGGCCGGAAAAACGTTCACCACCTGGGGCTATAACGGCAACCTCACGGCACCGGAGATCCGGGCGCGTACCGGGGACCGCCTGAGCGTCGCACTCACCAATGGCCTGACTGAGCAGACCAGCATCCACTGGCATGGCCTCGCCCTGCGGAACGATCAGGACGGCGTCCAGCACATCACGCAGGAACCCATTGCCGCCGGAGCCGGCCTCAGCTACGACTTCAGGCTCGCCCAGCCCGGCACCTACTGGTACCACTCCCATATGGACATGCAGCGCGAACGCGCACTGTATGGGGCGCTGATCATCGAAGACCCGGCCGAGCCACTGAAATACGACAAGGACTGGGTCATCATCCTTGATGACTGGATGGACGGCGTCACGGGAACCCCCGATGATGTCCTGGCCGAACTCTCCCAAGGCATGTACACCGCCGGTATCGACCGCTCGGCTTCGCCCTCCCCCGACGCCCGCCCCGCTCCGTCAGCAATGAAGCACATGCTCATGGGTTCCCGCAGCGACTTCCTCGGCGGCGACGCCGGAGACGTCGGCTACCCCTACCACCTGTTCAACTCCAAGGCGCCGGATCAGGCCCAGGTCCTGCCCGCCACCGCAGGACAGGTCATCCGGCTGAGGATCATCAACGCCGCCGGGGACACCGCCTACCGGGTAGGGGTCCCCGGCCAGAAGATCACCCTCACCCACACCGACGGTTTTCCCGTCACCCACCATGACGTCGACGCGGTTGTCCTCGGCATGGGTGAACGCATCGATGCCCTGCTGACCGTCAAAGAGGGATTCACCCCCCTGATCGGACTGCCCGAAGGGAAAACCGGGCAGGCCCTCGGATTCATCAGCACCGGCACCGGCAAACAACCCCTGCCCGCAGTACTGCCGAACAAGCTCGAAGGCACCGTCCTGGACGGCAGTGAACTCACCGCCGACCCCGCCGTTGCCCTGAAGGAAAGGACCCCGGACCGGGTCCATGAACTCCGGCTCACCGGCAGCATGGCCAAATACGACTGGGGTATCAACGGACACCGCTTCGAGATGGTCAATCCCTTTGACCATGCCTTCGACATCAAAGAGGGCGAACGCATCGAAGTGAAGTTCATCAACGAAACCGACATGTGGCACCCGATGCACCTGCACGGGCACACCTTCCAAGTCGGAGATGGCGGTGCCCGGAAAGACACCGTCATCGTCCGTCCCAAAGAGACCGTCACGGTCATCTTCGACGCCGACAACCCCGGGCAATGGCTCGCGCACTGCCACAATGCCTACCACGCGGAACAGGGCATGATGTCCCTCTTCTCCTACATTAAGTGACCCTCATGCAGACCCTGGCACCACCGGATTTCTTCATTCCTTCGCCAACTTTCAGCGCCCTTGAGCTAGGGCCGTTGACGATACGCTTTTACGCGCTGGCCATCCTGGCCGGCATCGCCTTCGGAACCTGGCTGACGGCCCGCCGCCTTCGTGCACGCGGGGGCACCACAGCGCAGACCCTGGACATCGTGGCCTGGGCGGTGCCGTTCGGCATCGTCGGAGGAAGGCTTTACCACGTCATCACCGACAACCAACTGTACTTCGGGCCGGGTAAGGATCCCTGGGGTGCCCTCCGGATCTGGGAAGGCGGTCTCGGGATCTGGGGTGCCGTCGCCCTCGGACTGGTGGGAGCCGCGATCGGTGCCCGGCGCGCCGGGGTCCCCTTCGCAGCTTTCGTGGACGCTGCCGCCCCGGGACTGCTCATCGCCCAGGGGATGGGACGCTGGGGCAACTGGTTCAACAATGAACTCTACGGCGGGCCCACTGATCTGCCCTGGAAACTCCAGATCTACAAGATGGACATGGCCACCGGCCAGGCGGTGACCTCGGCGGACGGAACACCGGAACTTCTGGGATACTTCCACCCAACATTCCTCTACGAATCCCTCTGGTGCCTGGCGGCTGCGGCACTGCTGATGTTCCTGGACCGGAAGTATTCACTCGGCGCTGGGTCAGTGTTCGCCCTCTACATCGCCCTGTACACCGCCGGTAGGTTCGTGTTCGAGCTGATCCGCTCCGACTACGCCAACACCATCCTGGGCCTCCGGGTGAACACCTGGGTAGCGGCACTGCTGTTCATTGCAGGGCTGGCTCTCTTCCAGATACTCAGGCGCCGGCCCCGCTCGGCGGTGGACTCCGACGACGCCGGCACAACACAGCACAACTCTCCCGCTACCGACAGCAAAGGAATGCCCACATGAGCAACGCCGCCAAACGACGCAGGGAACACCAAGCCATCGTCGCCTCAATCCGCACGGACCAAAAAGCAAAACAACGCAAATGGAACCTCCTCGTCTACGGCAGCTTCGGCCTGATCCTGACTACCATCATCACCGCCGTGGCCATCACCGTGACAGGCTCCATCCAGGAACGCAACCAAGCCGCGGAAGAGGCCAAAAAACCCATCGACGGTGTCCAGGCTTTCGCTGATCTCACCCGCAACCACGTCCAGACAGCCGTGGACTACCCGCAGGAGCCCGGCGTCGGCGGGGACCACGCCGCGGTCTGGACAAACTGCGGCGTCTACACCGAACCCATCAACGAACAAAGCGCCGTCCACTCCCTCGAGCACGGCGCCGTGTGGCTCACCTACCAGCCTGATCTGCCCGCCAGCGACATAGCGACGCTCACCGCCCTGGCCCAAGACAAGCCCTATGTGCTGCTCAGCCCAGACAAGGACCAGAGCACCCCCGTCACCGCCACGGCCTGGGGAACACAGCTCACCCTGCCGAACGCCAACGACACCCGCATCCCTGCATTCATCCGCGCCTATGCCCAATCCCCGAACGCCCCGGAACCCGGCGCGTCCTGCGCCGGCGGCGTCAATGGCTAAGCCAATTCATCTCCCATCGTAAGGACCATTTCCAATGCAAGACTCATCCGGCTCTACCCAGAATTCCCCGGCTGGATACCGCCGCCACCGGCGGCTGGTACGGCGGTCGAGCAGGGCTGCTTCCGGCGGGCACGGATGACTGGGATACTGCGTGGAAGCTGAGAAGAGTATGTGGCGTACGGATCCAGCCACACTGCTGGATATCGTGTTGGACCGGCGCGCGATGGAGGCCCGACTCGGGGACTGCACGGCATTGGAACGCGTCTGGGTCCTCTCCCTCCTTGGCCGCGGTGATGAGGCCATCGCCGAAGGGCAGGCCCTGCTGGCAACATCAGAGGACCCATTCAGGGCACTGCTTGTCCTTGCCCACGCCTATCAGAGGACCTACAGCTGGAGGGACGCCGCGAGGCACCACGAACAAGCCCTCCGCCTGGCTCACACCAGAACAAGGGAAGCTCTCGCGCGCCATCAGATCGGCCGGCGCCTCTTTGACGAAGGACTGTACCGGGACGCCGCCGCCGAATTCGAATGGGCTCAGGACCTGTACCGCTACGCGGGAAGGACACGCCAAGCCCAAGCATCCGGCGAAGCCAGAGTTCGCGCCTTTGCCGCCCATCGACAAGCCCCGTTTATGGAAGGTCCTTGACCGGGCGCCTGCAGCTCGGGAACCAGGGACCAACCGGCCCGCCACACTGCCCTGCAGCAGCTCCAGCTGAGGTCAGATATAGGCGGACGGATTGACGGTATTGCCATTCACCATGACCTCAAAGTGAAGATGGCAGCCGGTAGATGCCCCGGTCGTACCAACCCCTGCGATCTGCTGACCCTGAACAACAACCTGTCCAACCGAGACACCGATACTGGCCAGATGGTTATACGTGGTCTTCAAGCCGTTGCCATGATCCACGACAATCCGGTTACCGCCGCCATAAGGGCTCCAGCCGGCCTCGATGACGGCTCCTGAACCGGCGGCGAATACCGCAGTCGAGCACGCCCCCGTCAGGTCAATGCCAGTGTGTAACTCGCCGGAAGCACCGGTGATCGGGCTGATCCTGAAGCCGAAAGGGGAACTTACGTTCATCGATGCGAGCGGCCCTCGCAGTCCCTTCGTCTCCTGGGCAGGGGCAGGCGCTGCTGGCACTGCTCCTGCGGCCTGCACCGCGGGGGCTGGTGCAGGAGCAGGCGCCGCCTGCGAAGTGACAGTCGGGCGGTCAAAAGCCAGGCCAGCTCCAGCCTCGGCGGTAACGGGCGCCTGAATGCTCGGTGCCGCCACTGCCGAAGGCATGTTTTTAGCTGCTGGGAGCGCATTGGAGTCCGCATGGGCCGCGGACAGCGCGGTGAGGGCTATCATTCCGGTGACCGCTGCTGCAGCGCCGAACTGCTGACCCCGCAGGACCCTTGACGATTCATGGAAGACACCCCGACGGGATGTTGTAGAAGGTGTCGGAACGGCACGGCGACGGCCGTGTGGAGGGCGGGCAGACAAGATAGTGGTCCTCTCGGCGCCGGCGAAGTTAGCTGTCGGATTCGGACGAGTGGACTGTCCGGCCGCCCTGCCCGGAGCCCTCAGGCACCGTTGCAGGTCGGCTTCACCCCAAGGTGCACATGGCACCGTTTGTGGGTCCTCCGCCCCCGCCTTGAGAAAAGAAGTACGTGGACCACCGGCGGGGTTTGGCGAAGCGGTCACACCCATACCCGCTATAGGCATGTATTTCCGTCGACTCTAGCGAACGACACGCGGAAGTTACAAATTCGTTACCAAATCTTGAGGATGGTACTTCGTTTAGAGAGCAAGCAGGCGTCGGGGGTAGCTGGCCTGTCCGGGGAAAGTTACGCTGTGGCTGACAGTCCTCTGAGAGAAGCCGGCGTCGCCTGAGTGTGGCCAGAATCATCAAACGAAACGGGGGTACGACACAAGCACAACCGCGGTGCCGGTTAGCAGAACATGCAAGCCGGCCCCTGCATCTATTTCCAGCCGCTCAACACCTTGGAAGAGAGAAAACGATGACACACGCCAGCGCCCACAAAATGCTTGATGCCTACCCGAAGGATCTTGGCAGCATCGACCAGCACAAGCTCGCCGAATGTATCGCCGCGTCTTTTGACTGCGCGCAGGCCTGCACCGCCTGCGCAGATGCGTGCCTGAGCGAAGACATGGTCGCCGAGTTGACGAAGTGCATCCGCACTGACCTTGACTGTGCGGACATCTGCACCGCCACAGGAAATGTCCTCTCCCGGCACACCGGCTACGACGCGAACGTCACCCGCGCTGTCCTGCAGGCCTGCGCCACCGTGTGCAAGACCTGTGCTGACGAATGCGAACGGCACGCCGACATGCACAGCCACTGCCGGATCTGCGCGGAAGCTTGCCGTCGTTGCGAAAATGCGTGCAACGAACTCCTTGCGGCACTCGACTAAGCAGCCATACGGGGCGACAGGCGAAATGCTCACAGGAATCAGAGGCCTTCGGTCCCGTCTCCGACACTGATTTGGAGTCCCAGGAGTCCTCTCATCTGCAACCTGGCCGGTGAGGGGGTCGGCGAAGGGCCTAGTCGCCGGTCTGCGGCCGCCGGGGGAAGATCGTGCCGAGGACGAGGAGCGCTACTCCGGTGGTAACGAACGCGTCGGCGAGGTTGAAGGTGGGGAACCAGCCGCTGTGGAGGTAGTCCACGACCCCTTGCCCGTCGAGCCTGTCGATGAAGTTCCCGACCGCGCCTCCGAGCAGCAGGGACGCTCCTGCCCGGGAGAGGCCAGTCATGATAGGGGCGGAGGAGACGGTGTACCAGATCAGGGCCGCAATGATCAGGCCGGTGGCGGCGATGACGACCCAGGGTGCAAGGTCCGCGCCGAGGCTGAACGCGACACCGCGGTTGTAGAGCAGCCTAATGTTGATCGGTCCCAGATCGGCGGTCGTGCCGGTGGAGAGCAGCGCTTCGGCCACGGCTTTGACGACCAGGTCGGCTGCGGCAAGGACGGCTGCCACCAGAAGCAGCACCGTCCTGGACCGTCGGGCCTGCCCGGCAGGTGCGTCCGGCACAGCGGTTTCGGCGCTCACGCTGCCGGTTCCAACGCGGGGGCGGGCTTGGCGGCGTTGGACGTGGTCTTGCGGCTGATCCGGCCTGCCCTGACGCCGTTGGCGATCACGACAACTTCGGCCAGTTCGTGGATGAGGACCACGGCGGCCAGGCCGAGCATGCCGAACAGCGCGAGCGGTATCAGTACCGCGATCAGCGCCAAGGACAGGCCCACGTTCTGGAGCATGATGCTCCGGGTCCTGCGGGCGTGATCGAGGACCTGGGGAAGGTGGTTCAGGTCCTCGCCCATCAGGGCTATGTCGGCGGTTTCGATCGCGACGTCGGTGCCCATGGCGCCCATGGCGATGCCGGTGTCGGCGGTCGCGAGTGCCGGGGCGTCGTTGACGCCGTCGCCGACCATGGCGGTGGGCTGGCGGCCCTGGAGCGTGCGGATGATCTCGGCCTTGTCCTCGGGCCGGAGGTCGGCATGGATCTCCGTGATGCCCGCGGCCTTACCCAGTGCCGTGGCGGTGATGAGGTTGTCGCCGGTGAGCATGGCCGTGGTGTAGCCGGAGGCGCTCAGCCGGGCAATGACTTCCCGGGCTTCGGGCCGCAGCTCGTCACGGACCGCGACAGCTCCGATGACCTGGCCGTCTTCCTCGATGAGGACAGCGGTCGCGCCTGCGTGCTGCATCCTCTCAACCTCGGCGGCCAGCGGTCCGGCGTTGATCCAGCCCGGGCGGCCGAGTCGGACGGTCCTGCCATCGAGCAGGCCTTCCAGACCGGCGCCGGGGACGGTGTCCACATCGGTGACGGCAGCCCGGTCCGTTGCGGCGGCGAGGATGGCGCGGGCGAGCGGGTGTTCGCTGCGGGCCTCCAGGCCGGCCGCGAGGGCCAGGACGTGTTCCCTGGTGGCGGCGCCGGTTGCGGCGACATCGATCACGGCGGGCTTGTTCCGGGTGAGGGTTCCGGTCTTGTCCAGCGCGATAGTGCGGATTTTGCCGAGGGTTTCCAGGGCGCCTCCGCCTTTGATGAGAACGCCGATGCGGCTGGCAGCACCTACGGAAGCGACGACCGTGACGGGTACGGAGATGGCTAGGGCGCAGGGCGAGGCTGCGACCAGGACGACGAGGGCGCGTTCGAACCACAGCAGCGGTTCGCCGACGATGAAGCCGAAGACGATGATCAGTGCGGCGGCGATGAGGATGCCGGGGACGAGTTTTTTGGCGATGGAGTCGGCCAGGCGCTGGCCAGGGCCCTTGCGGGATTGCTCGGCCTCGACGATGTGCACGATCCTGGCCAGGGAGTTGTTTTCCGCGGTGCTGGTGACTTCCACCTCGAGCGGGCCGGTGCCGTTGATCGACCCGGCGTAGACCTCGCTTCCCGGCCCGGCCTCGACCGGAACGGATTCGCCGGTGAGCGCCGATGTGTCCAGGGACGTGCGCCCGGTGAGGATCCTGCCGTCAGTGGCAAGGCGCTCCCCGGGTCGGACAACCATCCGGTCCCCGGGGATGAGTTCTGCAGGGTCGACCGTGAGCTCGGTACCGCCGCGCAGGATGGTCGCCTCGGCCGGGACAAGGTCCAGCAGGGCACGCAGGCCGCGGCGGGTTTTCGCCAGTGAGTACTCCTCAAGGCCTTCGGAGATGGCGTAGAGGAAGGCCAGCATGGCTGCCTCCTCGAACTGACCGAGGGCGACAGCGCCGGCGGCGGCGATCGTCATCAGCGTCCCGACCCCGATTTTGCCCTTCACCAGGCGGCGGAGGGTGGAGGGAACGAACGTCCAGGCTGCAACCAGCAGCGCGACGATCTCCAGGGGAAGCGTCAGCCACTGGGGCCCACCGGCCAGGGAAGCGATCCACCCCGCCAGGAGCAGGACACCGGAAACGGCTGCCGCCCGGACCTCGCGGACCTGCCAAAAACCTACGGCCTCCTCCGCCTCGTCGGACTCGCCGGTCCCGGTCTTCTCATCGCTGCAGCCGCAGGCGTCACTCATCGTGTGTTCTCTTCTGTCAGGGCGGCGCCGGTGCTGCCGGTGCCGTAGTTCGGGCACAGGCTGACCGCGTTGCCGGTGGCGGCAAGCAGGATCTCTGCCTGGGTGAGCATGTCCATCAATTCCGGACGGGAGAGTGAATAGTAGACGCTGCGGCCCTGCACCCGGCCTTCGACCAGGCCGCAATCGCGCAGGCATGCGACGTGGGCGGATACCGTTGACTGGGCCAGGCCCAGCTCCCCTGTAAGGTCACCAACCCGGACCTCACCGCCGGCCATGCGCTTCACGATGCTCAAGCGGGTCGGGTCACTGAGGGAATGGAACAGCGCCGCCGCAGGACTGAGCTGGCGGCACGGATCCGCGGAAACCATAGGTTCAATCGTCATATGACGATGATAGCGCAGATTTATGATGTCATCGCCGCCATGCTGTAATGTCGAAAGGGCCGCCGCGACGCTCGCCAGAGTTTCGAGCGCATCCACACGTAAGAGCCGGACATGAGCGCGCCATTCGCTCAACCGGTGGGCGGGGCGATGCTGTTGCCGGTTTGGCAGAGCTTCAGAAATTGACCGAGGAGACACCGATGAGCATTGGCGGATATTTCGCCGAGATGGTGCAGTCCGGAGCCTTATTGGTGGCGATGCCGCTGGCCATGACAGCCGGGACTGTGTCGTTCATTTCTCCGTGCATCCTTCCGCTGGTGCCAGGGTATCTGGGCTACGTCTCCGGGCTGACCGACCCGTCACGCCCGGACAACAGGCGGCGGCTCCTGACCGGTGTCGGTCTTTTCATTCTCGGTTTTGCCGCTGTCTTTACGCTGTACGGGGCGGCTTTCGGTGTCATCGGCGGCTGGCTCGTGCAGTGGCAGGACACGCTGATCCGCGCCCTGGGAGTGTTCGTCGTACTGATGGGCCTGGTCCTGGTCGGCAGTTTCTCATTCCTTCAGACCACCCGGAAACTGTCCTTCCGTCCCAGAACCGGCGTCGCCGGGGCGCCGCTGCTCGGTATCGTCTTCGGCCTCGGATGGACACCGTGCATGGGGCCGACCCTCAGCGCCGTCCTGGCGCTGAGCACCACCACCGGGGACCCCTGGCGCGGGGCCCTGCTGGGATTCGTCTACTGCCTGGGGCTGGGAATCCCCTTCGTCCTGGTCGCACTGGGCCTGAACTGGGTCACCAGGACCCTTGGTTTTATCCGCCGGCACATCCGCACGTTCAACATCATTGGCGGTTCGCTGCTCATCCTCGTCGGAATCCTGATGGTCTCAGGGGTCTGGATGCTCTGGATTTACCAGCTGCAGAACCTCGCCGGAACCATCACCACCCCCGTATAGAACGAAAAGGACCAGACAGTGAACGTCCACTCCCCCGCACCATCAGCCGGAGAATCATTGCCCGGCCGCCGCAGCGTCCTGTTCGGCATGGCCTCAGGCGCCCTGCTCCTGACAGGCTGTGCCGCCCCGGATTCCCTGGCAGCCCAGGCCCGGGCCGGGGACAACAAGAACTACATCGCCGGGGACGGCTCGGTCTCCGAATACGCCTCCAACGACAGGAGCGCCCCGGTGGAGATGCAGGGTCCGCTCTACGACGGAACGGTCCTCAGCTCCACAGACTGGCGGGGATCGGTGACAGTCCTGAACGTCTGGTACGCCGCGTGCGCCCCCTGCCGGACGGAAGCGCCGACGCTGGAGACCCTGTACCAGGAGAACAAAGACGACGGCGTACTCTTTTACGGCATCAACCTGCGCGACACCGCGGCCACGGCCGCCGCCTTCGAACGGACCTTCGGCACTACCTATCCCAGCTTCAACGACGCGGACGGCAGCATCCTGCTCGCCCTGGCCGAGTACGTCCCTCCGCGGGCAGTACCCACCACCCTCGTGCTGGACAAACAAGGAAGAGTCAGCGCCCGAGTGCTCGGCCTCGCCGAGAAAAGCACCCTCAAAGCCCTCATCAGGAGCGCACTGAAAGAACCCGGGGCCTAGACCCATACCGAACGGGGCTTTGAGTCGGCCGCTGAACGGGCTGTAGCCTTACCCTCTGCTGCGGAACTGCCAAGACATCATGGAATGCGAAGCTCGGGGAGGCACACCGCTAGCAGCACCATGTAACGGGTGCGGCGGGAGGCCTGCGGAGCGCGGTGTCAGCCCTGTCGGGCCGGGTCTTCGGGCCCCTGGACGCTGCGGGCATCAGGTGCTGCAAGGGCGTCTGCGTCGGCCTCGCTGACTTGCGCCCGGTACCGAACGCGGCGAATTCGCCGGGTCATGGACACCATGAGCGCGACAACTGCAATAACCATGAACGCTGTCATGACGAATCCGAGAAGTCCCGGCGTCACCTGATCGGCGCTAAGACCTGGCCGCAGCCCATTCTCGCCAGGGCCGGGAGAGGGAGTTGCGCCCAAAAAAATGATTCCCTGCGTCAGGGAATCGACTAACGATAGCTTCATGTATTCCTCAATATTCGGCCCGGGCTGCATGCATCCCGGGGGCGGCTTGGCAGGACACCCAGCCCAGGGACCAGGAACAACCTCTGAGCGTAGGCACTGGTTGCACATATCCTTGCCCGGCAGCAGCGTTCCACGGGCTATGCCTTGAGGAAAGTGCGCCCTGCCCTGTGGATGCTTGACACGGCCAGCGGGACGGCCGACAAATGCCCCACTGTAAGAAAGAGCATCAGCGGCAGAACAATCCCTGCGAAGGTCGGCTGCGGGCTGCCGGTATCAACCCATCTAGGCTACCAACGGGCTCCCCGGAAACGGCAACGCCGGTCCCTGCGCACAGCAGACATGCCAACATCACCAGCGCTGTCACCGCGGTGGGTCTTCTTCGTAAACGTCCGGGATGCCGTCCCGGTCAGTGTCGATGGCCTCTAGACATGGGCGACTAAGAGGGCTAAGGACATAAGAGGCACGCAGCTGATCCGCTGCGTCGAACGAGCGTGACTGACTAAAGGTACGGGCTGAGCCCTATGCCAGCGCGCGTGCGACGTCGTAGCCGGCGGACTTCAGCAGGTTGTTCCGTGCCCTGTCGTAGCGCCTGGTGGTCCGCGGATCAGCGTGGCCCATACTGTCCTGCAAGGCGTGCAGCGAGGTCCCGCTGTCCAAAGCAATAGTTGCGAACGTGTGCCGCAGGCTGTGCGGACTGATCTGGCCCTGGATGCCGGCCCTGCGTGCCAGCCGCTGCACAGTGCGGAATGCCTCCGAGCGGTTCCAGGGTCTGCCGGTGGCTGTAGTGAAGAGCGGAAGGCTCTGCGAGTGTCCCAGGACCAGGTCGGCGCCGGAGGTACCAAGGTAAGTATTGAGCGCCACCACAGCAGGAGCCGGCACCGCGACCTTGGCGGTCTTGCCACCCTTGCGCTGTATCCGAAGCGTGCGGTGTCCTGCGTCGTGGCCATAGTCGGCCGTGCGCGCGTTCAGTGCCTCGCTGATGCGGACGCCGGTGAACACCAGCAGGTTCACCAGGGCATTGGACCTGAGACTGTCTTTATGAGCCACTGCCAGCAGCGCCCTTGCCTGGTCGCGGTTCAGTCCCTGGGTCGAACTGTGGTCTGCATCCACACTGGGCCTGACCACGGTCGCCACCGGGTTCCGGTCCACAACGTCTTCCGCCAGCGCGTACCTATAGAAGCTCGACACCGCAGCGAGCGTCCTGGCCACCGTCGTCGGAGCCCCCGCCAGAGTGTGTCGGTAGCCGTCCACATGCACACGCCGCACCGTAAGTAGATCCAGATTCAGATCATCCAGCCAGGCACAGTACCCGGCGAGATCTCGGGTATAAGCGGCCAGCGTATGTGGTGAAGACTGCGCCAGTTGCCACGCAGCGATAATGCTGGCGTGTCGTTCCCGGTTGCTGGCGGGCGCGGTGTTATAAGCGAGGTCCATAATTGACCCTCTCACATAATCCACATCATAAGCGACATTATGGTGTGGATTTGGAGCGTGTTGAGAATTCTTCAAAAAGTCGCAGATTCGGCTCATTTTCGCTTGACGGTGATTGCGCACTTCGTGTAGGTCTTCGCAGGGTAAGAAAAAAGAAGCCGGAAAGCCTGGTGCTTTCCGGCTTCTTCAGTTAATATCCCGAGGGCTCGCTGACCTGGTCGTCAGACGGTCGCCGTCCCCCACTGTCCGAGATGTTGGTCTAGGAGAAGAATGAAGCCACACGGAGGAGGAGACATGAGCGACTTGAGGCATCTGCCGGTGGGCACCCGCGTCCGGGTGGGCTTCGCGCTGATCTACGAGAAGGTGCCTGGTGGCATGTGGCGCAGCCGCAGGCTCAAGGCTTTGCATAACTGGATCACTGACGAGCAGTTGGTCGAACTGCTCGTCGGGAAGCGCAGGGAGGCCGACGAGATAAGCGCAAGAGCGGAGGCACAAGAAAGGGATGCAGCATCCGCTCAGTGACGACTCGCCCAGGTGAGGCGATGCGCCAGAGATTTCTGTGGACGGCCGACGGCTCGTCGCTGACGGCTCACCCGTCGCGGCCGACGGCCTCCCACGCATAGGAGGCGCGATCCAGAACGTCGATGCCGGCGGCGCGGAAGTCACTGATAAATAGAGACCGCTTTCTCGCTTTCATTCCGAGGACGCCCTCCTGGCTGACCTCCCGGGCCATCAGTGGCCGGAGGGTCTGTGGATCCAGCAGCAGTACCAGGCAGGCGTCAAAGCCATCGGTGGATCTCAACCCGATTTTGAGACTCCCCTCTCCGCGACTCGCTACGCGTGCCTTGACCTGGATAAGACGGTCCCCGGGATCGGTGAGGTCGTAAGCTTTGTTGCCGTTCGAGGCAAGGACCCCTCCGTACATTCGCCAGGCGAGGTGTTCGCCGACTCCTCCAACGAGGTCGGCGGTGCGGATGATGCAGCGGCGCTTCAGTTCAACCAGAAGGGCATAGGGCATCTCTAGAAGTTCGTGATTGGTAAGCATGGCAAGACGGGCTGCTTGGTCAGTCGTCATCGTCGGGACTCCCTGAATTGACGACTTCACGGGCCGACAATAATCCGTCTTTTATGGCGTCGAGGTTGTAATTGGCCCACGAGATTGAAAGCTTTCCATCCTCGATGCCCTCGCTCAGTATGTGGTAATCCGTGAGCGAAATTCCCATTTCGGCGGCCCTGCTGCTATCGGACCGGGACAATTCATCGTTTTCAGTGTCTTCGTCGTATTCACTGTCCTCGTTGGATTCAGTACGGGTGATCGAAAAAACAGCCACTGCCGCAAACAATGCCGCACCGACGACTAATCCAATTTTCTTAATTTTGAGCATTCTTTTTGCTTTGCACTCGTCACACCGTGCACCTTTATGGTCGTCAGGGAGTTCGCTGCTGCATTTCTTGCAGAGTTTCTGTTCCATGGTGTTGCTACTCCCCCAGTCATCGGTCGCCTCAGATGTCCGGAACGCTCAGGATAAGGTCGAACAACGACCATAGATAGGACACGAGCGTGAGCCAGACCAAGAGCACAAAGTGCTACCTCGAAGAGTACAAGAACGAGTAGGGGCCAGGGTCGTCGGCACCCAGGGGGTTGTGCGCGAACACGATGGCGTCCACCGGCCGGGTGTCCACGAACAGCACCGCGACGTCCCCTGAGTGGACCACCTGTAGCGGTTCAGGTCTTCTAGCCAGGAATCGATGCCGGTGCTCCTCGACGAAGCATCCGTCGTCGAGCAGTCGCACGGCTTGACCGCGCTGGCCGTTCCGGAACTTGAAGGGCTTGTTTGGGTCTTCATCAAAGCCGGCATTACCGACGACCGCTACGCTAGGCGACTCGAACCAGGCGGTGACGGCATGGACATGGCGCCGCACGGCCTGCCGGTATTCGTTCTGCTCGATGGCCTGGAGGCGCTTATTCGTTTGTTAGTGCTGCCAGAACGAGAAGTCGGACGCTCCCGCAGTGAGAACGCCCGACACTAGCCTCAGCGGGACAGATCGTTCCAGTGGTAAGTCGACAGCGCGTCCTCGATAGTCTCTCCACCGTTGCCGTGGCCGTGCCGCGACGGATCGCTCGTGACGTAGGCATGCACCGTAAACCGGTACTGGCCACCATCCGGGCGGTCGTAGATAGCGACGGTGATCTCTTCGCTCTCCCTGTAGCCGGTGTACTGCCCGACCAGTGTGGTGACCTCATCGGCCTTCGCCCACTTGGTGATGCTCTCGACAATTTCTTGGCTCATGTTTCCCCCTTCGTCGACGTGGTGGTTGTACCACCCTGAGACTCTATCGGCCCGACAGTTGCGCGGCACACCTGGTCCATGGCGGGTCGCAACGCGCCGACTCCTGTCCCCGAACTCAACTCTCAGCGCCAAACTACGTCGACACGTTTGTGGTTGACGCCTCTTTGTCCCTTCGCATCCGGTGCAACCCGATTTACCCTCGGAGTCATCACGGCACGAATGACGCGACGCTTTTCCGGCAATTCCATCTTTTCCCACGTGTCTCTAATCGAGCCTTCGCGCACGAGCCGAAGCACGAACGGGTCCATCTCGGAAAGCCTCTCCAGGCGCGTCTGGGCTGCTTTGATCTTCGGCCCGATTCTGATCTCCTGATCCATCAGCAGATCAAACCTGAGTTTCAGGGCGGCGTCCTCGCGCACCGTGTCCAGATAGTCCTGATAGCTCGCAATCTCCGCCAAAATCGCCTGGCGTTCGGCGTCCGTGCCCTCGCCGCGCTCCCCGATCATGGCCAAGAAATCAGGCCGCTCCAGCCTGGCCAACACCAGCTCTGTAACAACCTCGTCCAGATGCGAGTCTCGCATCGCGACGTGGAAACCAGTCTTCCCGGGCACTCCGACGCAGATATATGTGTTGTAAAACGGATACGGCAGCCCATTGCCGTCCTCATCAATGGGCTTCGGCAGCGCCTCGCCGGTTACTTTGTCCTTCCGTCGTCCGGCGTTCTGTTTGCCGATTCTCATCGGAGCCCCGCACACACCACACACAGCGATTCCGGTGAGCAGGTGTCTGGCCGGCCAGTCGTTAGTCCGCTTGCGCTCCGGAGGACTCATGATGATCTGAAGTTTCTCCCACGTGTCCAGCTCGATGAGCGCCGGCCACATGGCGTCACCGATAATCTCCCCCTGGTGCTGACGTCTTGCCGCATAGGCGGGCATATTCAGCATCTGTTTAATGGCCGGGGGCGTCCAGCCAAGACCCTGACGATGTTCTTTGCGGGTCTCACGCCTCGGCGGGATGCCGCGTTCGTTGAAGTCCTTGGCAATGGCGTAAAAAGTCTGTCCCGCAAGGACGCGCCGTGCTGCCTCCTGCACTACAGGTGCCTGATCAGCATCAGGCTCAATCCGAACCAAGGCGCCCGTCTCAGAATCCTTGACACGCCGATAGCCGTAGATCTTCTTGCCGTGCGGCCGGCCCTTCTCAGCGTTAGAACGCATGTCGCGTTGCAGGCGTTTACTCGTCTTGGCGCTTTCATACTCGGAGTCGACTGCGTCTTCAAGTAATGATCGACGGTCACGAGCATTGGCCGGGTCATACAACCTGCCGTGCGTTGTCACCCAGATGCGGATACCGCGCATCTCGCAAAGTTCGATGAGGTCGACCCACTCCCCCGTCCGGCGTGATCCACGGCTTGACTCCCACAGCCCAAGTGCACCAGCGCCAAAGGTGTCTTCTTCCAGGTCCATCATCAAGCGTGCAAAACCCTCACGCGCCTGCTTCGAGTACCGGCTGGCACTCCGGTCATTGTCACGGTAGGGCTCAGGATGGAGATCCCATCCCTGCTGCGCAAGGGCTGCGGCATTCTCCGTGTGTTGCTGGTCAGGACTTTTGCCCTTGCCACTACGATCTTTTGACACGCGCAGATACTCGCGGACGAGCAGATTTTTGAGGTCCATTGACCCACCCTACTTTATAACTGTGTCCCCGCTGACCGCGGTCAGGTGGGTCATGCCCACCGTTTTCATCGCCGCATTGAGCCCTTCGTCCAGGGCGCTGGAATCTCCGGTGACCATGCCCGGGAGGAGACCGGCCGGATCAGCGGCAAGGAAGGACGCAGCGGAGACATACCGGACGCGCAGGTCCTTCGCTACGAGCTGCCAGCCCGGGGCGTCGGCATCATCGGCTCCGGCGCTGCTGTCGGTGCCGGAGCCGGCACGGGGTGGCAGGGAGGCCGACAGGACAGCTGTTTCCTGCTGGCCCGCGTCCGGTGGCTTCAGCTTGCCGGCCGTCCGGACCACCTGGCCGGGCACCAAATCTCCCCAGCCCTTGCCGCCCATGACCACCACCCGGGCACGCGTGCGTATGACCCGGCTGCTGACGGTGACCTCCTCCGTCTGCGCCGATACCGACCATCGTGCGGGCGGCCCCGAAGTTCCCGGAACTGTCATGGCCCGCGGGGATCCGGTGACTTCCAGGATGGCCACCACAGAATTCCCGTCGGCGACAGCTTCGGCAAGCGGCCCATCGTTGCGTTGCGACGAGGAGACTGCCGAATGGGCCGCGGCGGTCGCGGCCAGCACCAAGGCAACCGCGGTGGTCATAAGAAAGCTCCGCCGGCCTGCCACCAGCCCCCGGCCGCGAGAGGCCCGGATCAACAGGAACGTGGCCAGCAGCACCAAGCCGCAGCACAGCCCCACCAATCCCACAGGGGTAAGCCAGACGCCGGCGACGGCGGCACTCCAGACGAGGAAGGCGGGCAGTGCCAGCCTGACGTCGGTACGCCGGCGCGGCGCGTCCGTTGGTGACTTCGCTGGCTCCTGGCCCCGGAGTTTCGTCCCGACGCGTTCGCCCAGCCTGCGGACCTTCAGCCCACCGGCCTGGACCCCGGCGCGTGTAGCCCCGGCGGGCGTGTCCACGAGAGCCGGGTGGGCTGCGGGAGCCCCTTGGTCCTGCACGGCTGAGTCAACAAAGCGGCTCCACGGGCTGCGCCTGGCCATCTCAGACGCCTACCAGGGGAAGGAGTGTCTCGAGCATCTTTGGACCCACGCCGTCCACGGCGTCGAGCTCCTCGATCGATTTGAACGGGCCGTGTTCCTTGCGCCAGTCCACGATCCGCTGCGCCAGCACGGGCCCAACCTTCGGCAGGGCGTCCAGTTCTTCGACGCCTGCTGTGTTGAGGTTGACCTTTCCTCCTGCTGACGCGGTCCCACCGCTGCCAGTCCCCTCCCCCGATTCCCCGAGTGGGCCGGAAGAACCGGCGGGGATTTCTTCGCCGGCCTGGGGAACGTAGAGCTTCTGTCCGTCCGTCAGCACGGCAGCAAGGTTGAGGCGGTTCAGGTCGGCTGAGGGTGCGCCGCCGCCTGCCGCGGCGACCGCCTGGTGAACCCGGCTGCCGGCGGGCAACTGCACTACCCCGGGCACGGCAACGGCGCCGGCCACATGGATGATGACAATGCCGGCCTGTGGACTTTCCGCGGGCAGTTCAGGCGGCCCTGCCCCGGGGGGCTCCTGGCCTTGGGTTCTTTCCCCCGCGGGCAGGCTGCCCTGGGCGGAGATGTCACTCAGTGGCATGACTTCGGGCTGACCGTCAGCAACCTGTGACCAGAACCAGGCGCCGCCCAGCACCGCGAGTGCGGCGATGAGCAGGGCGACCCGCACGCCAACCCGCCATCTCAGGGCCGGTCCCGTCTTACCGGTACCGGGAGGGGACTCATCAGCAGCCCCCGAAGCGGAGGCGTCACCGGAAACGTGAGCACCGCCGTCGTACTCAAAGACCTTTTCGCCGCTGTCGGTGAGCAGAAGCCCCGGGCCGGCTCCGAGCGTAGACTGCAGCCGGTCCCGGGCATGCCGGGCCCCCTGGCGTGCTGCTCCAGCGTCCCGGCGTGACATGCTCCCAACGCTAGGTGCGTGGGTCGGTAATTGTTTGAGGGTTCCTCAGGTTTGAGCCGTAATGGCCCGAGGCCGGTTTCCTTGTCTTGGAAAGGTGCCGGCCTTT
>NZ_JAMXBJ010000027.1 GCF_023913755.1 Pseudarthrobacter cellobiosi
TGGGTTCTAGACAAGCTCCATTTTCCTTGAAAAGACGGGCATTCTCGGTTTAAACCGCCGTCGGCGCCCCGAGCAACATCGGTGGATCAAGGCTTAGGTGCCCCTCGTGGATGGATCCGCCAGCCAGCACCGTCCGGGCCGGCGTCTCGGCCAGTGAACCGATGTAGCGGCCAGCGGACGGCTTGCCCCGGAGATCGCTTCCCTGGACATGGCTCCACCTGGCGCCGTCCTCGGAAACAGCGATTCCCGCATGGTCGGCATCGTCCGCGCGGAACCATCCGGCTGCGAGGAAGCCGTGGCTGGAGGGCAGCGCCGCTTTCACCGGCGAGTCCCCGTTCTCTGTGCCGGCACCGAATATGTTGCCGGTATACACCGACCATGCTCCGCCTTCGGGCCGTGACCAGATGACCGGCAGTTGGCTGTTCGCGGTGCTGCTGCTGCCCAGCAGCATCAGACCGCCGGTTCCGGCCGCCATGGTGTCCAACGTCTGGTTCTCGTCACTGACCAGGGTGGTGTAGTTGCTGAAGTCCCGTTCGCCCTCCAGCTCCCAGATAGTGGGCTGGGAACCCACCGAGCCGAATGCCAGCGGTTTGCCGCTGCCGCTGCTAAAACCGGTGATATACGGTTCCTGCCCGGCGGCGAGCCAGGGTGCCGCGGTTTCCAGGGCGGCATGCCGTTCGGTGATGGCTCCGCTGGCGTCTATGTGCCAGAGGCGGACCTGGTCGTTTCCATGGTTGGAGTCGGTGCCGGCCACCAGGAAGCCGTCAGCCACTGCTGTCACGTCGGAATAGAGCCGAAGCCAGTCTTCGGCCGGTTCAGGTATCGGCAGTTCGGACCAGGGCTGGCCAGGCCGCTGAAGCAGGACCTTGGGTATGTCGACGCTCAGTTCGCCGATCATCTGTGTGGCGATCGCACCGGCGGAACCGTAGGCCACGATGGACTGCCGGGGGAATTCCTGGTCCTGGCTGCTCCACGCATGGTCAGCGGAGAGTTGCCATCCACCTTCCGGCGTCCAGCTGCCGGACATGCCAAGGGGAAAGTGTTTCGGCACGGAGACTCCAGGCCACGCATGTCCAGTCACCCTGAAATCCGTTCCCGACCAGGCCGCGGTCCAGAGGGCGTTGCCGAGGGGACCCACACCCGAGCTGTCCGGTGTGGCATCCTGCCAACTGCTCCCGCCGTCGGTGGAGGAAAAGGCCCGTGAATATGGTGGACGGCTGGGATCGTTTTCCTGCCCCACGAGAAGCACGGCTGCCGGTCCCACGGCCATGTTCAGGGGATGGAAGGTGCCGTGCGCCGGGGGCAGCCCGGCAGCCGTGCCGTCCCGCCCGGTCCAGGCTGATCCGTCGGTGCTTTGGTAGAGCGTCATAGCCGTGCCGTCGGATTCCTGCTCTGGTGACGTGGCGATGAGCCAGCCCAGATCGGTACCCACCACCGTGTTCAGGCTCGTGGCGGTGGTTTCGAAAATTGGTCCCTGCTGAAGGCTGAAGTCCTTGCCGTTGCTGCTGGTGAAGGCGAAGACCTGCCCGTTTCGGTGCCCTAGCAGGAGCCACTGGCCCTCACGGGCAGTAGGCAAGCTGTACAGCACCATGCCCGGATCTGCCTGGCCATCAAACAACACTGGTTGCCAGGAAACACCGTTGTCCGGTGAGTAGGCAGCTCGGTGACCATCGAAGGCTGCGTTTGCAATGCCCAGCACCGCCAGGACTTCCTGTCCCCGGCTCGTGAGGTCCCGCAGCGAACTGTTGGCGCGCTCTTCGCTGGCCAGCGCGGTGTCGATGCCGCCGATATGGAAGGAGAGCCGGGACTGGTCCAGCCAGCTGCCGTCCGTGCAGCCGGTGCAAGACAGTGTCAGCGCTGCCACAATGGCAGCCATTCTCGTTCTTAGGTTCATGTCTTCCCCCGGCAGCTGATCCGGGCCGCGGCAGCGGCCCCTTGCTGGGGAGTCTAGGCAGGAAGAGTCGGCCGGCGCTTGTCACCGAGGGCCGGTTGTGGATAACTATGCCGGTGAGTCGGCCACCTGTATCCGGACGGCGCAGACATCCGCGGCGGCCTTCCGCAGCACCGAGCCATTGGGATCAGGCACATCCAGGAAGTCCAGCCGCGGGACTGAGGCGTAAACCTTCAGGGCCGGGTGGTCCACGACCAGCCCCGCAAGGGTCCGGTCCCCGCCGGGCGCCAGGTACTCGATCGGCTGGCCGCCAAAGACCACGGCTGCGTGCGCCGCCACCTTCTCCACCAGCTCATCAGCCTGATTGGCCCGGCGGCGCGCGAACCGCTGCTGGGACTGGCCACCGGCCGCCGTGCGGGACTGCACGTAGCGGGACCCCGCCTTGGACGCGAGCAGGATGCCTTCCCGGGCCACGGCCACCGCATAGCCGCCGCGCCGCACAAGCACCAGGCCAGCCGTCCGGGGCTGGGCGGCCACTGACGCCAAACGTTCCAAGGGATCGGCGCCCCGTCCAGGCCGTCCGTCCGGCGGCCACGGAGCCTGAAGCAGCGCAGTGGTGCCGTCGGCCGCCAGCAGCCGCACGCCGTCGTCGTTATCGCTGATCCGGAAGCCGCCGTGCGAGGCACCGAAGCGATCCGCCCAGCCAGCCAGGCGTTCGCCGGACACAAACGCGGTCCTGACGGACCCCGGCCGGCTGGCGCCGGGGGTACTGCGTGCGCTCATGGCGGGATTCCTTGCATGGAGGGCGGAAGTGGGGCAGTGAACTAATGAGTAGCCTATCTATGTGGATGATCTCTTCGCCCAAGGGCATGGCAATGACGACGACGACACTGACGAACCGTCGTCGTCCGGCCGTACCGCCGCGCCCCGCAGTCCGTTGGCCGTGCGGATGCGGCCACGCACCCTGGATGACGTGGTGGGCCAGCAGCACCTGCTGGGGCAGGGATCGCCGTTGCGGCAACTGGCCGCCGGCACCGACGCCCTGGGTCCCGCAGGGCCCAGCTCGCTGATCCTCTGGGGACCGCCCGGTACCGGGAAAACCACGCTGGCGCACGTGATCGCCAAGGGCAAGGGGCGGAAGTTCGTGGAGCTGTCCGCCATCACCGCAGGCGTCAAGGACGTCCGGCGGGTTATGGACGAAGCCCTGACGGCGCGGGACCTGTACAAAACCACCACCGTGCTTTTCCTCGACGAGATCCACCGCTTCAACAAGGCCCAGCAGGATGCCCTGCTGCCCGGCGTCGAAAACCGCTGGGTGGTGCTCGTAGCAGCAACCACCGAGAACCCGTCCTTTTCGGTGGTCTCGCCACTGCTGTCCCGCTCCCTCCTGCTCACCCTGAAACCGCTGACGGAGGCGGACATTGAAGGGCTGCTGCAGCGCGCCGTGGCGGACGAACGCGGCCTGAACGGGAAAGTGGAGCTCTCCGCCGAGGCCCTGGCGCACCTCGTCCGGCTCGCGGGCGGCGACGCCCGGCGAGCCCTGACGGCCCTCGAAGCCGCAGCAGGCGTGGCCTTCGGCGATGCGGACGATGCCGCTTCCGACTCGCTGGTCACCGTGGAACTCAAGCACACCGAACGCGCCCTGGATGTGGCCGCCGTGCGCTACGACCGCGCCGGGGACCAGCACTACGACGTCGCCAGCGCATTCATCAAATCGGTCCGCGGCTCCGACGTCGACGCCGCACTGCACTACCTGGCCAGAATGCTGGAGGCAGGGGAGGACCCGAGGTTCATTGCCCGGCGCATCGTGATTTCCGCGGCGGAAGACGTGGGAATGGCGGACCCCACAGCGCTGCAGACGGCGGTCGCCGCCGCCCAGGCAGTCCAGCTGATCGGCATGCCCGAGGGGCGGATCGTCCTGGCCGAGGCCGTGGTGCATCTGGCCACCGCGCCGAAATCCAATGCCGCGTACATGGGAATCAACAAGGCCGTCGCGGATGTCCGTGCCGGCCTGGGCAACGGGATCCCGGCGCACCTGCGTGACGCGCACTACCCCGGCTCCAAGCAGCTGGGCCACGGGCTCGGCTACAAATACGCCCACGATGCCCCCCATTCCGTGGCCAGCCAGCAGTACCCGCCGGATGATCTGGTGGGTCGGGACTACTACGAGCCCACCGCCAACGGCGCGGAACGGGACATCGCCGTGCGCCTCGAACGCCTGCGCAAGATCATCCGCGGCAACTGACCGGCCTTGGCGGTGGAGTGGACCCGGGGAAGTGATGCCACGGGAGTGACGGCGGGCGAGCGCGGCCGGAGCGGCCGGCGGAGTGTGGGAGTGCAGCCGAATCCTGCTAAGATTGTTCGTTGTCTGGCAAGGCGCGGACGCAATCTCCCCATCCTTCAGTATTTTCTGCTGTTTCGTTGGGGTAGCCCTGTGCCCAGTAGCAAAAGGCAGCGGTTGGCCGATGCTCTCCATTATGGAGGCCAGTAACACTGACACACCGCAGATATTGAAAGGACACAAGTGGCTAACAACACTCGTGCTCGCCGTACAGCACGCCTCTCGCGTGCACTCGGCATTGCTCTGACCCCCAAGGCCGCCAAGTACATGGAGCGCCGTCCGTACGGCCCCGGTGAGCATGGCCGTGCCCGCAAGAAGCAGGACTCCGACTACGCCGTACGTCTGCGCGAAAAGCAGCGTCTGCGCGCCCAGTACGGCATCCGCGAAGCCCAGATGACCCGCGCCTTCGAAGAAGCCCGCCGCACCAAGGGCCTGACCGGTGAAAACCTGATCGAACTGCTCGAAATGCGTCTCGACGCCCTCGTGCTGCGTGCCGGCTTCGCCCGCACCATCGCCCAGGCCCGCCAGCTTGTTGTGCACCGCCACATCATGGTTGACGGCATCCGCGTTGACCGCCCGTCCTTCCGCGTCAGCGAAGGCCAGCTTGTCCACGTCCACACCCGCAGCGAAACCATGGTTCCGCTCCAGGTTGCAGCAGCCGGCGCACACCGCGACGTCCTGCCCCAGGTTCCGGCCTACCTGGACGTCAAGCTTGACGCCCTGCAGGCCCGCCTGGTCCGTCGCCCGAAGCGCTCCGAGGTTCCCGTAACCTGCGAAGAGCAGCTCGTCGTCGAATTCTACGCACGCTAAATCCCAGCAGCGTATCCAAAGAAGCCCGTGGCAAGCGCCACGGGCTTCTTTGTATGTAAGGTACTTGGGGGACATCTGCGGAACGCATCAAGGCAGCGTGCGCGCGGAGGTAAAAGATCCACGTCAGTTTCAAGGAGATGAACGTCTATGTCTGGTGGCGATATTGCCGGCCTGATCGCAGCCGGGGTGTTCGCGCTCCTGGTGCTGCTGCTCGCCGTGCCCATCCTGAAGCTCGGCAGTGTGCTGGAGGAAATTCGGACCTCCATCCGCTCCCTCAGCGATGGCGCCACGCCTCTGATGGACGAAGTCACCGCGACTGTGTCCACCACCAACCAGCAGCTGAAGAAAGTGGATGGCATCACCTCCAACGTTTCGGATGCGTCGGCAAACCTTTCGGCGCTGTCATCACTCGTAGCAGCGACAGTCGGTTCACCGCTGATCAAGGTGGCGGCCTTCAGTTACGGCGTGCGCTCAGCACTGGCCAACCGCAAGAAGCCCGCCCCCGGCCGCCGCAGCCGCTAAGCCACCGGAGAAACTGAAATGAAACGATTTGTCTGGATGGGAATCGGCGTGGCCATCGGAGTCATCGCGTTCCGTAAGGTCACCGAAGCCCAGTCCAACCTGGGGCCCGAGGGCCTGAACCGCGCGGTGGGCCGGCTGGCTGACGGCGTATACGACTTCGCCGACGCCGTGCGTTCAGGAATGCATGAGCGCGAGACCGACCTTCGGGCCGCCCTCGGGGTCGACTCCCAGGACGTAGCCCGCCGCTGAACGCGCGGGAAAAACGCGCGAGAATTAAACCAGCAGCCGCCGCTTGCCGGCACTGCCGTCTGAATCAATAAGTCATGCGTGGCATAACGCGTGAACCGAGAAGGGTATGTAATCAGCTCATGAAGTCGCAGGAGATCACAAAGCGCTGGGTGGACTTTTTTGTCAGCAAAGGACACACAGCAGTTCCCTCCGCCTCGCTGGTCTCCAGCGACCCCTCCCTCCTGTTCACCGTGGCCGGCATGGTCCCGTTCATCCCTTACCTGACTGCCCGCGAAGAGGCCCCTTTCGCTCGGGCCACCAGCGTTCAAAAATGCATCCGCACCGGTGACATCGAGGAGGTGGGCAAGACCGCCCGCCACGGCACCTTCTTCCAGATGTGCGGCAACTTCTCCTTCGGTGATTACTTCAAGGAAGACGCCATCAAGTACGCCTGGGAGCTGCTTACCAAGAGCGTGGACGACGGCGGCTACGGCCTTCCGCCGGAACTGCTGTGGGTGACGGTCTACGAAGAGGATGACGAAGCCAAGGAGCTGTGGCTCACAAACACCGGCGTCCCGTCCGAGCGCATCCAGCGCATGGGCAAAGCCGACAACTACTGGCACACCGGCCAGCCGGGCCCCGCAGGCCCCTGCTCGGAGATCTACTACGACCGGGGCCCTGCCTACGGCGTCGAGGGCGGACCCATCGCCGACGAAAACCGCTACGTTGAAATCTGGAACCTGGTGTTTATGCAGTACCAGATCGACAACGTCCGCTCCAAGGACGACTTCGACGTCGTCGGCGAGCTGCCCAAAAAGAACATCGATACCGGCCTCGGCATGGAGCGCCTCGCGATGATCCTGCAGGGCGTCGAGAACATGTACGAGACCGACCAGGTCCGGCCTGTGATCGACAAGGCTGCCGAGCTGTCGGGCCGGGAGTACACCTCGGCCGAAACACCCGAGGACCCGCACCACACGGACGACGTCCGCATGCGCGTTGTCGGTGACCACATCCGCTCAGCCCTCATGCTGATCGCCGACGGCGTGACCCCGTCCAACGAGGGCCGCGGCTACGTCCTACGCCGCCTGATCCGCCGTGCCGTGCGTTCCATGCGCCTGCTCGGCGTCGAAAAGGCCTGCCTGCCGGACCTGCTCCCCGCCTCACGCGATGCCATGAAGGGCGTCTACCCCATCGTGGCGACGGACTTTGACCGCATCAGCCGGATCGCCTACGCCGAAGAGCGGGCCTTCCTGCGCACCATCGCTTCAGGTACCGCCCGCCTCGAAGACGCTGTAACGGAGTCCAAGGCCGCCGGCACGCCGCTGTCCGGGGCAGATGCCTTCGCCCTGCACGACACCTACGGCTTCCCGATCGACCTCACCCTGGAGATGGCAGAGGAAGCCGGGCTCAAGGTCGATGAGCCGGAATTCCGCCGACTGATGCTCGAGCAGCGCCAGCGTGCCCAGGCGGACGCCAAGGGCAAGAAGGGCGGCCACGCCGATCTCAGCGCCTTCCAGGAACTGCTGGCGCAGGGCGAGACTGTCTTCACCGGTTACACCGAGCTGGATGGTGAGTCCCGGGTCCGGGGCATCCTCAGCCGCGGACAGAACGTGGGGCACGCCGCCACCGGCGACGAGATTGAACTCGTCCTGGCGGAGACCCCGTTTTACGCTGAGGCAGGCGGCCAGTCGGCTGACACCGGCCTCATTACCGGTGATGGATTCGTCGTCGAAGTCCTTGACGTCCAACGCCCCATCAAGGGACTGAGTGTTCACAAGGCAATCGTCCGCGAAGGGGAGATCGGCTCCGACTCACTGGTCCGCGCAGCCGTGGACCGCGAGCGGCGCCACGCCGCCGAGCAGGCCCACACCGGCACGCACATCGTCCATGCCGCGCTGCACCAGATCCTCGGCCCCGAAGCCACCCAGCGTGGTTCCTACAACAAGGCCGGCTACCTGCGCTTCGACTTCGCCTGGGGCGAAGGCCTCAGCACCGCCACGCGTTCGGAAATCGAGGAAGTCTCCAACCTCGCCATCCGCAACAACTTCCGCGTGGACACGAAGGTCATGGGCCTGGCAGAGGCCAAGGCGCTGGGCGCCATGGCGCTCTTCGGCGAAAACTACGGCAGCGAAGTCCGTGTTGTGGAGATCGACGGCGCGTGGTCCCGGGAACTCTGCGGCGGCACGCACGTAGCAAACACGTCGCTGATCGGCAGCCTGTCGCTGCTCGGCGAGCAGTCAGTCGGTTCAGGAAACCGCCGTGTGGAGGCGTTCGTGGGCATGGATGCTTTCCGCCACCTGGCCGCCGAGCGTGCCCTGGTGACTGAACTGACCGAGATGCTCAAAGTGCCTTCGGGTCAGCTCGCCGACAGAATCGCCAGCACGCTGAACAAGCTCAAGGCCACGGAGAAGGAACTCGACCGCCTGCGCAAGGAACAGATCGCCGCGGCGGCCGGAAACCTCGTGGGCACAGCCCGGGACGCAGCCGGCGTCCAGGTCATTGCACACGACGCCGGCCAGATCGGCGGCGCTGACGACATCCGCAACCTTGCCCTCGACCTGCGCAACCGACTCGGTTCGGCAGCATCCACCGTGGCAGTAGCCGGTGTCAGCAATGACCGGCCCATGATTCTCGTGGCCACCAACGAGGCAGCCCGGGAAGCCGGCGTGAAGGCCGGCGCACTGGTCCGGCTCGCGGCCGGAATCCTCGGCGGCGGCGGCGGCGGCAAGGACGACGTCGCCCAGGGTGGCGGCACGGACACCGCCAAGGTCGCACCGGCGCTGGCCGCCGTTGTGGACGCCATCTCCCGGCGCTAGGGAACCCGTGACAGAATCCGCTGGCGTCGCCGTCTACCCCCAGGGCATCAAACTGGGTGTAGACGTCGGCACCGTCCGCGTGGGCGTGGCCATCTGCGACCGGGACGAAATCCTGGCCACTCCGCACAAGACCCTGGACCGCAACGTCAAGAAGAATTCCGACGTGCGTGTCATCGCGTCCCTCGCTGTGGAACTGGGCGCCGTCCAGGTCTTCGTGGGGCTGCCACGCACTATGAAGGGCGAGGAGCACGCCTCTGCCAGGATGGCCACCGACTACGCCGAACTGCTGGTCGCGGAGTTCGTTGCCCGGGGAATGGATGTTCCGGTAAACCTCGTGGACGAGCGTCTGAGCAGTGTTACGGCGCACCGTAACCTGCACGAAGCTGGCATGAGCAGCCGGAACCACCGTAAAGTGGTGGATCAGGTCGCGGCGGCAGGCATCCTCCAGCACGCCATCGACATGCAAAAAGCCAGGGGAACGGACGTTGGCAGCCGCGTGACTGCGCCGCCCCGTACTCGGCCATCCGGAGCAGGTTCGGCAGTTCAGCCGGGGCATGCGGCCCCGGAAGGCACGACTCGATCTCAGAACACGGAAGGCTACAGTGAGCCCGTCCAATAACGACGACGCCTCAGGCGCCACGAGCAACGATGGCGCCAGGCCGCTGACCCGAAAAGAGCTCCGCGCCCTGGAGAAGCACACGGGAAGCAGCGATGTGGTTCCCGAGCAGGCCTACGAAACGGGGCAGGATGCGCCCGCACCTGCCACGGCTCCTGTTCCCGAAGCTGCACCCGCTCCGGCGCCTGCCCCCGTTCCGGTCCGGGCGCCCGAACCTGTTCAGGCGCCTGAACCGGATCCGGAGCCGGCTGTTCCCACAGTCCCGGAAACGCCGCCTTCCATCCAGGACGCCGGTCCGGCCGCAGCCCACCAGCCGGATGACGCCCAGGTTCAGGAATACCAACCCGAAGAGCAGCACTTTTATGAAGCGCACGACGCCGGGCACCACCACCCTGACGAAGCGCTCCATGAAGCCGGGCACCACTATCCGGACGAAGAACACCATGATGCAGGCCACCATGATGATCGCCATGCCGATGACCACTACCCTGATGATCACCATGCCGATGACCACTACCCTGATGATCACCATGCCGATGACCACTACCCTGATGATCACCATGCCGATGACCACTACCCTGATGATCACCANGATGATCACCATGCCGATGACCACTACCCTGATGATCACCACCCCGACACCGGCCTGTTCGCCGGCCCAGCCGCGGTTTCCGTAGTGGCGAAGCCCTCCAAGAAGGTGCGGCGCCGGCGCCGCCTCCTGGCCCTGTTCCTGACCCTTGTGGTCTTCGTGGCAGCGATCGCCGTGGGCGCGCAGTTCCTGAAGCCCCTGCTTGGAAACGACAAAGCGGCCGACTACCCCGGCCCCGGCACGGGCGAAGTCATAGTTTCGGTCCAGCCAGGTGAAGGTACGCGCTCTGTGGCCACCAAACTGGAAAGCGGGAAAGTCGTGGCCAACGCTGACACTTTCCTGCAGGCATTTGCTTCTTCCGGCGGAACGCTGTCGCCGGGGGACTACACGTTCATGATGGAAATGAAGAACTCCGACGCCGTCAGCGTCCTTCTCGGCACCGACAAGAGCAAGGTCATCTACTTCGCATTGAGTGCCGGTCTCAGGGTCGGCGAGTCGCTTCAGGCCATATCCGAGGGCTCCGGTGTATCGCTGCAGCAACTGAAGGAGCTCAGCAACGCTCCCGCACAGTTTGGGCTCCCAGCCAACGCCAAGAACCTTGAGGGCTACCTCGCTCCGGGGGAGTACCGCTTCCCGCTCGGCACACCGGCCAAGGACATCCTCCAGTCACTGGTCAAGGGAACCACCGACGAACTGGTGGCACAGGGCATCACCGATCCGGCGAAGCAGTATGAAGCCGTGATCGTGGCGAGCATTGTGCAGGCCGAAGGCGGCCAGGCTGAGTACGGCGATGTTGCAGGAGCCATCTACAACCGCCTCAAGCCGAATGACCAGACCTCCGGTTACCTGCAGGTCGATTCGGCCGTGACGTACGGGCTGGGCACCAAGAGCTTCAACTTCACCGATGAAGAGCGCCAGGACAAGTCCAACCTCTACAACACCTACGCCAACCCCGGCCTACCGCCGGGCCCCATCGGCTCCCCGGGCAAGACCGCTATCGACGCTGCGGCGAAGCCCAAAACCAACGACTACCTCTACTGGGTAACCATCAACCTGGACACGAAAGAGACAAAGTTCTCTAAGACGCTCGACGAGCACAACGTCTACGTCAACCAGTACAACACCTGGTGCCAGGCCAACGTGGGCCGCTGCACATGAGTCTCCGGGCCGCCGTCCTGGGCCATCCGATCAGCCACTCCAAATCCCCGGCCCTGCACCTGGCGGCCTACCGCAAACTCGGGATGGACATCGACTACACGGCCCTGGACCTGACCGAGCAGGCTCTGCCCGCGTTTATGGAACAGGTCAGGACACAGCAGGGCTGGCGTGGTCTCTCAGTCACCATGCCCCTGAAATCAGGCATGGTTGCCGAAGTGGACGAAGTCCGCGGCGTGGCACGGACACTGGGCGTGGTCAACACCGTCGCCTTCGAGGAAAACCTCGGCTCCGTCAGGCGTATCGGCTACAACACCGACGTCGCCGGCATCGTCAACGCTGTCCTTAACGCCGGAGTGGCGGCCAGCCCCGCCGCCGTGGTGCTGGGCGGAGGCGGTACAGCCGCAGCCGCAGTGGCCGCGCTGAAGGATCTGGGCACGCAGCACGCCCAGGTGTTCGTCCGGGACATCTCCCGGGCCGACGAAGCACGCGCCGCCGCGGCCGGAGTAGGCCTTTCCATCGTCGTCCGGCCGCTGACCGAAGCCGCCGTTCCGACCGCAAGTGCCGACGTCGTAATTTCCACGCTCCCGCCGCGCGCAGCGGACGGGCTGGCGGCGGAGATCGCCGCGTTGGGGACCGGAACACCCGGTGTCCTCCTGGACGTGGCCTATGATCCGTGGCCCAGCCAGATTGCGTCGGCGTGGCAGTCCGGCGGCGGTGCGGTGGTGCCCGGACTCGAAATGTTGATGTACCAGGCGGTGGAACAGGTACGCCTGTTCACCGGCCGCGGTGACGACGTTAATGCAGCTGTCATAGATGTGATGTGCGACTCAGTCGGCCTTCCCCGACGGGCGTTCTGACCGCCATACGTGGCAGGATGGAAATTATGTTGCGTTGGTTGACTGCCGGTGAATCCCATGGTCCGGCCCTGATGGGAATTATTGAAGGCGTCCCCGCCGGTGTTGAACTCACCAGCGGGCAGATCGCCGATTCATTGGCACGCCGCCGTCTTGGCTACGGCCGGGGCGCACGGATGAAGTTCGAGCAGGACGTCGTGACCATTCTCGGCGGCGTCCGCCACGGCCTGACCCAGGGCGGTCCTGTGGCCGTCCAAGTCGCCAACACCGAATGGCCCAAGTGGGAGCAGATCATGTCTGCCGATCCCGTGGATCCGGAAATCCTGGCGGACCAGGCCCGCAACGCACCGCTGACCCGGCCCCGTCCGGGACACGCAGACTTCACCGGGATGCAGAAGTACGGATTCTCCGAGGCCCGCCCTGTCCTGGAACGCGCCAGCGCCCGGGAGACCGCCACACGGGTTGCCATGGGCACCGTGGCGTCCCAGTTCCTCAAAGCGCTCGGCATCGAACTGGTCAGCCACACAGTCTCCATTGCCAGCGTGACCGTACCGGAGGGCCGTCCGCTGCCCGTTCCGGCCAACGTGATTGCGCTCGACGCCGATCCTTTGCGCTGCTTTGACCGTGAGACCTCTGACGCCATGGTGGCCGAGGTTGACGCTGCTCACAAGGAAGGCGAAACCCTGGGCGGTGTGGTGGAGGTACTCGCGTACGGACTGCCGCCGGGACTGGGCAGCTATGTCCACTGGGACCGCAGGCTTGATTCGCGCCTCGCCGCCGCCCTGATGGGCATCCAGGCCATCAAGGGCGTGGAGGTCGGCGACGGTTTCCTGACAGCTGCGCGCCGCGGCTCCGCTGCCCACGACGAAATCGTCAAGGACGCGGACGGCAAGATCATCCGGACCAGCAACCGGGCCGGCGGCATCGAAGGCGGCATGAGCATCGGCGACGTCCTGCGCGTACGTGCGGCCATGAAACCCATCGCCACGGTGCCCCGCGCCCTGCGCACAGTTGACGTCAGCACGGGAGAGCCTGCCAAGGCGCACCACCAGCGCTCCGACGTCTGTGCCGTGCCGGCTGCCGGCGTGGTGGCTGAGGCGATGGTGGCGCTGGTCCTGGCGGAAGCCGTCACCGAAAAGTTCGGCGGTGACTCCGTGGCGGAGACCGCCCGCAACATCAAGGGTTACCTGGACAACATTCCGGCATCCCTGGACTCGATCGGCCACTAGTGCCCGGGAGCCGTAAGGCCGGTGTGCCTGGCAACCGGCCCATTGTCCTCATCGGACCCATGGCGGTGGGAAAGTCCGCGATCGGCCACGAGCTGGCCAAGCTGCTGGACGTGCCGTTTGTCGACACGGATAATCTGATCGTGGACGCCCATGGCAGTATCGCTTCCATTTTTGCCGGCCGCGGCGAGCACGCGTTCCGGGAGATTGAGGCCCGGACGGTGGCCAGCGCGGTGGAGCATGCAGAAGGCTCGGCCAGCGTGATTTCCCTGGGCGGCGGTGCAGTGCTGGATTCCGGCACGCAGCAGCTTCTGGGCCGCTGCACTGTGGTGTACCTCGAATGCGATGAGGAAACCGTGGCCGTCCGCATTGCCCGGAACTCGGGCCGGCCGCTGCTTGCCGGCGATGCCATGGCCCGATGGTCCGCCCTCTTTGTCACCAGGAAACCCGTTTACGAACGGCTGGCCGACCTCGTGGTGGATGTCCGCCATGGCTCGGTCAGCGAGCTGGGACACCGGCTCGAAGTTGCGCTGCGTGACTACGCGGCCGCCAAACAGGAAGTTGAAAATTGAGCGTTGATTCAACAGTCATCAAGGTCACCGGCGAATCCGCTGGGCAGAATTACGACGTCGTAGTTGGCCGCGGTCTGCTGGGGAACCTTCCGGCGTTGCTGGGGGAGCGGGTGCGGCGTGTCCTGGTCATCCATCCCCGTGCGTTGCGGCTCACGGGTGATACTGTCCGCGACGAGCTGGCTGCAGCGGGTTTCACCTCGCTGACCGCGGAAATCCCGGACGCTGAAGAGGGAAAACACATCCAGGTCGCCGCTTTCTGTTGGCAGGTCCTGGGCCAGAACGATTTCACGCGCTCCGACGCCATCGTGGCAGTGGGCGGCGGGGCCGTCACCGACCTGGCCGGTTTTGTGGCGGCCACCTGGCTCCGCGGCGTGAAGGTCATCCACATGCCTACCAGCCTGCTGGGCATGGTGGATGCTTCCGTGGGTGGAAAGACCGGCATTAATACGGCTGAGGGCAAGAACCTGGTGGGCTCCTTCCACCCGCCGGCCGGAGTGCTGGTGGACCTGGATACCCTTAACACGTTGCCCAGGAATGAAATCATTTCCGGCATGGCAGAAGTTATCAAGTGCGGCTTCATCGCAGATCCGGCCATCCTTGACCTGGTTGAAAAGGACCCGGCGGCGGCCACCGACCCCGGATCGGACGCCCTGCGCGAACTCATTGAACGCGCCATTGCGGTCAAGGCCAAAGTGGTCTCGGAAGACCTCAAGGAATCCGGGCTGCGCGAAATCCTGAACTACGGCCACACCCTGGCCCACGCCATTGAACTGGTGGAGCGGTACTCCTGGCGCCACGGCGCGGCAGTATCGGTGGGCATGATGTTCGCCGCTGAACTTGCCCGCAGCGTTGGCCGGCTCAGCGACGCCGACGCCGACCGCCACCGCAGCATCCTGGAAACACTGGGACTCCCGGTCACGTACCGGCGGGACCGTTGGCAGGGGCTGCTGGACGGCATGCGGCGGGACAAGAAATCACGCGGGGACCTCCTGCGTTTTGTGGTCCTGGACGGCATCGCCAAGCCGGGCATCCTGGATGTCCCGGACACATCCCTGCTCTTCGCGGCCTACCAGGAAATCGCCTCCTGATGCAGGGCGACGTGGCGGGCACCAGCGACTGGCCCGAGGCTGGCTTCCCCGGAATCCGGATCAACCCGGTCTCCCTGCTGCCGGAGATTGTCAACGAGGACGCCTGCCGCGCGGCCCTGGCGGCGTCCACGGACCCGTCAGACCAGATCTTCGTCCTGATCGTGGAAGGGCACGCTGCGGAGGCGGCCGAACTGCTCGCGGAGGCCCGCTTCAAGGACCCTGAGTCTTTCCGGCTCCGCACGTTCGAGGCCGAGGTGCTGCGCGTCTCACACCGCACCGACCGCGCCCTTGATTTGTTCAGGCAGTTGCTCGCGGAGTTCCAAGGCACTGACCGTGAAGCCCTGGTCCTGCAACACCTGGGCAAGACTCAATACGCCGCCGGACACACGTCCGCCGCGGTGGAAGCCTTTGCCCGTGCACTGGATCTGCGGGTCGCGCAATCGGCTGATGCCGCACAGATCTACTCGTCCACCGTGGCGCTACAGCGGGCCCGCGACGTCCTGGATCTCGCCTGCTGACACGCCTGTCACGTTCCGGGGTGGGCGGCCGGTAAAGCCCGGACGCAGGCCGCCCGGGTTTTACCGGTAGAATGGTTCTTGGATTTTTGATAAACACGCGCTGGCGGGCCGTTCGGCATGCCTGGCCGGCATAGAACGTCTGACAACTGACCAGACAGATAGAAACCAGAGGATACCAGTGGCAACCACTAACGACATCAAGAACGGAACGGTCCTGAAGCTTGAGGGCCAGCTCTGGAACATCATTGAATTCCAGCACGTCAAGCCCGGCAAAGGTGGCGCGTTTGTGCGGACCAAGATGCGGAACGTGATGTCCGGCAAAGTTGTAGACAAGACGTTCAACGCCGGCCTTAAGATCGAGACCGCCACGGTTGACCGCCGCGACTACCAGTACCTGTACCAGGACGGCGCCGACTTCGTGTTTATGGACACCTCGGACTTCGACCAGCTCACCGTCTCCGGCGCCACTGTTGGCGACGCCACCAACTTCATGCTGGAGAACCAGATGGTGAACATCGCCATCCACGAAGGCAACCCGCTCTACATCGAACTTCCTCCCAGCGTTGTCCTGGAGATCACCTACACCGAGCCTGGCCTGCAGGGCGACCGCTCCTCGGCCGGCACCAAGCCCGCAACGCTGGAAACCGGCTACGAGATCCAGGTTCCGTTGTTCGTCGAGAACAACACCAAGGTCAAGGTCGATACTCGCGACGGCAGCTACCTCGGCCGGGTCAGCGAGTAGTGAGCGCACGCGGTAAGGCCCGTAACAGGGCGCTGGATGTCCTCTTCGAAGCTGAGCAGCGCTCGGTTTCCGCCTTCGATGTACTCAGGTCCCGGCGCGAACTGACAGACCAGATCGTGAACCCGTACACCTTGGAAATCGTGGAAGGCGTCGTCTCACAGCAGACCGCCATCGACGAATTCCTCGAGACCTATTCCCAGGGCTGGACCCTGGAACGTATGCCTTCGGTGGACCGGATCATCCTGCGGATCGGCACCTGGGAACTGCTGTACAACGACGACGTTCCCGACGGTGTCGCGGTCAGTGAGGCAGTGGCACTGTCCAAGACGCTCTCAACGGATGAATCGCCGTCGTTCATTAACGGCCTCCTCGGCCGGCTGCAGCAGCTGAAGCCCTCCCTCTTGGCCTGAGCTGTTACGGCGCGGGCAAAGAGCCCGCGCAGAGCGTCATGAAGAGCCCCGGCCAGGTCCACCTGGCCGGGGCACTTTGCGTCCCGGAAACGATCGCTGACCGGCGCTTCCTATAGGATCTGACTATGCAAAACGCGTCCCCAGGCCCCCGCGCCGGCAGCAGCACAGATGACCAGACCGGCCCCCGCAGGACCGGCCGCGCGGTCAGCCGCGAGGTGCTGGCGGACCACGTTTATGCGGAGCTCCTGGCCTCCCTCATGGATGGCCGGCTGGCGCCCGGCGCCGTGGTCAGCATTGACGGGACGGCCCGCGAACTGGACGTTTCTCCCACTCCGGTCCGCGAGGCCCTTGCACGGCTTGAGCACACCGGAATGGTCCGCAGGGTGGCGCTGAAAGGCTACCGCGTGGCTCCCGTTTTTACGCAAGAGGATTTTGCGGAGCTGATGGAGGCGCGGTTGGCAATCGAGCCCGTCAACGCCCGGCTGGCCTGTGAACGCATCAACCAGCACGGCCTGGCCGAGCTCGGGAAGGCCGTCGAGGACTTGAAATCCGCACCGCGGGGACCTTCGTTTGCCGAGTTCAAGGACTACCTCGAAGCGGACGAGAGGTTCCACCAGCTGATTGCGCGGCAAACGGGCAATCAGTTTATGGAGGCCGCCTACTCAGCCCTTGGGGGACAGGTCCAACGGTTCCGGCTTTTTGGCGGCGTGGGCATTACGGACGCCGAGCACGCCATCGCGGAACACCAGGCAGTCCTGGATGCCGTTACCACCGGGGATCCGGACAAAGCAGCGGCAGCCATGGCGGACCACATCCGCAAGGTCCGTTCCCGGGCCATTGCCGACGCCCCGGAAAGCTAAACCCGGCCCCATCCAGGTAGCGCTCCAGAGCCCTATCTAGTTTGGGAGGACCCAGCCAGGATGTGATCTTGACAACTCTTTTTTGATAGTAGATCCTATAGGAAAGAGGATACGAAGAGGAGTAAAGCACCGTGGCTTACACAGCTGAGAATTGGCCCATCACCGCGGCACTGCTGCAGTTTCCGGGAACTGATGCCAAGGGCACACAGATCAATGACGCCGACGCGTCCAGTTGGGCGGAAGTCCTGACCGAGGTCAAGGAAGCCGGCTTCACCAACGCTGACCTGACCGACAGCTGGGTCCGCCCCGGCGATCTGAGCAACGAGCGGCTCGCCGAGTTCAAGCAGACCGCAGAGATTGTGGGCATCGGGATCCCGGTCATTTCCGCCATCCGCCGCAGCGTGATCCACCAGACGGACTGGGCAGACAACCTCGCCTACAGCCACCGGACCATCGACGCAGCCGCCGAGCTCGGCTGCGAAGTAGTTTCCTTCGGACTGCACCAAGCCATTACTCCGGAGCAGCAGAAGCAGCTGTGGTTCTGGACCGTTGAGGGCTACAAGGACCCGGTGGGGGACAAGGAAGTGTGGGGCAAGGCAGTCTCCCGCATCCGTGAGCTGGGCAAGCACGCAGCAGACGCCGGCGTCCTGCTCTCCCTGGAGATGTACGAGGATACCTACCTCGGCACGGCAGACTCCTCGGTACAGCTGGTGCAGGACATCGGCCTGGCCAATGTTGGGCTCAACCCGGACCTCGGCAACCTGATCCGGCTGCACCGGCCCATCGAGGACTGGCGCGAAATGGTAGCCAAGACCATGCCGTACTCGAACTACTGGCACATGAAGAACTACATCCGGGACGAGGACGTGGCGCGGGACAGCTACATCACCATGCCCGCCCCGATGGAGAGCGGCCTCATCAACTACCGCGAAGCCTTCAAGGTTGCACTCGCCGCCGGCTACCAGGGCATCATCTGCGCCGAGCACTACGGCGGGGACGGCCTGAGCGTTACGGCACGCAACCAGGAGTACCTCCGCCGCCATGTCCTGCCGAAGCGGGACGGCTACGCCCTGGGCCAGAGCCAGGTGTCCCAGGGGCGGCAACAGCCCGCCGCGGAACTGGCAGGAGTCTAGGAAGAGCCATGACGCAGATCTTTGACAATCCCGCTGATTTCGCGGATGAGGCGCTGGACGGCTTCATCGCTGCCAACCGCGCATACGTTGCCCGCGTTGACGGCGGTGTGGTCCGCTCGACTGAGGTGCCCGCCGGCCAGGTTGCACTGGTCGTCGGCGGCGGCTCCGGCCACTACCCGGCCTTCGCCGGTCTGGTTGGGCCGGGGCTGGCAACAGCCTCCGCCTGCGGCAACATGTTCGCTTCACCGGCCGCCGGGCAGATTTACCGCGTGGCCAAAGAGGCAAACGCCGGCGGGGGAGTGCTGCTGAGCTACGGCAACTACGCGGGCGACGTCCTTCACTTCGGCCAGGCGCAGCTGCGCCTGAACGCCGAAGGCATCGAGACCCGCACCGTCACCGTCACGGACGACATCGCCAGTGCACCACCGGACCAGATCGGAAAGCGCCGCGGCATTGCCGGCGACCTCACGGTTTTCAAGATTGCCGGCGCCGCCGCCGAGGCAGGTCTGGGCCTGGACGAGGTGGAACGGCTCGCCATCAAGGCCAATGACCGCACGCGTTCCCTGGGCGTGGCCTTCGACGGCTGCACGCTGCCCGGCGCCGGCGAACCGCTCTTCCACGTGCCCGTAGGCCAGATGTCCCTGGGCCTGGGCATCCACGGGGAACCGGGCATCTCGGAACATCCCATGCCCACGGCGTCCGAACTCGCCGAACTGTTGGTCTCGCGCCTCCTCGCGGACACCCCGGATCGCCGCGGAAGCCGCGTGGTGGCCATCGTCAACGGACTGGGGACCGTCAAGTACGATGAACTCTTCCTCCTGTTCGGCAAGATCGAGAAACTCCTCGTCAACGCCGGACTGACAGTGGTGGAACCGGAATGCGGCGAGTTGGTCACGAGCCTGGACATGTCCGGACTTTCCCTCACGCTGCTCTGGCTGGACGAGGAACTCGAACGCTACTGGGCCGCCCCTGCAGACTCACCGGCCTACCGCAAGGGCAACCTTGCAAAGCGTGCCCGCCGCGACGCTGTACAGCAGGAAGACCTTGAGGCAGCCGAGGCGGAATCACCGTCACTGGCTTCCGCTGACCTGGGCCAGCTGGCAGCCGCCGTGCTCGCCCAGGTTCGGGACGTCGTCGTCGAGCACGAAGAGGAACTGGGCAACCTGGACGCCATTGCCGGCGACGGCGACCACGGCATCGGCATGCGCCGCGGCGTGGAAGCCGCAGTCGACGCCGCCGCGCAGGCCGCAGCGGCCGGAGCTTCGGTAGGGCGGGTGCTTGAAGCAGCCGGCGAAGCCTGGAGCGAACGAGCCGGCGGCACCTCAGGCGCACTGTGGGGATCCGCGGTCATCGCTTCAGGACTGGCCCTGGGCAACCGGGAAACCTACACCGACGAGGACGCGGTTGCCGCCGTGACCGCATTCGTGGGTGCCATTACAGAGCTCGGCAAGGCCGAGCCGGGCGACAAGACCATGGTGGACGCGCTCCTGCCCTTCCGGGAGGCTCTTCTCCGGGAGTTCGACGGCGGCACCTCCCTCGCAGGGTCTCTCACCGCAGCCGCAGTCGCTGCCCGGGCGGCGGCCGCGAAGACAGCGGAACTGCGCCCGCTCAAGGGCCGCGCCCGTCCGCTGGCCGAAAAGAGCCTCGGGCACCCCGACCCCGGCGCGGTCTCCTTTGGACTGATCGCCGAACGGATTGCCGCATACTTCCACGCCGGGCCCGCGGACCCAGGCTTCACGCAATCAGGGCTGGCCCATTCTGAACTGGCCTCCGCGGCTGGAAAAGGAGCAACGACATGAATACCCACGCAGGGTGGCGCATCGTCATCGGCAACGATGAGGCCGGCGTTGAATACAAGGAAGCACTGAAAGCGCTGCTTACGGCAGACAGCCGCGTTGCCTCTGTGCTGGACATCGGTGTTGGGGCCAACGATGCCACCGCCTACCCGCACGTCGCGGTCAATGCCGCCCGTAAGGTGGCCGACGGCGACGCCGACCGTGCACTCCTCATCTGCGGAACGGGACTGGGCGTGGCCATCGCAGCCAACAAGGTCCCCGGAATCCGGGCCGTGACGGCCCACGACAGCTATTCCGTGGAGCGCTCCGTCCTCAGCAACAACGCCCAGGTCCTCACCCTGGGCCAGCGGGTCATCGGCCTGGAACTCGCCAAGAAGCTCGTGGGCGAGTGGCTCAAGTACCGCTTTGATGAAAGTTCAGCGTCCGCCGACAAGGTCGACGCCATCTGCTCCTATGAGCCCGAATACACGAAGGCAGTCTGATCATGACCACAACACCTAACAGCGCACGCAAGATCGCCGTCGTCGGATCGGGCTACATGGGCGGCGGTATCGCCCAGGTCCTGGCACTGGGCGGAGCCCGCGTTGCCCTGGCCGATGTCTCCGCCGAGGTGGCGCAGAAGAACTATGACCGTCTGCTGGCCGAATCGGACCAGTTCGTGGCCGACGGACTGTTCCCCGAGGGTTCAACCGCCATCCTCAAGCAGAATCTGTGGGCCGCCAACGACATCGAGGAAGCCGTGGCGGATGCCGACTTCATCGAAGAAGCCGTGCCCGAAGTCATCGCCATCAAGCACCAGACGCTGGCCCGGATCAGCGCCGCCGCCCGGCCGGACGCCATCATCGGTTCCAACACGTCAACCATCTCCATCGCGGAGCTGTCCGAGCCGGTCGCCAACTCGGAGCGGTTCCTGGGCGTGCACTTCTCGAACCCGTCCCCGTTCATCCCTGGCGTGGAAATCATCCCGCATGCCGGTACGTCGGCGGCCACCATCGGCGCCGTCCGGGACCTGGTCCATGCCGCCAACAAGCAGACCGCGGTGGTCAAGGACGTCACAGGATTCGTCCTGAACCGCCTGCAGTACGCCCTCTTCCACGAGGCCGCGCAGCTCGTGGAGCAGGGAATCGCTACCGCTGAGGACGTGGACACCCTGGTCCGCACCACCTTCGGCTTCCGCCTGCCGTTCTTCGGTCCGTTCGCCATCGCAGACATGGCCGGACTGGACGTCTACAACTTCTGCTACAACTCCCTGCAGACCGAATTCCCGGAACGCTTCGCCACGCCCAAGATCCTGAGTGACCTAGTGGAAGCAGGCAAACTCGGCACCAAGACCGGCGCGGGCTTCCTCAACGTCCCGGCCGAACGCACCCCGGAACTCATCGCCTACCGGAACAGGGCCTACGTGGCCATGCAGAAGCTCATCGACGGGCTCGGCCCGGCCCCCATCAACTAAGGAGCATTTCCATGACCACTTTCCCCACTGAACGCACCGCAATCATCACCGGCGCCGTCTCCGAACGCGGTATCGGCCGTGCCACGGCCGGATACCTTGCCGCCCAGGGCTGGAACATCGGCATCATCGACCTGGATGACGCCCAGTCCCAGGCCACCGCCAAGGAAATCGCCGCCCAGTACGGCGTGAAGGCCCACGGCGTCGGCGCCAACATCGGCGACGAAGCCTCCGTCCGCGCAGCCATCGACTCGATCGAAGCAGAGCTGCCACAGGTCGTCGCACTGGCCAATGTGGCCGGCGTCAGCTCGCCTGTTCCGTATCTTGAACTGGACGCCGCTGAATGGGACCGCGTCATGAGCATCAACCTCAACGGTGTCCATTACGCCACCCGCCGCGTCGCCGAATCCATGGCGAAGAACCGGATCGGACGCATCGTGAACATCTCTTCCGTCTCCGCGCAACGCGGCGGCGGCACCTTCTCCAAAACGCCGTACTCCGCGGCCAAGGCAGGGGTCATCGGCCTGACCCGCGCCACCGCCCGCGAACTGGGGGAGTATGACATCACGGTCAACGCCATTTCCCCTGGCCCCGTCGACACGGACATCATGGGCGGCACCCTCAGCCAGGAACGCAAAGACGAACTCACCAAGGACCTCGTGGTCAACCGCGTCGGTTCCACCCGCGACATCGCAGCAGCCATCGCCTTCCTCATCAGCGAGGACGCCGGATACATCTCCGGCCAGACGCTGAACGTGGATGGCGGACTCTACATGCACTAGGAAGGACCACCATGGGCTCCTGGACCAAGGAACGCAGAATCTACATGGCCGTGGGCGTGTTCGCCTGCCTGGTCGGCGCAATACTCATCGCCTTCTCGCTCTAATCGCTCCACCTTCCACTGATTTGCTCACCTACTTACTCAACGAGGAGTTTGAATGACTGTCACCACTGGAACAAACGCCACCAAGGAGTTACTGGATTCACCGGTCCTCAAATCGGCGATCTCCAAAGCCTCCTTCCGGCTGATGCCGATGCTCGTCATCCTGTACGTCGTGGCATTCCTGGACCGCACCAACGTGGGCTTCGCCGAGGCAGCACTGGAAGTGGACAGAGGCATCACCGCCGGCGCATATGCCCTCGGCGCCGGAATCTTCTTCATCGGCTACGCCTTGTTCGAGATCCCTTCCAACCTGCTGCTGACCAAGTTCGGTGCCAAGGTGTGGCTGGCCCGCATCGCCATCACGTGGGGCATCGTCTCCGCCTGCTTCGCCTTCGTCCAGGGCGAGACGTCCTTCATCATCCTGCGCTTCCTGCTGGGCGTCACCGAGGCCGGCCTGTTCCCGGGCGTCATCATGTTCCTGGCCGCCTGGTTCCCCAACAAGGTCCGCGTCAAGATGTTCGCCATCTTCTACCTGGCCCAGCCGTTCTCCCAGATGATGGGCGCCCCGCTGTCGGGGTGGCTCATCAACATCGGCGACCAGGTTCCCGGCGTTGCCGGCTGGCAAGTCATGTTCTTCGTTGAAGGCATGCTGGCGGTACTCGCCGGTATTGCGGCGTACTTCTTCCTCATCAACTCCCCGCAGGACGCGAAATTCCTGGACAAGGACGAGAAAAAGGCGCTTCTGGACGTTATGGCCCTCGAGGACGGGGTCAAGGAAAAGGACGGCCCCCGCGGAGTCCTCGCCGCCATGAAGAACCGCAAGGTCTGGTACTTCACCGCCATCTACTTCTGCCTCCAGATTGCCGTCTACGGCGTGACGTTCTACCTGCCGCAGCAGGTGGCACAGCTCACCGGGCAGAAGGTGGGCATCGAAGTCGGCCTGCTGGCGGCCATCCCATGGTTCTTCGGCATCTTCGCGTGCTACTTCATCGGCAAGGCTGCCAACACCATCGTCCGCCGCCGCATTTGGGGCACGGGCCTGTTTATCTCCACCGGCCTGTGCATCTTCGGCTCCGCCTGGGCGGGCTCCAACCACCTCCCGGCGCTGGGCATCATCTTCATCACCCTCGCGGTGTGCAGCTTCCTCTCGATCGGTCCCATCGCATGGTCCTACCCGACGGCGTTCCTCACCGGAACGGCGGCCGCTGCGGGCATCGGCTTGATTAACTCGCTGGGTAACCTGGGCGGCTTCGTGGCCCCCATCCTGCGGACCACGGTCAACCAGGTCACCGCATCGGACACCGGCACCATGGGCGTGTACGCCCTCGGCGGGCTTCCGTTCGTGGCGGCCATCATGATGTACGCCACCAAGAGGTTCCGCAACAAGGCCGACGATCTGCTCGACAACAAGTGACCGGACACCATGACTGAATGGAGCAGCGCTGACCAGAGCGGCACCCCGGAGATCCTCTACATCGGCGTCAGCACCAAGATGTACATGGGATACCGGGACTGCCTGGACTGGCTCGCCCGCATACGGCATGAAGTGGACTCCCGTCCGGCCCTTGCGGCCGGGCGTGTGGTCCCGTTTGTGATCCCTTCCTTCCCGGTTCTTCCGGCCGCCGGCAGCGTCATCTCAGGATCACCGCTTCTGCTGGGGGCCCAGAACTGCGGCTGGGCGGACGGCCCGTGGACAGGTGAGGTGTCGCCGTCGCTTCTGGCCGAGCTTGGGGTAAGCCTCGTGGAGATCGGCCACGCCGAACGGCGGCGGCACTTCGGCGAGGATAACACCATGATCGCCCGGAAAGTCAGGGCAGCCGACGACGCCGGCATTACCCCGCTGCTGTGCGTGGGCGAGGAAACACGCGATGAAAAAACCGGGACCGGAGCCAGCGGAGCGGCTGCATTTGTCCATCAGCAGATCGACGAGGCGGTCGGCGGTGACTGGGCCCTGGCATCCCGGCTCATGATCGCCTACGAACCGGTCTGGGCCATTGGCGCAGCGGAGCCCGCCGACGCAGGCTGCGTCGCCGCCGTCGTGCGTTCACTGCGGACGCTGCTGGCTGCCCATTCGCACGAGGCCGGCGACGCGTTGGGGGAGCTGCCGGTCATCTATGGCGGGTCGGCCAGGCCAGGGCTGCTGCCCGCGCTCGACGGCGTCTCCGGGCTTTTCCTGGGCCGTTTCGCCCACGATGCGGAGAACTTCGGCAAAGTCCTCGATGAGGCACTGTCAATGACGGCTTTGCCGGAAGCTCTCCGGGGAACGTGGCAGGAGGAACCGAACAGCGCCCACGTCAGCCCGCGACGGCGGCGCGCAACGACAGAATCCGCTGAAGTTGCTGCTGTTCCTCCATCTGGTGCAGCCGGACGTCGCGGCCGCTGAGGATGCGCTGCCGGATGAAGGCGAGCTGGGTGGCAGAGTGCAGGAACGCCTTCATCTGCGGGCGGCGGTTATAGCCGGCCGCCCACTGCAGGGCGGTCCGCCGGCCGCGCGGGGTGGCCAGCAGTTCCACCTCGGCGGGGCTGAACCAGCCAGCCGCGGAATATTCCATCAGCCGTTGGCGCGTGAGCCGGTTTTCAGCGACGCGGAGGAGGATGATGCCCACAATAGCCAGCACAAAGATGGGCACCTGGATCAGGATGTACTCGGCCAGGAACCCCGCGCCCATGCTGTTCCACCGGTTATGCAGCAGCATCGCCGGGATCAGTCCGATGACAAAGGCCAGCACCGAGGCCCCGGGGTGCCAGCGGCGGGCAGCGAAACCCATGATGAGGCCGGTGGTTCCCGTGAAAATGGCATGGGCGAAGGGTGACATCGCGCCGCGGAGGAGGAAGATCTGGGCCAGGTCCGTTCCCGGGTTGGCGGATTCGGCGATGGCCCGTCCAAAGTAGAGGATGTTTTCGGTGAACGCGAAGCCGCCGGCGATGGTGAAGGCGAAGACTATGCCGTCCACCGGACCGTCGAAGTGTTTGCGCGCCAGCAGCAGGATCAGCAGCAGGCCCAGGGACTTCGCGAACTCCTCCACCACGGGCGCCTGGACGGTGGCCATAAACGTCTGGAAGTCCGCCACATCGCTGAACTGGAAGGTCAGGGCAAAGAGCGGCTGGATGAGCAGTGTGACGGCGATGGACACGGCCGCGCCCCAGGTGAATGCGAAGAGCAGGAGCCGCTTTGGTTCCGGTTCCCACCGGTCGATCAGGTAGACGGCAAGGAGCACCGCGGACAGCGGGATCAGCGACACCACAAAGCCCACCAGGAAGCCGCCCACGCCGGTGTTGGCCAGCAGGAAGGGCACCACCAGGAACAGGCTCAGGAACACAAGGGCGGCGCCGCCCACCGTGAGGGCCAGGAGGCCTGCGGGCCGCCTGCCTGCCAGGGTTGCCGGCGGAGGCCCCAGCGGCGGCAGCTGAGCTGCGTTGATTCCGGGCGCGGGACGGTAGTACTCCGGCTCAACCCGGCCCATCCAGCTGGGGTTGGCCTGCGTGGGGAAGGAATCCGGTGGCCCGGCCGGCCCGCTGGCCGGGCCGGAACCCGGCTGATGAGGGTGCATGGACATACTGGAAGCCTATGATGCCCCGCCCGATGTGGTAATTTTGAAACGCAAATGATCCTTTTTTAATTCCGTCCCGTGAGGCGGGGAAAGGGGAGACGAGAGTTTGACTTCTGTTACAAACGCACCGGTTCCAGCCAGGGTTGTCCTCAACCAGGCGGACATTGACCGTGCACTCACTCGAATCGCCCACGAGATCCTTGAGGCCAACAAAGGGGCCGAGGACCTGGTCCTGCTGGGCATCCCGCGCCGCGGTTACCCGCTGGCCGTCCGCCTCGCACACAAGATTGCAGCCGCGGACCCCAACGTGGACGCCACCGCCATTGTCGGGCAGCTGGACGTCACCATGTTCCGCGATGACCTTTCCCACCAGCCCACCAGGCCGCCGTACCCCACCCAGCTCCCGCGCACGGGAATCGATAACAAGGTTGTGGTGCTCATCGATGATGTCCTGTATTCCGGCCGCACCATCCGTGCCGCCCTTGACGCCATCATCGACCTCGGCCGTCCGCGGATCGTCCGGCTCGCTGTGCTGATCGACCGCGGCCACCGTGAGCTGCCCATCCGGGCCGACCACGTGGGCAAGAACCTGCCCACCTCGTCCGCCGAGAAGGTCCGGGTCCGCCTTGAGGAAACCGACACCGCCGCCGACGGTTCCGTAGTCAACGAAGTAGTTATCGAGGGCGGCGCGTGAGACACCTCCTCTCCACCGAAGACCTCAGCCTGGCCAACGCCATCCGCATCCTCGACACCGCCGAGGAAATGGCTGCCGTAGGGGACCGCGAAGTCAAAAAGCTCCCGGCCCTCCGCGGCCGCACCGTGGTGAACCTCTTCTTCGAAGACTCAACCCGCACGCGGATCTCCTTCGAAGCGGCCGCCAAGAGGCTGTCCGCCGACGTCATCAACTTCGCCGCGAAGGGCTCCTCCGTCTCCAAGGGCGAATCCCTCAAGGACACAGCCCAGACGCTGGCAGCCATGGGCGCGGACGCCGTTGTGATCCGGCACTGGGCCTCGGGTGCGCCGCACCGGCTCGCCGCCACGGACTGGATCGACGCCGCCGTCATCAACGCCGGCGACGGCACCCACGAACACCCCACGCAGGCCCTCCTGGACGCCTTCACCATGCGCCGGCACTGGTCAAAGCTGGCGGGATCCGCCTCGACCGGGTCGGACCTCAAAGGCATGCGCGTAGCCATCGCCGGGGACGTCCTGCACTCCCGCGTGGCCCGCTCCAACGTCTGGCTGCTCCGCACGCTCGGCGCCGAAGTCACACTCGTGGCGCCACCCACCCTGCTGCCCATCGGCGTCGAACACTGGCCGTGCAAGGTCAGCTACGACATGGACGACACCCTGGCGCAGGGTGTGGACGCCGTGATGATGCTGCGCGTGCAGGGCGAGCGGATGAACGCCTCGTTCTTCCCCTCCACCCGCGAATACTCGCGCCGCTGGGGCTTCGATGACAACCGGCTCCGGGCCCTGGACAGCCTGGGACTGAAGGACACCATCATCATGCATCCCGGACCCATGAACCGAGGCCTGGAGATTTCTTCCGCCGCCGCCGACTCACCCCGTTCCACCGTGCTTGCGCAGGTGCGCAACGGCGTCTCGGTCCGGATGGCCACCCTCTATCTGCTGCTCTCCGGGGATACCCGCGAACCAGCCGCCACAGCGGGCGCAGCCCGCACCAATGAAGCGCGTTCAAACGCCGCCCATTCCACCAAGGAGAGCAACTGATGGCAGAGAACAACGGAACCTATCTGATCCGCGGTGCGTCGATCCTGGGCGCCGGGGCCGAGGACCTGCTGATCAGTGGCGGCGTCATCGCCGCCCGGGGCGCAGCCGCTGCCACCCACCAAGACGCCCATGGCGCCACCATCATCGAAGCCGCCGGCCTGGTGGCCCTGCCCGGCATGGTGGACGTGCACACGCACCTGCGCGAACCCGGCCGCGAAGACGCTGAAACCGTCGAAACCGGCACCCGCGCCGCCGCCTTGGGCGGGTTCACCGCGGTCCACGCCATGGCCAACAGCAACCCGGTGGCGGACACCGCCGGTGTGGTGGAACAGGTCCACAGCCTCGGCCGCGCGGCCGGCTGGGTGGACGTCCGTCCTGTCGGCGCCGTGACCGTCGGCCTGGCCGGCGAGCAGCTCGCCGAACTCGGCGCCATGGCAGATTCCCGCGCCCAGGTCCGCATGTTCTCCGACGACGGCATCTGCGTCCACGATCCCGTGCTGATGCGCCGCGCCCTGGAGTACGTCAAAGCCTTCGACGGCGTGGTGGCCCAGCACGCGCAGGAACCCCGCCTTACCGCCGGGGCCCAGATGAACGAGGGCGCCGTCTCCGCCGTCCTGGGACTCACCGGCTGGCCGGCGGTGGCCGAGGAGAGCATCATCGCCCGTGACGTCCTGCTGACGCAGCACGTGAACTCCCGCCTGCACGTCTGCCACGTCTCCACCGCCGGCTCCGTGGAAATCATCCGCTGGGCCAAGGCACGCGGCATCAACGTCACCGCCGAAGTCACCCCGCACCACCTTCTGCTCACCGACGACCTGGTCCGCAGCTACAACCCCGTCTACAAGGTCAACCCGCCGCTGCGGACAGATGCAGATGTACAGGCACTGCGCGCCGGCCTGGCTGACGGCACCATCGACGTGGTGGGCACCGACCACGCCCCGCACCCGAGCGAGCACAAGGAATGCGAGTGGGCACAGGCCGCCATGGGCATGACCGGGCTGGAAACCGCTCTGTCCGTGGTCCAGCACACCATGATCGAAACCGGCCTCATGACCTGGGCCGATTTCGCCCGCGTGACCTCCACCGCGGCGGCGCAGATCGGCCGAGTGGCGGACCAGGGCCGTCCCCTGGACGCCGGCGAACCCGCCAACATGATCCTGGTGGACCCGGCGGCACGCTGGACCGTTGACCCTGCCACGATGGCAACCATGGGCCGCAACTCCCCGTTCGCCGGCCTGGAGCTGCCGGGCAAGGTGGTGTCCACCTTCTACAAGGGCCACCCCACCGTCCTGGACGGAAAGCTCAACACGCCGTACCGCGAACCGGCGGCGTCTGCGGCAGGCGCCTCCTGATGGACACCAAACTACTCACCGGCCTCATCACGACGGTGCTCATCGCTGTTGTCCTGCTGATGATCTGGGTAGGCTGGCGCAACCGACTCAGGCGGCAGGCCGACGTCGGCCGGTTGCCCGACGTGCCCGAGGCGCCCGGGGTGCCCCTCGCCGGGGCCGACGGCCAGTACGTTGCGTCCACCACCGCCGGAGACTGGCTGGACCGGATCGCGGTCCACAGGCTTGGCATCCGGACCAATGCCGTTCTCAGCGTGTACCCGCACGGCGTCCTCTTCGACAGAACGGGTGCCCCGGCGCTCTACATCCCGGCAGGAAGCCTCACCGCCGTCCGGCAGGAAAGCGGAATGGCCGGCAAGTTCGTTGAAAAGGACGGCCTCCTGGTCCTCACCTGGGACCTCGGGACCCACGAACTCGACACGGGTTTCCGGACCCGCCGGGCCGCCGACAAAGACGCCCTCTATGACTCCCTTCAGCAATTGATCGCCGCAGCCCCCCAGGAACATTCCCAGGATCCCCAGAGTGGAAAGTAAGACAGTGACAGAAACAGCGACAGCAAAAGCAGAGACCGCGGCACCAGCAGCCCTTTCCACCACAGTTCCCACACCGGCGGTATTCGTCCTGGAGGACGGCCGGATGTTCCGCGGCACCAGCTACGGCGCGCAGGGTACTGCCCTGGGCGAGGCCGTGTTCGCCACCGGTATGACCGGCTACCAGGAAACCATTACCGATCCTTCCTACGCCCGCCAGCTGGTGGTGCAGACGGCGCCACACATCGGCAACACGGGTGTGAACAGCGACGACGCCGAATCCCGGCGCATCTGGGTGGCCGGCTACATCGTCCGCGACGCCGCTCGCCGCCCCTCCAACTGGCGCTCCGAACGCTCCCTGGACGAGGAACTCATCGAGCAGGGGATCGTCGGCATCCAGGGCGTGGACACCCGCGCCATCACCCGACACCTGCGCGAGCACAAGACCATGCGCGCCGGCATCTTCTCGGGTGCGGCCGCCAAGGCCACGGACAAGGAGCTCCTTGACTCGGTCCTGGCCAGCGCCCCGATGGAAGGCGCCCGCCTGGCCGAGGAAGTCAGCGTCAGCGAAGCCTATGTGGTGGATCCCCAGGACCACGGCTGGGACGGCGAGCCGCGCTTCAGCATTGCCGCGATCGACCTCGGCATCAAGGCCATGACCCCCATCCGCTTCGCCGAGCGCGGCGTCCGGGTCCATGTCCTGCCGGCAACCTCCACCCTCGAGGACGTCAAGGCCGTCAACCCGGACGGCTTCTTTATGTCCAACGGCCCCGGAGACCCCGCCACGGCTGACGCCCAGGTCAAACTGCTGCGCTCCGTCCTGGACGAGAAGCTGCCGTACTTCGGCATCTGCTTCGGCAACCAGATCCTGGGACGCGCCCTGGGCTTCGGCACCTACAAGCTCCGCTACGGCCACCGCGGCATCAACCAGCCCGTCCTGGACCGCCGCACTGGCAAGGTGGAGATCACCTCGCAGAACCACGGCTTCGCCGTGGACGCACCGCTCGACGGCGCCACACAGGCTCCCGAGGAGCGCTACGGCCGTGTCGAGGTCAGCCACATCAGCCTCAACGACGACGTCGTCGAAGGCCTCGCGTGCCTGGACATCCCCGCCTTCTCGGTGCAGTACCACCCGGAAGCCGCAGCCGGCCCGCACGACGCCGCCTACCTGTTTGACCGTTTCATCGACCTGATGGCCGTCACCAAAACCGGCTCAGAGAACACCACCGATTCCAAGACTGAGGACAAGAAGTAATGCCCAAGAGAACTGACCTTAAGAGCGTCCTGGTCATCGGTTCCGGCCCGATCGTCATCGGCCAGGCCGCGGAGTTCGACTACTCCGGCACCCAGGCACTGCGTGTCCTCAAGGAGGAGGGCCTGCGGGTCATCCTGGTGAACTCGAACCCGGCCACCATCATGACGGACCCCGAGTTCGCCGACGCCACCTACATCGAACCCATCACCCCTGAGGTGGTGGAGAAGATCATCGCCAAGGAGCGCCCGGACGCGATCCTGCCCACCCTGGGCGGGCAGACCGCGCTGAACACAGCCATCGCGCTGGACAAGAACGGCGTGCTGGCCAAGTACAACGTGGAACTCATCGGTGCGAACATCGCCGCCATCGAGCTCGGCGAGGACCGCGAAAAGTTCAAGGGCGTGGTGGAACGCTGCGGCGCCGAATCGGCCCGCAGCCACATCATCCACACCATGGACGAGGCCTTCACCGCCGCCGAGGACCTCGGCTACCCCATGGTGGTCCGGCCTTCCTTCACCATGGGCGGCCTCGGCTCGGGCCTGGCCTACAACGAGAATGACCTCCGCCGCATCGTGGGCCAGGGCCTGCAGTACAGCCCCACGTCCGAGGTGCTGCTTGAAGAGAGCATCCTCGGCTGGAAGGAGTACGAGCTTGAGATGATGCGCGACAAAAACGACAACGTCGTGGTGGTCTGCTCCATCGAGAACTTCGACCCCGTGGGCGTGCACACCGGCGACTCCATCACCGTGGCGCCCGCACTGACCCTGACGGACCGCGAATACCAGCGGCTACGCGATATCTCCATCGCCGTCATCCGTGAGGTGGGCGTGGACACCGGCGGCTGCAACATCCAGTTCGCCATCGAGCCGGACACCGGCCGGGTAGTGGTCATCGAGATGAACCCGCGTGTATCCCGGTCCTCCGCCCTGGCGTCCAAGGCCACGGGCTTCGCCATCGCCAAGATCGCCACCAAGCTCTCCCTCGGCTACACGCTGGACGAGATCCCGAACGACATCACGCAGAAGACCCCGGCGTCGTTCGAGCCCACCCTGGACTACGTGGTGGTCAAGGTCCCGCGCTTCGCTTTCGAGAAGTTCCCGGCCGCCGACGACACCCTCACCACCACCATGAAGTCCGTGGGCGAAGCCATGGCCATGGGCCGCAACTTCACCGAGGCCCTGCAGAAGGCGCTGCGCTCCCTTGAGCAGAAGGGATCGCAGCTGGACTTCACCTCCGTCCCCGAGTGGGAAGTCCCGGAGCTGATCGAGAAGGCCAAGCGGCCCACCACCGAACGCCTGCACCAGGTCCAGCGTGCCCTGCTCGGCGGCGCCACCGTGGAACAGCTGTTCGAAGCCACCAAGATCGACCCCTGGTACCTGGACCAGCTCCAGTTGCTCAATGAGATCTCCCATGAGATCCGCCAGGCCGGAGCCCTGACCGTGGAGATGCTCAAGCGCGCCAAGCGCCACGGCTTCTCGGACGAGCAGATCGGTTCCCTCACGCACAACTCCGAAGCCGTGGTCCGCGGTGTGCGGCAGGCGCTCGGGATCCGTCCGGTCTACAAGACGGTGGATACCTGCGCCGCCGAGTTCGCCGCCTACACCCCGTACCACTACTCGTCCTACGACGAGGAGGACGAGATTGCGCTGCACTCCAAGCCGTCCATCCTGATCCTCGGCTCCGGTCCCAACCGCATCGGCCAGGGCATCGAGTTCGATTACTCCTGCGTCCACGCCTCCATGGCGCTGCGCAAGGCCGGCTATGAGACCGTTATGGTCAACTGCAACCCGGAGACCGTCTCGACGGACTATGACGTCTCCACGCGCCTATACTTCGAGCCGCTGACCCTTGAGGACGTCCTCGAGGTCATCGCCGCAGAGGAACGCACCGGCGGCGTGATGGGTGTCTTTGTGCAGCTCGGTGGCCAGACGCCGCTGAAGCTTGCACAGCAGCTGGCCGACGCCGGCGTCCCCATCCTTGGCACGTCACCGGAAGCGATCGACCTCGCCGAGCACCGCGGGGAGTTCTCCCGCGTACTCGACAACGCCGGACTGATCGCCCCGAAGAACGGCACCGCGGTGTCCTTCGAGGACGCAAAGAAAATCGCCGACGAGATTGGCTACCCCGTCCTGGTCCGCCCGTCCTACGTGCTCGGCGGCCGCGGTATGGAAATCGTCTACGACGAGCCGAACCTCTCCCGGTACATCGCCAACGCCACGGAAATTACCCCGGACCACCCGGTGCTGATCGACCGCTTCCTGGAGGACGCCGTCGAAATCGACGTCGACGCGCTCTTCGACGGCACCGACATGTACCTGGGCGGCATCATGGAACACATCGAGGAGGCCGGTATCCACTCCGGCGACTCCGCGTGTGTCCTGCCTCCCATCACCCTGGGCAACAACGTGATCGAGCGTGTCCGCACGGCAACCCGCGCCATCGCCGAGGGCGTGGGCGTCCGCGGCCTGATCAACATCCAGTTCGCGCTGGCCTCGGACGTTCTCTACGTGCTCGAAGCGAACCCGCGTGCCTCCCGCACCGTGCCGTTCGTCTCCAAGGCCACGGGCGTCCAGATGGCCAAGGCCGCCGCGCTGATCGGCACGGGTGTCACCATCCACCAGCTCCGGACCGCCTACAAGATGCTGCCGGAAACCGGTGACGGCTCCACGCTGCCGCTCGACGCTCCGGTCTCGGTCAAGGAAGCCGTGCTTCCGTTCAGCCGCTTCCGCACCCCGGAAGGCAAGGTTGTGGACTCGCTGCTCGGGCCGGAAATGCGGTCCACCGGTGAAGTCATGGGCATCGACAAGCACTTCGACACCGCCTTCGCCAAGAGCCAGGCAGCCGCCAACAATGCCCTGCCCACCGAAGGCAAGATCTTCGTCTCCGTGGCCAACCGGGACAAGCGGGCGGTCATCATGGCCGTCAAGCGCCTCTCGGACCTCGGCTTTGAGATCGTCTCCACCGGCGGCACCGCCGACGTCCTGCGCCGCAACGGCATCCAGGCCAGCACGGTCCGCAAGGTCGCCGAGGGCAGCAGCGCCGAAGGCGAGGGCACCATCGCAGACCTCGTCATCGCCGGCGAGATCGACATGGTCTTCAACACGCCCTCCGGCGGCGAAGCCCGCAGCGACGGCTACGCCCTGCGCGCCGCCGCGACCTCCATCGGCATCCCCTGCATCACCACGGTGGCAGAGTTCAACGCCGCGGTGCAGGCCATCGAGGCCATGCGCACCTACGAGTGGTCAGTGACCAGCCTGCAGGAGCACGCCGCTGCGCTGGTGGCGTCCCAGAAGGCAGCTGCGGAGAACGCGGCGGCCGAGTCTGCGGTTTCGCAGCATGCCTGAGGCCGGTTCCACCTCATCAAGCCCCGCCGGCCGGGAGTCCTTCGGCTCCCGGCTCGGGGCGGCCATGGCGTCCCGCGGGCCGCTGTGCGTGGGTATTGACCCGCACCCGGCACTCCTGAACGACTGGGGACTGGCCGACGACGCCGCAGGGCTGAGGCGGTTCTCGCTGACGGTCCTGGAGGCCGTCGGTTCGCTCGCTGCCGCGGTGAAGCCGCAGGTGGCGCTTTACGAGCGCCACGGCTCGGCCGGGATGGCAGTCCTTGAAGAGGTCCTGGCCGCGGCAGCGCAGGCACAGGTCCTCACCATCGCCGACGCCAAGCGGGGCGATATCGGCTCCACGATGGCTGCCTACGCGGACGCCTGGCTGCGGGACGGCTCGTCCCTGGCGGCCGACTCCGTGACCCTCAGCCCGTACCTGGGGTTTGAGTCGCTCCGCCCGGCCCTTGACCTGGCCGCGGACAACGGCCGCGGCGTTTTTGTCCTGGCGCTGACCTCCAATCCGGAGGGCGCTTCCGTGCAGCATGTGGGCGGAGCCGACTCGGTGGCCCGGCGGATCGTCGAGGCGGCAGCGGCAGAGAACAGCCGTTATGCCGGCAGCCTGGGGTCCGTTGGACTCGTCGTCGGCGCCACCGTGGGATCAGCGTTGACTGACCTGCACCTGGACCTTCCGGCGGTCCGGGGACCGATCCTCGCCCCCGGACTGGGCGCGCAGGGTGCAACCCCTGCGGACCTGCGCCGGACTTTCGGGGCCGCGTACCCGCAGGTCCTGGGGACGTCCAGCAGGGATATCCTGGCTGCCGGTCCAGGGACCCAAGGTCTCCGCAACGCTGCGTTGCGCACGCTTGTTGGGCTCCTCGGCGAATAGGTGCCTAATGGCGGCATCCATTGATTCACCGCCCGCCAAGGGGTAGGTTTCAGGACAAGTCCAATGGCGGTCGCCTTGGACTCAGCCGATGAATCCGGGGGTGTCCTCCATGAGCCTGCGACCCTTATCCGCTTCGGAACGCGCGGCCGCCCTGAACAAGGCGGCCGCCGCCCGGGCCGCCCGGGCGGCCGCGAAAGATCGCCTCAAGAATGGCAAGACATCGGCCGCGGACCTCCTTGACGCCGCCGCAGCGGACGACGCCTTGGCCCGGATGCGCGTGGTGGAGCTGTTGGAGGCTCTGCCGGGTATTGGAAAAGTCAGGGCTGCCGCCATTATGGAGCAGCTGGGCATAGCGGCCTCCCGCCGGCTCCGCGGCCTGGGCATTCACCAGCGCCAGGCGCTGGTAGATTTTATAGACGAGAAATAGGGCGTTCCTAGAGGCGCCCGCACCCAAACTCCGCCGTAAAGGAATACGTGAGCAAGAAACCGGGACTGACAGTCCTCGCTGGTCCGACGGCTGTTGGCAAAGGCACCGTGTCCACCTACATCCGGGACAAGTACCCCGAAGTCTGGCTTTCCGTATCGGCCACCACCCGCGCTCCGCGGCCCGGTGAGCAGGATGGCGTCCACTACTTCTTCAAGTCCAAGGAAGAGTTCGAATCGCTCGTTGCAGCCGGCGAGTTCCTGGAGTGGGCCGTAGTCCACGGCCAGAACACCTACGGCACCCTGCGGAGTTCCGTGGACGAGGCCATCGCCGCCGGCAGGTCCGTCCTGCTGGAGATCGATCTGCAGGGTGCACGCCAGGTCAAGCAGGCCGTTCCTGACGCCCAGTTTGTGTTCCTGGCGCCGCCCAGCTGGGACGAAATGGTCCGCCGACTGGTGGGTCGCGGCACGGAAACTGAGCAGGAGCAGCAGCAGCGGCTGGAAACAGCTAAACTGGAACTTGCCGCTGAACCGGAGTTTAACCACACCGTCATCAATGATGACGTTCGCCGGGCAGCGGACGAGCTTGTTTCACTCATGGGGCTGACCCCGCACCCGCACTAGTAGCCGGTACCAGCCAGCCCGTTAGAATTTGGAGAATTCGTGTCCACGAACCTTGAAGGCATCATCAACCCGCCGATCGACTCACTGCTTAAGGCAGCTGATTCCAAGTACGGCCTGGTGATCTTCGGTGCCAAGCGTGCACGTCAGATCAACGCTTACTACGCCCAGCTGCACGAGGGCCTGTTCGAGTACGTCGGCCCCCTGGTCGACACCAAGCTGAACGAGAAGTCGCTGTCCATCGCCCTGCGCGAAATCAACGAAGGCAAGCTCGTTTCCACGCCGATCGAAGCCGCAGAGTAAGTTCAGACTGCCCTGTTGACGGAGGTCACGTGCGCATAGTCCTCGGAGTCGGGGGAGGGATTGCGGCCTACAAGGTCGCATCGCTCCTCCGGCTTTTTACTGAAGCCGGCCACAATGTCACGGTGATTCCCACTGAGGCAGCCACCCGCTTTGTGGGTGTCGCCACGTGGGAGGCACTGTCCGGGAACCCGGTCAGCAACAGCGTCTTCGACGACGTGCACCAGGTCAACCACGTCAGGCTTGGCCATGAGGCGGACCTCATTGTGGTGGCGCCCGCGACCGCGGACCTGCTGGCGCGCGCGGCCACCGGACAGGCCAACGACCTCCTCACCAACACGCTGCTCATGGCCAGCGGCCCGGTACTCTTTGCCCCCGCCATGCACACGGAGATGTGGCAGCACGCCGCCACCCGCGCCAACGTTGAAACGCTGCGAAGCAGGGGCGTCGCGGTCCTCGAACCGGCCAGCGGCCGGCTCACCGGCACGGACTCCGGTCCCGGCCGCCTGCCTGAGCCCGAAGCAATCTTCGACGCCGCCATGGCACTTGCCCAGGGTCAGTCCGATTACCAGCTTCCGCTGGCCGGGCGGACCGTCACAGTCAGTGCAGGCGGAACCCGGGAACCGCTGGACCCCGTCCGTTTCCTGGGCAACCGGTCCTCTGGTAAACAGGGCGTGGCGCTGGCCGTCGCCGCCCGCAACGCGGGTGCCACGGTTCGCCTGGTCGCCGCCCATATGGAGGTCCCGGCGCCGGCCGGGGTCGACGTGGTGACCGTTGAGACCGCCCTGGAGTTGCGCGAGGCCATGCTGGCAGCCGCGGCGGATTCCGACGTCGTGATCATGGCTGCGGCCGTGGCGGACTTCCGCCCAGCGGAGATCTCCGGCACGAAGATCAAAAAACGTGATGACACCGCTGACCCCGTCATTTCCCTGGTCCGGAACCCGGACATCCTCCAGGAACTGGTCGAGGTCCGGGACCACGCTCCCGAAAACCAGGCCAGCCGCCGCAGCCAACTGATAGTGGGCTTCGCAGCAGAGACCGGTGACGGCCAAGGCGACGTCCTGACCTACGCGGAGGCAAAGCTCAAGCGCAAGGGCTGCGATCTCCTGGTGGTCAACCATGTGGGATCGGACAAGGTCTTTGGCCAGGACAGCAACTCGGTAGTCATCCTTGCCCGCTCCGGCGCCGAACCACAACTGGCCGCCGGAACCAAAACAGAGGTTTCGGCCGCCGTCATCACGCGGATCGGCTATGAGCTGAGCCACGTTTCGCCACGCGCCTGACCGAAAGCCACGCACCGTTTCCTTAGCACGGGGACACACGCCGCCGGACGTCCGATTCCCAACCAGTAAGGTAGTTGAGTGACTTTACCGCTGCACATTCCCCACGCCCACGGGGCCACGCCCTCCGCCCTCCGGCTCTTCACGTCCGAGTCGGTCACTGAAGGCCACCCGGACAAGATCTGCGACCAGATCAGTGACGCCATCCTGGATGCACTTCTCGCCGCGGATCCCGAGTCCCGCGTCGCCGTGGAGACCATGGCCACCACCGGCCTGGTCCATGTAGCCGGTGAGGTCACTACCGACGCCTACGTCGAAATTCCGCAGATCGTCCGGGAAACCATCCTCGGCATCGGCTACGACTCCTCAGCCAACGGGTTTGATGGTGCCCGCTGCGGCGTCTCCGTCTCCATCGGACAGCAGTCCAACGACATCGCCGGGGGTGTCTTCAACTCCCTCGAAGCCCGCGAAGGCCGCCAGGAGGACGACTACGACCTCCAAGGTGCCGGCGACCAGGGCCTGATGTTCGGGTACGCGAGCGACGAAACCCCGTCCTACATGCCGGTGCCGATCTGGATCGCGCACCGCCTGTCCGAACGCCTCACCGAGGTGCGCAAGTCCGGCGAACTGTCCTACCTCCGCCCCGACGGCAAGACCCAGGTCACCATCGGCTACGACAAGGACGTGCCGGTTTCCGTGGAAACCGTCGTCATCTCCAGCCAGCACGCCGCAGGCACTAGCCTGGACCGCCTGCGCGCGGACCTCGCCTCCTTCGTCATTGAGCCCGTTTTAGCTTCAGCCAACCTGGACATTTCCCGGGCTGCCAACATCCTGAACCCGGCAGGCGAGTTTGTCATCGGCGGGCCCGTCGGTGATGCCGGCCTGACCGGGCGCAAGATCATTGTCGATACGTACGGCGGCATGGCCCGCCACGGCGGCGGTGCCTTCTCGGGCAAGGACCCGTCCAAGGTGGACCGTTCCGCGGCCTACGCGATGCGCTGGGTTGCCAAGAACGTCGTGGCGGCCGGACTGGCAAAGCGTGCCGAGATCCAGATTGCCTACGCCATCGGCCAGGCCCGTCCCGTGGGCACGTATGTCGAGACCTTCGGCACCGAGACGGTGGACCCGGCCAGGATCAGCGCCGCCATCGCAGAGATCTTCGACCTCCGCCCGCGTGCCATCATCGACGCCCTGGACCTCAAGCGCCCCATCTACGCCAAGACGGCGGCGCACGGTCACTTCGGCCGTGACGATCCCGACTTCACTTGGGAGCGCCTGGACCGGGTGGAGGACCTGAAGGCCTTCTTCAACGCGTAGGCCAGTCCGCCATGGCCTCTGATGAGTCTGTCCCTCCCGGCGCCGTCCAGTTGTCGCTGCTGCAGGGCTTCCCGGCGAAGGCCAGGCCGTCCGGGCCCCCGCTGGCGGCGCACCTTCCGGTGGCCAGAGTCCTCGTGGAGACGCCGCTGCCGCATCTGGACCGGCCCTTCGACTACAGCGTGCCGGCCGAACTGGACGGGGCCGCACAGGCCGGCGTCCGGGTAAAGGTCAGCTTCAACGGCCAGGACCTGTCCGGGTTCATCATTGAACGGACTGAAGAATCCGACGCCGGCCACACCCTGGTGCCCCTGCAGAAGGTGGTCTCTCCCGTCGTCGTCCTGACGCCGGCTGTCCGGGACCTGGTGTCCGCCGTCGCGGCCCGGTATGCGGGGACCGTCAGTGACGTGCTTCGCGTTGCGGTGCCTCCGCGCATGGCGAGGCTCGAGAAGGACTTCCTCTCGCCCCCCGAAGCAGAGCCTGCGGCACCGGATCCGCTCGCCGACGCCGGGGCCTCGACCGGCCCGGACATCCCCGCCGGGACTGAAGCAGACTGGACCGGGTACCGCAACGGCCCGGCATTTGTCCGCCACCTGCGGGACGGCGGATCTCCACGGGCGGTCTTCAACGCGCTCCAGGGATTCGGCCCGGCAGCATGGCCGCACCTGATAGCAACGGCCGTGGCAGCAGTCCGTGCCTCCGGCCGCGGCGCCGTGGTGGTGGTGCCGGACTACCGGGACCTGGACCAGCTCGAAATGGCGCTCCTGGAGGTGCTGCCTGCCGAGGATATTGCCCGCCTGACATCAGACGACGGGCCCACCCCCCGCTACCGGAACTTCCTGCGCCTCCTGGCCGGGTCCGCGCGCGTAGCCATCGGCACGCGTTCTGCAGCGTTTGCCCCGGTTCAGGATCTGGGCTTTGTTGCCTGCTGGGACGACGGCGATGACCTTCACATCGAACAGCGTGCCCCGTACGCCCATGCCCGCGACGTGCTGTTGCTGCGCGCGGACCAGGAAGGCACCGCCTGCCTGATGGCGGGTCATGCCAGGAGCACGGAACTTCAGCGGCTGGTGGAGGCCGGCTGGGCCATGCCCGTAGAGGCCGATCGGGCGTTTGCACGACGGACCGTGCCCCGGGTACTGAACACAGCGGACAGCTTCGAGCAGGAGCGCGATCCCCTGGCACTGGTTGCCAGGCTTCCCGGTGCCGCCTGGCGCGCCGCCAAGGAAGGACTGGAACGTGGGCCCGTCCTGGTGCAGGTGGCCCGCGCCGGCTACGCGCCGTCGCTCGTCTGTGAGACGTGCCGCGAACCCGCCCGCTGCCAGGCCTGCCAGGGTCCGCTTGCCCTGGCCGGAGCCAGCGGCAGCTCTGCGATCCCGCAGTGCCGCTGGTGTTCCACGCCGGCACCGGAGTGGCAGTGTGCCCATTGCACGGGGCACAAGCTCCGAAAGGGCGCCACCGGCGTCCTGCGCACAGCCGAAGAGCTGGGCAGGGCGTTCCCCGGAAAAGCCGTCATTACGTCCTCGGGCGGCAACATCAAAGCCGGTGTTGGCAGCGCTAAGGCCTTGGTGGTGGCCACCGTCGGGGCCGAACCCGTAGCGGAGGGCGGTTACGCTGCGGCGCTGCTCCTCGACGGCGACTCCCTGCTCCGCCGGGAGAACCTCCGCGCCGGGGAGGACACCGTGCGCCGCTGGTTCAACGCCGCAGCCCTGGTACGCCCGGCGTCCGACGGCGGGCTGGTGGTCATCACCGCGACGGAAAGTGTTGCTGTTGGCGCGCTGCTGCGGTGGGACCCGGCCGGGTACGCCCGGCGCGAGCTGGAACTCCGGATGGAACTCCAGCTGCCGCCGGCGGTCAGGATTGCCTCGGTCACCGGCCCACGGGCCGCCGTCGTACATTTTTCCGGGACCGTGGAGAAGGAGCTGGCCGCCGCCGGAGTGGCGCTGCGGACCGCAGGCCCGGCGCCACTTGTCCTCACCGGTCCAGGGGCCGCCGGGGGTGCCGGGGGTGCCGCGGGGGCTGGGGAGGACGCGCGGACCCTGCTGTTCTTTGCGTACGGGCAGGCAGCCACTGTCACCCGCGTGTTGCGTGCAACAAAGGCTGCGGCCGCCGCCAAGAGGAGCACGGAACCGGTCCAGGTCAGGCTGGACGGTGTGGACGTCCTCTAGCGGCTTCCTTTGGCGGCGTCAGTCAGCGGCTGCGCCGCGCCATGATGTCGTGGGCCACGTCCACCAGCTGCTGCGCGGATTCGTCCCAGCTGAACTCCTGCGCACGTGCCACGGAACGGCGGGACACCTGTTGCCAGTGAGCGTCGTCCCGCAGTTTCTGCACGGCCGCGGCGAACTCTGCCGGTGATGCGGGATCAACGTAGGTTGCCGCGTCGCCGCCCACCTCGCGGAAAATCGGGATGTCGCTGGCGATGACCGGCGTGCCGAGGGCCATGGCCTCCACCAGCGGAAGACCGTAGCCTTCGGCGCGGGAGAGGCTCACCAGCGCGGTGGCACGTTTGAGCAGGACGGCATATTCGTCATCGGTGACCCCGTTGTGGAAGACCACCGTGGCAGCCGGCGGCACCATGATCTCCAGCTCGGCCCGGCGCTCGGCGGTGATCCTGCTCAGCAGGTGCAGGGTGAAATCAGGCAGCTCGGACATGCCGGCCACCATTGTTTCAACGTTTTTGTAGGGCATAAACGAGCCCATGTACACCAGCGAATGGTCCGCCCCGGTGGCAGGGTCGCGCGGTTCCTGGGCGGGCTGCGGGGCGTTGCTGATGATCCGCACCGGCCTTTTGGTGAGCCGGTACTTGGCCATCAGCGCTTCCGTGGTCCGGCTGATGGTGGCCACGGTGTCCGCCCGGTTGAGGAGGACGCGTTGCGGCCAGAACGCTTTGTGGTAGAGCCGCCAGAGCACGCGGACGGGTGCCGGCAGGAATCCCGGGGGAGCGGGGTGCTCGTAGTAGATGAGGTCGTGCAGGGTCAGGACCAGGCCGTACTTGCGCCCCCAGCTGCCCATGGTCTGCATGGGGCACACCACAACATCGGCGCCGAGCGGGTTGATCCTGCGGGCCACGAACAGCTCCCGCGGGGACAACGGGCTGTTGACCAACGTGTACGGAACATCCGGGAGCAGCGCCAGTTGGCGCGTGTCGCTGATGAGCATGGAAACGTCGGCCAACTTCGCCGTGGCGGCGATGAGGCTGGCTCCGTATCGGCTGATGCCGTCGTGATGGTCGGTCCGGGTGAATCGTGCATCGATGACAATCTTCACGCGGGGTGGTCCTTAAGGAAGCTGCGGATGAAGCCGGCGGCGGGGCCGGGCGTTTCGTAGTGGATCAGGTGGCCGACGCCGGGAATGACTTTGAGGACGCCGTCGGGGAGGAGCGCGGCGAGGCGGTGCTGGTCCGGCAGGGTGGCAATCTCGTCTTTTTCGCCGGCGACCAGGAGCACCGGCAGGTTCAGCTTCCCGGCAACCTCGGCAACATGGGCGCTGACCGACGCCGTGAACGATTCGAGGAGGCTTTCCCGGTTAGCGAACGCGCTGAAGTAGGCATGGTGCTGGCCGTGGATGAAGCGGCGCAGCTCTTTGTCGGCCGTCTTGGCCATGGCCTCGCTCATTACCCTGACGATCAGCGGGCTGCGCAGCAGGACCAGTCCCAGCGGGCGGGGGAGCCGGGCCGCCAGCCGGTAGTAGAGGACAGCCAGCTTGGTCATGATCCCCTTGGGGCCTTCCAGGGCGGGCGCGGCGATCGGATTGATCAGGATCAGCGGTGTGACGGTGCCCGGGTGGGTTGCGACACAATGGGCGGCGACGATCGAGCCGAAGGAGTGCCCCAGCAGCACGGTGTCCGGGCCGAGGCCGAGCGCCGCCATAAAGTCGGTGACAAAGGTGCCGTACTGCTCCACCGAATGTTTCCCGGAGGCGAACGCGGCGGAGCTGCCGAACCCTGGCAGATCCGGCATGATGATGCGCATTTCCGGCAACTGGTCTGCCACGCGGAGCAGGCCGTGGTGATCGCCGCGGAAACCGTGGATGACCAGGATGGTGCGGCTATCAGGTGAGGCCTGGACGGGTTCGTAGGTCCAGTACGCCACGGCGGTGCCGTTAATCACGATGTCGGCGGCCCGGGTGCGGGCCGCCAGCCCGGCGCTGAAGAAGGAGGGCGCAGGGGATGGCTGTTGATCGGCGGTTTTCATGACCCTCGGTCCTAGTTGACGTTGTCGGGGTGGGATCCCGTGCGCTGACCGCGGTCAAGCTCGGCAAGGGCTGCCATGTCGCGGTCTGAAAGTTCAAAGCCAAAGACGTCCAGGTTTTCCCTGATCCGCGATTCGGAGCTTGCCTTCGGAATGGCGATGTTCCCCAGCTGGATGTGCCACCGAAGAATGATCTGGGCCGCTGTCCTGCCGTGTTCGGCGGCCAGGGCCAGGACCACGGGATCCGACAGTACGTGTCCGCGCCCCAGGGGGCTCCAGGCTTCCGTCCGGATGCCCAGGGTGTGGTGTTTGTCCCTGAGTTCGGCCTGCTGGAGCCAAGGGTGCAGTTCAATCTGGTTCACGGCGGGCACCACTTCGGCACTCTCGAGCAGACGGTCCAGGTGCGCGGGCTGGAAGTTGCAGACACCGATGGCCCGGACTTTGCCTTCGCGGTAGAGCGTTTCGAGGGCGCGGTAGGTGTCGGTGAACAGATCCCGCTTGGCGCAGGGCCAGTGGATCAGGTACATGTCCACGTAGTCCAGGCCGAGGTTGACCATGGAGGTATCGAAGGCACGGAGGGTTGCGTCGTATCCCTGGTCATCGTTCCAGACCTTCGTGGTGATGAAGACGTCCTCGCGCCGCAGGCCGGGCGAGGACTCCCCGGAGCCGCCGCTTCGGCTTTCGACATCCATGGCGGGGCCAAGCCCCCGTGCCACGCCGGTTTCGTTGCCGTACATGGCTGCCGTGTCAAAGTGGCGGTATCCGGTGCCGAGGGCCGTGGCCACCAGGCCGGATGCTTCCGCTGCCGGAACTTTGTACAGCCCGAATCCCAACTGGTCGATCAGCACACCGTTGTTGAGGCTGAGCCGGGGTGAGGTTTTCATAGCATTGACTTTACCCATTGGGCCAGGCGACACCGCCAAAGCCCACCAGGCGGCGCGCGGTGGCTTCATCCAGGATCAGGTCGGTGGCTAGGCCAGCGGAGAGGGCGCCCCGCAGACCATTGATCTTGGATGCGCCGGAGACCACGCAGATCCGACGCCGGACCTGGCGCAGCTGGGAGAGCGCCGGACCCGTGGAGCGTTCGTTCAGGACGATGCCGTCAGAGGATCCGTCACGCCGGAAAAAGACCGTGGCAACGTCTCCCACCACATCTGAATGGGCCAGCATCGTGAGGTCGCTTTCATCCAGGTAGCCACCCGCGTAGACGTGGCTCGGGTAGTCGGCGTGCACCGATCCAACGCCGAAGATGGCGATGCTCATCCGGGCCTGCAAGTCCAGGATGCGCTGCACGCTGCGCTCATTCCACATGGCGGTTTTGGTGGCTGCATGGTCGAAGAATGCGGGAACAGGGAACTGCTCCACGCGGGCGCCGTAGGCACTGCCGAAGCGGCGCATGATGTCACTCGCATAGGTGATACCGGTGGTGTGCATGTTGCCGGCGCCGTTCAACTGGACCACCACGGTATCGTGCGTGATCTTGCGCGTGAGGTGCCTGCTGACCGCACTGAGCGTTGAACCCCACGCGACGCCGATGATCGCATTGGAGTCCACCAGCGGGCCGATGGTGCGGGCAGCCTGAATAGCCACGCGGTCCAGGGTTTCCGCCTCGTTCAATGACTCCAGCACCGGAACAACGTGCACGTCTACGTTGTACTCGCGACGGATCATGCTTTCGAGCTCGGGACCCGTATCCAGCGGGTTGCGGATCTGGATCTGGACCAGGCCCGTGTCCCTGGCGGCCGACAGAAGCCGGGAAACCGTGGACCGGGACGTCCGCAGTTCCCGGGCGATCGCGTCCATGGTCAGGTCCTGGAGGTAATACATCTGTGCAGCCCGCAGCGCATCTGAGTGCCGGGAAGGCGTCATTCCGACTCCATTCTGCACGTTTGTGCATAGTGCTTGACTCCATTTTCCATTACTCCAAACAATAGTTGAAGAACGGCGGTGCATCCGGCGGATGCCCGCACGCCAATAAACCCAAGGAGCAGTGTTGGGACTCAAAGATACATTCGGCCACAGCGGAGCCAGGCCCGCCCACAGCACCGTGCCGCGCGCATCGGTGCAGGGTCTGCGGAATCGTCCGTACGCCAAGGTATTGATCATCGGTGGTGGCATCAACGGCGTGGGAACCTTCCGGGACCTCGCCCTGCAGGGAGTGGACGTGGCCCTGGTGGAGCGTGGCGATTACTGCCAGGGTGCCAGCGGTGCGTCCTCCCACATGATTCATGGCGGCATCCGCTACCTGGAAAACGGGGAATTCCGCCTCGTCCGGGAATCCGTGGTGGAACGCAACCGCCTCCTGCGGATCGCACCGCACTATGTGAAGCCCCTCCAGACCACCATCCCGATCTTCAGCACCTTTTCCGGCGTCCTGTCCGCACCGTTGCGGTTCCTCACGCACAAACAGCAGGGCAAGCCCAAAGAGCGCGGCGCCTTCCTGATCAAACTGGGACTGAGCATGTACGACTCGTTCTCCCGGGACGGCGGCTCCGTGCCACGCCACCAGTTTCGCGGACGCAAGCGGGCCCTCGCCGAGCTGCCGCAGCTGCACCCCGGAATCAAATACGCAGCCACCTACTTCGACGCCTCGGTCCACAACCCCGAGCGGCTCACGCTCGATGTGCTCCAGGATGGCGAAAAGGCCGGGCAGGGCAGCGGCGGACCGGGAAGCTCAACAGCCCGGGCGAGCAACTATCTCTCACTTCATTCGCTCGGCGGTGTTGGCGGCGCAGCATTCACTGGCGACGGAACCACTGGTGCAGGAACCGCGCCCACACAGTCCGGCACCACGGTGCAGCTCCGCGACGAACTGACTGGCGAGCTGTTTGATTTCACCGCGGACGTCATCGTCAACACCACCGGCGCCTGGGTGGACCTGACCAACGAAGCCATGGGGGCGGCGTCGGCCTTTATGGGCGGCACGAAGGGATCGCACATTGTTCTGGACCACCCGGTCCTGCTCGAGGCCTGCAAAGGCCGGGAGATCTTCTTTGAGCACACGGACGGCCGGATCGTCCTCATCTATCCCATGGGCGACCGGGTCCTGGTGGGAACCACTGATGTCCTTGCCGACATGACGCAGGACGCAGTGTGCACGGATGAGGAGATCGAGTACTTCTTCAACCTGATCGGCCACGTCTTCCCGGACATCACCGTGCAGCGTGACCAGATCGTCTACACGTTCTCCGGCGTCCGGCCGCTGCCACGCCACGACGCCACCCAGCCGGGGTTTGTCTCGCGCGACTACCGGATTGAACGGCGCACCCCCGCTGCCGGGGCACCCGGCGCAGGAACCGCCGTCGAACTCAGCCTGGTGGGTGGTAAGTGGACCACTTTCCGGGCACTGGCCGAGCACATGGCAAATGATGTGCTTGCCGAGTTGGGAATGGAACGGAAGGTCTCGACGGCGAAACTCGCCATCGGAGGCGGCGCCGGCTTCCCCGAGGATGACGCCGGAATCCAGAAATGGATCAAGGCGCATATGGGCGCCGGCAGGGACGCTGACCGCACCGCCGTCCTGCTGACGCGCTACGGCACGAGGGCAGCCGACGTAGTCGGCTACCTTGATGCCGGCCCGGACAGGCTGCTCCGTTCCACCCGTGAACTCAGCGTCCGGGAGCTGGAGTTCATGGCCCGGAACGAGCAGATCGGGCACCTCATCGATGTCCTGGTCAGGCGTACGTCGCTCGCCTTCCGTGGACTTGTCACCGGAGAACTTCTTGTCGAGGTTGCGGACGTCCTGTCCGCCCCGCTGGGCTGGGATGCCACAGCCAAGACGGACGAGATCAAGCATGCGCGGGAAGTACTGGAGCGATTCCACCGCGTACAGATCCACAGCCTGGTCGTCTAGGCAGACCAGGCTGCAGCCGGGGCGTCAAAGCGCTCCGGCCCAACGGTCCTTCAACCCGCGAAGGACCGAAAACAGAAAATAGAGGAGTCAATGATGTCTCTTGGAATTGTTTTTCTTTCCGAAGTCTTCGGAACGGCGATGCTCACCCTGCTGGGTTGCGGCGTCGTGGCCAACGTGGCCCTTAAGGGCACGAAAGGCAACAGCGGCGGGTTCCTGATGGTGACCTGGGGGTGGGGGATCGCCGTCTTCGCGGGTGTTTTCGTTGCCGCCAAATCCGGCGCCCACCTCAATCCCGCCGTCACGCTGGGCCTACTCGTCAAGGGCAGCAAGGAGTACGCCCCGGACGTCCCGGTAGATGTCGCGTCCACGTTCACCTACTTCGGTGGTGAACTGCTTGGCGCTTTCCTGGGTGCTGTCCTTTGCTGGGTCGCCTACAAGCAGCACTTCGATGCCGAACCCGTGGAAGCCAACAAGCTGGCGACGTTTTCCACCGGTCCAGCCATCCGCTCCACGCCCTGGAACCTGCTCACGGAAATCATCGGCACGTTTGTCCTGGTCTTCGTCATCCTGACGTTCGGCGGGACGCCCTCGGGCCTTGGGCCGCTGGCGGTGGCACTGCTCGTGGTGGGCATCGGCGTATCCCTGGGTGGACCCACGGGTTATGCCATTAATCCGGCCCGCGACCTCGGGCCCCGCATCGCCCACGCAATCCTGCCCATCAAGGGCAAGGGTTCCAGTGACTGGGCCTACTCCTGGATCCCCGTCGTAGGGCCGTTGGTCGGAGGAAGCCTTGCCGGCCTGGTGGCGTTCTGGGTTCCCATGATCATGCCTGCCGTCGCCGGTTAGTAACCATTTCAAACACACCCACACACAAAATAGAGACAAGGACGTCACCATGAACCAATACGTAATCGCCATCGACCAGGGCACTACCAGCTCCCGCGCCATTATCTTCGACCACAGCGGCAACATAGTTTCGTCGGGACAGATGGAGCACGAGCAGATCTTCCCGCAGGCGGGCTGGGTAGAGCACAACCCTGCCGAGATCTGGAACAACACCCGCGAGGTGATCGCTTCCGCCCTCTCCAAGGCGAACCTGACCCGGCACGATATCGCCGCCGTCGGAATTACCAATCAGCGCGAGACCGCCGTCGTCTGGGACAAGACCACCGGCGAGGCCGTCTACAACGCAATTGTCTGGCAGGATACCCGCACGCAGGACATCGTGGATGAGCTGTCCAAGGACGGCGGCCCGGAGCGGTTCAAGCAGAAGGTGGGGCTGCCGCTGGCCACGTATTTCTCAGGGACAAAGATCAAGTGGATCCTGGACAACGTTGACGGCGCGCGGGCCAAAGCGGAAGCCGGTGACCTGATCTTCGGCAACACCGACGCCTGGGTCCTCTGGAACCTGACGGGCGGGGTGGACGGCGGCGTGCACGTCACGGACGTCACCAACGCCTCCCGCACGTTGTTCATGGACCTGGAGACCCTGACCTGGGACGAGGAGATCCTGGGCATCTTCGGCGTGCCGCTGAGCATGATGCCGGCCATCAAGTCCTCCTCGGAGGTCTACGGCACCGTGCACACCTCTCAGCTGCTGCGCGAAGTTCCCGTGTCAGGCATCCTGGGTGACCAGCAGGCCGCCACGTTCGGGCAGGCGGCGTTCGAGGCCGGTGAAGCCAAGAACACGTACGGCACCGGCTGTTTCCTGATCTTCAACACCGGTGAGGAGATTGTTCACTCGAAGAACGGTCTGCTCACCACGGTCGGGTACAAGCTCGGCGATGCCCCAACGCACTATGCGCTGGAAGGCTCCATCGCGGTCACCGGTTCCCTGATTCAGTGGCTCCGGGACAATTTGGGCATGATCAGCAGCGCGCCGGAGGTGGAAACGCTGGCGGCGGCCGTTGAGGACAACGGCGGCGTCTACATTGTTCCGGCCTTCTCGGGGCTCTTCGCCCCGTACTGGCGTTCGGATGCCCGCGGCGCCATCGTGGGCCTGACCCGGTTCGTCAACAAGAACCACATCGCCCGGGCGGCGCTGGAGGCCACAGCCTTCCAGACCCGCGAGGTGCTGGACGCGGTCAACGCGGATTCCGGCGTTCCGCTCACTGAACTGAAGGTCGACGGCGGCATGGTTGCCAACGACGCGCTGATGCAGTTCCAGGCGGACATCCTGGGCGTTCCGGTGATCCGGCCGAAGGTAGTGGAAACCACCGCGCTGGGCGCCGCCTACGCAGCCGGCCTCGCCGTCGGCTTCTGGAAGGACCTCGGCGAACTCTCGTCCAACTGGTCCGAGGACAAGCGGTGGGAACCGAAGCTGGACCAGGCCGAGCAGGACCGGCAGCTGCGCCTGTGGAGGAAGGCAGTCACCAAATCCATGGACTGGGTTGACGAGGACGTGCGCTAGGCACTCCGAACCGGTATCCGGACAGCAAAGAAGAGGGAGGGTGGCCCGAGGAGTGCCGCCCTCCCTGGTCTGTTCGGGTCAGGACCCCAGGGTCACCAACCCTCCGCCAGCACTGTAGTCAGGGTCCGTCGAGTTGGGCCCGCGGCGTCTTGGCGTAGACGCTTCTGCTGACCGAGTATGCCCGCTCATCCAGTTCCAGCGCTTGGGTGTTGACGGCCGCGAACTGCGCGGCGCCCAGCTTCTTCACTTTCACCAGGTCCATGAATTCCTGGTCGGGACCGCCGACGGCGGTGACTTTCACCAGCCCTGTTCCGGCTGAGTAGAACTTCCGCTGGTGGCCTGCCTCAGGCGGTTCCAGCGGGTTGTATTCATCGATCACCAGTACATCGTCGTAGCAGCCAGTCGGGACGCAGACGTGCTGGTTTTTCTGGAACACTGTCCCGCAGTCAAGGAAGTCAACCTTGGGTGCATAGGCCTGGACATAGTCCGGCGTGCCGGTCCGGGGCCTGGCCTGCATGGCGATGCCGGCCTGGGCCTTGGCAAGCCCGCTGATGAAAGTGCTGGGCGCACCAACGAACTCGCACTTTTCGTATTCCTCCGGATATTCGCCGAAGAGCCAGACCGTTCCCTTTCCAGTCTGCGCAAAGAAGGCCAGCTCGGATTCCACCAGTTCGCCGTCCGAGTAGTCGCGGTCCCACAGGACACGGGTCTTGACGCCGTCAATTAGCTTGGTCAGCCCGGTGACTGTATGGACGACAGTGCGTGTGCTGGTCCCTTCGGCAGAGGTCACGGTCCCCGTCGTCGTGTACTGCATACCGGGCTTCAGCGGGAACCACTTGTTAGCGATCCGGGGCGTTGCCTGGAAATCCGAACGGTCAAAATTGATCGCGGACCCTGGCCCGCAGAGTTCCGGGGACGGCGGTGCGGCAGCCGCCGTGGGTGCCGACACCACCGGCAGCGATCCGAAGGCCAGCAGCGATGCGGACCCGTATGCCGTAAAACGATGTGCTCGAAAAGCCATCTCACGTGCCTTTCATACTCGTGGGATCTGCTAAACCGCAGGCGCGGGTTCCAGCTCGTGTGCCCCGTGCCGGCGGCCGCGCTTGGCGAACCGCAGGTACAGCGAAGGGACGATGAACAGGTTGACCAGCGTTGACGTGACCAGCCCGCCCAGGATCACCACGGCCATGGGATGCTCGATCTCGTGGCCCGGGATGTTCCCCATCACCACCAGCGGCACCAGGGCCAAGGCAGTAGCCAGTGTGGTCATGAGGATCGGCGACAAGCGCTCTGCAGCCCCCCGAAGCACCAGCGCAGGTCCGAAGGGCATGCCCTCGTACTGCTCCAGGTGCTGGCAGTGGTTGATGAGCAGGATGCCATTGCGTGCCGCGATCCCCATGAGTGTCAGGAAACCAACCAGCGAACCGAGGGACAGGATTCCGCCGCTGAGGTGGGCGGCGATCACCCCGCCCACGAGAGCCACCGGCAGGGTCAGGATGGCCAGGGTGGCCAACCGCCAACTCTTGAAAGCAGCCTGCAGGAGAAGGAAGACGACGATGACCGCGCCAATGGAGTAGAGCAGCAGCCGTTGGGATGCCGCCTGGCGTTCGGCGTATTCGCCGAGGACAACCGCGCTGTAGCCGACCGGGAACTGAACAGATTCCATACCGGAATTGAGCTTCTCCACGACCTTCGCCAGATCGCCTTCCTTGACGTTGGCGCTGACGTCGATGCGCCTGGACCCCTCCGAACGCTCAATGACATTGGGCGTGGGCTTGACCGAAATCGTGGCCACATCAGCCATCCGTATCTTTTGCCCGCTCGGCGTATCGAGGGGAAGACTCTCAATGTTCGTGACACTCGTCCGGGCCTCCGGCGGGCTCCACACCTGGACGTCGTAGGCCTTCCCGTCCCGGTAGATGTCGCCGACCTCTTCACCGGCAACGAAGGTCGCCGCGGCACGCCGCACGTCGCCCGGTTTCAACCCGTAGCGGTTCGCCGCCTCCAGGTTCACCTCCACATCGATCTGCGGGATGTTGGCCTGGAGGGCAACCTTCGCGCCGATAGCTCCGTCAATGCCGCCCAGAATGGTCTTGATCTTGTCAGCCTCCTGGCGCAGCGTCGCCAGATCGTCCCCGTACACACGGACAACGACGGCATAACCGGTTCCGGTGAGTACCTCGCGGATGCGTTCCTTGAGGTACGTCTGCACGTCCCGTTGGATTCCGGGGTACCCGTCCACCACTGCCGAGACTGCTGCCAGGGTTTCGTCATAATCCACCCCGGGGTCAATGCTGATCCAGTTCTCGCCGAAGTAGACGCCCACCACCTCATCGGCGTTGAATGCCTGTCCCGTGTGTGACCCGCAGTTGTTTACTCCGGGGATGGTCATGAGTTCCCTGCAGGCCAACTGGCTGACGCGGACTTCCTCGGCGTTGGACGTGCCAGGCTGCGTGAGCCAGTGCATGAGGAAATCACGCTCCTTGAAAGACGGGAGCAACGATTGGCCCAGCAGCGGTGCCGCCACAATGCCGACGACGCCAACGGCTGCCAGGGTCAGGTAACCGGGCACAGGACGGCGGACAATGGGCCGGAGCGCGTTGGCGTACCAGCGTTTCAGGACCCTGACCACGGGCGGATCCCGGTCCTCCAGCTTGGCATTTCGCAGGACGATGTAGGCCATTGCCGGCGTGACCGTCAGCGCCACGAGCATGGACGCGATTACCGAGAGGGTGTATGAGGTGGCCAGCGGCCGGAAGAACGCCCCGGTCAGCCCGTCCAGGAAGAAGATCGGAACTGTGGCGGCGACGATGATCAGCGTGGCGTACACAATCGGTCCGCGGACCTCAAGCGAGGCGTTGACCACCACCCTGGCGGTGCTTCCGGGCGCTCCGCTGGCCCTGTGGTGCCGGAGCCGTCTGACGATATTCTCGACGTCGATGATGGCATCGTCCACCACCACTCCGACGGCGATCACCAGCCCCGCAAGCACCATGGTGTTGATCGTGCCGCCGGTCCAATACAACACGAGGGCCGCCGCCACCAGTGACAACGGGATGGCCAGCACGCTGACCAATGCCGTCCGCCACTGGAAGAGGAAGACGCTCAACACCAGGATGACCAGTAGACATCCGAGCAGCAGGGCGACGCCCAGGTTGTCGAGGGATTCCTCAATGAAGGTTGCCGGCCGGAAGATGGCCGTGTCCACAGCGATTCCGGTCAGGCCGGGTTCGAGCTGCTTCATGGCCTCTTCAACCCCCCGCGTCACTTCGAGGGTGTTGCCCCAAGGCAGTTTTTCCACGATCAGCATCAGACCCGGTCCGCCGTTAATGACGGCGTCACCGATCAGCTGCTGGTGGTCCTCCACCACATTTGCCACGTCGCCCAGCTGGAGCGGGGGCTGTCCCTCACGATCCTCCAGTGCCACCTTCGCGAGGTCCGCAGGTGTGGCGATGGGTTGGACATGCCTGATCCCGATTGTCTGGCTGGGTGTGTCCAGGGAACCTCCGGTGCCGATCATGGCACCGGAGGAATACTGGAGCAATCCGGCGTCGAGGGCGTTGGCGGTGGTACTCATGACGGTTTCCAGGCTGACCTTGTTTGCTGCCAGCTTGGCCGGGTCAGCCTGGACCTGAAGCATCTGGAGACGTTCGCCCCAGATTGCCACGTTTGCCACGCCGGGAACGCGGAGCAGATGGGCCCTGATGTTCCAGTAGGAGATCATTGACATCTCGATCAAGGACCGGGTGTCGGAGGACAATCCGATCTTCATCACCCGGCTGGTCGAGGACAGGGGCTGCAGCATGACCGGCGGCGCCGCCCAGGTGGGCAGCGTCGGAATGACCGTCGCCATCCGTTCGGACACAAGCTGTCGGGCAGTGAGCAGATCCGTGCCGTTCTCGAATTCCATCACAATCGAAGACAGCTGCGGTACCGACTTGGATCGCATGTGGTGGAGGCCGTCGATGCCGTTGAAGGCTTCTTCCATAGGAACCGAAACGAGTTCTTCCACCTCAGCGGCGGTAAGTCCCAGGCATGCTGTCTGGACCTCCACTTTAGGCGGCGCAAATTCAGGGAACACGTCCACCGAGGCACTGCTGAGCTGGGCGCCGCCCACCATCATCAGCGCCGCCGCCATCGCAATGATGATCGATCTGAACCTTAGGCTTGCCGCGACTATCCGGCGCATGTCATTTGCCCGTAACGAACTCTGCGCCGAACAACTCAGCCGCGGCTACAGTTACCACTGGCGTTCCCACGGCTGGGCCGATGCTGGCCGTGACCGCTCCCGCTTCGATTTTGGTCACGGTGACGGACTGGCGCTCATACACCCGTGGCTCGGCGTTGATGTAGACCCAGGTATTCCCCTGCGGGTCGTACAGCAGCGCTGCGTAAGGGAACAGGAGGCCTGCGCCCCCTGGACCCGGTTTGACCGTGTCAGTTTGCAGCTCCAGCCGTTCAATAGCCCGCTGGCTCAGTGTGATGCGTGCAATGCCGGTGGTGGCATTCTTTTCCACCGTGGCAGGCGCTTCAGAAACGGATTCTGCCAGGGCTGCGGGTTGCGCACAGGCGGGCAGTGAAAACAGCAGTGCTGCACAGACAGCGGCCGCCACGGGCAGGCGCCCCAGGGTCCTTTTGCTGGTCATGATACTTCCACCTTTTCGGGCATAACGGGGGTGACTGGAACTTCCGATTCGTAGACCTCTGACCACTCTTCCGGCTCGGTGCGGGGACCGAACCAGAGCGTGAGCAGCGGGAGCACAAACAGCCCCACGAGCGTTGTGGTCACGAGCCCGCCGGCAATGATCAGCAGCATGGGCACGATTAGGGTCTGGCCTACCGTGCCGCCGAGGAACGCGGGCGGTATCAGCACGAGGAACGTAATGAGGGCGGATTTCAGGATCGGCGATATCCGGTCCCGGGCCGCCGTCATGACCACGTCAGTGCGTGACATCTGTTCGGATTCCCGCCAGAGTTCGTCAACACGCGCGGACAGGAGCGCCGCATTACGTGCAGCGATGGCCACCACGGCCGCAAACGCAGTCAGCGACAGCCAGGACAGAGACTCCGCCCCGAACCATGCGGCGACCGCTGCTCCCGCCATCGCGGCGGGAAGCGTCAGGAAGACGGCGAGGGCAAGCTTCCAGCTCCGCACTGCAGTCTGAAGCAGAAGCAGCACAGCCAGGATGGCCGCGATTCCGAGTCCATGAACCAGGGTGTCTGCGGCCTGCATCTGGCTGTATTTCGTGGGGATCTCGGCGTGGTATTCGAGCGGGAACTGGATTTGTTGGATGGCCGCCTCGATGTCCCGCTGGATATCTGCCAGCGGGCGTCCGCTGACGTCAGCCACAACGTCGATTCGCCGCGAGGTGTCATCGTGCTGGATAACAACTTCGCTGGGGACCATGCGAACGTCGGCGACCTGGCCCAGTTGGACGTGGCCGCCATTAGGAGCGTCAAGGAGCAGCTCACGGATGCTGGTCAGGTCATCCCGGACGCCAACCGCGCCGCGAACAACCACTTCGAACACCTTCTGCTCCTCAAAGAGGTTCCCGACGACGATGCCCTGCATAAGTGTCGCAGCGGCGCGCCTCGCGTCACCGGGCTTGATGCCGAACTTTTGGGCAGCTTCGAGGTTGACCTGGACCTCTACGATCGGGGTCATGGCAGCAGCGTCGATGGTCGGGTTGTTCACACCGTCAATCTTCTGAAGGGCCTGGCGGACCTCTTCTGCCTTTTCACGCAGCACCGGCATTTCCGTTCCGTAGACCCGGACCGCGAAGCCCGGTTCCAGGCTGGAGCGCATGTCGCCGACGGTCTGTTGCGAGTAGTTCAGCACGTTGTGCGCGATGCCCGGGTAACCCTGGACCACGTCCCGTACCGCCTGCTCCGTTTCGCCGAAGTTGGCGTCCCGTGCGATCGACACCCACAGCTCAGCAGAGCTGTTGCCGACCACTTGATCCGCAGAGATGGCGCGTCCCACATGCCCGCCGACTCCCGAAATTCCCGGGAGCGCCCTGAGTTCATCGGAGGCCAGGGCAGCGATCCTCCGGACTTCGTCATTGGAAGTCCCGGCCATGGTGTCCCACTGCACCAACAGGGTCCTGTCGGGCATGGCGGGAACGAGGGGCCGGTTTCCTGCCAGTTGCGAGCCGGCAGCGACGCCAAAGATCCCCACGACCACGATGGCCACGATCGCCAGGGGCTTCCGGGAGTTGACCCCGCCCAGTGCTCGGTCGTAGTACGCCTTCCCACGTCCGACGGCGGGAAGTTCCCTGTCGGTCGCGGTCTTGGACGGAAGGAGGAAAAACGCCAATACCGGTGTGACGGACAAGCCTACGATCAGGGCGGCGGCCAGCGTCAGCGCCAACGACCAGAAAAGCGGCGAAAGGAACGAGGCGCCTACTCCAGTCACGAAGAGCGTCGGAATGAGGACAACCACCATCATCAGCGATGCGTGTAACAGCGGTGTGCGGACCCCGCGGACAATGTAGCTGCTGCGCGACCTCGGGGTAGCCTCGGCGTCCGTCGCCTCGCGGACGGCGCGCTGTCGTCGGTGGGCTTGGATTTCTTCCACGATGTCGCCCACGATCACGGACGTGCCTAGTAGAACTCCCATCAGGACGGTGACGTTGAGTGTTGCGTTTTGGGCGAACAGCACCACCGACGCCGTCGTGACGGTAGCGGCGATGGCCACGAGTGCGATCACGGCGACCCGCCACGACCGGAACAGCAGCCAAAACAGTGCTACCGCAATCAGCAGGCTGATCAGGAGCGCCAGGCCGAGGCCGTTGACGGAGTCCTGAACACCGGTCGCAGGCCGGAAGACGGAGGTATCGATCTGGACCCCCGTGAGGCCCGGCTCCATGTCCTTGAGGGCCGCCTCAACATCACGGGTGACCTCCAGGGCGCTGGTGCCGGGGAACTTCTCGATCACCAGCATCAGGCCAGCGTCCGCCCCGACAACGGCGTCACCGATCAGCGGCTGGTGGTCTTCCTTGACCTGGGCAATGTCGCCCAGGAGCAACTGCGGGTCCGTCTCCTCCACGCTGACCTTGGCCAGGTCGGCCGGCGTGCGGATGGGAAGGACGTGCTGGATGCCAAGGCGCTGGTTGGGCGACTCCACGAAACCGCCGGTCCCGGGCGTCGAAGCCTCCAGGAAGCTCAACGGTGAAACCCAGACCGCGTTACCTGTGGTCTTAACAAGCTGCTCAAGGGTAATGCCTTTGTCGCGCAGTTGCGTCGGAGTGACCTCAACCTGCAGCTGTTGTTCGCGTTGGCCCCAGATGGACACGTTCGCCACGCCCGGGATACCAATCAGCCGCGGTTTGATTTTCCATCTGGCCAGGACCGACATCTCAATGCCGGAGAGCTCCTTGGAGTCCATCCTGACCATCAGCACGCGGCTGGTGGAGGACATGGGCTGCATAATGAGCGGCGGCGATGAGACGTTAGGCAGCGCGTGCGCCTGCGTCATTCTTTCCGCGACCAACTGGCGTGCGCGCAGGAGGTCCGTGCCGGGCTCGAAGACCAGTTCGATGGACGACAGCCCCGGGACGGATTTCGAGCGGATCTCGTCCAGCCAGGCGACCCCATTGAGGAGGTCTGCCTCCATCGGTGCGGTGATAAGCTGCTCAACTTCAACCGCGGAGAGGCCTAGGGCCTCAGTTTGGATCTCTACCTGCGCGGGGGCGAACTCCGGCATGGTGTCCACGGCCATATGTGGAACGTTCACGATGCCAAAAGTAATAAGGCCCGCCGCAAGGGCGAGAACCAAGATTCGGAACTGCATGCTGAACCGGGTAACCCAGCCAAACATGGCTAGAGTCTCGCTGGTTCTTTGCAGGCGTGAAAGTATTGCAGTCCTTCACAACGTTGTGCGGGACATAAACGCCAAGAATACATATCAGGCTCCTCGACCTGAGACCGTCTAGTTTCCCCACAGACTTGACAATACTGTGTGCCGATTTCCCCCCCATGGCTAGGGTGGGATCTACCCCCTGAGCCACCGCTCACTAGGGGTTTCTTTGGCGAAGGGCTCAGGGGTACCTAATGGGCCCGTCGGCACTGTCCGCTTCGACGGTGCTGTGGCCCTGGCTACGAGGATCTCGCCGGTCTGGAACTGGAGAAATCCTCGGGGCCGTCGCCCACCCGCACGCGCCCCTGCGCCCGGTTTAGACGATATGAAGTGAGGGGCGTTCAGTCCCTGCCCGTCCGGATCGGGCCCATTGTCGCCGGGCGGCCGCGCAGCGCCGGCCTGATATGACGCGTGTCCCTCGTGTCGGGGCGGCGCTGCGGGGCCTGTGGCCCGGCGGAATCGGCCTTTGTCCGGACGGGCAGGGGAAGAGGCGAGGACGGTGACGTGAAGGCCGGGGCCTTCTGTGTCACAGGGTCGGTGGGTTGCCATGGACGGTGCTCTTGGATTGTTGGCCCGTGGAGCGTTGCAATGGTAGTGCCACATGTGAGTTTTGGGAGGTCCCGGCTATGTTTGAGCATACTTTCATCGGGCTCGATGTTCACGCGATTTCTGTTGTTGCTTGCGCGCTGAGCCCGGATACCGGCGAGCTGGTGCAGGCGAAATTGGACTCCGACCCGGCGGTGGTGCTGGAGTGGATCCGCCGCCGCGAACCCCCGGTGAAGGCGGTGTATGAATCCGGCCCCACCGGATACGTCCTGGCCCGGTACCTGCGCGAGGCCGGCATCGACTGCGTGGTCGCGGCGTCCTCGAAGCTACTCCGCGCCCCGGGCGACAAGGTCAAAACGGACAAGCGCGACGCCCGCCTGCTCGCCGAGATGCTCGCCCTTGGTCAGATCACGCAGGTGCGGGTCCCGACACGGGATCAGGAAGACCTGCGGGACCTGTCCCGGCTGCGGGCCACGGCGGCAAGGAATCTCGCCCATGCCCGCCAGCGGGTGAACGCGATCCTGCTCCGGCATGGCATCAGGTACCCGAAGGACAGCAAGTGGACGAAGGAACATGTGCTGTGGCTGCACCGGCAGCATTTTGACTCCCCGGTGTTGCAGTTCACCTACGAGACCGATGTGGAGCAGGCCGAACTGCTCGCAGCGCAGCTGAAGCGCATTGACCAGCGCGTCGCGGCGATTGCCAAGGACTGCCAGTACACGCAGGTGATCGACGCACTGATGTGCCTGCGCGGCATCCAGACCACGACCGGGTTCGGACTCGCCGTGGAGATCGGGGACTGGACCCGCTTCACCGGCTCCTCCATCGGCTCCTACCTGGGGCTGGTGCCCAGCGAGCAGTCCTCGGGCCAATCCCGGCACCAGGGACCCATCACGAAAGCGGGCAGCAAATACGCCCGCAAACTCCTCATCGAGGCAGCCTGGCAGCATCAGCGCCCCTACTCCCGGCCCGGGGAACGGCTGCTGCGCCAGCTGGACCTTGTCGCCCCGGCCACCCGGATCCGCGCGCTGGAAGGCAATCACCGGCTCCACCACAAATGGGAAGTATTCGAAGCCCGCAAGAAAAGGTCCGTCACGGCCAACACCGCGATCGCCAGGGAACTCGCCGGATGGTGCTGGTCTCTGGCCGCGCCCCTGCAGCAGGGAGAACGCATGAACGCGGCGTAAAGGGGGGTAAAGGAACGTGCCGTCCGGGCACATGGCGGACGTGACGTGGCAGCACTTTGGGACCAACTCGAGACGCCTCTATGAGCAAACGGGCCCAACCGTTGACGCTCGATTTTAGACAGCGATACGTCCCAGCCGAACAATCGTCATGCGGTATCCCAACCCGCGAATATCAGTCTGACACTGCCAGTCGAATACACGACTCGCCAGCACGACCGCCACACCCGGACGGCACCCCAACCAGCGGGCCCCCACCAAAGAAGTTGGGAGCCGCTCATCACTGCCCCTTGACAACCCTTCCCACATATCAGTGGCAGCCGGCTGCCCGCCCAAGTACACGCGGGCCGGGCAGCGCCCTGCCGGGGGCCTTCAGCCTGGGCCTGCCCACCTGCAGTGGGTAGGCTAAAGTAGTCCTATGCGTGAGATCCTTCTGCTTAGCTAGCCGCCCGGTGTCCGGAAACAACCGGATTGCCGCGCGGCTGCCCCTCCATGGAGAGGGGCTTTTGTGTGTCCGGGCATGTTTCCGGGCCGGCAGCAGAGGGGATCAGACCGTTGTGGCAGCACCGATGCCACAACAGAACAGAAGAGGGCAGCAGTGAGCGTTCAGCCGGAGACAGAGACCGGAACAGCAGCAGTGGCAGCGGTAGCACCCGAAGAGGGTGCCTACAGCTTCGCGGCGATGGAGGCCAAGTGGCCGCAGGTGTGGGAAGACCTTAAGGTTTTCACGCCTGTGGATGATGGTTCCCGCGAGCGCCGCTACGTGCTGGACATGTTCCCGTACCCCTCAGGTGACCTGCACATGGGCCACGCCGAGGCTTTTGCCATGGGCGATGTTGTGGCCCGGTACCTGCGGCAAAAGGGCTTCGACGTCCTGCACCCGATCGGCTGGGACTCCTTCGGCCTGCCGGCGGAAAACGCCGCCATCAAGCGCAATGCCCACCCGAGCGAGTGGACCTACGCCAATATCGACACCCAGGCTGCGTCGTTCAAGCGGTACGCGATCTCTGCGGACTGGTCCCGGCGGGTGCACACCTCGGACCCCGAGTACTACCGCTGGACCCAGTGGCTGTTCAAGCGCTTCTACGAGCGGGGCCTGGCATACCGCAAGGACTCCCCGGTCAACTGGTGCCCCAAGGACCAGACCGTCTTGGCCAATGAACAGGTGGTCAACGGTGCCTGCGAACGCTGCGGCACCCCCGTCACCAAGAAGTCCCTGAACCAGTGGTACTTCAAGATCACCGAGTACGCTGACCGGCTGCTCGATGACATGGACGAGCTGCGCGGCCACTGGCCCGAGCGGGTTCTGGCGATGCAGAAGAACTGGATCGGCCGCTCCGAAGGTGCCCACGTCAACTTTGTGATCGAGGCCGTCGGCGGCAAGCCCGCCAAGGACGTCACCGTCTTCACCACCCGCCCGGACACGCTGTACGGCGCCACGTTCTTTGTTGTCGCAGCCGACGCGCCGATCGCCGTCGAACTCGTCACCGAGGAGCACGCCGCGGCCTTGGACGCCTACCGCGAACAGGTCAAGGCACTCACCGAAATCGAACGCCAGTCCACCGAACGCGAAAAGACGGGCATCTTCACCGGCCGCTACGCGGTCAACCCGTTGAACGGCGAAAAACTGCCGGTCTGGGCAGCAGACTACGTCCTGGCGGACTACGGCACCGGCGCCATCATGGCCGTCCCCGCGCACGACCAGCGCGACCTCGATTTCGCCAAGACGTTCGACCTTTCCGTCCGCGCCGTGCTGGATACGGGCGAGGACGATCCCGCGGTTTCCGGCAAGGCCACCTCGGGGGAGGGCACACTCATCAACTCGGGCGTTCTTGATGGATTGCCGAAGGCAGAGGCGATCCCGGCTGCCATTGACATCCTGGCGAAGCAGGGCACCGGCGAGAAGTTCGTGAACTTCCGCCTGCGTGACTGGCTGCTGAGCCGCCAGCGTTTCTGGGGCACGCCTATCCCGATCATCCACTGCCCTGCCTGCGGCGAGGTTCCCGTCCCCGACGAGCAGCTGCCCGTCAGGCTGCCGGCGGACCTGCGTGGCGAGGACCTGTCCCCGAAGGGCACGTCACCGCTGGCCGCCGCCGAGGCGTGGGTCAACGTTGAGTGCCCCAACTGCCATGGGCCGGCAAAGCGCGATACCGACACCATGGACACGTTTGTGGACTCGTCCTGGTACTTCCTGCGGTTTGTCTCGCCGCAGTACACCGAGGGTCCGTTCGACCCGGCGAAGATCAACGAGTGGATGCCCGTGGGGCAGTATGTGGGCGGCGTGGAGCACGCCATCCTGCACCTGCTGTACGCCCGCTTCTTTACCAAGGTCATCCATGACCTCGGCATGATCGACGCCGACGAACCCTTCAGCGCGCTGCTGAACCAGGGCCAGGTCCTCAACGGGGGCAAAGCCATGAGTAAGTCGCTGGGCAACGGCGTTGACCTCAGTGAGCAGCTGGACAAGTACGGCGTGGACGCCGTTCGTTTGACCATGATCTTCGCGTCCCCGCCGGAGGACGACGTCGACTGGGCGGACGTTTCGCCTTCGGGCTCCGCAAAGTTCCTGGCCCGTGCCTGGCGCCTGGCGCAGGACGTCACCAGCGAGCCTGGCGCCGATGTGACCGCCGGTGACCGTGCCTTGCGCTCCGTCACGCACCGCACCATCGCGGACGCCGCCGCGCTGCTGGACACCAACAAGTTCAACGTGGTAGTGGCCAAGCTGATGGAGCTGGTCAACGCAACACGCAAAACCATAGATGCAGCCGCCGGCGCCGGCGGGGCGGATCCTGCCGTCCGGGAGGCGGCGGAAGCCGTCGCCGTCATCCTGAGCCTCTTCGCGCCGTACACCGCGGAGGACATGTGGAACGTCCTGGGTCACCCGGCTTCCGTGGCGAACGCCGGCTGGCCGGTGCACGACGAAGCGCTGCTGGTCCAGGAGACGGTCACCGCGGTGGTCCAGGTCCAGGGCAAGGTCCGTGACCGCCTCGAAGTCTCGCCCGGGATCGGCGAAGACGAACTGCGGGAACTGGCGCTGGCCAGCGAAAACGTCCAGCGCGCGCTCGACGGCCGTGGCATCCGCACGGTGATCGTGCGAGCGCCTAAACTGGTCAACATCGTCCCGGCCTAGTCCGGGGCACCGGCCGCCGGGCCCAACCGGCGGCCGGCCCTAAACCAGGAGGCGCCCCTTGCCCGACCGTGACGCCGCTGCGTGGCTCTGGCTTCGGGAGCGACTGGCTGCCCTCCGTCCCGCGCCGCGCCAGGGCACGCCACTGCCGGCAGCCCCGGCGGCGCCCGCCGTCGTCGTCCGTACCGCGGTGGTGACCGATTCTGCCTCAGCTCTGCCGGCCGACTGGGTGCATGCCTGTGCAGGGGACGGACGCCTGACTGTCATCCCGATGCCTGTTATGGTGGGCGCGGAAATCTACGGCGAGGGCGAAGACGACATCACCGAAACCATTGCGCTGGCACTCGCCAGTGGAACGTCGGTCAAGACGTCCCGCCCGTCACCCGGACAGTTTGAACAGGTCTTCCTGGCCGCCGAACGCCTGGGCTACGAAAGCGTGGTCTCCATCCATATTTCCGGTGGCTTGTCCGGGACCGCGGATGCGGCCCGGCTGGCGGCCAGCCGGGTGACCATCCCCGTGGAAATCCTCGACTCCGGTACTGTGGGCATGGCCCTGGGCATGGGTGTGCAGGCAGCGGTTGCAGCAGCCGCCGAAGGGCGTGACGCCACAGCAGTAGCCGCCGCGGCGGCGGAGCAGTTCGCGCGAACCAAGGTCTATTTCTACGTGCCCAGCCTTGAACAGCTCCGCCGGGGCGGGCGGATCGGCGCGGCCGCGTCGCTGCTGGGGACCATGTTCGCCATCAAACCCATCCTTGCCGTCGACGACGGAAAGATCGTGCCGCTGGAAAAGGTCAGATCGGCTGCAAAGGCCGTCGCCCGGCTCGAGGAGCTGGCCGCCGCGGACGCCGCGTCGCGCCCTCGCGGCCAGGCCCGCCTCGCCGTCCACCACTTCGGGAATCCGGCTGAGGCAGAAGCTTTGGCAGCCAGGCTGTCCGCGGACCTGCCAAGCTGTCCGCCAGCCCAGATCAGCTCCCTGCCCGCCGTCCTGGCAGCCCACGCGGGACTTGGCGTGCTCGCGGTGATCGTGGGGCAGAGCGGCCCAACTGCGGGGAGCTCGGAGCCGGAGCTCCCCGCAGTTTCCACATAGCGGTTTCCACATAGGGCAGGCCCGGCCTGTCACCGGCGGCGTTGTATCCCTAGGTGCGTGGGTCAGAAATGACAGGCCCTAATTCTTAAAACGCCGACAGAATAACCATGTCCTGGTAGGGGCGGCTGGGAGAATCGTGGGCATGGT
>NZ_JAMXBJ010000037.1 GCF_023913755.1 Pseudarthrobacter cellobiosi
AAAGGCCGGCACCTTTCCAAGACAAGGAAACCGGCCTCGGGCCATTACGGCTCAAACCTGAGGAACCCTCAAACAATTACCGACCCACGCACCTAGCGTCGCCAGCCATCCACCGGCCAGGTCATAAAGGCGGGCTCCTCGTAAGGGTGCGCCGCGCGGAGGGCCAGCACAACGGCGTCGAGCATCTCTTCCTCCACAACGCATTCCACCCGGGTTTCCGGCACGGGCTCGCCCGCACCCACGGCCCCGATGAACGGCTCGGCACCAGGCAACGGAGTGAAGCGCCCGGTGCCGGGGGAGGTGAAGGCGCAGTGCGAATAGTTCCCGATCCTGCCCGCGCCGGCGTCCCCGATTGCCGCGAGCAGCGGCTCCGTGTGTGTGTCCGGAACGTAAACCACCAGGGCGTGCAGCTGTGTCATGGCCTCATCCTGCCAAGAAGGAAGGGTTATCGGCACAATTTCCATTGCTTATCCGGCGGGTAGGGTCGATCATGGATATGTACACCGATTGGGGCAATCTCAAGGTTGTGAGCTGCGGGGCCTGGCTGGAGGGCCGGACCCGGCAGCTCAACGGCGTATCGGAGGAATGGGCGCATTGGGGGCGTCCATTTTTACGTTAACCAGCCAAATGGAGTCCGGGTTGTGCGGCCGCGGTAATAGTCCGCCGGGCCAATTGGGCGATGCCGGAAAGTTCAGGTAGTCTAGTATCTGCTTTTGATTCGAAAGCAGCTGGAGAATTCGCCTAGCGGCCTATGGCGCACGCCTGGAACGCGTGTTGGGTTAACGCCCTCGGGGGTTCAAATCCCCCATTCTCCGCCAGCCAAAAACCCGGTTCTGACCTCGTCAGGGCCGGGTTTTTGCTGTGCTCCAGCCAGGCGTTGACCCATGGCTGGAACCCAGCCGCCCAGGCCAGCTGCCAGGTCAGCTGCCACCGTAGCCCAGGCGGCGGAGGCGCTCCCGGGCCGCTTGTTCGCTGGGTCCAGGCCCGCGTCCAAGGGCAAGATGTACGACGCCGAGAGTCACCTTCGTTGCCAGTCTCACGGGGAGCGGGAACGGCCCCAGCCGGGGGACCTGGAGCCCCAGCATCCGGCGGTACTTCGGCTCTAGGCTGTAGACAGCGCCGGCGAAGATGATCCGGTAGCCGGGGCGCAGCAGCGGATGCAGTGGCGGGTTGCGGATGAACTCAACGGTTTCGGCAACCCTCCTGTCCGCCACCAGCTCACCGTTGTTATACCAGCGGTCCAGTTGCTCCCGCATTTCGGCCTCGCTCAGGGGCGGATCCTCCACGCCCATCAGCCGTCCGGCCTGGGCCCACTCGCGGACATAGGCGTCGGGGCCGCCGGGGATCCCGGCACCCCAGATTTTGTGGGCCGAGAGGAAGGCGTCCACGAACGCGATGTGGACCCAGCGGGCGATTTCCGGATCGTTGGCCGCATAGCTCCGTTCGCCGCCGTGCCCGTCAGCGTAGCTCCCGTGCACAGGCTCGTGCAGGCGACGGACCCGGGCGGAAGCCTCGTCTGCGGCGGCCTGCGGGCCATACGTGACGGTGAAAATCCAGCGGATGGTCCGGGCCAGCCGGCTGAGCGGATCTGCGCGGAAGTCGGAGTGCTCGTGGATTCCCGCCAGCGCTCCCGGATGCAAGGCCTGCATCAGGAGCGCGCGGACCCCGGCCACAATGGTGGTCATGGAGCCGTGCACCGCCCAGACGGCCGAGCCGGGCAGGTGATAGCCGGCGTCGTCCCCCTCGGCCAGCCGCGGAACCCAAGCGGGCGGGCCGTCCGCGGTGCCCGTGAATACCCGTTTGACTTCGCCCTGCCATTCCCTGAGGAAATTTCGCATGTCACCATTCTCGCCCAGAGCCCGGCGGGTTTCGTTTTTGACGTCGGATCCACATATTGTCCGCAGTCGTACCGGCGCGGGGGTTCACAGGCCCGGACCTTTGTGGTCCTATGAAATGGTACGTCCGCCTGGATCCGGGGTCTGGCGGGCCAATCCGGGAGTAGCGAGTGGGCAATCATTGGGGATCCGGCCGGGCAAAGGAGCCTGCGGGCGGCTGCGCCGTGGCTGTGCGCGTGCTGGCCGCCAGTGCCGTTGTTGCCGCGTCACTCTTCGCCGTCGGCCTCCCTGGAACAACCACCGTTGAGCCCGGCCCGGGAGCGACGGGCGGTGCCGGACATGTTGGCCTGCCTGGGCTGGCCGGTGCTTTCCTGACGGACAGCCGGGCCTTGGTTCCGTTCAACCGCACGCTGGTCAGGACCATCGCCAAGGGCGGGAGTGCACCGCTGAATGTGGCCGCGGCCGGGCTCACGCGCCCGCCGGAGGGCTCCCTCATGGCGCCCCTCGAATTCCTCACCTCAAGCTCTCCTTTCGGGTTCCGGGTCAGCCCGATCACGGGTGCGGGCGGCGATTTCCACTTGGGCCAGGACTTCGCTGCAGGCTGCGGTACCAGGGTATATTCGGCCGACGCCGGCGTGGTCCGGGCCGCCGGCTGGCACCCCTGGGGCGGCGGGAACCGCGTGGAAATAGACCATGGCAACGGGCTGATCACCACGTACAACCACTTGGAGGCTGTCGCGGTCCGGACGGGGGATTCCGTGCAGGTGGGCCAGGTCATCGCCCGGGTTGGCACCACGGGGTGGTCCACGGGCTGCCATCTGCATTTCGAAACCATCCTCCACGGCAAGCACACCAGCCCGCTGAACTGGACACTCCTCCGCATTCGTCAGTTGGACGAGTTCGAGGACATAGCCATGGTCAGCTATGACGCCCAGCCCGCAGATGACGGCGCGCAACGCTGGGCCATCCCGGTCGCCGAGGACAACAGCCACACGGTCCTGGGCGGCGTAGAGGAACTGTCCGAGGCGCCGCCAGTGGAACGGCCGGTGACCACGTCGGAACCGCAGGACGAGGCCCCCACGGAAGAGCCCTCGTCGGACGCTACGTCGTCTGAATCCGCGTCGCCGGACCCCACTGCAACGGAAACTGCGACAGAAACCACGACGGAAACAGCCACTTCGACGGCATCGCCCTCCCCAACACCTTCCACGCCCCGGGCAACGCGGACGCCGACGCCGACGGGAACCTCAAGCGTCACGCCGACGACGACGTCACCCACCCCCACGGGAACCTCACCTACCCCCACGGGCACTTCGCCTGCGCCGACGACGAGCGCGTCGCCGTCTCCGACGCCCACTGTCTCCAGGTCGTGGCCGTTCAGTCCTACCTCGCGCCTGACGCCGACGCCGGCGCCAGCGGTGGAGCCAACAGCAACAACGAGTAGCGGGTCCTCAGCCGAAACAGCCTCGCCCTCGTCTACTGCGACAGCTACAACCACCGCCACACCTACCGACACCGCAGCATGGTCCGAGCCGGCGGGACCCTGACGGGAAACTCCCAGACTGCACGCGTACCCTTGATGGTTGGCAACGAATCACCTGCATGACCAACCTTTCAAAGGACGGCGCTGTGACAGACCTGTACACCATTCCCCTCACTCTCAACGACGGCACCGAAACCGATTTTGGCCGGTTCAAGGGCAACGTGGTGATGGTGGTGAACGTGGCGTCAAAGTGCGGGTTCACTCCGCAGTACGCGGGCCTGGAGACGCTCTACGAGAAGTTCCGGGACCGCGGCTTCGACGTCCTCGGGGTCCCGTGCAACCAATTCGCCGGCCAGGAGCCAGGCAACGACAGCGAGATCGCCGAGTTCTGCGAGCGGAATTTCGGTGTCACTTTCCCGCTGACAGCCAAGGCCAACGTGCGTGGCAAGGACCAGCATCCGCTCTATGCCGAGCTGACCAGGTTCAAAACCAGTGTGCTGCCCGGCCTGGTGAAATGGAACTTTGAGAAGTTCCTGGTCAGCCGCGAGGGCGAAGTGGTGGCACGCTTCGCGCCCACCGTCGAACCGGACTCCGCCGAGGTCATCGATGCCATAGAAATGGCACTGGCAGAATTTGACGGCCCGGCGGCCACAACCGAACTTTCCAGGGCTTAATTCTTTAGTTTTTCCAACTTGGCCGCAACAATTTACCCACAGTTTGCCAATTGTCTGATTGGATAATAGTTACTGAAGGGTAGAAGGGAAACGCCGTTTCCCACCAACCACAGAGGCAGCAATGAAGCACATCGAGGCCGAACACCCCCGGCCACGCCACTTCCTTCTCCACCTGAGCGACCCCCACCTGTTGGGAGGTCCGGATCCCCTTTACGGCGCAGTTGACAGCGAAGCCAAGCTCATTCAGCTTTTCGAAGAGGTCAGGGCTTCCGGCGCCCGGCCCGAGGCCGTGATCTTTACGGGGGACCTGGCCGACAAGGGTGATCCTCAAGCCTACGCAAAGCTCCGGGCAATTGTTGATCCCGCCTGCGAAGACATGGGCGCCCAAGTCATCTGGGCGATGGGCAACCACGACAACCGCGCCAACTTCCGGACAGGGCTGCTGGACGAGCCGGCGAGCGATGCACCAGTGGACCGAAGCTACTTCATCAATGGCCTGCGCATCATCACCATGGACACCTCGGTCCCGGGGTACCACCACGGCGAGCTGAGCCCGTCACAGTTGGGGTGGCTCACCCGCCAGCTGGACACCCCGGCCCCCGACGGCACCATCCTGGCGCTGCACCATCCGCCGGTCCCGTCGGTCCTGGACCTTGCCGTGCTCGTGGAACTGCGGGACCAGGCAAGCCTGGCCTCCGTGGTCCGCAACTCCGACGTCCGAACCATTCTTGCCGGGCATCTGCACTACTCGACCACCGCCACCTTTGCGGGGATTCCTGTCTCCGTCGCCTCGGCGACGTGCTACACCCAGGACCTCAACGTCGCCGTCGGCGGTACCCGCGGCCGGGACGGCGGGCAGGCCTTCAACTTGGTGCACGTCTACGAGCACACCATTGTCCACTCCGTTGTTCCGCTGGGGAACGCGGCCACAGTAGGCGAGCATGTCACGTCGGACATGACTGCCGAGCGACTGGCCGCCGCGGGCGTCAGCATCCCTGACAGCGCGAAAGCAGGAGGCACCAGGAAGGTAGCCGTTCCGTACTACGCTATCTAGCCTTGCTCGGCGGGCGGGCCGGAGCCCCCAGCGTCGGCTACTCCAACGTTGGGGGCTGTGGACGTCAGAGCTCCCAGGGCGCCTTGATGGGGTAGTACTTCTCCAGGAAATCGGTCACGATCTCGGCGCGCTCGTCCGCGGGGACCTCGGGGAAGCTGCCGTCGTTGAGGCAGAAGAAGTCCATGTTCCGCTTCGCCAGCAGCTTGGGCAGGTAGTTCAGCCCCGCGCGGGCGGTGGTGTCCACGTAACGCACCTTGGCCGCGGTCTGCGTGACTGCACGGCCTGTGAGCAGGGCGTAGTAGTGGTAGAAGGAATTGGTGACTGAGATGTTGTCGGCGCCGCGGAACCTGCTGCCGGCCGTCTTCTGGAACTCCTCCGGGAACTCACGCTCCATCTTGGCCACAACGCTGCGCCGCAGCGGGGCGGCGGTGTGCTCAAGGTGCCGCGTGGTGATCCGCCCGAAACGGTTCCAGAGCAGCTTCCGGTTAACGCGGGCCGCGTTCTCGAAGCCACTGCGCTCGGCATCGTTGTCGCCCAGCCCGATCCGGGTCTCGGCCTCGATGAACTTGGTGACGCCACCCGGAGTGAAGAACATGTCCGGGCCCACGGGCCGGCCGAAGAACATATCGTCGTTCGAGTAAAGGAAGTGCTCGGAGAGACCCTCGATGTGGTGGAGCTGGCATTCCACGGCCTGCGAGTTGTGCGTGGGCAGCACTGTGGGATCGGCGAAAAATTCCTCGCTGCGGACGATGGTCACCGACGGGTGCTCGGCGAGCCACTCCGGGGCGGGGGAGTCCGTGGCGATAAAGATGCGGCGGATCCAGGGCGCGAACATGTACACCGAGCGCAGGGCGTATTTGAGTTCGTTGATCTGCCGGAAGCGGGCTTCGTTGTCGTCGCCTTCGCCGAGAACCACTCCTTTCTGCTGGGCGCGGCGGGCCGCGATGTAATCGGGCGAGCTGCCGTCCACCCAGGAGAAGACCAGATCGATGTCGAAGCTGATGTCGCTGGCATGGTCGGCGAACATGTTCTCGATGGTGGGCCAGGTGTGACCGTACCGTTCAACCGTGCCGCGGACAGCGTCCTGGGACTGCATGGTGCGGCGGGTCAGGGAGTTTTCGATCGGGAGGATCAGCTGATCGCCCTCAAAGCTCCAGAGCTCAATCTGGACGCCAGCGGAGGAACCGAACTCGAAACCGCCGTCGGGCTCAACCCGTGGACGGTAGAGCCGGAAGATGCGGGCCTGGCGGTTGGGGGAGAGATCCCCGTCGGCCACCAGCACGGAGGACTTCTTTTTCGCGTCCACGGTCATGGAGTAGACGGGCTCGTTGCGGCAGGCCTCCACCAAGGCTGCCCGCAGCTTCTTGCGGTCCTTCCAGTCCAGGGCGATGACCGGACGGTCGTTGTTGCCCCGGACCAGCAGGTAGTCCAGGCCTTCGCCCGCGAGGACACCACGCAGGAACAACAGGTCCTCAACCATGGCCTGGTACGGCGTCCGGTTGTGGTTGATCAGGGCATACCTGCCCTTGTGCCGGACGACGTCAGGCCGGTGTTTGAGTCGCGCCTCAGCCGCCGGAGATGTCACCTCGGCGTGGGTGCGCGGTTCTACGGACGCCTGGCCGCCGTAGTAGATCTCGTCCTGGACAGGTGCTTCTGTAATGGTTGTCTCCGTCGCGGGTAAGTGGTAAGCGTTCTTACCTGAATAATAGCGCGGCCCCCAAAACGGCGGCCCCCAAACGGGCGCTGCCGGCCGGGGACGGGCTCAGCTGACCATTGCCTCCCGCCAGCTGCGCAGGAAAGCTCCGCCGGCGTCGTCGTGAATGACATCTTCCCCAAGCCCCAGATCGGTGGCCGTCAACACGTCATAAGGTTTGACCGGAACGCCGTCCGCCGGGCGGACATCAACGTGCTTCACGGGATGGTCATTGTGGTGCAGCCAGTCCGCCATGGCGTAGTCCGTGCGGGAATCCCCCACGGTGCGCCACGCCTGCGGCGTGATGCCCTGCGCCGCCAGCAACTCCACCGCGCGGCTGGCGCCGAGGTCCTTGCCCAGCCGCACCGACTCAATATCGGTGGAAATGATGGTGGGATCGACGCGGTAGTCCACCTCGTCGTCGGAATTCGGTGCGTGGTGCTCCAATCGGACCACGCCCATGCCGTGGCGGGCCATCAGGTCCATGGCGTCGGAGTCGAAAAGCTGCTGTTCGGCCAGGTAATCGGCGGAAGGCACCTCGATGTGCTGCTCAACGGACACCATGGCGCGTTTCGTCTCGTCAAAAAACATGTGCCTGGAGTAGTCCTCGGCCACGAGCCTGCGGACGTCATCGCCGTAGGCCTTGGGTACAGCAAGTTCGTGATCAACGTGGATGGGGCCGGGCCCGGCAGCGGTGTAACTGAACCACACGGCACCCTTTTCGCAAATGGCGTGGATGACCGTCCCTGCGGGAATACCGGCGGCGATCATCGGCACCATGACCTGCTCCCGGATGAACGCATCGGAGCGGCCGGTATTGAAAACGACCGGGATCCCGGCGGTGGCCAGCGCCACAAGATCGGCAATGATGCCCGGTTTCACGTCGCGGGTCACGGGGCTGGCCACGGGTCCGTCGACGTCGAGCAGGAGGGCGAGCGGCGGGGTGGACGGCAGGCGGACGCCGGGCGTGGTGCTGGCAGGGAATTCGGGTGCAGTCATGGCTCCATTGTGTCAGCCAGGAGACTCCGATCCTGCGCCGGGCGGGGCAAAGTCCGCGGCATGCGACACATGGTCACTGTTTGGCTACAACCTTGGGCTGCTGCGGGCCGGACACTTCTCTTGGGCCGCCAAGCTGCCTAGGGTGGCATGGTGATCTTCAAAGCTGTGGGCGAGGGACGCCCGTATCCCGACCATGGTTTCAACACGCCCAAACAGTGGGCGTCGCTGCCGCCGCGCCCTGTCCGCCTGGACGAACTGGTGACCACCAAACGGACGCTGGACCTCGAAGCGCTCCTGGCCGAAGACTCCACCTTTTTCGGTGACCTCTTCCCCCACGTGGTGCAGTACCAGGGAACCCTGTACCTGGAGGACGGCCTGCACCGCGCCGTCCGGACAGCGCTGCACCAGCGGACCGCCATCCACGCCCGCGTGCTGGTCATAGATGGCTAGGAAACCCAGGGACGCCAGCGTCCTGCACGGCCACCACGTTGTCACCGGCCCTGAACTGCGGGCCACGTTTGAGGCTGCCGGCGACCCCGACAATCCGGTGCGGTTGCGCCGGCGCGTGGTGCATGGCGTGGTCCTGGTTTTGCTGCTGGGCCTCATTGCCGGCGCCATCATCGTTGCGCTGGCCATCATGAGCGGGCACCTGAAGCTTCCGACGACGCCGGGCAGCGATGAGCCCCGGGCCACCTGTCCCGGGGCCACCTTTGACTACACGCCCAACGACAAAATCAACCTCAACGTCTACAACTCCACCAGCCGTCCCGGGCTGGCTCGCTCCGTGGCGGATGAGTTGCTGGTCCGGAAGTTTGTGGTGGGGGCCGTGGCCAACACGGAGGCCGGCTTCCGCGGCGTGGCCGCAGTGGTTTCCGGGGCTGCCGGTCAGTCTGCGGCCTTCAGCGTCCAGCGGAACCTGCCGGGCTCCGACTACTTCCAGGATGGCCGGACGGACGCCAGCGTAGACGTGATCCTTTCCAGCGATTACAAAGAGCTGGCCGCCGCGGACCGTGTGGACCAGACGCCAGGGAAGCTCAGCTGCCCGCGTGAAAGCCGCCGGATCGCTGACGATGCCAAGTGGCCGGTTATTCCGACGGCCGGCCCCTGACCATTTGCCGTTGCTCTATCACGTCTGGTCGTTAAAGCAGCCGGATGACGACCGGAAGTGATAGAGCAACGCAGGGGTTTACGGCAAGGGGAGGCTGACCCGCAGGGGTGCGCCGTCGTCGTCGAACCTTGCTCCGGCGCCCAGTTGGATGAACCGCACGGTGCGGGCGACCCGGGCCTCAAGTTCCGCGGGCTCGTTGCTGCCGCGCGCCGCGCTGGAGGAGAGTGTGCCGTGGATGAGCTGCGCCTGCTGGCCAATGTCCGCCCGCGGCAGGTACCCCTGCGCCATGCCGTCCCGGAGGATGCCCTGCAGCAGGACGCTGAGTTCACCCACGTGGTCGGCCAGTTTCGCAAAGGACGACGGCGACAGCACCGCCGCCATCGCCGGTCCGGGCGGGAGGTGGCGGCGGCTGAGGTCCTCCACCTGGGTGCGCACGTAGAGGGCCAGCCGTTCGACGGGGTTCTCGAGCGTGCTCAGTGACTCGCGGAGTTCGGCGAGGAATCGCTCGGTCTCGTCCAGGGCGTAAGAGATCAGCAGTTCTTCGATATCCGCGTAGTAGTTGTAGACCGCGGTGCGCCCCACCCCGGCATGCCGGGCGACGTCTGTCATGGTCAGTCCGGGCAGGCCGTGGGTGAACAGGAGTTCCCCGAACGCTGTCAGGACCCGGCGTTGCGTCTCGGCGCGTTGCGCGGCGTTGTTGGCCGCCGAAATCCTGGGCATGCAGACACTTTATCGCGATGTGTCAGTAAACCCGGAGTTGGGTCCGTGTGTTGCCCCGGATCGTTCAGACCGCGCAGCCGTCCGGGCCGCAGGCCTCGCCGTCGTTGCCGTCCGCGGCGTTAACCAGAACCAGCGGGTTCGTCTCCTGCCAAGCCTGGTTGAGCGCCGCCGTGAACGTTGCGGCAGGCTGGGCACCAGAGAGGCCGAACTTTCGGTCAATCACGAAGAATGGGACACCCGTGATGCCCAGGGCGCGGGCTTCCTCGAAATCGAAGCGGACGTCGTCGGCGTATTTGTCCGTGGTGAAGAGTTCGGCGACTGCATCGGGGTTGAGGCCCAGCTCCTGGCCCAGAGCCGTGAGGTATTCGGCGCTGCCGATGTCCTTGCCGTGCTCGAAGTGGTCGCTCAGCAGGCGTTCCTTGGCGGCATCCTGCTGACCGTGCTCGGCCGCGAGGTGGATCAGGCGGTGGGCGGTGAAGCTGTTGGCCACCACCACTTGGTCGAACCGGTAGTCCAAGCCCTCGCCCTTGGCTTGTGCGGTGACGTGGTCAAACATCTGCGAGACCTGCGCCGGGGCCATGCCCTTGCGCGTGCTCAGGTACTCCAGCTCCGTGCCGTGGTAGTGCTCCGGGAGGGTGGGGTCCAGCTGGTAGCTGCGCCACTTCACCTCCACAGCGTCGCGGTGCGGGAACTCGGCCAGGGCGGCCTCGAAGCGGCGCTTGCCGATGTAGCACCACGGACACGCGACGTCTGACCAGATCTCAATCTTCATGCTTGCCACAACTGTGCAGGTCAGACACCCATTCCCCGCGGGCCGTGTCGGATTTGTCACATTGGGCCTTGAAATGGCTCCCCGCGCGGGGCGATAGTCGAAGCAACGGTTAAGCAGAGGCCATTCTGAACACATCAGTCGGTCGGGGGACTCGGACTGCGATCCTCCCGGAGGCACAGTATGCGGATAGGACTTGTCGCGGCACCATGGATTCCGGTTCCCCCGGCCGGGTATGGGGGCGTCGAACGGGTTGTTGACTCCCTGGCCCGGGGACTCATCGCCGCAGGGCACGAGGTGTTGTTGGCTGCAGCGTCGGACAGCACGTGTCCGGCGCCGCTGGTGCCGGGGATGCGGCCATCCGAGCCGGCTGCATTGGGGTTCACACTTTCAGAGCTCAGCCATGTCATCAGGGCTTATGAAGGCCTGGGGGACGTGGACATAATCCACGACCACACGCTGGCTGGGCCGCTGGTGGCCCGGCGAAGGTCCCGCGCCCCCGTGGTGACCACCATTCACGGCCCCCTCACCCCGGCGTCGGCCGATTTGTACCGCGCGATGGCTGCCGACACAGCCATCATCGGAATCTCACGTGACCAGGCTTCCCGTGTGCCGGATGTTCCGATCACCCGCGTGATCCATCACGGAATGGACGTCTCTGCCGTCCCGGTCGGTTCCGGCGCAGGCGGGTACGTCTGCTTTGTCGGCAGGATTTGCCCGGATAAAGGCGTTCTCGAAGCCATCCACATCGCGCGCAGGGCCGGCATTCGGCTGCGGATCGCGGCCAAGATGCGCGAGCCGGACGAGATCGCGTACTTCCGCTCCGTCATTGAGCCGCTCCTGGGCTCCAATGAGGATTTCCTGGGCGAGCTGGGGGACACCGACAAGTTTCAGCTCATGGGTGAGGCGATGGCGTTCCTGAACCCCATCCAATGGTCCGAGCCGTTTGGGCTGGTGATGATTGAATCCCTTTCAACCGGCACTCCGGTGGTGGGAACTCCGATCGGATCCGCACCGGAGATTGTGGACCATGGAAAGACGGGCTACCTTGGGCCCACGGACAGCCTGCACACCTTCCTGCCCCTTGCGGCACAGCTGGACAGGGCGCATTGCCGGGACCGGGCCCTCAAGCTGTTCAGCACCGAAAGGATGGTGGGCAACCACCTGGACCTCTATACAAAACTGTTGGAAACGAGTCGGTTTCCCGGGGTTCCGGATGCTTCCCATGTGGGCCAGAATCAAGTAGGGAGAGCAGATATCGGGGCGTCGGAACCGGGCCCGGTCTCTAGCAGGCGTTCATGAGGGAGGAGCGCATCCATGACTGCATGGAATGCCGACACTGAGGCTGATGTTGGCGGTGCTGAGGCCATAACGGTGGTGGAAGGGTCTTCCTTCTGTATCTCTTCCCGGAGCGGCGACATCAGTGCCGACGGTGAAACGAATGGCGCGTTCTACCAGGACACCCGGATTGTGTCCCGGTGGATCCTGCGGGTCAACGGCGCGATCCGTGAGCCGCTGGTGGCGCAACGGCCGAACACCTACGAGGCCACGTTCGTGGGCCGCGCCCAGTGGCCCGGCGGCAGGTTCGACAGTCCACTGGTAGTCCGCCAGGTCCGTCATATCGGACCCGGGCTGCAGGACGACATCACACTGGAAAACTACTCAGCGGAAGCCGTGAACTGCGATATCGAACTGTTGGTTGACGCCGATCAGGCCGACCTTTTCGACGTCAAGGGCGGGCGGACTCCGCAGGGCGCGCGGGTGAGCCGAACTGTCAGCGACGGCGGGCTGCTGATCGAGGCCCTCCGTAACGGTCAGAGGCGCGGCTCCGCCATCCGCGCAGCCGGCGCCGAAATCTCCACCGAGATGCTTCGCTTCCACGCAATCATTCCGGCGCGTGGAGAGTGGTCAACCAGCGTCATAGTGGTCCCGCTCATCAACGGTGTGGGACCCGCGGCGCCGTTCACGGAAGAAGGGCAACCGCGCGGCCGCGTAGGCGTGCAGCGGCACTTGGCGTGGGAAGAACATATTCCCCGCATCAGCGTCGCGAACGGCAATATCGAGGCAACCCTGCGCCGGAGCCAAAGCGATTTGGGCTCCTTGCGGATTTTCGACGCCGAGCACCCGGACCGCGCGGCGGTGGCTGCGGGGGCGCCCTGGTTCATGGCACTGTTTGGCCGGGATTCGCTCCTGTCCTCCTACATGTCCTTGCTGGTTGACCCCACGTTGGCGGCCGGAACCCTCCAGACGCTGGCAACCCTCCAGGGTTCGAAAGTGGACCCAGACTCCGAGGAAGAGCCGGGCCGCATCCCGCACGAGGTGCGGCTGGGCGTGACTGCGGGGCTGTCGCTGGGCGGAACCGCGTACTACGGCACAGCGGATGCCACCCCGCTCTTTGTCAGTCTCCTGGGCGAACTGAGCCGCTGGGGACTGTCCGAGGACATCATCGATTCGCTGATTCCCCACGCCGACCGGGCCCTCGACTGGATTGAAAAATACGGCGACCGTGACTGCGACGGCTTTGTGGAATACCTTCGCCCCAACACCCATGGTTTGGTCAACCAGGGCTGGAAGGACTCCTGGGACGGGATCAACTTTGCCGACGGGCGGATAGCAGAGCCACCCACCGCCCTCTGCGAGGTCCAGGGCTACGTCTACTCCGCCTATGCGGGCCGATCCCTGCTGGCGCGCTGGGCCAGGGATGCTGAGACAGAGCACCACTGGGCCGAGCGGGCAATCGCCCTGAAGGAAGCCTTCAACGAGAAGTTCTGGTTGCCGGACAGGGGTTACTTCGCGATCGCGCTGGACAAGGACAAGACTCCGGTTGACGCATGCACATCCAATATGGGCCACTGCCTGTGGGTGGGCATCGTGGACGAGGAAAAGGCTCCTTCAGTGGCGGAGCGCCTGATGTCCCCCGAACTGTTCACCGGCTGGGGGATCCGGACCCTGGCTTCGGACATGGGCGCCTACAACCCTGTCAGCTATCACAACGGATCGGTGTGGCCGCACGATACGGCGCTCGTGGCTACAGGGCTGATGCGCTATGGATTCGTTGACGAGGCCATGAAGATCGCCAGCGGGATCCTGGACGCCGCCGAACACTTCGACGGCCGGCTGCCGGAGCTGTTCTGCGGGTTCGACCGGTCTGAATTCCATGGTCCCGTGCCTTATCCCACGGCATGCTCGCCCCAGGCCTGGGCCGCTGCAGCTCCCATCCAGCTAGCACGGATCCTGCTGCGATTCGACCCGGACTTTACCCGCAACGTGGTGCATCTGGCACCGATTCTCCCATCCGAAATCGGGGACTTCAGGGCCGAGAACGTCCTGCTGGGGACTTCGCGTGTGGCCATCAGCGCGCGCGGGAGGGAGGGCCGCATCGACGGCCTCCCAGTGCGGCTGAAGCTGCTGAAGGAACCGCGTCCGCCCCTCGACGAGCGCCTGGGCGGACGGGCCGGCGACTAGCGGCAGGTTTCTCGGGGAGCGCTTAGGGCAGGGCCCGCTCAAGGACGAAGTCGTGCTCCACGGTGGTCCCCAGCCGGAAGGACTTGCTGCCCACCTTGTGGAAGCCGGACTTTTCGTAGAAACGGATGGCCCGCGCGTTCTGGCTGTTGACACCAAGCCACACCCCGGCCGCGCCCGCTTCTGCCGCTGCATGGAGGCTGGCGTGCATCAGTCCGGCGGCCGCGCCCAGGCCGTGGTGGTCGGGGTGGACGTAGCATTTGCTGAGCTCCATGGAGGGCAGGACCTTCAGCGCCGACGCGACATCCGGATCCTTCGCTGGCCGGTTGACGAGCAGGCTGTAGCCGCGGAGCCCGCCGTCGGCGTCGATGACCAGGACTGTGACATCAGGATCCGCCAGATACTCCCCGAAGTGCCGTTCGCTGAGCGTGTTGGCCACGTGCGCGGCAATGTCCTCCGGTGACGACGACGGCGGGCACGCCAGCGGGAAGGTGACGGCCGCCAGTTCGGCGAGCGGGCCGCCGTCGTCCGTTGTTGCCTTTCGAATCGTGTGGGTCATGCCGGGATTCTACGTGCGCTTCCTAGGGCTTCGTGCTGAAAGCGGCGTCGAAGCTGGTCTGGGAGGCGGGGAAGTCGAACTTCTTCAGCGCGGCGAGGGCTTCCGGGGCGCCGTGGAGCCGGTCCATGCCGGCGTCTTCCCATTCGATGCTGATGGGGCCGTTGTAGCCGATGGCGGTCAGGGCGCGGAAGGACGATTCCCAGGGCACGTCGCCGCGGCCAGCGGAGACGAAGTCCCAGCCCCGGCGAGGGTCGCCCCACGGCAGGTGGGAGCCCATGACGGTGTTCCGGCCGGTGGGGCGGAGCTTCGTGTCCTTGCAGTCGACGTGGTAGATCCGGTCCTTGAAGTCCCAGATGAACGAGACGGGGTCGATGCCCTGCCACATGAAGTGGGAGGGGTCCCAGTTCAGGCCGAACGCGGGCCGGTGGCCGATCGCTTCGAGGGTGCNGCGGACGCCGCATTCGTCGAAGACGTCCAGGATGGGGTTCCAGCGGTCGGCGAAGTCCTGGTAGCCGGCCTCGATCACGGCGGCGGGGACGGGCGGGAACATGGCCACGTACTGCCAGATCGAGGAGCCGGTAAATCCGACGACGGTGTCCACGCCGAGTGCCTTGGCCAGCCGGGCGGTGTGTTTCATTTCCTCGGCGGCGCGTTGGCGGACGCCCTCGGGGTCGCCGTCGCCCCAGACTTTCGCGCCCACGATCGCTTCGTGGCGGAAGTCGATGGGGTCATCGCACACGGCCTGGCCCTTGAGGTGGTTGGAGATGGCCCAGACCTTGAGGTTGTACTTGTCTAGGACGGCGAGTTTGGATTCGACGTAGCCGGGTTCGTCCCAGCGCCAGGCGTCCAGGTGGTCCCCGGAGACGGCGATTTCGAGGCCGTCATAGCCCCAGCCGGAGGCCAGGCGGGCGACTTCCTCGAAGGGGAGGTCGGCCCACTGGCCGGTGAACAGGGTATAGGGGCGGGGCATGTCAGGCTCCTTCAGAAGTAGCGGTCAGGGCTGTCGGCGTGCCGGCCGGGGCGCCGGCCAGTTGGATGATGGAACTTTTCGCGGCGGCGGATTCTTCAATGGCGTTCAGGATCCGCTGGACGGTGAGGCCGTCCTCGAACGACGGCGAGGGTTCGGTCCCAGCGTCGACCGCCAACAGGAAATCGCGGACCTCGTGCGTGAACGTGTGCTCCCAGCCGATGATGTGGCCCTGCGGCCACCATGCTGCAAGGTACGGATGCTCTGGTTCATTGACCAGGATCCGGCGGAAGCCCTGCTCGCGGGCGGGCCCGGTGGCGTCCAGGAATCCCAGTTCGTTCAGGTTCTCCAGATCGAAAAGAATGGCGCCTTTTTCCCCGTAGATCTCCAGTTTCAGCGAGTTCTTCCGGCCGGTGGCTACCCGGGAGACCTCCACGGAGGCGATTGCTCCGGAGGAGAGGGACAGTGTTGCCCAAGCGGCGTCGTCGACCGTCACGTCCTCCAGTCCGGCAGCTCCGGGACGCTGCGTGGTGAACGTGTGGGTCCGGCCGGACACGTCGGTGACCTGGTCCCCGAGCAGGAACAGCACCTGGTCGATCGCGTGGGAGGCGATGTCCCCGAGCGCCCCTGAGCCCGCGGTCTCCTTTTTGAGCCGCCACGTCATGGGTGCACTGTCATCAGCGAGCCAGTCCTGGAAGTAGGCGGCACGGACGTGCCGGACGGTCCCCAGCCTGCCCTCCGCAATCAGCTCCTTCGCGAGGGCCAGGGCCGGGACGCGCCGGTAGTTGAACCCCACCATGGACTGCACTCCTGCTGCCCGGGCAGTCTGCGCCGCTGCCGTCATGGCCTCGGCCTCAGCCAGGGTGTTGGCCAGCGGCTTCTCCAGAAGCACGTGCTTGCCCGCCTCGAGGGCGGCGATTGCGATCTCGGCGTGCAGCCAGCCCGGGGCGCAAATGTCAACGATGTCGATGTCATCGCGTTCGATGACCGTCCGCCAGTCGGTGGACGTTTCAGCCCAGCCGTACTTCCCGGCGGCCTCGGCAACCCCGGCGGCGTCCCGGCCCACCAGGACCTTCTGCTCAAACGCCGGGACATCGAAGTAGCTGGCGACGTTCCGCCACGCGTTCGAGTGGGCTTTGCCCATGAACGCATAACCGATCATCGCCACACCCAGTTTTTTGAGCTCCGGGCGCGGATTGTTCGCTGGTTCGTGTGAGGTCATGGTGGGTCTCCTAGAGGGTAGCGGTTTCCGGCGCCCAGTCCTCAGGGAGGGCTGGGGATGCCGGAGCAGAGCTTTCGACGTCCACGAAAGTTCCGGATTCCATGGATTCGGTGATTGAGACCATGGAGTCCAGGACGTGGTAGGCCAGGTCGCCCGTGGCGCGGTGTGGCACCCCGGCGCGGATGGAGCGCGCCATGTCCAGGACGCCCATGCCACGGCCGTTGGCGGGTCCCGTGGCCGGGACGGTGGTCCAGTCCTCGTCACCGGCACGCCACAGGCGGATGTCGCCGTCGAAATAGTTGGGGTCCGGCAGGGACAGCGTGGCTTCCGTGCCAGTGATTTCCACGAAGCCCATCCGCACACGGGGGGATTCGAAGGAGAAGACGCTGTGCGAGGACGCGCCGCTCTCGAACTGCGCCATGGCCGACACATGCGTGGGCACCTCGACGGTGAACTCCTCGCCGGCCTTGGGCCCTGAACCAATGACCCGGACTTCCTTGGCCTTGGAGCCGACGGCGGCCACCTTGCGGATGGAGCCGAACGCCTGGATCAAGGTGGTGAGGTAGTACGGGCCCATGTCGAAGAGCGGGCCCGCGCCGTGCTGGAAAAGGAAAGCCGGGTTGGGGTGCCAGGATTCCGGACCGGGAGTCTGGAACGTGGTCATGGCGGTCAATGGCGTGCCGATGTCGCCGCGTTCGATGAGCCGCAAAGCGGTCTGCAGCCCGGCGCCCAGGAACGTGTCCGGGGCGCAGCCGAGGCGGATGCCGGCGGCGTCCGCGGTTTTGAGCAGGCCGAGCCCTGAGGCGCGGTCCAGGGAGAAGGGCTTCTCCGTCCAGACATGTTTGCCGGCATTGACGGCGGCGGTGGCCACCTCCACGTGCGCTGCGGGGATGGTGAGGTTGACGATGATTTCGACGTCGGGGTGGTTCAGTGCCGCGTCCACGCCGCCCCACTCCGCGATGCCGTATTCCTTGGCGCGGGCTTCGGCGGCTTCCTCAAAGAGGTCCGCGATCACATGGACTTTGAGGTCCGGGAAGACGGTGAGGTTGTCCAGGTACTGCTTGCTGATGTTCCCGGCGCCGATGACGGCAACTCCCACCGGGCCGCGGCGGGTCGATGCTGCGTGGCTCATGCGCGTGCTCCGGCTGTGCCGGTGCCCTGTGCGGCATTAAGGTAGGCGAGGCTCTCCGCGATGCCTTCGAAGATGTCGCCTGCGTAGTCGTCGAACTCCACCACGCCCACTTCCAGGGATTTTGCTGCGGCGATGACGTCCAGAACCGGGACGTTGCCCTTGCCCGCGGGCTGCTGGGCCTTGGTGTCCGTGTTCAGCGGGCCGTCCTTGATGTGGATCAGCTTGACCCGGCTGCCCAGCTTGGTGAGGATGTCCACCGGGTCCTGGCCGCCCACGGCAACCCAGTAGGTGTCCACTTCGAGGACCAGTTCGGGGTCCAGGAGGTCCGCGAAGTACTCCAGCGCCGTGCGGCCCTCGATGGTTGATTCAAGTTCCCACGCGTGGTTGTGGTAACCCACGCGGATGCCGTGCTCGGCACCCTTCTTGGCCGCTGCATTGAGTTTGGCTGCGGTGGCCTGGATGTCCTCGGCGGACTGCCAGTGCTCGGCTGGAAGGTAGGGGTCGATCACGGTGGTGATGCCCAGTTCTTTGGCTGCCGCGAAGATTTCGTCCTGGTCCTGGCTGAGGAGGGGTGCGTGTCCGGACGGGGCGGTGAGGCCGTTTTCCTTCAGCGCGGCGCCGAGTTCCTTGGCCGTGGCCACGAAGTTGTAGGGCTCAACCTGGGTGAAGCCGATCTCCGCGACCTTGCGGATGGTGCCGGGCAGATCCTCCTGGATGGCGTTGCGCAGGGTGTAAAGCTGGATCGAGTAGGACATCGTGTTTCCTTTACGGGAGTTGTCGGTTCTGGAAGACAAGTTGGTTTTGAGGCTAGCGGCCGGCGAGGGATCCGCCGATACCGCCCACGCTGAAGTACTTGTTCAGCGCGGCGAAGACGATGACCGGCGGGAGCATCATGACCACGGCGAGGGCCATGACTGAGGTCCAGTCCGTCTGGTTCTGCTGGAAGAAGGACTGCACGCCCATGGGCAGTGTGAAGATCTCGGTGGAGCGCAGGAACACGATGGCAACGAGGTAGTCGTTCCAGGCCAGCAGGAAGGCGAAGATCGCCGTCGAGAGGATGCCCGGCAGCGAGTTCCGCAACACTACCTTGGTGAAGGAGCCGAAAACGGAGCAGCCGTCGATCCAGGCGGCTTCTTCCAGGCTCATCGGGATGGAGTCGAAGTAGGCGGCCATCATCCAGGTGGCCACTGTCATGGTGGAGCCGACGTAGATGATGGTCAGGCCCATCAGGTTGTCCACGAGGCCCATCCCTGCGAACAGGATGAACAGTGGCACCACCGAGGTGATGATAGGCAGGGACTGCATAACAAACAGCAGCAGCGAGTAGCCGGAGACGGCCTTGCTGCGGCCGCGGGAAAGGACGTACCCGGCGGGCGCTGCGACAGCCACGGACACGGCCACCGTGCTGAGGGTGGTGATGAGGCTGTTCTGCAGCCAGGTGGAGGCCAGCGTTTCTGAGAAGACCGAGCCAAAGTTCTCCAGCGTGAAGCCGGTGGAGGTGCTGGTGGGGCCGGGCGTGAAGGCGAGCACCACCGTGACCATGATGGGCACGAGGACAATCACGGTGATGGCCAGGATCAGGACGAACCGCCACCACTGACCGGTGTGGCCGGCCTCAGAGAGGACGCGGCGGTTATTGGTTGGGCCGGCGACGCCGAGGAGAGGGCCGGACTCGGGATGGGCGTGGACTACTGCGCTCATTATTCGACGCTCGACTTTCGGATCTGGCGGTACAGGAGTACGGAGACGACCACCAGGGTCATGGTCATGAGGAAAGCGATGGCGACGCCGGGTCCGGTCTGGAAGTCCTGGAAGACGCTGCGGTAGGCCAGGACAACGAGGGACGTGGTGGCGTCCACCGGGCCGCCGCCGGTGAGCAGATAGATGGTGGGGAAATCGTTGACGCAGAAGATGGTCATCAGGATCCAGCTGATGTATGTGGACCGGGCGATCAGTGGCAGAGTGATCTGGCTGAACTGCTGCCAGGGGGTGGCGCCGTCCATGCTTGCCGCCTCGTAGACGGTGCTGTCCACGGAGGCCAAGGCCGCCGAAATCATCATCATCATGAAGGGGAAGCTGATCCATACTTTGAACACCATGACGGTGACGGCGGCGAGGGTGGGGTCGGCGAGGAAGAGCGGGGTGCCGAGGCCGAGGTTCCGGAACAGGGAGGGAACCAGGCTGCCGGGCGTTGCGACGAGCCAGTTCCAGGCAGTGGAGGACACCACGATCGGGACCACCCAGGGCAGGAGCAGCAGGACCTTGAAGGTGCTGCCCGCGGGAATCTTCGTGCGGAGCAGGAGTGCGAGCCCCAGGCCCACGAGCCAGGAGCCGAAGACTCCGACGATGGTGAACAGCAGGGTGAATCGGGCTGCACGCCAGAAGGCGTCGGAGCTGAGGACGTTGGCGAAGTTCTCGCCGCCGACGAAGTTGCCCGTCTCGATCAGCGAGCCGTCATGGGTGGCCTGCACGCCTGCCTCAACCAAGGGGTAGCCGTGGATGAGCACGAGCAGGATGACCGAAGGCAGCAGGAGCCAGAAGAACGTCCGGCTGGTCTGCGCGCTGAGTTTGCTTTTGCGGTTTGCGGTGCCCCCGGGCCCGCCGGGAGCAATTCCCCGGCGGGCCCGGCTGAGGCCGGATTTTGCTGTTGTCAGTGCCATGGAAAGGGCCGCTTATTTCTTGATGACGGATTTAAGGCCGGACTCGAACGCCTGCAGTGCGGACTTCGCGTCGGTCTTGCCGGTGAGGACGGTCTGGGTGAACTGGTTCAGGGCCTGGCCGCCGTCGAGTACTGCGAGGTTGTCGTTGAGTACGGTTCCCTGGGATGCGAAGGTCTTGGCGATGGGCTGCCATTCCTTGACGATCTTTACGTTGTTCGGATCGCTCGAGAACTCGGGGAGTTCGGTGATGGATTTGAAGACCGGCAGGGCGTTCATGAGCTTCTGCTTCCACAGTTCCTTCAGCTGGCTCATGTAGTGGACCAGGAAGGCTTCGGAGGATTCCTGCGACGGAGTGTTCGTGTACATCATGATGTTGTTCGGGAACACAAGTCCGCCCTTGTCGCCGTGCGGTCCGGCGATGGGGCTGGCCACCACAATGTCTCCGGAGGTGTCGCCCACCCGCTGGGGCACGCCCAGAACGTAGGGGCCGAAGGCTGCCTTCTTGTCCTTCCACATGGCGTTGAGGTTTTCGGTCGTGTAGCTCACCGACGCCGGGTCGATGATTCCGTTGGACACCAGTTCGAGGAGGAACTCGATGGCTTCGACGTTGCGGTCGTTCATGACGTCCAGTTCGCCGTCCTTGCTGAACACTCCGCCGCCGTTGTTGACCATCATCATGATCATGGAGTGGTTGCCGATGTTGTTGCCGGCGCCGGAGCCGGTTGCGAAGCCGAAGGCGCCGATGGTCTTGAGCTTCTTGCCTGCCTCGAGGAGGGAAGCCCAGTCCTTCGGCACGTCGACACCGGCTTGCTCGAATAGGGACTTGCGGTACCAGAAGACGCGCATGTCCAGCTGCCACGGGACCGCCACGTAGCCCTTGTCCGACTTGAACGGTTCGAGGACGCCCGGCAGGAAATCATCGAACTGGCCGTTTTTCTTGAGCTCTTCGATCACCTTGTCTGCGTACGCGATCTGGCCCTGCTTCTCGAACTGGAAGGCCTGGAAACCGCCGCCGGTGGACACCGCTGGTCCGGTCTTGGAGGCGATGGCCGAGGAGAACGTCTGGTAGAAGTTGTTCCACTGGATGGTCTGGTAGCTTGCTTTGAGATTGCCCGACGCGGGGGCATAGCCTTCCGCGATCTTCTTGGCGGCGTCGTTATAGGCGGGCGTGGCCCAGGGCATGTCCCAGAACTTGATGACGCCGCTGGCCCCGCCGCCCTGCGATGCGGAGCCGCCGCCACAGGCTGCCAGGAGCGGAACCGACGCGGCTGCGGCGGTCAGGCCGAGGAAGCCTCGGCGGGAGAGTGCGGAAGATGCTGCGGAGGAATTGTTGAACATGGTTTTCCTTTCGGGAGCCGGTCCGTTGAGCTGGCCGGTCCTTCTCGTCACTGAGTGTTGAAGGAGCTACTGCATTAGGAGGAGGTGCTGGTACTGCGGTCAGTCGGTGAGCTGGCGGACTGTGGAGGTCAAAGCGGCGAACTGCTCAAGATCGCTGCCCGGTGCGCCGGACAGCAGCTGGTCGCGGAGCCGCGTCCAGCTGTGCCGATGGGTGGTTTCGTAAAGCGAGGGAAGGGTCGTGGCGCCGCCTGCGGTGACGGTGCGTACTTCCGCGGGCCAGGCGGCGGATGGATCGGGAAGTACGACGTCGGCACGCCCGGAGGCTGTCAGGATGGACACTCTTGCGGTGGCCGGCGCTGCGGACGTCAGGACGCCGTGCAATACCAGGGGCGCACCGTTGGAAAGCCTGCCGGCCACCACGTAGCCGTGCGGGGTGCGTTGCACCGGCGTCCATCCGGACACCTCAACCCCGCAGGCGAGGATCGCGGCCAGGTGCTCGGTCAACAGCGCTGCGGCATCGCTTCCAGCCGCGGCATGTGCAACGGAGTCCATCAGGACGGCGTCGGCCAGATTCTTCGCCAAGAGGACCCGGACGTCTTCTTGCGTCTCTGTCAGCACCGGATTTCCTGCCCACTGCTGGTCAAGGATCACTGCCGCGCCGTGCTCCTTTGCGACGGCGGCCAGCGCAGCAGGATCCTCAGCCTGCGGGTTGACTACTACGACCCCCTTGGCGCCGTGGCGGATAGCGGCGTCCGCACGTCCGGTCCAGCCTGCTGAGCCCGCAATGGCGACGAGGTCGGCAGCAGCATCGGCGGGCTTGAGGGAAACGGGGAGGGAAGAGACGACGGCGGCGACGGCGCCTGCCGCTTCGGCGTCGGCGTCTGCCTGGACTGACAGCTGGGCGGTCATACTGTGGCCCCCGGGCGGGTTGCTGCTTGGACGTCCACCCGGGCGGCAGCCGCCTCGGCTATGGCCAGGGCGAACTCGAGGTCGTGGAGGAGGGTCTCACCGGAAGGGGCCTGGCCGTTACCCCTGGCCAGGTCTGCCAGGGCGCGCCATTCACCTTCGTAGCCGTTGTGGCCGAACGGGCCAAGGACAGTGGTTTTCCCTGCTTGGCGCAGCTGGGCCGTTGCCGAGCCGGCGTGCACGTAGGAGGGGGTGAAGTTGATCTTGAGGGCGGCGTCGTCACCGATGGCTTCGAACTCCCAGGCCGGCTCCCACGTGGCGTTCATGGCCGCCCGCAGTTCGATGGTGACGTGGCCTGCCCGGAGGGAGATCACGTAGCCGAAGGGCTTGACGATCTCGGCGTAGAGCACTTCCACGGCCGCGAAATCGGGGGTGAACCGCCGCACCAGGGGCAGGTCATGGATAGCCAGGCCCATCACTCCGCCGGTGAGCATCGCCTTGATGACCTCCGGATCGGTGCTGTCACGTGCCGGCATGGGGGTGCGCCCCACGATCTCGGTGGCGAAGTCCTCGAACCGGGGATTGGGCGGCAGGACGATGGAGGACCTGATGGTGTGAACCTGTTCCGGGAGGTCGCCCCACGCGGCCTCAGCCGCGAGCCAGCCCGGATCGAAGGTGTGCATTGCTCCGACGATGATGGGGATCCTGGTTTCAGCAGAGACGGCCGAGATGCTGGCGGCCTCGTCGCCGCTCATGGCAAACGGCTTCTCGCACAGCACTGCCTTTTTGCCTGCACGGCAGGCCGCGATGACCTGGGCGGCATGGAACTGGTGCGGGCTGCAGATGGCCACCACGTCCACCGAAGGGTCCGCGAGCAGTTCCCCCATGCTGGTGCTGAAGGCTGCTCCCACCCGGTTCGCCACGGACTCCGCAACTGCGGGGTCAACGTCCATGATGTGACGGACTTCGAGGATGTCCTGCAGCCGGGCAAGGGATGGCAGGTGGATAGCCTGCGTTACCGGGCCGGCGCCGAGTATTCCGACGCCGAGGACGGCGGGTGCTGCCTGGGATTGGCTCGACAAGCTCTTACCTCTTTGTAGTCGCGAATAGAGAAACCGGGCCAGTCCTGGAAACCCACGGTGGGGTGAGCCGGCTCACACTCAAGCTAGAGGGACTTTTGTCGAACGTCAAGCAAAAGTTGCTAAGTTGATGACATTCTTTTGTGGTGTGACATGCAGAAGCTCCATGTGCTATCACTGACTCATGAGCTCAACGCCCGTTACTGACGCCGTCGCCCCTGACAATGGCGGCAGTCTCTCCCGCGCCGGCGATCTCTTCCAGTTGCTTCGGGACGGCAAGGCACGGACCCGCGCGGAACTTGCGTTGAGTACGGGGCTTGCCCGTTCCACCGTGGCGTCGCGGATCGACGCACTGATCCATTCAGGACTCGTGGGCCCGGCGGGGGAGGCGAACTCCAGTGGCGGCAGGCCGCCGTCGCGCTTTGCCTTCAACCCGGCGGCGCGCGCGGTGCTGGCCGTCGACGTCGGCGCCACCCACGTGATTGTTGCCGTCACTGACCTGGGCGGCAACGTCCTGGCCGAGCAGCGGCTCGTCCAGGATGTTGCCGACGGCCCCGAAGCTGTCCTGCACCGCGTGGTGGAAGAAGGCCGTTCCCTGCTCGGCAAGGCCGGCAGGAGTGCAAACGACCTCTCGGGAGTGGGGATCGGACTCCCAGGCCCGGTGGAACATGCCACCGGACGGCCGGTCAAACCGCCCATCATGCCCGGCTGGGACGGGTTCGACGTGGTCCGCTACGTGCAGCGCTCCATGCCGGTGCCCGTCCTGGTGGACAACGACGTGAACATTATGGCACTGGGCGAACGGACCGCCTACTGGCCGGATGAAGACAACTTCCTGCTGATCAAGGTGGCCACCGGCATCGGCTCCGGCATTATCAGCAACGGCCAACTGCAGCGCGGCGCCAACGGAACAGCCGGCGACCTAGGCCACGTGCGCGTCCCGCGCGGCGACGAAGTGTTGTGCCGGTGCGGAAACTACGGCTGCCTCGAGGCGCTGGCGTCGGGGCCGGCCGTGGCTGCGGACCTTAGCAGGCAGGGTGTGCCTGCAGCCAAGGGCAGCGACGTGCTGCGCCTGGTGGGCGAAGGCAACTTGCAGGCGATCCAGGCGCTGCGCCAGGCGGGCCGGGATGTGGGCGACGTGCTGGCCACCGTGGTGAACCTGCTCAACCCGTCAGTCATTGTCATCGGCGGAAGCCTTGGCCAGGCAGGGGAACACCTGATGGCTGGCGTCCGCGAAGTGGTCTACCGGCGGTCCTTGCCGCTGGCAACCAGCCACCTGCGGATCGCTCTTTCCGTGGCTGGGGACCAGGCCGCGATTCTCGGTGCCAGCCAGATGGTCACGCAATACGTCTTGTCGCCTGCAGCAATTGAGGCAACGCTTCAGGCGGCCGGTTAGGCGGCTTTTCGGCAGTCATCACCCTGCTGTAAGCACGCGCACCGGCGAACCCACAAGCCAGGCCCTGACGTCCTCGAACGCGCCACCATAGAACTGCCGGTAGCTCTCCGCTGTCACGTAGCCGAGGTGCGGGGACAGCACAGTGTTGGGGGCGCTGAGCAGCGGGTGGCCCGCGGGAAGTGGTTCCTGGTCAAAAACGTCCAGGGCCGCGCCCCGAATCCAGCCCTCATTCAAAGCCCGCACCAGGGAATCCTGGTTCACCAGCGGACCCCGCGAGGTGTTAACCAGGATGCCTTCCGGCCCCAGGAGCCGCAGTTCCTGCTCACCCACGATGTCCTCTGAACGGGGAGACAGCCGCAGGTGGAGGGAGACGACGTCGGAATTCCTGAAGAGGTCCTCCTTGCTGACCTTCTGGACACCGGCATCCGCGGCGGCCTCATCGGTCAGGTTCTGGCTCCAGGCGAGCACGTCCATGCCGAACGCCTGCCCGTACGCCGCGATCCGCCGCCCGATCTTGCCCAGGCCCACAATGCCTAGGGTCTTGCCGGACAGCTCCATCCCCACCGAGGTCTGCCACGTGCCCGCGCGCAGCGAGTTCTCCTCGGCCGGAAGGTTGCGGGCGATCGCGAGCAGCAACGCCCAGGTCAGTTCGGGCGCAGCGGTGGGGGACCCGGGCGTGCCGCACACGGTAATGCCGAGTTCCGCCGCTGCGGCCACGTCGATGGCGGCGTTGGCCATGCCGGTGGTCACGAGCAGCTTCAGCCCCGGGAGACGTTCCAGCACGGTGCGGGGGAACGGGGTTCGCTCACGCATCGCAATGACGATCTGGTAGTTGGCGAGCGCCGCTGCCAGGGCGTCCTCGGACTGGAAGGGCTCGCGGAAGACGGACGTTGCGACGCCGGCCTGTTCCAGGGAGGACCAGTCGGCGAAACCGTGCGCCACGTCCTGGTAGTCGTCGAGGATGGCAAGCCGTTGTTGCATGTCTGTTCCTTCGTCCGAGGTGAGCGGCTTTTGTACCCGCACGTTGGGGCCCGCCGGTGTGAGCTTCATCGTATGCCAGGGCGCCATGACGTTGCCTGTGGCGTCCGGGGCAATGCGCCGTGATAGCAATGGAAGTGATGAAATCCTATTTAGCCACCGCGGAAACCTCATGAGCGGACAGTTCTTGGCCAAAGTTCCCAAGGGCTGGATCCTGCTCGCTTGCATCGGACTGCTGGCGCTGAACCTGCGCGGGCCCTTCGTTGCCGTTGCCCCGGTGGTTGACCTGATGCAGGCCGACCTCGGATTCACCCCCGTGATGCTGGGCCTGTTGACCAGCATCCCGGTGCTGTGCTTCGCGCTCGCGGCGTCGCTGGCGTCACTGACCACCAGGAAACTCGGCGCGGAGTTCGCTGTCTCCCTGACCATCCTTGGCGTCCTGGCAGGCGTGATTGTGCGCTCGGCGGGCGGCCCGGGACCGGTGGTGGTGGGCACAGTGATGATCGGCCTGGCCATCACAGTGGGCAACATCGCGGTGCCGTTAATTATCCGCCGCGACTTCTCCCCGTTGCGCCAAGGGACCGCCATGGGTGTGTACACCGCGGCCCTGAACGTCGGATCGTTCCTGACATCGATGGTCACGGCGCCCCTGGCCGAGCTGGCCGGCTGGCGAGTGGCTCTGGCCTCCGTGGGCATCCTGGCCGTGGTTGCCATCGTTTTCTGGACCCTGGCCGTGGGCGCCCGCACGGCGTTTGTGCCCTCCCGCACCGTGGTGGCCGGCGGGCAGGAACACCCGGCCGTCAAGGGTTCCGGCTGGATTACCGCCGGGCTCACCGCAGGCTTCGCCGGGCAGGCGTTTTCCTACTACGCGGTGACCGCGTGGCTGCCGAGCTACCTCAACGACGAACTTGGGATGTCCGCCTCAGCCGCCGGGGCAGGCTCATCGCTGTTCCAGATCTTCGCCATCGTTGGCGGCTTGGGAGTGCCGTTCGCGGCCAAATATTTCAGTACGACGACGACGGCAGTCACCGTGGGGTTGTTGTGGACGGCCGTGCCGGCCGGGCTGCTGCTGGCGCCGCAGCTGTGGTGGCTGTGGTCCACCTTCGGCGGCATCGCGCAGGGCGGCGGGATCACGCTGATCTTCATCGCGATCATCAAACTGGCCCGGGACCAGGTGTCCGCGGGCCGGATGTCCGCCACGGTCCAGGGGCTCGGTTACTGCTTCGGGGCGGTGGCCCCGCCGCTGGTGGGCTTCGTGCACGACGCCTCGGGTTCCTGGACCCCGGCGCTGCTGGTGATCCTGGGCTCGGTGTTGATGTTCTTCGTCTGCACAACCCTGGCCGTGCGGCTGGTGCCGAAAGGACGCTGACGCGTCCCGCCGTCGTACATTCCCTTGTCCCCCTGCATGATTTACCAACGCTCTCTCACTTAACGCAGCTTAACGACTGACGCTCTCTCACTATCTTGTGGATAGTGAGAGAGCGTCCGCGGTTCACACGGGGTGTTCCGTCGCCGGGCCGGCGTCCCGGATCTCGGGGGTGCCTGTTGCGAAGGGCGTGCCTGCCCGGCGGACGGAAATCTATTCAGTTGCCTGCTGCAGCGCTAGGCCGCGGCGAGCTCCTCTTTGGTTGCCTTTTCGCGGGCCTCGGTGAGGTATCGGGCGTAGGCGGGGAGGGTCAGGAAGGACGGGAAGTCCTGGCTGAGGGTGACTTCTTCGAAGATGTCGCGGGAGTCTTCGAAGCGGTCGCCGTCGAAGCGTTCCAGGCGTGCGAACTCTTCGTCGAGCAGTTCCTCGATCCACTGGTGGGTGATGATTTCGCCGCGGTCGGTGATGGCGGACGCGAACATCCACTGCCAGATCTGGGAGCGGGAGATTTCCGCGGTGGCGGCGTCTTCCATGAGGTTGTGGATGGCGACGGCGCCGTTCCCGCGGAGCCAGGACTCGATGTAGCGGATGCCTACCTCGATGTTGTTCCGGATTCCCTGCTCGGTGATGGTGCCTTCGGTGGCGGCCACGTTGATGAGTGCGCGGTCGTCGGGGATGACGTCCTCGCGGGTGCGGTCCAGCTGGTTGGGGCGTTCGCCGAGGGTGGCGTCGAACACTTCGCGGCATACTGGCACGAGGTCCGGGTGGGCCACCCAGGAACCATCGAAGCCGTCGTTGGCCTCGCGGGTCTTGTCGGCGCGGACCTTCTCGAACGCGTTGGTGTTGGCAGCCTCGTCCTTGCGGTTGGGGACGGCGGCGGCCATTCCACCGATGGCCATGGCGCCGCGCTTGTGGCAGGCACGGACCAGCTGTTCGGTGTAGGCGCGCATGAACGGCTGGGTCATGGTCACCTGGGCGCGGTCCGGCAGGACGAACCGGGGGCCGCGGGTGCGGAAGTTCTTGATCAGGGAGAAGATGTAGTCCCAGCGGCCGGCGTTCAGGCCTGACGCGTGATCACGCAGTTCGTAGAGGATTTCCTCCATTTCGAATGCCGCGGTGATGGTCTCGATCAACACGGTGGCGCGGATGGTGCCCTGCGGGATGCCCAGCAGGTCCTGGGCGAGGATGAAGATGTCGTTCCAGAGGCGTGCCTCGAGGTGGTTCTCGATCTTGGGCAGGTAGAAGTACGGGCCCTTGCCCTGGGCCAGGAGGCGCCGGGCGTTGTGGAAGAAGTACAGGCCGAAGTCCACGATGCCGCCGGCCACGGGAGCGCCGTCGATGATCATGTGCTTTTCAGGAAGGTGCCAGCCCCGGGGGCGGACCACGATGGTGGGCAGCTCACCGGCCGGGCGGAGCTTGTATTCCTTGCCCTCGGGGGACGTGAAATCGATCCGGCGTTCCAGCGCATCGGTGAGGTTCAGCTGGCCCTTGATGACGTTCCGCCACGTGGGGGTAGAGGAGTCCTCCATGTCCGCGAGCCAGACCTTCGCCCCGGAGTTCAGCGCGTTGATGGTCATTTTCTTGTCCACCGGTCCGGTGATCTCCACCCTGCGGTCCTCCAGGCCAGGTGCCGGGGGAGCGACGCGCCACGACGGGTCATTGCGGATGTCCTCGGTTTCGCGGAGGAACCTCGGATCCTGGCCGGCGGCGATGTCCGCCCGGCGGGTCCGGCGTGCCTGCAGCAGTTCCTGCCGGCGCTCAGCCGTAGCCCGGTGCAGCTTGGCGACAAACTCCAGAGCATCCGGAGTAAGAACCTCGTCCTGCCGGCAAATAGGCTGCGCGGTCAAAGTGATCCCGTTGATGGTGAAGCTGTCTGTGAAGGTGTTCATTTCTGTCTCCTGGTGCAGGGCCCAGCTGGGTAGCAGTAAGTGTCGTTTTGAGCCTCCAAAACGACACTTACTGCTACTTACTTGGGGAAAATTTAGTGGAACTGGCCTTCTTCGGTGGATCCCACCAGTGCCAGGGTTGATGCGTTCGGGTTGAGCGCAGTTGCAATGTCGTCGAAGTAGCCGGTGCCGACTTCGCGCTGGTGCTTGGTCGCGGTGTAGCCGCGGGATTCGGAAGCGAATTCCTTCTCCTGCAGCTCGACGTAGGCGCTCATGCCTTCACGGGCGTAACCGTGGGCGAGATCGAACATCGAGTAGTTCAGGGCGTGGAAGCCGGCCAGGGTGATGAACTGGAACGTGAAGCCCATGGCGCCGAGTTCACGCTGGAACTTGGCGATGGTGGCGTCGTCCAGGTGCTTGCGCCAGTTGAACGACGGCGAGCAGTTGTAGGAGAGCATCTGGTCCGGGAAGTCGGCCTTGACGGCCTCGGCGAACTTGCGGGCCAGTTCCAGGTCCGGGGTGCCCGTCTCCATCCAGATGAGGTCAGAGTACGGGGCATAGGCCTTGGCGCGGGCGATGCAGGGTTCGATGCCGTTGCGGACCTTGTAGAAGCCTTCCGGGGTGCGCTCGCCGGTGACGAATTCCTGGTCGCGGGGATCGACGTCGGAGGTGATCAGCGTGGCTGCCTCGGCGTCGGTGCGGGCGATGACCACCGAGGGGGTGCCGGCGACGTCGGCCGCCAGGCGGGCGGCGTTCAGTGTGCGGACGTGCTGCTGGGTGGGGATGAGGACCTTGCCGCCGAGGTGGCCGCACTTCTTCTCCGAGGCGAGCTGGTCTTCCCAGTGCACACCTGACGCGCCGGCCTGGATCATGGATTTCATGAGCTCGTAGGCGTTCAGCGGGCCACCGAAGCCGGCCTCGGCGTCGGCAACGATCGGCACCATCCAGTCCTCAACGGTCTGGATGCCTTCGGAGAATTCGATCTGGTCGGCGCGGAGGAGGGCGTTGTTGATGCGGCGCACCACGGTCGGAACCGAGTTGGCCGGGTAGAGCGACTGGTCCGGGTAGGTGTGGCCGGAGTTGTTGGCGTCGGCGGCAACCTGCCAGCCCGAAAGGTAGATGGCACGCAGGCCGGCCTTGACCTGCTGCACGGCCTGGTTGCCGGTCAGGGCGCCCAGAGCGTTGGTGTACCCGCCGGTCTTGTGCTCTTCGGTGAGCTGCTTCCACAGCTTCTCGGATCCGCGGCGGGCCAGCGTGTGCTCTTCGGAGACACGGCCGCGGAGCTTGACGACGTCCGTTGCCTTGTAGTCACGGGTCACACCTTCCCAGCGGGGGTTGGCGGCCCACTCGAGCTCCAGGGCGGCGGCCTGCTGTTCGGGCGTCTGCTGGGTGGGCTCAAATGCTGCAGTCATCGTTGTCTCCTTGATTGAGCTCCGGGTGCTTAATCCGCCGGCCGGAGCTGCTTCCTTGCAACTCCGGCCGGCTACCCCGGTGCGGTGTTTCTTTCCGTGATTACTACTTTTCAGCACTTCGCAACACTTCTCTAGGGGAAAACAGTGGAAAGAAATGCACTTCTTCGCGTATGCTCAAGAAATGACGCCTGGAAGCTGGAACCGCGAAGTCGTACTGCCACCGTCGTCCGCCGCCTCCCTGGAACTGGACGTCATCAGCCTGGGCCGCCGGGTGCGGCATCTGCGCAAGCAGGCCGGGCTTACGCTCGATGACCTGAGCGCCGCCGTCGGGACCGCCCCCAGCCAGTTGAGCCTGATCGAAAACGGCAAACGGGAGCCCAAACTTTCCCTGCTGCAGGGGCTGGCCGCCGCGCTAAACGTGAGCATCGACCAGTTGCTTGGCTCCGAACCGCCGAGCCGCCGGGCGGCCCTGGAAATTGAGCTGGAACGCTACCAGCGCGGGCCCCTGTACGAGTCCCTGAACCTGCCAAAAATCCGCATCAGCTCGCGGCTCCCGCTCGATGTGCTGGAGGCGCAGGTGGGGCTGCTGCACGAGCTCGAACGCAGGCTCAACGAACAGGTGGCGACGCCGGAAGAAGCCCGCCGCGCGAACGGTGAGTTGCGTGCCATGATGCGCGAGCGCGGCAACTACTTCCCGGAGTACGAGGCCGAGGCGCAGAAGGTGCTCGGGCTGGTGGGTTACACGGCCGGGCCGCTGAGCCAGCACGTCATCGCCGACATCGCCGAGAAGCTCGGATTCACCCTCCATCACGTGAGCGACCTGCCGCATTCCACCCGTTCAGTGACGGATTTGAAGAATCACAGAATTTACCTGACGCAGAGCCAGCGGCAGGACCACGACCCCCGCTCGGTGCTGCTGCAGGCGCTGGGGCACTACGTCCTGGGGCACGAGACGCCGAAAAACTACGGCGACTTCCTTGGCCAGCGGGTGGCCACCAACTACTTCGCGGCCGCGCTCTTGCTGCCCGAGCAGGCCACCGTGGACTTCCTGCAGAAGGCCAAGGCTGCCAAGGAAATCGCGGTTGAGGACATCCGTGACGCCTTTGCCGTCTCCTACGAGACCGCCGCGCACCGCTTCACCAACCTGGCCACGAAGCACCTGGGCGTCACCACCCACTTCCAGAAGACCCACAAGAGCGGGATCATCTACAAGGCCTACGAGAACGACGGCGTGACGTTCCCGATGGACCACACCGGCGCCATCGAGGGCCAGCCGTCGTGCAAGGCCTGGACCTCGCGGGCGGTGTTTGATGTGCCGGACAAGTTCAGCGCGTACAGCCAGTACACGGATACTCCGTCCGGCACGTATTGGTGCACGGCCCGGACGGAGCGATCGGCCAGCGGCGAGTTCTCCCTGAGCATCGGGGTGCCGTACCAGCACGTGAAGTGGTTCCGCGGCCGGGAAACCACGGCGCGCGAAAAGTCCACGTGCCCCGACCCGAACTGCTGCAAGCGGCCCCCGGCAGCACTGGCCTCCGAGTGGGCCGGAAACGCCTGGCCGGCGGCTCGGGCCAACACGCACCTGCTGGCCGCGATGCCGCCCGGCGCGTTTCCCGGCGTGGACGAAACCGAGGTCTACTCGTTCCTGGCGGCGCACTCGGGGAGCTGAGCGACGGCGTCCAGCGTCGCTCGGCCCGCGCTGTTCGGCACGCGCCGCCGAAGTCGCCGGAAAGGTGCCCGGACGCCGGAGCGCTCCGCACGACGTCGGTGCGTTCCGGCGACTCCGGCGTCCTCCTAATCAGTGGGTGCTTTCTTAGCTGCGACTGACTGTGTCCACGCCAGGGCGCTGTCGCGGCGTGTTTCTCCGGGATCAATCAACATGATCCGTTCCGCCAGAACTGCCGTGTCAATCAGGCCCGATCTGATGAGTGCGAGTACGAAAGCATGATCCTTCGCCCGGGCCGCGATCAACTTGGCCGCGCACAAGTCGTACGGATCCAGGCAAAGGCCCGTGCTGTTTTTCGTGTCTTCATTGCGCACACCGACCAGCCGATATTCCCAGTCGCGCGGAAGCACAGCCGTTTCCCGTCCAAAGCCCTGGACATAGAAACCAAACTCACTGTGGAAGGGGGACCACTCGCCGATTGCTGCATCGATGCTGTCGGCAAGGGTACCGGCATCGTCGTCAGACATCGGCGCGATGTCCACCGCATCCGACATGGTGGCTGCAGCCGGTAACTGGTCCTCGGTGTACCAGCCGAGAATCGACTGGCTGCCGATCACGATGACCCGGTCACTGTGGATGATCTCCGTGGCTGCCCGGATGGCATGCTCAAGCTCCTCACGTCGCAAGGGCCGCCGCCTTCTTGATCGCAATGACCCGCTCGCCCTGCGTAAGTGCCCCGGCGAAGGGACTCATCTGCCGCAGTTCCTTTGCCATGGGGCTGTCTTCAAGCATTGCCGCCTCGAATTCACCCAAGGGCAGGTCCAACAGTTCGGTCCAGCGGTCCAGCCACTTTTCGGCGATAGGGTTTCGCGGCCGTTGGCGCATCCTTTCGATTCCAGCCCGTCCGATCTCACGAATCGACTGTTCGTTTTCGTGCAGCTTGAGTCCCAGCTGCACATGTAATTCAAACGGAATCCGCTCTTCGCGCCGGGGCATGCGGGGACGGCGGTAGCGGGCCGCCTTGATAGCCGATTGAATAACAGCAGGGCTGCATCCCAGGCGCCCGGCGAGGTCGCGGATGGACAGGCCTGAAACATGGAGGGACCAGATGGCATCCTGGCGATGGCGCGCAGCCGCCAGCTGCTTCTGGCGCAGGCTTTCACTTTGCTGGCCCAGAACTCTGGCCTCTTCGACCATGCCTGCCAGATCGATGCCGGTCACATGCGTATGGTACTCCCGTACGGAGTGCTGGCGGAAGGGGTTGCCACGCGCCCCACCTACCCGTGGAGCTCCCGGTACGCCGCAGCGGCGCCGGGGTGCAGGGGCAAACCGGCGGTGTTGATCAAGGATTCCGGGCTCAGGAACTGAACGCCCAGGCTGGAACGCGGAATCAGTTCCTCGGCGTGCCCCACCAGCAGTTCAACGGTCCGCTTGACGGTTCGGTCGTCAAGATCGCTCCGGCACAGCAGCAGGTTCGCCACGCCGACGGTCCACACGGCCGGAATGCCCTCGTACGCGCCTGCCGGGATCAGCACCCGGTCGTAGAAGACGCCGTATCTGGCCCGCAGTGTCGGCAGCAGCGGGGACAGATCCAGGAAACCCAGCCCGACGTCGTCGTTCGCTGCAGCGATGGCCGCCGTAGGCACGCCGCCCGACCAGAACAATGCGTCCACCGTTCCGTCCTGCAGGGCAGCGAGGCCCTCGTTCAGGCCGAGGCTCAGCACTGTGACGCCGCCGGCGGTGCCGGCAATGGGGCTCAGCCCGGCAGCCTCGAGCAGCCGCGGAGTGGTCAGCGACGTCCCCGAGCCGGGCTCGCCGACAGCCACGGTCCGGCCGGTAAGCCCGCCAATGTCCCGGATCCCGCTGTTTTGCCGGATGACGCAGTGGACGTAGTTTTCATACACTTTTCCGACGGCGGAGAGTCCGACGGCGGGCGGCTCACCCGCCGCTGTGCTTTGGGCAGCCGAATCCGCGAGCGCGACGGCGAACGTGGCTTTGCCGGTCAGCAGATGTTCGAGGTTGTCCAGGCTACCGCCGGTAGTCAGCGCCGTGGCTTGGCCGGCAACGCCGTGACGCTGGAGGGACGCCGCCAGCAACTCGGCGAACTCGAGGTAGAAGCCTCCGGGCTCGCCGCCGGCCACAGTCAAGGTGCCCGGGCGGTCCGTCGGCGTGCATGCACTCAGGGCCGGCAGCAGCAGCCCGGACATCCCGGCGGCCAGGCCGGCCTTGAGGACGGTCCGCCGCGTGGGACGCGGGGGATGCGGGGGCAGGGTCCGTGCTCCGGTCAGGCGCCCTCCGGTCAGGTCAGCCACGCGGAGCCGCCTGCTCCGGCCCGGCAAAACTGCCCGGCAGGTCCGCGGCAAGTGGAAACTCGAGGCGCGCGATCAGGCCATGCGGCGAGGCCTCGGCAAGCACCAGCCGGCCACCATTGGCGGCTGCCAGCTTGTCCACGATGGTCATGCCCAGCCCGGTGCCGCGGATCGTCCGGTGCGCCGGGGACCGCCAGAAGCGGCTCGTGGCCGCTGTCCGTTCGTCGGCGGAAAGCCCGGGGCCGTCGTCGGACACTTCGATGGCCACCGTGCCTTGGCGAATGCGGGCGGCAACCGAGATGTGGGCGCCGGGAGCGTATTTGATGGCGTTGTTCAGAAGTTCGCCGACCATTTGAGCCAGTTCTGCGGCGTTGCAGGCGATGTGCACGGCGGGGGCAGCCGGATCTTCGAGCAGGATCGCTGCTCCGCTGCGCTGGGCGGCAGGGCCCGCCCGTTCGGTTTCTTCCTCTAGGACCGGATACGGATCAAGGCGCGCCTGTGCCGCGGGCGACGTGGTTCCCAGCGGGCCCCGGGCGGAGTCTTCAGAGGCCCTGTGCTCGGCCGCGGCTAGCTTCAGCACTCCGTCCAGGATCTCCTCCACGTGTTCGAGCTCGGCCAGCACCCCTGCCGCGGCGTCGTGTTCGCGGGCAGTCTTCAGTTCCAGCTGCAGCAAATCGATCCTGAGCCGCAGCGCCCCCACCGGATTGCGCAATTCGTGCGACGTGTCCGCTATCAGTTGCCGCTGGGAATCGAGGCTGTGGCTGACGGTCTGCGCCATGGTGGTGAATGAACGGCTCAGTTCCCGAAGTTCGGGCGGCCCGGCCTCGGGAAGCTGACCGGTCCGGCCTGTTGCCTCAAGCTCCGTGACGGCGGCATTCAGCCGATGTACGGGGCGCAGCACCCACTCAGTTACGCGCGCCGCACCCAGCAGAAGGACCGCAGCCAGGGCCGCCGCCGCCAATGCGACGATGAGCCACCTCTCCCGCAGTTTCTGCCGGGCCGCGTCCAGGTTGACTTCGAGGACGGCCTCGCCCAGGACCTGGCTCGCGCTGCCGAAGGAGCGGGAGATCACCTCGGAGGAAGGCCCGAACGGCTGCAGCGGAGTGAGTGTGGTGTCGCTGAGGTTCAGGTTCGCCCTGGCCACCGCGTCCCGGATGTCAGGCCGGTCCTCGCTGAGGCCGCCGGAGCGCAGGGTGCCCTGCTGGAGGCGGATCAGGACTCCTTCCCCGTAGAGTTCGGAATACCGGTCCATCTCCGTCTGCAGTTGAGCGGTTTCGCCGGCAGAGGCGGCGTCGAACGCCACTTGTGCCAGGCGGTTGAGCGACGCGGCACGGTTGATCTGGAGTTCCTGGGTCAGTTCCCGGCCGGCGGACGTCAGGATGGCGTTGGAGGCGATGATGACGATAAGCACGGCCAGCACACTCAGGATGCCCAGGACGCGCAGTTTCACGCCGGGTCCGCCTCGACCCGGTAGCCGACGCCGCGGACGTTGATGATGAAGCCCGGCAACTGGAGCTTCGCCCGCAGTCCCGTCAGGTGCACGTCAAGGGACCGGGAAGAGGCCACGAAGGCGTCGCCCCACAGCGCGTCCAGGATCTGTTCGCGGGTGACCACCGAACCGGCGTGGCTGGCCAGCAGGGCCAGCAGGTCAAACTCGGTGGCCGTCAGCGGGAGCACCTCGGAACGGAGGGCCGCCACGCGCCGCTCGAGGTCGATCTCAAGATCACCCAGCACCACACTCCGCTGCCGCGTGCCGCTATGGCGGCCGGCACGCCGCGTGACGGCTTCGATGCGGGCAAGAAGTTCCACGAGCTTCACAGGCTTAACGAGGTAGTCGTCCGCTCCGGACCGCAGGCCGAGCACCACACTGCGTTCGTCGTCGCGCGCGGTGAGAATCAGGATGGGCACCGGCGTGACCTGGCGCAGTTTCCGCAGCACCTCCAGTCCATCCATATCCGGAAGGCCCAGATCCAGCAGGATCACTTCGAACTTCCGGTGGACCAGCAGGGCGTCGGCTCCGCGGGCAACCCGGGTGGGGTTGTGCCCCGCGGTCGCGACGGCGGCGGCGAGGGCGGACGCCATGGCGTCGTCGTCCTCGACGATGAGCAACTCCATGGCCTGGTTCCCTTATTCGCTGAGCGGGCAACGTCAATCTGCCCGCTTTGGAGATTACCCCTTCTCCCGGCGAAACCTAAGGAAGTGTTAGGAAATGCCCTCCCCCGTTGGATGTGCCTTGGATCACGCATAACTTGGATGAGGCCCTCGGCGTTTGAGGGGGACCGTCAACGTCGAGGAGGAACCATGGGCAACGTAGCCATGGACAGCATGAAAGCAAGCCAGGAATCGCCGCAGCCCGGGGAGGTTCAACGATGAGCACCCAGCAGGCCGAAGTCCAAAGTGAAGCAGCACAGACCCGCCGTGCCGTGAGCAACATCCTTAAGGGTTCAGCGGGCAACCTCGTGGAGTGGTACGACCTCTACGTCTATACCGTCTTTGCCGCCTACTTCCAGTCCCACTTCTTCAACTCCACGGACGACCTGCAGGCCGGGCTCGAGGCGATGGCAGTCTTCTCGACGTCGTTCCTGATGCGCCCGGTGGGCGCCTGGTTCTTCGGCCGCTATGCCGACCGCAAGGGCCGCAAGGCGGCCCTGACGCTCAGCGTGACGATCATGTCCGCCGGTTCCTTCGCCATCGCCATCCTGCCGACGACCCAGCAGATAGGCGTCTGGGCGCTGATTCTGCTGATCCTTGTGCGGCTGGTCCAGGGCTTCTCCGTGGGCGGCGAATACGGCACCAGCGCCACCTACATGTCCGAGGCCGCCACGTCCAAACGCCGTGGCTTCTTCTCCAGCTTCCAGTACGTCACGCTGATCGGCGGCCAGATGCTGGCCCTGCTGGTGCTCGTCATCCTGCAGAACACCATGGACAAGGGCGCCCTGACTGAGTGGGGCTGGCGCATCCCCTTCGCGATCGGCGGCGTCGCCGCGCTCGTGGTCCTGTGGCTGCGGCGCTCGATGGAAGAAACCGTGTCCGCCGAGCAGGTCGAGGCCGCCAAGGTTCCGGCCGTGGCCGGCGTTGCCCAACCCGGCACCATGAAGTTGCTGTTCACCCAGCACTGGAAGCCGCTGCTGATCTGCATCGGCGTCACCCTCGGCGGCACCGTGGCGTTCTACACATACACCAACTTCATTCTGAAGTTCATGAACGATACCTCCGGGATCGCCAAGACCGACACCTCCGTGATCAACTTCTGGGCGCTGTTCATCTTCATGCTGCTCCAGCCGGTCTACGGGATCATCTCGGACAAGGTCGGGCGCCGGCCGCTGCTGCTGTGGTTCGGCATCACCGGTGTGTTGTTCACCTGGCCGCTGCTCTCCACACTGTCCAACACCAAGGACCCGTTCACCGCGTTCCTGCTCATGATGGGTGGCCTGCTGATCGTTGGCGGCTACACCTCCATCAACGCCCTGGTGAAGGCTGAGCTGTTCCCCGCCTCCATCCGCGCCCTCGGCGTTGGCCTGGGATACGCGATCGCCAACTCGCTCTTCGGCGGCACCGTCCCGCTGCTTGGTGCGGCGTTCCAGAAGGCCGAGCGCGTGGACCTGTTCTTCACCTACGTCACCGTGGCCATCGCCATCTCGCTGGTGGTCTACATCTTCGCCCTGAAGAACAAGAAGACCACCCACTTGGACCGCGAACAGGGCGACGCCTGGAACCGCCCGGCCAAGGACGACGACAAGGACAAGGACCTCATCAACGCCTAGCGCTCTGGGCAGCTCCCGTGGGCGTACGACGGCGGGTGGCCACCCGCCGTCGTACGCCCACCACCCGCGCCGCCCCCGCACCCCGGACGCTCTCTCAGATAATGCGGCAAAACCCGGGACGCTCTCTCACTTTCTTGTGGAAAGTGAGAGAGCGTCCCGGGTTTTCTTGCGTTAAGTGAGAGAGCGTTTGGATGAGACCAAAATGAGTGCAAAGCGTGACCGTTCAGGCATCGTCTCGCGCCGCCGTCGCTGGTTCACTGGGAGCAGGCGGATTCCCGCCCTTGTGTGCCGGGGGAGGCGACAGTGGTGTTACGTTTTCAGCGGGCGGTGGCCTTGGGTGCGGTGCTGGGACTGGCAGCATGTTCGGCCCCGGCCCCGGCCCCGGCGCCGCCGGAATTGCTCACGGCCCACGGCGTGGAGCGGGTTTCGGTGGACCGTGCGGCTTATGCCGCTGAACTGCGCTCCTTCCGGCCATCCGCTTTCGGGCTCGGCGAGGCCCTGCTGGCCGACGGCGGCGATGGCTCCAGCGGGAACGTCGTGTCCTCGCCCGGGAGCCTGCTGATTGCCCTCGCGATGCTCCGCGCCGGCGCATCCGGCGAGAGCGCGGCGGAAATGGACAGCGTTCTGCAATTCCCCGCGGAAAATCGCGATGAGGCCATGAACGCGATCCTCACCTCGATGGAGAAGTTCGACGGCGACCCCGGCGCAGTCGATGAGGACAACCCGCCACGGAAACCGGTGATGCACGCCGCCAACGGGCTGTTCGTGGACAAGGGCGTGCCCACCGGCGAGTCCTTCCTGGACACTCTGGCCCGGCACTATGGAGCCGGTGTGTATCCCGTGGACTTCAGCGATGAGGGTGCCACGAAGCCCGCCATCGATGCGTGGGTCAACAGGAACACGGGCGGCCGGATCAAGGAAGCCCCCGCCAAGTACGACCCCAGGAACACCTTCAGCCTGCTCAATTCCCTGTACTTTGCCTCCGCCTGGAGCGCGCCGTTTGACCCGAATGCCACCTCGGACCTGCCCTTTACAACCGCTGCCAGCGAGGAAATCGATGCGCCCGCAATGCGCAACGAGTTGGAGATGAAGTATGCGGAAGGTGCTGGCTGGCAGGGCGTGGACCTGCCCTACGCCGACGGTTTCGTTATGCGGTTGGTCCTGCCGGCGGCCGGAGCCGAGGCCGGGTCGCGGCCAGCCTCCGCAGTTTTCAGTGCGGAAAAGCTCATGGAAATCGCGGACGCCTTTGACACTGCCACGCTGGAGACGGTGCAGATCCAGCTGCCCCGCTGGGACCACAAGTCCAGTTTTGACCTGCGGAAGGTGTTTGGGTCCCTGGGCCTCCAGAAGATGCTCGACACCACGGAGGACTTCAACAACATCCAGTCCGGGATGGTGATCACCCAGGCCGCGCAGGCTGCCAACATCACGGTCGCCGAAAAGGGCACTATTGCCGCCGCGGTGACCCAGATCAACGGAGCCGTCACCAGCGCTCCGCCGCAGCCCGAGCGGTCCATCAGCTTCGACCGGCCGTTCCACTACCAGATCGTGCATGTGGAAACCGGCCTGCCGCTGTTCATGGGAACAGTGGCCGACCCCCGCTCCTGACCCGTGGCTTCCACGGGCTGAGCCTAACTACTGGTCTTGCGGGAATTGCGGCGTCGCAGCAGGGCGCCGTACCCGGCAAAGAGTCGCGGCACCACGAGGTAGACAGCAACCGGAACCACCACGAGCGTCAGGACCAAGGAGCGGAGCGCAGAGTGCCAGCCCTCGGTGAGGGGTGCCACTAGGATCATGCCCACGGCCACCAGCGGAAAGATGGCCAGCCACGTGATGACGGCGCGGACGTGGATGGACGGCGCCTGCAGCACCGGTCCGTGAACAGGGACTGGGCCAGGGGCGGCTGACGCGGGAGCAGTTGCCGTGGGGCTGAGGGTGCTATTCATGACGAACTCCAACTAGTTAGTTGCTTTTGATAAAAGCGAGACTAGTACGGGCTCCACAAAAGTGCAACTACTTAGTTGGAAACGGGTAGAATCGTGACATGGCCTGGAATACTGAGCGCACCAAAGCACTGCTGCTGACTGCCGCCACTGAGGAGTTCAGCGACAAGGGCCTTGCCGGCGCGCGGGTGGATCGCATTGCGGCGGCGGCGGGCGTGAACAAGGAACGCATCTACCAGTACTTCGGCAAGAAGGATGAGCTGTTCGACGCCGTCCTGGCCGCTGAACTGGTGCGGGTGATGTCGGAGGTCCCCATCGAAGGGCATGGTGCGGCATCCATCGGAGAATACGCCGGAAGGCTTTTTGACCGTCACACGAGGGGCGGCGCCCTGGCCCGGCTGCTGTTCTGGGAAGGCCTGGAGCGCGGGAGAAATACCGTGGACCGGGCCACACGCGCGGACCATTGCGCCGCAAAAGTGGACCAGATGCTGACAGTTCTGCCCGGAATCGACCGCACGGATGCGGCCGACCTGGTCCTCACCATCGTGACCCTGTGCGACGGCTGGACGGTGCTGCCCCAGATCGACGCACTTTTGGCGGGTTCCGCTCCGGACCGCCTGGACCGCCGTCGGGCCTTTATCGTGCGGACGGCCACGCTGGTAGCCGACGACTTGCTTGAAGAGGCCCGGCTGGAAAAGGCGCCGCTGGAAGGGGCCCGGCTGGAAAGGGCGCGGCTGGAAGACTCAAGAAGCTAGCGCGGGCCGCCCTGCCAGAGGGCGTCGAACGGCGCGCCGGAGGCTACCCGGTTGCGGATTCCGGCGGTGACAAAGTCCTTGGCGGCCCGGGCAGCCTCCAGCGGCGTGGCCCCCTTGGCCAGTTCCGCCGTCACCGCCGCGGCGAGGGAACAGCCGGCGCCGGACACGGCCACCTCGCCCACCTTGGGAGCGCTGAGGACTTCGAGGGTCTCGCCGTCGTAGTAAACGTCGACGGCGTCCGGGCCTGCCAGCCGCACCCCGCCCTTGGCCAGGACCGCGGCGCCGCCGCTGAGCTCGTGGATGCGGACTGCTGCGGCTTTCAGGGATTCGACGTCGGTGATCGCCAGGCCGGACAGCGATTCGGCTTCGAAGTGGTTGGGCGTGACGAACGTGGCCAGCGGCAGGATCTGCGTCTTCAGGGCCTGGTCCGTGTCCAGTGCGTGTCCCGGCTCCTGGCCTTTGCAGATCAGCACCGGATCCAGCACGACGTTGCGGAACCGGCCCGTTTCCAGCGCCGCGGCGACCGTGCTTATGGTGGCCGGGCTGCCCAGCATGCCGATCTTCACGGTGTCCAGGACCGGACGGCCTGGAGCTGACGGCTCTCCCGACGCCCTCTCGAAGGCGGCGCCCGACGCCGGGCCGTAGGCCGCCGTCGTGGCTTCCAACTGGTCCGCAATGACCTGCTGGTCCACCGGCACAAAGCGGTGGTTCCAGTTGTCGCTCGGATCGAAGGACACGATGCAGGTCAGGTTGGCGATGCCAAACACGCCCAGCTCCTGGAACGTCTTCAGGTCGGCCTGGGCTCCGGCGCCCCCCGTGGCTTCGGATCCCGCGATGGTCAGGACGACGGCGGGAGCGGACACGGGGGACTGGAGGGCAGCTGCAGCTAAAGTCATGGCACTATCCTGCCATCCGGCGTCGGGCCCTATTGTTCAGTGGGAGAATGTCGTGAGAGTGCTAATACAGCCGGCGTCCCGCGCAACTTTCGTTGCGCGAACCGTACGCCGAGCGAACCACTACGAATGGAATCCCCCATGCCTTCCCCCTCAGGCCCTGACGCCCAGCCCATCGCCGACTCCGCCCGGACGGCGCCGAAATTCGCATCAATCGGTTCGCCGTACTTCGGCATCATGCTGGCGTTTATGGCCGTAGTGCTGATCCTGTCCAACATCGGGGCGTCCAAGGGCGTCGCGATCGGTCCGATCATCACGGACGGCGGGTTTTTCCTGTTCCCGCTCGCCTACATCCTGGGCGACGTCATCAGCGAGGTCTACGGTTTCAAGATGGCGCGCAAGGCCATTTTCACCACCTTCGCACTGTCCGTCTTCGCCTCTGTTTGCTACTGGGTGATCATCGCCCTGCCCGGCTTTGATGACGAGTTCGGCACGTCCAAGCAGGCCGCCCTTGAGGGGGCCCTTGGTCCGGTGCCGCAGATTGTGCTCGCCTCGCTGTTGGCATTCCTGGCCGGCCAGACCATTAACTCGTGGATCCTGGTGAAGATGAAGGCCCGCTCCGGGGAGAAGTCACTCTGGGCGCGGCTGATGGGTTCCTCAGGCGCGGGCGAGTTCGTGGACACCCTGATTTTCTGCAGCATCGCCGCCTCCGTCATCGGCATCACGGACTTCGACACGTTCCTGAACTACGTGGTGGTGGGCTTTGTTTACAAGACACTCGTGGAGTTCCTGTTTGTGCCGGTGACGTCCCTCGTGATCGGTTGGATCAAGAAGCGCGAACCGAGCTACGGGGTCTAAGGCTCCACACGCCCCGTTTCGACGGTTCCCTGCACACACGACGTTCGCAGTCATCGAGTGCGCAGGGAACCATCGAAACGGCGCGGAGGACGACGGCGGGACGCAGGGAAGGCGGGCGGGCAGCGAGCCGGGCACGCGCTTAGGAGTAGTACTGCGCCAGGGTCTCGGCCTTGAACTCGAAGAAGGTCCCGGCTTCGATGGCCAGCCGGGCGTCGTCCACCATTTTCACCACAAAGCGCTCATTGTGGATGGAGATCAGCGTGGCGGAGAGCATTTCCTTGGCCTTGAACAGGTGGTGGATGTACGCGCGCGAATAGTTGGCACATGCGTAGCAGTCACAGTCCTCCTGGAGCGGCCCGAAGTCGCGCTTGTACTTGGCGCCGGAGAGGTTGAAGCGGCCGGCAGGCGTGTAGAAGGCGGAGTTGCGGGCCACGCGCGTGGGGGAGACGCAGTCGAAGGTGTCCGCACCGTTCTCGATGGCAGTGAAGATATCGTCCGGCTCGGAGATGCCCAGCAGGTGGCGCGGCTTGTCCTCCGGCAGTTCCTCGTTGCACCAGCGCACAATTGTGCCCAGGTTTTCCTTCTCCAGTGCCCCGCCGATGCCGTAGCCGTCGAAGTCCATGGCGCCGAGGTCCCGGCAGGCCTTCCGGCGGAGGTCCTCATACTGGGCACCCTGGATCACGCCGAATAGCGCCTGGTACGGCTTCCCCACCCGGGACGTGGTCAGCCGGAAATGCTCCTCCAGGCAGCGCAGGGCCCACAGCCGCGTGCGCTCCAGCGATTCCTCCTGGTAGCCGCGGGAGTTCTGCAGCGTGGTCAGCTCGTCGAAGGCGAACATGATGTCCGCACCGATCTGGTGCTGGACCTGCATGGAAATTTCGGGGGAGAAGCGGTGGCGGTCGCCGTTGAGATGCGATTTGAACCAGACACCGTCGTCGTCGATGTGGGCCAGGCGTTCCTTGCCCGGAGCCACGGCATCGTCCGGCCCGGAAGTGTCCACCGATTTCATGTCGATGACCTTCTTGAACCCGGACCCCAGGCTCATCACCTGGAACCCGCCGGAGTCCGTGAACGTCGGCCCGGACCAGTTCATAAACGAGCCCAGCCCGCCGGCCTCGTCCAGGATGTCCGCGCCCGGCTGCAGGTACAGGTGGTAGGCGTTGGCCAGCACTGCCTGCGCGCCGAGTTCGGCGATGGACTCCGGCAGCACGGATTTGACTGTGGCTTTGGTCCCGACGGCGATGAACGCTGGGGTGCGGATCTCGCCATGCGGGGTGGTGATGGTCCCCGTGCGGCCCAGGAATTCGCCGCCGTTGGCAGATACCTGAGCAGACGACGGCGCAGACCTGTCAGCAAGACGGGTGCCAACGGTGAAGGAGAACTGCGACTGGTCGGCTGGAGCGGCGGAGCCGGCCGCCGCTGCGACGGGATCAGCTGAGACGGCCGAAACGGAGACGGATGGCGCGGGGGCGGGGTTGGCTGGCACGGTTCCAGTGTGCCAGCAAACGCCGCCGATCCCTCAGTGGGCCGTTTCCGATGTGGGGTAGTTCTCAGCCCGCCAACTGTCCCAGAGCGAATGGATGGACTCCATTTTGTGGGCACCCAGATCGAACGTCGAGGCGATCACCGTGGCGCCGCCGTGGGGCCTCACACCTTCAATGACGGGCTGGTCCGCCACGATCAGCAGGCCGTCGCCGTGCTCCGCATAGCTGTGGACGGTGAGCCCCACCTGGTGGTTGCTGCGGAACCAGACCTTCCCGGTGATCTCTTCCCCGGTGGACAGCGTCAGCCCGTATGTCTCACCCGGCGCAGGCACGTCCGACAAGCCCAGCTTTTCGATGGCGGAAGCCGGCTCGCCGGGAAATTCGAAGAACATCGTGTGCCGTTTGCCGTGCGGGTGGTGTTCCAGCGCGAAGCGGAGTTGCTGCAGGAACGTCAGCCAGCCTTGGGTGATGTCCTCGTCCCAGGCCGCCCATTCCGAGTTGTGGTCCAGGGCTGCCCGCGTGACACTGACCAAAGTGCCGGCGGACACCGGTTTCAGGTCAAAGACGTCGCCGCCGTTGGTGGTCAGGCTGGTGTGGTCCGGGGCTTCAACGACGTTTCTGCTGAAGTAGATCTTGTCTATCTCATCAGCCAGTTCATCGGCCTCCCAGCCATGCCACTGGGCAACTTTGGCCGGTTCACGCAGCATGGTCCAGACCTGCGGCGCATCAGCATTTATCACCACGCTCAGATTGTTCGTCATAGCCCGAATCTACAACGCGGGCGCAGCCCCGGGTAGGGGGCAATTCCCCCACCCCGACGGCTTAGGCCCGGACGGCCTCGAGTTCGTTGCTGATCCGGCGCTGGAGTTCGCCTACCCCGATCGTCTCAGACCTGCCGTGTGCCCGGAGGAACAGCAGGGATTCGAGACGCAGCAGCCGCCACTCCCGCTCGGCCTCATGGTTGGAGTTGTCGATCGAGCGGAAGATCTCTTTGTCGTACAGGTTGGGTTCGTTCAGCGAACGCTGGCGCACTTTGGCGTTCATCCGCGCCTTGAACGGGTCCGTTTCCTGGTTTTCCGGCAAACGCAGCAGCTTTTCATAGACTTCGGCGCGCTCCTCCTGCCGGTCCTGGCGGCAGACGAAGCTGGACAACGCCAGCGACGCCTCCACGGACGCCCACCGGCCCGGGTTGCCGTCGAACGGGAGGACGTTGAGCAGGTCCGCCACTGTGAGCGCCCCGTCCGGATCCTTGAGCGTGATGAACAGTTCGTGGGCCAGGTCGCTGAGGTCCTTGAGGCAACTGCCGGACTTGAAGTTGATGCCCTTGGCCAGCTTGTCCGCCAGCAGCAGCACCCCAACGGCGTCCGGGTGGGCTTCGGCGGCAGCCTCCACCACCGCTTCGGGTGTGCCCTGCGGCGACGGAATCCGCGCCAGTTCTTCCGCGGACGGGCCGCTCATCGCGGGCGGGATGGCCGGCAGGGGAGGTACGACGACGGCGGGAGCCGCCGGGGCCACCCCCGCTTCGCCGGTCTGCTGGGGTTGTTCGGCAGGGGGTTGCGCCGCGACCGGAATCTGCGTGACGGCGTCGGGCGTTGTGTCCTGAACGGGGGTGTCCTGAACTGTGGTGTCCGGAACCGTGATGACCCGGACTGTTGTGTCCAGGATCTTTACGGTGGAGCCGGCTGCGATGCGGAGCGTGCCGCCGCCGGTGAGGTTTGCCAGGACTACCGCAGGGGTCCCGAAATCGTCCGGTTCAAACTCCACATGCTGGATTTCGGCGGTGCGTTGACCGTCGGGGAGGAGGAGCTGATCGCCGGTGGTCAGAGATCCAGCCTGCTGTTCGCTGTAGTGCCTGGCGGCTGGGTTTTCGGTCATGGGAGTCCTTAAGTTCTCTTGTGGTCCGCCCTACAGTCTACAAAGCGGGGCCCTGGAAGTCGGGGACGCCGGGGAACCCGCAGGCGTCAGTTACCCACTCCCGCAAAGGCCAGCGCCTGGCGGACCAGGGAGCCGCGGCCGCCGCTGAATTCGAGCTGGACGTCGGCGCTGAGCACTTCCGCCGGAGTCATCCAGGTCAGTTCCAGGGCGTCCTGGCGGGGTTCGCATTCGCCTGTCACGGGGATGACGTACGCCAGGGACACGGCGTGTTGGCGGTCGTCGGTGAAGCCGGTCTGGGACGGGGCCGGGAAGTATTCGGCCACCGTGAAGGGGACCGGGCTGATGGGGAGCTGCGGAAAGGCGAGCGGCCCCAAGTCCTTTTCCATATGGCGCAGCAGTGCGGCGCGGATGGTCTCGCGGTAGATCACACGGCCCGATACCAGCGACCGGATCATGTTCCCGTCCTCGTCGGCCTGCAGCAGCGTGCCAACCTCGTTCACAAAACCCAGCGGATCCAGCCTTACCGGCACGGCCTCCACATAGATCATGGGGAGCCTCCCGCGGGCCTCAAAGAGGTCTTCTTCGGAGAGCCAGCCGGGATTGGGGTCAGGAGTGCGAACGTTCATGGTTAAGTTCTACCCCATCGGACGGCCGCGGACCGCTGAGGGGCGAGCTATCAGCGTAAAGCGTCGCCCAAAGCGCCGGAATCTCACCCCTCGGTCGGTCCGCCACGGTTCGCCCCAGGGCATCCGTGCCCGGGCCGGATCACTCTGCGGCGAGGCGCTGCGAGATCCAGAGAGTGGGCGGGACATGCGGGGCGGTTGTGGCTGCGGCAGCACCGGCGGTTCCGGAACTTCCTGCGCTGCCTGCGGCGTCGGGGTTGGCCACGTGCAGGGTCCGGCCGAAGGCTTCCTCGGTTTCGCTGACGTCCAGCCCGGCGGCGGTGAGCCGGTCCCGCAAGGCGCCCAGATCGCCGTCGTACTCAAATCCCAGGCCGGACCGGGCCGGGCCGGACGCGGGGCGCACCATCAGCACGCCGCCGTTCTTGGCGGTAAAGTCGGCGGTTTCGTCGGCGTCCGGGACGGGGCGGAACCTGGCGCCAATGTCCTGCAGCGTCACGGCGGCGGCGCCGGGATCCTCCGTAAACCAGACCCCGACGACGGTCAGGGCCGGATCAGCGTCAGCCGCGTTCAGCGCCCGGGCCCCTTTGTCCGCCAGGAAGCTGAAGCCGTCCCGGCCGGTGATGCGGCAGGACTCGCCGTGGTCAGCGGCGATGAGCTCGGCGACCGTGTTCCCGGATTCCTCCGCGGCCAGGGCGGTGCGCCGCGCGAATTCCGCCAGATCGCCCACCTCCACGCCCAAGGCAGTGGTGCCGTCGTCCGTGGCGCCGGCGTCGGCCACATGCAGGGCCAGCCTGCCTGAACCGGCGTCGAACTCCCGCCATGGGCCGTCATCAACGGTCTTGGCCAGGCCCAGGGCAGTCAGGAGCTGTTCCCAACTGTCTGGCCGGGAGGTGAAATGGACGGGTCTGACACGCAGCATGGGTTCCTCCTCGAAACCAGGACAGGTCGGCTACCGCCATCATGCCACTTCTCGCAGAAGGCGGGCAGAATAGGGCCATGGCCATTGAACTCAAGGAACTGCTGGTAGCGGACGCGGCGGAGTGGCGGCTGTGGCTGGAACAGCACCATGCCACCAGCCCTGGCGTGTGGCTGGTGCTGCATAAGAAGGGCGGTAACACCACTGAACTGGACTACGAAGCAGCGTTGCAGGAGGCGCTGTGCTTTGGCTGGATCGACGGTCAGGGCAAAAGGCGCGACGACGACAGCTCCTTCCAGCGGATGACCCGCCGCGGACCGAAGAGTGTCTGGTCGGCGCGGAATGTGGACCGCATCGGGAAGCTCGAGGCTGCCGGCAGGATGACTGCGGCGGGCCGCGCGGCCGTCGACGCCGCCAAAGCGGACGGGCGCTGGGAAGCAGCCTATGTGGGGCAGGCGACGGCTGAGGTCCCGCCGGACCTGGCCGCCGCGATTTCCGCCGTCCCCGAAGCCCAGGCCATGTTCGACGTCCTCACGTCCGTGAACCGGTATGCCTTGATTTACCGGACGAATTCCGTGAAGCAGGCGTCCACGCGGGAACGGAAAATCTCCGGATTTGTGGAGATGCTGGCCCGGGGTGAGGCGCCGTACCCGCAGAAGAAGAAGCCTGCCGACCCGCCGCCCCACCCAACTAAGTAGCTGTAAGTGTCGTTTTGAGGGCTCATAACGACAGTTACTGCTACTCAGTTGGGGTTAGTCGTCCAGCGGGAAGGCGACGGCTTCGCCAACCACCCGCAGGCAGAGCTCCATTCCGGGCCGGGCAATGGAGGCGTTCCAGTGGCGGATGGTGATGATTTCGCCGCCGCCGGGGTAGCGGTGGTCGGTGCCGGCCAGTTCGGGTGGCACAGAGAGTTTGAGGCGAACGGTGGTCTCCGGGCCGAAGTAGTCAGTATCCACCACCACGCCGCGGATGGGGCCATCCTCGGCAATGCGGATCTGCTCAGGACGCAGCATCAGCTGCACCCGGCCCTGGGCAGGCGGGCGGCGCACGGGAATTCCGCCCAGTGAGCACGTGGCCAGCGAGCCTTCCATCCAGGCGTCCAGGATGACGGCGTCGCCCAGGAACTCTGCGGTGGCGCGGTCGGCAGGGCGGGTGTAAACCACAAACGGGTTGCCGATCTGGGCCAGCTTGCCGCCGCGCATCACGGCCACCTGGTCCGCGAAGGACAGAGCCTCGGCCTGGTCGTGGGTGACCAGGATGGTGGTGACGCCGGCTTTGTTGAGGACCTTGGCCACGGCCCGCCGGGTTGCCACGCGCAGGCCGGCGTCGAGGGCTGAAAAGGGCTCGTCCAGCAGCATCAGTTCGGGTTCGCGGGCCAGTGCACGGGCCAGTGCCACGCGCTGCTGTTGCCCGCCGGAGAGCTGGTGCGGCCGGCGCTTGGCCATGGAGGTGTCCAGCGAGACCATGTCCAGCAGCTCGCTGATCCGGCCCGCCGCCCCGCGGCGGCCACCCGTCAGCTTGGCCGTGTCCAGACCGAACGCGATGTTCTGGCCCACAGTCAGGTGCGGGAAAAGAGCCCCGTCCTGGGCCACGTACCCCACCTGGCGCTTATGCGCAGGCAACCAGACGCCGTCGCCGGCCACCTTGGCGCCGTTGAGCGAGATGCTACCGGTGGCGGGGTGTTCAAAGCCCGCGATTAGCCGCAGCAGGGTGGTCTTGCCGGAGCCGGAGGGCCCCACGATGGCGGTGGTGCCGCCCTTGGCGACGGACAGGTTCACGCCCCTGAGGACGGCCTGGGACGCAAAGTTCTTGGTGACGTCGGTGATCTGCAGGTGGCTGTTGGTGGAGGGTGCCACGGACGGCGCGATCCGCGGTTCCGGAAGCCTGGAGGGGGATTGTTCGGTCACTGTCCGGCCACTTTCTTGGACTGCTGGAAGAGAAGGTAGGTCATGGGTGCCGAGAGCAGGATCATCAGCAGGGCGTAGGGGGCGGCGCCGGCGTAGTCGATCTCGCTGCTCTTGCTCCAGAACTCGGTGGCGAGCGTGCGGGTCCCGTTGGGGGATAGCAGGAGCGTGGCGGTCAGTTCGTTGGCAATGGCCAGGAACACCAAGGCCGCGCCGCCCGCGGCCGCCGGAGCGGTCAGCCGCAGCGTGACCCGGATGAAGGCCAGCAGCGGCGGTTTGCCCAGGGACTGGGCAGCTTCGTCGAGTTCCTTGGGGGCCTGGGACAGGCCGGCGCGGAGGGTGACCAGCGCCCGCGGCAGGAACAGCAGGACGTAGGCGGCCACGAGGACTCCGGCCGTTTGGTAGACGCCGGGGACCAGCCGGATGCTGACGGTGACGAACGCGAGGCCCACCACAATCCCGGGCAGGGAACTGGTGACGTAGTTGGAGAGCTCCAAGGACTTGCTGAACCAGCTGGGGTGCCGCACTGCAAGGAATGCCATGGGGAATGCGACGACGGTGGTCACCACCGCACCCGCCAGGCCGTAGCCGAGCGTGGTCAGGAGGGCCGGAGCGAACTCGTCGGCCGCCCAGATCGCGGAACCGCCCGCGACGATCCAGCGCAGGACGAAGAACACCGGCAGCCCGAAGGCCAGTCCCGTCAGCGCCAGCAGGGACAGCTGGGCCGGAACCTGGTACGCGTGCAGGGGCAGGCGCAATGCCCTCGCCTGGGCGCCGGATCCAATGCGGGCGTAGCGCGCAGTACCCCGGCCGCGGACCTCCACCACCAGCAGGATCAGGCAGAAAAACACGAGAACGCTGGCGAGCATGTTGCCGGCGGTCCCGTTGAACGTGGACTGGTACTGGACCATGATCGCGGTGGTGAACGTGTCGAATCGGATCATCGCGAACGCACCGTATTCGGCCAAGAGGTGCAGGGCCACCAGAAGGGCGCCGCCGGTCATGGCGATCCTGAGCTGGGGGAGCACAACGCGGAAGAAGACCCGCCAGTTGCCGAGGCCCAGTGCGGCGGCGGACTGTTCGATGGCCGGGTCCAGACGGCCGAGGGTGGCGGCTGCGGGGATGTACACCAGCGGGAAATAGGACAGCGTGGCGATCAGGACCCCCGAGCCCAAGCCGGCAAGGGACGGGACTGCCGAGACCCACGCGTAGCTGTTCACAAACGCGGGAATGGCCAGCGGCGCCGCCAGCAAAACCGCCCAGATTTTATGGCCGCGGAGCTTGGTCCGTTCCACCAGCCAGGCACCTCCGACGCCGAGGATGATGCTGAGCGGGACGGTGATCACCATGAGCAGCACCGTGTTGAGCAGGAGTTCGCCGACGCGCGGCCGGAAGATCAGTTCGACGGCGGTGTCCCACCCGGTTGCCGCCGTCATGTACACGACGTATCCCAGCGGAACGAGCGAAAACAATGCGATGAGCACTGCCAGGATGGACACCGTGGAAACGCCGAAAGGCGGGCGGGGGCTGGTGCCCCGGCCCGCCGTCGTCTTGCTCTCCGCTACAGGGGGAGCCGATAGATCAGTGGTCACTGAATTACAGGAGTCCTGCCTTGGTCATCAGCTCGGTGACCTTCGTGGAGTTCAGCTTGGCCGGGTCCACTGTGGGCGCCTGAAGTTCCTTGATGGGAACCAGCTTGTCGTTGGCCGGTACCTCGGAAGCGATGGCGTATTCGAAGGAGGTGCCGTTCTTGAGGACTTCCTGGCCCTTCTTGCCGGTGATGAACTTCAGGAACGCCTGTGCATCAGCAGCGTTCTTAGACGACTTCAGCACGCCGCCGCCGGAGACGGATACAAACGCGCCCGGGTCCTGGTTCTTGAAGTAGTGCGGGGTGACGTTCTTGGAGTTCTCGCCGGTCTTGGCCTGGTCGCCGTAGTAGTAGTAGTGGTAGATCAGGGCGGCGTCGACTTCGCCGGCGTTGACTGCCTTCATGGCGGTGCTGTTGCCCTTGTAGGCCGTGAAGTTTTCCTTCATCCCCTTGAGCCATTCCTCGGCTGCGGCTTCGCCCTTGAGTTCGAGCAGCGCGGCGACGATGGCCTGGAAGTCAGCGCCGGACGGTGAAGCGGCCCACTTGCCCTTCCACTCCGGGTTGGCCAGGTCCAGCATGGACTTGGGCAGCTTGTCTTCGCTGATCTTGTTCTTGTCGTATACCAGGACGGTGGAGCGGGCGGCGATGCCCGTCCACTTGTTGGTGCTCGGGCGGAACTCAGCGGGAACCTGCTCGGCGGTGGCCTTGTCGACGTCGGCAAAGAGGCCGGCGTTTTCAACCTGAGCCATCGCGGGGGAGTTTTCGGTGAGGAAAACGTCAGCCGGGGACGCTGCACCTTCTTGGACGATCTGGTTGGACAGTTCGGTGTCCGAGCCCTGGCGCATGGTCACCTTGACGCCGGTCTCAGCCGTGAAAGCGTCGATCCATTCCTTCGTCAGGCTCTCGTGCTGGGCGTTGTAGACCGTGATCTCGCCGGAAGCCTGGCCGTCTGCGGCGGAGGTGCCGGTGGCTGCCGGGGACGTGCTGCCGCCACAGGCGGTCAGTCCGAGGGCTGCGGTGGCGGCGAGTGCGATGCCGGCCAGAGCGCTGTTGCGGATCTTCATTGAGTGCTACTTTCTGGGGAAAAGTCTGGCGGACCGTGGGTCCTGGCGAGCCCGGAGTTAGGGTTGGCTCACTCGTGAAACTGTAGGTTAGCCATACCTAAGACACCAAGCAGCATTGCCCTTAAGTGAGCAGGATCACATGCATTACGGAACTGTTGCATGCCCTAATTTATTCACGGCTTTTGTGGATGGCCGCTGCGGCCTCCAACGCCATCCAGGCCTGCAGCTGGGTGGAAAGTTCGACGGCGGCTCCTGGCGGGTGGGTTGTGTCCGCCGGTTGTGCCGCGTGGATGGAGAACAGGACGCACCCAGCCGTGGCTGATGCCGCTCCGCGGCCGGTCGGCCGGCGGCCCGCCCAGAAGGCTGCGGCAGTAGCTGTCACGAGTTCCTTCGCGGTGTTGCGGGCGGACTCCGGGAGCCGGGCATCGACGGCGGCGAGTGCCAGGTACCGGCAGAGAATCCCGGTGAAGAGTCCGCCGTCGCCCGTTCCATCGCAGCGGAGGGTGCGCTGCCCCGGTACGGTGAGCTGGTTGGCGACCGCGTTCACCAGTGCCGCGGCCCGGGCGAGGTTGGCGTCGCCGCCGAGCTCCAGCAAGGCTCCCAGTACGGGGCCTTGGTTGTAGGTGTAGATGGTGCTCTCCACCATAACGTCGCCGGCCGGACTGAGCCGCGCCCCGTCAACATAGAGGCCCCGGGCCTCATCAAACAGCACGGCATTGAGCCAGTTCACCAACCGCTGCGCCTTGGCTTGCTGGCCTGTCCGGGCGTAGTAGAGCGCCACGGGGGCGGTGGCCGGGGTGTTTTTGAAGTCGCGCTTTTTGCTCCAGAAGGTCCCGCCGCCCAGGTCGTCGGTGGAGGCAGAATCGAACTGCAGTGTGAGGGTCTTGCGGACCCTGGCGCTGCGGCGGCGTCCGGGTTTACGCGTCTCCTCGGCCAGGCTTTGCAGGCGGTGCGACGCCAGCGCCAGCCATGCCATGTCGTCGTAGTAGTCGTTGACGAAGGTGAAGGCGTTGCGCAGCCGGATGCCCGTGACCAGCCTGGACGCAAGCTTGCCGGCGCTGGGGTGGTGTGGACCGTTGAACCTTGCCGCGGGGGTGGCTCCGTTGCCAAGTTCGCGGCGCCCGGCGTCCACCAGGCAGTCCAGGTAGTGCGCCTGCCACCAGTAGTGCCAGGGGTGGAGGAGGTTCTTCAGGTGTTTTGACGGCCATTGCACGGCGGCCAGGTGGGTTCCCGGCAGGAACAGCAGCCGCCGGCCGAAGAGCTCTGTGACGGAGCCGGCCGCCACGTTGGCCCGGTCTTGCCAGTCGGCGGGTTCGGCATCCGGCATGGTCATCCGTTCAGCCTAGTGGGTGCGGCTCGCAGGATTTTCAGTTAACATGCACTAACTAATGTTCCGCGCTGGTCTCCGGTGTTGGGACCGCATCAAGGAGGATGTATGGACGTCTTGGGTACTGTCGCGCTGATTACGGGTGGGGCGTCCGGGCTGGGGGCTGCCACAGCGAAGCGCCTGTTCGACGCCGGCGCCTCGGTGGTGCTGATCGACCTGCCGTCCTCTGCCGGTGCGGCCTACGCCGCCGAGCTCAACACCGCAGCGCTGAACGCCGCCGGCGGTTCAGGGGCACAAGCGGCCTTTGTCCCCGCGGACGTCACCAACGAAGCTGAGGTGCAGGCCGCAGTCAACACCGCTGTGGCGCTGGGGCCGCTCCGCATTGTTGTGAACTGCGCCGGCGTCGCCACCCCGGGCAAGGTCCTGGGCCGGGACGGAGTCCTTCCGCTGGACACGTTCAACCGCGTCATCCAGGTCAACCTCATCGGGACGTTCAACGTGCTGCGACTGGCAGCAGCGGCCATGGTTGCCACCGAACCGGTCAGCACTGAGTTGGGCGGCCCCGAGCGCGGCGTCATCATCAATACCGCCTCCGTGGCTGCCTTCGACGGGCAGATCGGCCAGCCGGCCTACGCCGCTTCCAAGGGCGCCGTCGCCGCGATGACGCTGCCGCTGGCCCGGGAACTGGCCCGATCGCTGGTGCGCGTGGTGACCATCGCCCCGGGCATCTTCGAAACACCCATGATGGCAACCCTCCCGCAGGACGCGCAGGATTCGCTGGGCCAGCAGGTCCCGCACCCGTCCCGCCTGGGCAAGCCGGCCGAATATGCCAGTCTGGTGGCCCACATTGTGCAGAACGCGATGATCAACGGCGAAACCATCCGGCTCGACGGCGCCATCCGAATGGGCCCGAAATGAGCCAGCCGGGCACCTCCGAGCCGGGCACCTCCGAACCGGCGATCGACGAACTGCCCACCGCCGATTTTTTCGCGTTTGAGTCCCTCCTCAACTCGAAGGAGCGGGCCAAGCTGGCCGAACTGCGAGAGTTCCTGGCGACGGAGATCGCCCCCTACGCGTCGGACTGGTGGAACAAGGCGGAGTTCCCGGCGCACATCCTGCCCAAGCTCGCCGCGCTGGAGCTGAGCACGCCGGCGCAGCGCGGCTACAGCAACCTTTTCGCCGGCCTGGTCATCGCCGAGATGACGCGCGTGGACACCTCGATCGCCACATTTTTCCTGGTACACCACGATCTGTTTGTGGAGTCGCTCTACGGTTTCGGTTCGGCCGGCCAGAAAGAGCGGCTGCTCGCGGACGCCTCAAGCCTGCGCATCACGGGCGCCTTCGCCCTCACCGAACCCGGCCACGGTTCCGACGTTGCCGGCGGGATGGAAACGAGTGCCCGGCGCATCTCCAGTGCCACGGGAGAGCCCGACGACGACGGCGACGCGTGGGTGCTCAACGGCGCCAAGCGCTGGATCGGGAATGGGACGTTCTGCGACTACATGCTCGTGTGGGCCAGGGACGAGGCCGTGGCTGCCAACGGGCATGGCGCGGTCCGAGGGTTCATCGTTGATGCTTCCTTGCCGGGTGTGAGCCGGAGCCGGATCGAGAACAAGATTGCGCTCCGGACCGTGCAGAACGCGGACATTGTGCTTAAGGATGTCCAGGTCGCCGAGGCCGACCGGTTCGCCGGCATCAGCAGTTTCGAGGACACCAACCAGCTCCTGCGCGGCTCGCGGATCATGGTGGCGTGGCAGGCGGTGGGGCAGCAGCTGGCGGCGTTCGACGTCGCCCGGCAGTACGCCGTCGAACGCCACCAGTTCGGCCGGCCGCTGGCGAAATTCCAGCTCATCCAGCAGCAGCTGGTCACCATGCTGGGCAACGCCGTAGCGAGCATGGCGATGATGGTGCGTATTGCCCAGCTGCAGGATGACGGCGTGGCGGATATGCCGCAGGTGGCCCTCGCCAAGTCCTACACCAGCGCCCGGATGCGCGAGACAGTGGCGCTGGGCCGGTCCATCCTGGGCGGCAACGGCATCGTGACCGACTACCGGATGGCCAAAATCTTCGCCGACGCCGAGGCCATCTACACCTACGAGGGCTCGTTCGAAATCAACACGCTCATTGTGGGCCGGGCGGTCACCGGCGTCTCAGCGATCGTCTGACCCACCATCTGGCGCGAAAGGACACTTGAGGCCCCGTTCCGCTGGGGCTTAAGTGTCCTTTCGCGCTCAATCAGCGAGGAGAGGTTGCTTTTCGCCGGCTTCGATCTTCGCGTCGAGGCTGTTGTTCTTCACGGGCATGGGGCAGGTACCGAACGGGGTGAAGGCGCTGGGGTAATTGATGGCGCGGTTGAAGTCCAGGACCACCGTGGCCTTCCCGGCCGCGTCAATGCGTGGCCGAGTCGTGGAGACCTTCCGCCACTCATCAGTTGATTCGCCGTTGGTCCCGTCATGGAACGTGATGGTCAGCGCGCCCAGTTTTTCCTCCTCGGCGTGCAGCCGGTACTGATGGTCGTTCCCCGGCAGCCGAAAAACCACCTCGCCCACCGAATAATGCACGCCGTCCACCAGCGGATTGGCCGTTCCGATCGGGACGGCCACCGGTTCGGGGTATGCCTCGAAGGCGGCCTCAACCACCAGGTCCGGGTTGTAGTCGAACGTGGGAACGCCGTCGAACTCCGTCAGCACCGGCGAGCCGGAATCGCGGGTCCGGATGGCGTACCGGTCCGCGCGCATGGCGAGTTCCACCACTACCTGCTGCCCGTCCGCGCCGCCGAACTGCACCCACATCAGGGATTCCTCGTTGGCGAGGGCGGCCGTAATGGTCCCGTCCACGGGCTCGCCGGTTTCCACCAGCGTCAGGCCGTCCTGCGCCGCAGCGGTGAGTGTCGCCGTCGTGCCGTCCGTGGACCAGAGGCCGGGGGCGAGTTCGACGCCGGCGGGCCGGGATTCCAGCCACTGGAAGGAGGTGAGCGTCAGCCAGCCGTGGCGGGTGGCGAGGGCCTTGTTCCGGTTCGTGCGGAAACGCTGCCAGCGTTCCCGCTGCGCGGTTGCGGTGGTGTCCATGGTTCCTCCCAAAGGGTTCTGATTCCCCGGCTACAACTTCAAGGCCTACAACCCGGCGCAGACGCTGTCCATTCCATCACGGACCGCCGCGGAGCACCACGGACCTAGCGCCGCGTTGCTGCCGCAGACCTTGTCTTGCAGGCGGCGGAGAGTAACGTCGAAGGCGACGGAACCTCGTTTCCGGACTCCCAACGGCTGACCTCGGAGGAACCATGAAAATCGCGGTCCTGGGCGCGGGTTTCGCGGGCCGGACCCTCGTGGGCGCGCTGTCCGCGCTGGGGCACGACGTGGTGGTGGGCACCCGCGACCCGGGGGAGACTCTCGCCCGCAGCGCGCCCGACGCCATGGGCGCGCCGCCCTTCAGCGAATGGCACGCAGCGAACCAGCACATAGCCCTGGAAACGTTCGCGGAGGCCGCAGCCGCGGCGGAACTGATAGTCAATGCAACGAACGGAGCGGGCGCACTCAGTGCCCTCAGCGCCGCGCGTTCGGCCAACCTGTCGGGGAAAGTGGTGGTGGACGTTTCCAACCCGCTCGACTTCTCCCAGGGCATGCCGCCGGTGCTGAGCCCGGTCAACACGGACAGCAACGCCGAACGGATCCAGCACGCGTTTCCGGAGGCGCGGGTGGTCAAAACCCTGAACACCATGAACGCAGGGCTGATGGTTGACCCAGGACGGCTGGGCGGCGGGGACCACTCGGTGTTTGTCTCCGGCGACGACGCCGGTGCCAAGAACTCCGTGACGGCGCTCCTCCAGGAGCTGGGCCACCGCGATATTATTGACCTCGGAGACATCACCACCGCTCGCGGAGCGGAGATGATGCTCCCGGTGTGGCTGCGCCTGTGGTCGGCGTTGGGGACTCCGGATTTCAATTTCAAGATCGTCCGCTGACGTCCGGCGCGGCAGGGGCGGAGACCGGCGCAATATCTGAGACGGATTCCGCCTTCGCCATCCCGTGCAGGTAGCATCGATAGCTAGTAACGTGGCTCACAGTATCCAGCGCAGTGTACGAGCCAAGTCCGAACCCTCGAAAGACAGTTTCCATGGCTAACACTGCAATGAACTCCGCAACCGACCTCGCCTCTGAACTGAGGGCCGACGTCCGGCGCGTCTCCACGCTGCTGGGTGAATCCCTGGTCCGCCAGCACGGCCCCGAACTCCTTGCTCTGGTGGAGCAGGTCCGCCTCCTCACCAAGGAGTCCAAGGAAGCCGCCCGCGGCGGTGCCGATGCCACCGGACCATGGAGCGCGCACGACGTCGTCGAACAGGTCCGCGAACTGCTCGGCTCCCTGCCGATCGAGCAGGCCACCGACCTGGTGCGAGCGTTCGCGTTCTACTTCCACCTTGCCAACGCGGCCGAGCAGGTCCATCGGGTCCGCGGCCTGCGGACCCGGCAGGAGAAGGACGGGTGGCTGGCCAAGGCTGTCACCGAAATCGCCGCCAAGGCGGGGCCCGAAGTCCTGCAGGAAGTGGTCAACGGGCTGGACGTCCGCCCCATCTTCACCGCCCACCCCACCGAGGCTTCGCGCCGTTCCGTGCTGGACAAGATCCGCAAGCTCTCTGATGTCCTGGCCGAGCCCACGAAGGAAGGCACCACCGCGCGCCGCCGGCAGGACCGCCAGCTTTCGGAGGTCATCGACCAGATGTGGCAGACCGATGAACTGCGCCAGGTACGCCCCACCCCGGTGGACGAGGCCCGCAACGCGATCTACTACCTTGGCGGCATCCTGACCGACGCCATGCCCGAGATGCTCTCGGATTTCTCGGAACTGCTCGGTGAGCACGGGGTCAGCCTTTCGTCCCAGGACGCACCCATCCGGTTTGGGTCCTGGATCGGCGGCGACCGGGACGGCAATCCCAACGTCACGGCGGCGGTCACCCGGGAAATCCTGCAGATCCAGAACCAGCACGCCGTCCGCATCAGCATCGCGATGATGGACGAGCTGATCTCCATCCTGTCCAACTCCACCGCCTTGTCCGGTGCGGACCAGACCCTGCTGGACTCCATCGACGCGGACCTGAAGAAGCTGCCGGGCCTGGACCGGCGCGTCCTGGAGCTCAACGCCCAGGAGCCCTACCGCCTCAAGCTCACCTGCATCAAAGCCAAGCTCATCAACACGGGCAAGCGGGTGGCCGCGGACTCCACGCACGAGCACGGCCGTGACTACAGCTCCACCGAGGAACTCCTCAACGACCTCGAACTGCTGGAGCTGTCCCTCCGCAACCACTCGGCGTCGCTTGCTGCCGACGGCGCGTTGGCCCGTGTCCGCCGTGCCGTCGCGTCCTTCGGCCTGCACCTGGCCACATTGGACATCCGCGAACACGCCGACCACCACCATGACGCCGTTGGCCAGCTGATGGACCGGCTGGGCGGGCCCGGCATCCGCTATGCCGAACTGAGCCGTGAGGAACGCTTCGAGGTGCTCGGCTCGGAGCTCGCCTCACGCCGGCCGCTCTCCGGCCACCCGATCAAGCTCGACGGCGTCGCTGACGGCACGTACGACGTCTTCCGCGAGATCCGCCGCGCCCTGCGCACGTACGGTCCGGACGTCATCGAGACCTACATCATTTCCATGACCCGCGGCGCGGACGACGTCCTGGCCGCGGCCGTACTGGCCCGCGAGGCAGGCCTGATCAACCTGTTCGGTGAATCTCCCTACGCCAAGATCGGGTTCGCGCCCCTGCTGGAGACCGTTGAGGAACTGCGTGCCTCGGCGGAGATCGTGGACCAGCTGCTGTCCGTTCCGTCCTACCGCGACCTGGTCCGGCTGCGCGGCGACGTCCAGGAAATCATGCTGGGCTACTCGGACTCCAACAAGGAATCCGGCGTGATGACCAGCCAGTGGGAGATCCACAAGACCCAGCGCAACCTGCGCGACGTGGCGGCCAAGCATGGCGTCCGAGTCCGGTTGTTCCACGGCCGCGGCGGTTCCGTGGGCCGTGGCGGCGGACCCACTTACGACGCCATCATGGCCCAGCCCAACGGCGTGCTGGAAGGCGAGATCAAGTTCACTGAGCAGGGCGAGGTCATCTCGGACAAATACTCGCTGCCGGAGCTGGCCCGGGAAAACCTGGAGCTGTCCCTCGCGGCAGTGCTTCAGGGCTCGGCCCTGCACCGGGATCCGCGCACGTCGGACGACCAGCGCGAACGGTACGGGCACGTTATGGAAATCATCTCCGACGGCGCCTTCGACCGGTACCGGAACCTGATCGACCATCCTGACCTGCCCGCGTACTTCCTGGCCTCCACTCCGGTGGAGCAGCTGGGCTCGCTGAACATCGGCTCCCGCCCGTCCAAACGCCCGGATTCCGGGGCAGGGCTTGGCGGCCTGCGTGCCATCCCCTGGGTGTTCGGCTGGACCCAGTCCCGGCAGATCGTCCCGGGCTGGTTCGGTGTGGGCTCGGGCCTGAAGGCTGCCCGCGAGGCCGGAAACTCCGCCCAGCTGGTGGAGATGATGCAAAACTGGCACTTCTTCCGGTCCGTTGTCTCCAATGTGGAGATGACGCTGGCCAAGACGGACATGGACATCGCCGGGTACTACGTGGCCACCCTGGTTCCCGAGGACCTGCACCACATTTTCCGGGCCATCCGCGAAGAGTACGAACTCACGGTCACCGAGATCCAGAACCTGACCGGCGAGAACGTGCTCCTGGACGCCCAGCCGACGCTCAAGCGTTCGCTGGAGATCCGGGACCAGTACCTGGACCCCATCAGCTACCTGCAGGTGGAGCTGCTTCGCCGCATCCGGGCCACCCAGGGCGCCGAAGGCGAGAGCATCAGCGGTGCCGAGATCGACGAACGGCTCCAGCGGGCCATGCTGATCACTGTCAACGGCGTAGCGGCAGGCCTGCGCAACACGGGCTAGGACCCATGTTGCACAGCCAGCGGCCCGCTGACCTCTCGGAACGGATCGCTCTTACGGTTCGGGGCAGTGAACATTCGGGTTGTAGGTTGCCAGGACGCCGTCCGGATTACCTTGCCACAGGTATGCATGGAGGTCGTAGTGGATCGGCATGCCGGGAGCGTGCCCGAGCATGGGTCCGTCGAATGCCTTGCCGAACATGCTCGGCCGGTCTGTGTCGGTCGCCAGGTCCTGGTCGGCGTCGACCTTAAACCACTCCGCTGCGACCAGTCTGAGCTGGCCCGTTTTGTTCGCTGCATACGTCAGTGCGTCCGGGACCAATGGATCCATCTGACCGAACTGGCTGAAGTTGACGTAGTGAAAGCCCATTCCTGGAACGCACTCACCCACGGGCTGGTAGCCCGCGGCAATGGCCGCACTAACGTCGTGATATTGGGCTGTGGCCTGTCGCACTTCGGCCAGGTCACTCCGGCTGTCGGCGGAAGCGACGCCGATCCCTAACATTGATGCCAACATGCCTGCCGATACCGCCGCAATCACTCGCATTGTGGTCCGTCTCATGTTCAGTCTTCTTTCTTGATGATTGTCAGGTGTGACGATGAGACCGAGGCCACATACTAGTCCTGTCCCGCTCGGAAAACCATGGGGTGGGGGTGCGATTCCTGACGGACCTCGGCAGCTGCTTGAGGTTCTTTGCCTGCCGCTGGCGCTGTCCCGCTGTCCCACCACAGGGAAGGGACCAGGAACACCCCGTATTAGGGTTGACGCATGCCTTCGTTCCAGACCCGCCTGAAAATCACCGGACTGAAACCTGGCAACCCGCCGGAAGCCGTGATGGCCGCCGCGGTCGAGGCATTGGAGACCCGTCACCATGTGGAATCCAACCAGATCGAACTTTCCGCCGGCGTCCCCCAACTGAACCTCCGATTCCTTGTGGAGGCGACCGAATACGGCGGTGAGAACCAGCAGGCGCGCGAATCGGCAGCGATGATGCGCGACGCCGTGGAACGCGTTGCGCTCACCGGCGCACTGACGGTGCTCCGCCGCAACCGCGGCCGCTGGGCGCCTGTCTAGCTCACTCGCCCTAGCTCACTCGCCGGGTGCGGGCTCGTCCACCGGTGAGCGCGTGCCGCGCCGGCGGGTGACAATGATGCCGACGACGGCGCCGATCACCAGGCCCAGCACCACGCCTATCAGCGAACTCGCCCAGAACGGCAGCTTGGTTGCCGATCCCGTGAAGTAGCCCAGGCCCACCAGCCAGCTGGCCCAGAGGACCGCGCCGAGGCCGGCGCACAGGCTGAAACCCCGGGCCGAAACGTCGGCGATGCCCGAAGCCGCCGACGTCGCCAACCGCCCGCCGGGGATGAAGCGGGCGCCGATGATGGTTCCGTAGGTGGAGGAGCGGCCGGCCTTGGCGATGGCCGCATGGATGCCGTGGTGGACTTTCCGGCCCCAGCGCCAGCGGTCCAGGACGTGGCTGAGCCGGCGCTTGAAGAGCTGGAATACCACCATATCGCCGACCCAGGAGGCCACCGCGGACAGTGCCCCCACCAGGAAGACGTTGGCCCGGCCGTCGGCCGAGAGGGCGCCGCCGGTGATCACCACCATCTCTGAGGGGATGGGCGGGAAGATGGCATCGCCGAGGACCACGGGGATGATCCAGAAGTAGATCGCCGCCCCCCAGCTGTCCGCGTTCCCAAAGTCCATGGCCACAAAGTACCGCACTTTTGCGCGGCAGCACGGCCTGAGGCGGCCGGGGGCACGGACTCGCCGGGCGTTGGGTTCAGCGAGTGCCTCAGTACCCGGTGCCGATGTTCCGGCGGCGTGGACGTGGGGCTCCGCCGGGAACTTCCCTGGGGACGTGGCTGAGGTGCCGGGCCGCGAGGAAATACCAGTACGGCCAGGCGACCCACGCTGTGGCGCCAAAGGCTATTCCCGCCCCGCCGATGCCCCAGCGGATCCAGGCCGGCGCCTGTTCCACCGCGGTCAGCGCCGCCAGGGGCAACGCCACCACCAAGGCGCCGCCAATGAACTGTCCCAGCTTCGCGAGATCCCGGGGATAGCTGCCCCTCGTGAGCAGTGCCCGGTGGGCCAGCAGGAACCAGCCGGCCTGGACCATCATTGCCCCCACCGAGATGCCAGTGGACACCGTGAAATCGAGCTTCTTCGCGACCAGGAGAAACGAGCTTGCTGACCCTGCGCCGCTGGCCGCGATCACCAGCCATTTGGCGGCCTCGGAGCCGGGTGTGCGGCGCAGGCGCCGGTGAACCTGGACGATCACCGGGATGATCACCAACTGGAAGACGCCGCCGGTGGCATCGTTGATGGTGCCGAAGACGTAGGGTCCGTTCTTTGGCACTTCGATGGCGTACATGGCGCCCAGTGATGCCACGCCTACGACGCCCACGCCGGCGGCCGCGTAGGCGAACTTGGCCGCCGTGCGGTCTCCGGGGATTTCGATGAGGGTATCCATGATGATTCCTCGCTCAGTGCGGATGCTTGATCAGTGCGGATGGAACGCGGACACAAGCTCGCTCAGCTGGCTTGAGGGCAGAACAACAAGTTCGCCCTCCAATCGGCTGGCAAACACAACACGCGATACCCCCAGATAACCATCGTGGCACTGGGGCGCATCATGTCAAGTCAATTTAGTAACAGGGATTCTTGAGGTTTATATACCGGCAATAAGTCCACATACTGGTCAATCAGCATGGCGCCGGGTGTCATTCAAGAAGGGCCTGCCGGCATCAACTCACCCGCTCAGGAAACTGCCGGCTACGCGCTGGCAGTGCTTTCTGAGGCATTCAGCACATCCAGCCCACGCTGCACAGCCCCGATGCTTTCTTCGGCATCGCCGGCCGTCTCCACGATTTCCTGGTCCTGGTCCTGGTCCTGGTCCGTGCCCGGATGACTGGAGATCAGGCGTGCCCGTACGCGATGGTTCTGGGCAGGGCCTCATCCAGGGCGCCTCCGTCCACCCGCGAGGCCTGGTTGCGTGCCTCGGCTGCCGTGATGCGGGGCCTATGAGCCGCACCCCGTAGGTGGGAAACTGGCGGCATGCGGATCACCATCCTCCAAGGCGATATCACCACCCGCACCGTTGACGCGATCGTGAATGCGGCCAACTCAGCGTTGCTGGGCGGCGGCGGTGTGGACGGGGCCATCCACAGGGCCGCCGGGCCGGAACTGCTGGCCGCCTGCCGCGAACTGCGCGAAACGGACCTGCCGCACGGGCTGGCGCCCGGAGCCGCCGTCGCCACGCCTGGATTCCGGCTGCCGGCACGCTGGGTCATCCACACCGTAGGGCCCAACCGGCATGCCGGCCAGACCAACCCGGCGCTGCTGGTTTCCTGCTTCAGCGAAAGCCTGCGGCTGGCGGATTCGCTGGGCGCGGCTTCCATCGGATTCCCGGCGGTGGGCGGGGGAGTGTACGGCTGGGACGGGCGCCAGGTGGCGGAGGCCGCGTACGACGCCGTCACAGGGTTTGGTGCCTCGCATCCGTCCAGCGCGCTCGAGTTGGCGGAGTTTGTGCTGTTCAGCCCCGAGATGGAGCAGGCCTTCAAGACCGTGTTTGATCAGCGCGGTGTTTGAGTAGCCTCGCTCAGGTGGAGCCCGCTGCGGTACTCCACGGGCTTCTTGCTGATGGGGTCCACAAAGCGGATGCCGCGTGCCAGGAGCTGCAGTGGCTTGGAGTAGTCGTCCGGGGCCTTGTCCAGCAGGTCCGGATAAAAAGCGTCGTTCACGATGCCCAGGCCCAGCGAGGCCATGTGCACCCTCAGCTGGTGCGTTTTTCCGGAGTGCGGCTCCAGCCGGTAGCGCGCCAGGCGGGCTGGGTTGGTTTCGGCGCCGGTGCCAGCGGCAGGGGTGCCAGGCACGCGGGTGCCAGCGGCACCTGCTGAAGTGCCGCCGTCGAACGTTTCCAGCCGTTCGATCCGGGTCTCCGCGTTCGGCTCGCCCTCGATCACTTCGGCCAGCAGGTAGCTGCGGGATTTGGTCATCCGGTTCCGGACCACCACGGGGAATTTGACGGCAGCGTGGCCGGCGGCGGGCTCCGCGGCGGAGACGCACTCGTATTCCTTCTGCACCTGCCGCTTCTCGAAGAGCACTTGGTAATTTCCGCGCGTTTCGGGATTGGTGGACAGCAGCAGCACGCCGGCGGTCATCCGGTCCAGGCGGTGCATGGGGATCAGGTCCGGCAGGCTGAGCTGGTTCCGGAGCCGAACGAGGGCCGATTCCTGGATGTAGGTGCCGCCGGGGGTGGTGGGCAGGAAGTGCGGCTTGTCCACCACGAGGAGGTGGTCGTCCTGGTGCAGGATGCTGATTTCCACCGGGATACGGGTCTCCGGCGGCAATGAGCGGTAGTACCAGATGAAGGTGTGGTCCTCGAGCCTGGTGGCCCTGTCCAGGGCGACGCCGCCCTCGCCGACGATCTCGCCGGCGTCGAACCTGTCCTCGATGCCCTGCGGATCGATGTGGCCCCAGCGGTGCATCATGTAGTCCATCGCGGTGGTCCACGGCCCCTCGTCCGGGAGGCGCAGGCGGGTGGCGTTGACGCCTTCGCGCACGGGGAGGGGGGATTGCATCACCGGTCCATTCTACTTTGCCGGTTCCTTTGGCCTCACCTCGCCCCGCCCCCCCAGCCCGCGCCCGCCCCCCAGCCCGCGCCCGTTTAGACGGTTCCCTGCGCACTCGATGGTTGGACCCATCGATTGGGCAGGGAACCATCGAATCGGAGCACGATTCCGGCGATCTCGGCACCGACGGAAAAAAAGTTCTTGACAATAAAAGTTGTCGGTTGGCAGGATGGAAGCATGTTGGACATCGAAGTGATCGAGGACCCGGCCGCGGCGGAAGCGTCGCTGGACCCGATCCGGACCCGCATCCTCCGGGAGCTCGCGGAGCCCGGGTCGGCCACGCAGCTTGCCGCCAAGGTAGGCCTGCCGCGGCAGAAGGTCAACTACCACCTCAAGGCCCTCGAGCGGCACGGGCTGGTAGAACTCGTGGAGGAGCGGCGCAAGGGGAACGTCACCGAGCGTGTCCTCCAGGCGACGGCGGCCTCCTACCTGATTTCTCCGGTGGCCCTCGCATCGGTGGCACCGGATCCGCACCGGTTCTCGGACCGGTTCTCGGCCTTCTGGCTGCTGGCGCTCGCGGGCCGGATGGTCCAGGAGGTGGGGAAGCTGATCGCGGGAGCCGCGGCCGCGAGGCAGAAGCTGGCCACCTTCGCGATCGACGGCGAGATCACCTTCCGGACGGCCGCGGACCGGGCCGCGTTTGCCGAGGAACTCGGCGTCGCCGTGACCCGCCTGGTGGACAAATATCACGACGGCGGCGCGGCCGTCGGCCCGGGCGGCACCCCGGCGGGCGGCTCGCCCCCAAATGGCACTTCGGCGGGGGGCGGACGAAAGCACCGGCTCGTCGTCGCTCTTCACCCCGTTCTCAAAACCCCCATCAAACCCCTCTCAGCGAAGGAGCAGGACAATGACTGACAACCGTGAATTTGAGATCGTGTACGACACCGAACTGCCCGGCACGCCCGAGCGTGTCTGGGAAGCCGTGACAAGTGGAACGCCGGCGTGGATGTTCCCCACGGACCAGTGGCCGGACGTCAAGACCGTGCAGGAGCATCCCACGCATCTCGTCTCCCGGATGGACGGCCCGGATGGCTGGTTCAACCAGCTGGAGCACATCCTGGAGCCGCTCGACGGCGGCCGCGCCCGGCTGCACTATGTCCACAGCGGGATCTTCGCCGACAACTGGGACGAGCAGTACGACGGCGCCAGCAAGCACACGGCGTTCTACCTGCACACGCTCGGCCAGTACCTGCAGCACTTTGACGGCAAGCCGGTCGTGTTTACGGACATCCAGTCTCCGGCAGCGTCGCAGACCCCGGACGGTTTCGACCACCTGAAGAAAGCTATGGGTGTGGATTCTGCGGCGCAGGGTTCCGCTGTTGAGCTGGAGCTCGACGGCGTGGGGCGGCTGTCCGGGGAAGTGGACTTCTCCAACAAGCACTTCCTGGGCCTGCGGACGTCGGATGCGATGTACCGGTTCTTCGGCCGCAACGCATTCGGCGCGCCGGTGGGTATGACTGTGCACGACTTCAGCGGCAGCGGTGACTCTTCAACGACCGCCGAGGCCTGGAGCGGCTTCCTCGAAAAGGTCTACGCGTAAGGGCTCCTGAGCCCGGCACCCGAATATCGACTCGCACATTATCTGGCGCACTGGGAAATCCACCTGCGTCAGATAATTTGCGCGTCGCGGGCGGATCGGCGCGTCGGGAAAGTCCGCACGGGCGCTCGCGAATGCAGCGGGGTCAGGCGGCCCAGCCGCGGGCGACGGCGTCGAGGGCTGCGTTGTATGCGGCAGCCCAGTCTGCGTCCGGCGGGCCCACCTGGGCCAGTTCCAGGCTCACGAGGCCGTGGACCTGCCCCCAGATTGCGACGGCGACCATTTCCACGGGTGCCTGCAGTATAGTGCCCGCGGACTGGGCGGAGGCCACTGCTTCCATCAGAGGCTCCATGGCATCGGCGGCAGCATCGGGGCTTGGCTGGCAATCGACGTAGGCGGCCAGCGCGCCACCGAACATAAGCCGGTAGAGTGCCCGATGCTCCAGCGCCCAGGTCCGGTAGGCCGCGCCGAGTCCCCGAAGTCCGCCAGGGGCCGCGGCGACCTGTGAGTCGCGGAAGGACCGAAATCCGTCGTCCACGACGGCCGTCAGGAGCTGGGATTTTCCGCCGAACAGCGAGTAGACGGCCGTTGTGGACGTTCCGGCCGCCGCTGCCACGTCCCGCAGATTCACGCGTGCGGGACCGTCGCGGTCCACCAGGTCGGCCGTAACGGCCAGCAGGCCCTGCCTGAGGGAATCGTTATGCACTACGGGTCTTGCCATGGAGTCCATTGTTTCATAACCTTGTTTCGTAACGTTGTTATGAAACAAGGTCATGAAACCGCGAACCGAAGGAGTTCCCATGGCGCAGAAAGTATTTCCGGGCCGGTACACCGCTGACCCGGGCCGCGAATCAGTCACCGTCTTCCTGATCGGCATGCGGGCGAACCGATGGTGGAAGATCGGGACTGTCGGCAAGGTGGCTGCCGCCATGCCGAGGATGCTCCAGCACCTGGCCGCCGACCCCACGGCAGGAATGCTCGGCTGTGAGCAGTGGTTCGGGCGCACCACCATCCTGCTCAGCTACTGGGAGAGCCCCGAGCACCTGCGGAAGTTCGCCGCGGACCGGGAGTCCCCGCACCTGGAACCGTGGCGACGATTTATGAAGGAACTCTCCGGGACAGGGGACGTCGGCGTCTGGCATGAGACGTACCAGGTGCCGGCCGGCGGGATCGAGGTTGTCTACAACGGGATGCCGGAGTTTGGGCTGGCCAAGGCGACGGCTCATGTCCCGGTCGGGGCCGGGACCAATACGGCCAAGCAGCGGATGGGCCGGCCCGCAGGCCGCGGTGCCAGCGGCAGCTGATCCCGAAAGCCCACCCGTCACGCGATAGCCAGGGCCGGCGCGTTCTTCAGGGTCCGGCGGAGCTGCGGGGCGGCGTCGAGCCGGTCCTGGGCTGAGCGCAGGGCCAGGACGGCGGTCTCCAGCTGGTCCGGCGGCAGAGTGAAAGGCACCCGGAGGTAGCGTTCGAACGCGCCGCCGATGCCAAACCGCGGCCCGGCGGCCAGCCGGATACCAAAGTCCGGAGCGATGATCGTCAGCGCCGTGCTGACCGGTGCTGGCAGCCTGCACCAGACGGACAGTCCGCCGGCCGGGCGCGCCGTTTCCCAGTCCGGCAGGTGTCCGGCAAGGAGCTCCAGAAGTGCGGTGCGGTTGTCCCGGAGGGCGCTAAGCCGTGCGGGAAGCGGCTCGTCGAGTGCGCGGACCAGGTGGGCGGCCGCCAACTGTTCCATAAGCGGTCCGCCCAGATCCAGGGACGTCCGTGCCGCCGCAAAGCGCTGGATCATGGCTTCGGAGGCGCGGATCCAGCCTGTCCGAAGTCCGGCCCAGTGGGATTTGCTGAGCGACCCGATGGTGACCACGGCGGGACTGAAGGCTGCCACGGGGCTGGTTTCGACGCCGTCGAGGTTCAGCTCGCGGAGGGTCTCGTCCACCACCAGAACTGTCCCCGCCGCCGCGGCCGCCCGGACCAGTTGGCGGCGCTGGACATCGGGCATCAGCTGCCCGGTTGGGTTGTGGAAGTCCGGCACCACGTACGCCATCCTGGGACGCTGCTGTGTCATGGCGGCCTGCAGTGCGTGAATGTCCCAGACCAAGGGGGGTGGACCGCCGTCGGCCCTGCCGGTGCCTGAGCCATGGGCTGCGGTGAACGCCACCGGAATGGGCCGGCAACCGGCCGCGCGGATGGCATCGAGGGCGTTCGGGTAGCTGGGGTGTTCCACCAGCACCCTGTCCAGCCGGGCCGCCAAAGCGCGGATGATGATATTCAGGGCGTGCTGCGCGCCCGATGTCACCAGGATCTGTTCGGCAGTGGTCGGCACCCCGGCCGCCGTATAGCGTGCCGCCACCGCCTCGCGCAGGGGGCGTAGCCCACTGGCGTCGTAGCCGAAGCCCGGCAGCAGTGCGGGAAGTTCGGTGAGGGCGGCCGCGAACGCGCGATGGACCACCTCGCCGCTGGCCGGCAGCGATGCGTAGGCGAGGTCAATCAGCCCCTCCGGTGCCGCGAGCCCCGGAGACGTTGTTCCGGGCGTCCGCCCCGCGGTTGTTAGGCCAGCGTCCGTGAGCACCGTGAGCACCGTGGTACCCAGGGGCGTCAGGCGCGGAATCCGGGTCCGGCCCCGGCTGCCTTGCCCGCTGCTGAGCAAACCCTGCCCGCGGAGGTGCCCGTAGGCAGCTGTCACAGTGGTGCGGCTGACGCCCAGCGCCTCAGACAGCGCCCGCTCGCTGGGCAGCGCCGTGTCCAGGGCAACCCTGCCGTCAAGGACCAGGAGGCGGACGACGTCGGCCAGCTCGCGGTAGGCGGGCGCGACACCGAGGTGCCACTCGCCCAGGAGACGGGCCAGTGCGGACGGGTTCAGCGAAGGGGACATGAGGCCAGTATCCCAGACTGGCTATGTAATTCAATGCCAGTTGTCTGGCAGAGTTGTCGTTTATGTTGACCCGCAGACTCCTCCAGCTCTTTACCGGCCTCGCCATGTACGGCATCTCCCTGGCCATGTTCATCCGAGCCGGACTTGGACTGGACCCGTGGGATGTGTTCCATCAGGGGGTGGCCGGCAGGACGGGACTGAGCATCGGCGTGGTGGTCATCATTGTGAGTTTCCTGGTGCTGCTCCTCTGGATCCCGCTCCGGCAGTGGCCAGGGTTCGGCACACTCTGCAACGCCGTGCTGGTGGGCGTCTTCGCAGACATCGGCCTGGCCTTGATCCCCGCGTTCTCGCATCTGGGCGGCCAGATCGGCATGCTTGCAGGCGCCGTGCTGCTGAACGGCATCGCGTCCGCCTGCTACATCGGCGCACGGTTCGGTCCGGGCGCCAGGGATGGCCTGATGACCGGGCTGGCACGGCGCACCGGCTGGTCCGTGCGGGTCTCGCGCACCCTGATCGAAGTGGTGGTGCTGGGAGTCGGCTGGCTGCTGGGCGGTTCCGTGGGCGTGGGCACGGTGGTCTACGCCCTCGCCATCGGGCCGCTGGTCCAGCTGTTGATGCCGTGGTTCATGGTGCCCGCAGCGCTTCCAGCCGAACCTGCAGCCCTCGAGCAGGACGCTGCCGAGTTGGACACCGGCGAGCCGGTCGCCGTCGAACGCGTGGCCAGGACTTCCTAGAACCGCCCAGGACCGCCTAGGACACGACGCTTAGGGCACCATTGGCTGGCACTGCGGGCAGAAGTAGATGTCCCGTTCTTCCTCGCCGTTGGGTTTGCCCAGCACGCCGCGGCGGATGGGGGTCCGGCATTTCAGGCACGGCTGGTGTTCGCGCCGGTAAACCCAGTAGCCCGGACGGCCCGCCATCCGTCCGACGGGCATGCCGCGCGGATTGAGGACGGTCGCCCGGCGTCCCGGGCCGAGGTTGGCTTCGAGCAGCCGCTTGGCATCCGTCATCAGGGTCCGGAGGTCGTGGACAGCCGAAACCGGTGTGGCCGGGTGCACACCGGACAGGAAGCAGGATTCGCAGCGGTAGATGCTGCCGATGCCCGCCAGGTTGCGCTGGTCCAGCAGGGCGACGCCGATGGGCACGTCGGGTGCCGCCCGGATCCGCTGCTCTGCTTCGGCCACGTCCCAGCCCGGACCCAGCAGGTCCGGGCCCAGGTGGCCCACGATGGTGTCCTCGTCCGCGGTGCGGACCACTTCCACGATGCCCAGTGAAAATCCGACGGCGTCCGCTGCCGCCGTGCGCAGAACGCACCGGGCGGTGAATCCCGGCTTCCGCCAGCGTCCACCCGGCGGATAAACCTGCCAGGTGCCCTCCATCTTCAGGTGCGAATGGATGGTGAGTTTCCGCTCGTCCGGTCCATTCCCGTCCGGTCCCACCACGCGCATCAGGAGGTGCTTGCCCCGGGGGACCACCTCCGCCACGGTCCAGCCGGCCAGGTTGAGCGTGGCGAACCTCGGCACGCGGAAGTCCGAGGCGGTGAGCGTCTGCCCAGCCAAGGCCTTGTGCAGTTCGGCGGCGGCCCGCCAGACGGAGTCGCCCTCAGGCACGGATCCTCAGACCCTTGGGCGTTGAGTATGCCCCGGCGGCGGCGAGTGCGGCCGCCACCGGGGTGTCCAGGATGCCGTGACCGTTGACCTTTTCCATGATGAGCTTGTCCACCGCGCCCCGGGTGACCACACCTACCAAGGCTGCCCCCGCGGCGGACAGCACGGCCGCGTCCTCGCTGAAGGACAGCAGCGTTTTACCGCCCCGTTCCACGTAGAGGACCAGGGCGCCGTCCACCATAACCACCAGCGCGCCGGCTTTCCGCCCAGGCCGGTGCCCCGTCCCGGCATCCTCGTTGAGGGCCGGCCACGGCAGCGCCGCGCCGTAGGGGTTGGCGGGATCCGTGGCCGCAAGGGCTAGCGCCATCGGCTCGGGCTTGGCCAGTTGGGTGTCCTCGGAATAGGAGCGGAGCCGGTCCACGGTTGCGGGGACAGCGAACTGTGCGGCCCCGAGGTGCTCGATGAAGTACCCGCGACGGCAGCGTCCGGCCTCTTCCAGCCTGGCCAGCACCTTGTACATCAGGCCGAACCCGCCCAGAATCTGCTCCGCCATGACCGATCCCCGGGTCACCACGCCATACCTGTCCAACAACAGTTCAGCCGTGGCACGGGCGTGGATGGTGGCGTCCAGCTCGGGCGAGGGCAGGGCAGACCAACGCCCCGCGGCCAGCGGGGTTGTTGCCACAGTGCCCGACAATGAGCCGTACCGTCCGCCGCCCAGCGCAGGGGAGCCCAGCGCAGGGGAGCCTAGTCCAGAGGAGCCCAACCTGGGCGATCCCAGGAGGCCGGTGCCGTGCGAGCGACCGAGCCTGCTCAGCCTGGGGGCACGGGCGCGGGGCGGGCGGGCCACCTGGCGATGCGCCGTGTGACCGCTGGCGATGAGGGCACGGACCGGGGCGAAGGTGTCGCCGGTGATACGGCCCGCCCACGCCAGATCCCACAGCGCGGACACCACTTCCTGGTCGCTGAGCACCGAGTCCATGCCACCGGCCACGTCCTTCAGCTGGCGGAAGAAGTAACCGCCGCCGTTGTTCCTCAGGTGGTCAAGCAGGCGTTGCTGCGCGTCACCGGGTTCGTATTCGAGGGCGGGATTCAGCGTCAGTTCGGCGGAATCGGCCAGGTGGAGGCTGACCCAGCCGTCGTTTCCAGGCAGCGCTCCCGCCCCGGACCAGAGTACCTCGCCGGCGGCCATGAGCTCGTCGAGCATGGCGGGCTGGTAGTTCGAAACCCTGCTGGCCAGGACCAGCGGCTCCCACGCCGAAGCCGGTACCGGCACGCCGGAAAGCTGGTCGATCGCGGTGACAATACCGTCCAACCCCCGCAGGGACGGCTGCCCGCGCCCGGCTCCCGGAGTGCGGACATGCTGCCAGGCCGGCAGGAAGCGCCCATAGGCGGCGGCGTCCACCGGTTCCACTTCGGCGCGCAGGGCTGCGAGCGAACGACGCCGGAGCTTGCGTAGCACTTCGGCGTCGCACCATTCGCTGGTGGTAGGAGCGGGAAGGTGCGTCTGCGTGGATTCTGTCGGAAGCGGCTGAGCCGTTTGGACATCCTCAACCGGTGTGTCGTCCGATGGCCCATAGCTGGCCGCCCGTTCCGGCGGGGCGGCGTGCGGCCGGAACTCGCCTTCCACCACCCGGCCGTCCGCGGCGAGCCGTTTCAATGCGGTGCTGACCACGGCGACGCCAAGCCCCAACCGGGCCGCGGCTTCCGTCGACGTGAAGGGTCCGTGCGTACGCGCGTACCGGGAAACCAGGTCGCCCAAGGGCTCTGCCACCGGTTCGATGAAGGCCAGGGGAACGCCCATGGGCAGCGGAACGCCGATGGCATCACGCAGCCGGGCGGCATCCTCGACGGCGGCGTAGCGCTCGGCCCCGCCGATGTTGACTCTTATGGCCCGGTTGGCCCGCAGCAGTGCGCTCAGGTGCGTCGTGGCCAGCGGAGTGTCGGCATACGGGGTTTCGACAGGCTCAACCACCGGAGTTTCGACCGGCTCAACCACCGGAGTTTCGACGGGCTCAACCACCACCGCAGGCTCCACCCCCGGCGCAGCCTCCAGACGGGCGGCGACCTCTTCCGGCGTCAGCGGACCCAGCAACCTGAGCAGATCGGCAACGCCTTCCATGCCCCTGGCCCGGCGGTCCGGCGCAAGGCGCTGGAGTTCAAGCTCGGTGGCCTCGATGACCTTGGCGTCCAGCAGTTCGCGGAGCTCAACGCGGCCGAGCAGCTCGTTCAGGAGCGTCGAGTCCAGGGCCAGGGCTGCGGCCCGGCGCTCGGCCAGGGGTGAGTCCCCTTCATACAGGAACTGGGCCACATACCCGAACAGCAGGGACTTGGCGAACGGCGACGGCTGCTGCGTGGTGGTCTGCACGATCCTGAGTTCGCGTCGTTCCACCGAGGCCGCAATGTCCTTCAGGGCCGGAAGGTCGTACACGTCCTGCAGGCATTCGCGGACAGTCTCCAGCACGATGGGGAACGTGGGATACTTTCGCGCGACGTCGAGCAGCTGCGCCGACCGCTGGCGCTGTTGCCAGAGCGGCTGCCGCTTCCCGGGGGTTTGCCGGGGAAGCAGCAAGGCACGCGCGGCACACTCCCGGAAACGCGAGGCAAACAGCGCGCTCCCGCCCACCTCGGCGGTGACAATTTGCTCCAGCTCTTCGGGATCAAACAGGAACAGCTCGGCGCCGGGCGGCTCGTCCTCCATCATGGGGACCCGCAGCACGATGCCGTCGTCCGCGGCCATGGCCGACCCGTCCAGGCCGTACCGCTGGTGTAGGCGCTGCCCGACGGCGAGTGCCCAGGGAGCGTGCACCGGCATCCCGAACGGGCTGTGCAGGATCACCCGCCAGTCGCCCAGTTCGTCATGGAAGCGTTCCACCACCAGCGTGGTGTCGCAGGGGACCACTTCGGTGGCAAGCTTCTGTTCGCTGATGTACTGGATCAGGTTGTTGGCGGCGAATTCATCCAGCCCGCTGGCCTTGCAGCGTTCGGTGGCAGGGCCGACGTCGGACGCGGACAGCTCACGCACGAAGGCGCCCAGCGCACGGCCCAGGTCAACGGGCCGCCCCAGCGAGTCACCTTTCCAGAAGGGAAGTTTGCCGGGCTGGCCGAACGCGGGGGAGACCAGGACGCGGTCATGGGTGATGTCCTCGATCTTCCAGCTGGTGGCGCCCAGCGCAAATATGTCACCCACCCGGGACTCATAGACCATCTCCTCGTCCAGCTCGCCCACGCGGCGGCCGCCCTTTGCCGGTGACGCGGCGGGTTTGCCGTCCGCGCCCGGCGCGCCGGAGCCTTCCACCTCGGTGCCGATGATGTAGACGCCGAAGAGGCCGCGGTCCGGGATGGTGCCGCCGGACGTCACGGCAAGCCGTTGGGCGCCGGGCCTGCCTTCGATGGTGCCGGCGTTCCGGTCCCAGATGATCCGGGGCCGCAGTTCCGCGAATTCATCGGATGGATACCGGCCGGCCAGCAGGTCAAGGGTTGCCTCGTACGCTGACCGGGGGAGGGACGCGAACGGGGCGGACCGCCGGACAGTGGCGAACCATTCCTCCACATCGATGCTGCCCAGGGCGGTGGCCGCGACGGTCTGCTGTGCCAGGATGTCCAACGGATTGGCCGGAACAAAGAGCCGCTCGATCTTCCCTTCGAGCATCCGCTCCACAGTGATGGCAGTGTGCACCAGGTCTGCGCGGTGCTTGGGAAACAGCACTCCCTGCGAAATTTCCCCCACCTGGTGTCCGGCACGGCCCACACGTTGGAGCCCGCTGGCCACCGACGGCGGTGATTCCACCTGCACCACGAGGTCCACAGCGCCCATGTCGATGCCGAGTTCCAGGGACGAAGTGGCCACGACGCAGCGCAGCCGGCCGGACTTGAGATCGTCCTCAATGAGTGCCCGTTGGTCCTTGGAAACGGAGCCGTGGTGGGCGCGGGCCAACAAAGGATCGGCTCCCCACGTGCTGCCGGCCTGCGCCATCATGTGGGCCGGCGTCGCCGTGGAAGCGGGAGTGGAGGCAGGACTAAAAGCAGGACTGAATGCAGGGGCGCCGGACGGAAAACGTGGATCTGCGGCACCAGCGTCAGGCGAGTCCCAGCCGCCGCCGACCGCGATCAGTTGCCGTTCGGCGTAGATCTCGTTGAGCCGCGCCGTGAGCCGTTCAGCCAGGCGACGGGAATTGGCGAAGACGATGGTGGACTGGTTGGCCAGCACCAGGTCAACGATCTTTTCCTCCACATGGGGCCAGATCGACGCCTGGGGCTGCAGCCCTGAGGCGGGACCGGAGTCAAAGGCGCCGGCGGCACCCGGGAGGTCGGACATGTCCTCCACCGGGACGGACACGGTGAGGTCCCAGTTTTTGCGCGACGGCGGCGCCACGATTTCCACCGGCGCGGCTCCGGCCAGGAACTGGGCCACCAGCTCGCGCGGCTCCACCGTGGCGGAGAGCCCGATCCGCTGGGCGGGCTTGGACAGCAGCGCATCCAGCCGTTCCAGGGAGACCGCCAGGTGCGCGCCACGCTTGGTTCCGGCGACGGCATGGACCTCGTCAACGATGATGGTGTCCACCTCGGTGAGGGTCTCGCGCGCCTTGGAGGTGAGCATCAGGAACAGCGATTCCGGCGTGGTGATGAGGATGTCCGGCGGGTTGCTGAGCAGCGCGCGACGGTCCGCCGTCGTGGTGTCACCGGACCGGACCCCCACGGTGATCAGGGGCGCCGGCAGCCCCAGCCGCTTGGCAGTCTGGGTGATTCCGATCAGCGGCGAGCGGAGGTTGCGTTCCACATCCACGCCGAGGGCTTTCAGCGGCGAGATGTACAGGACGCGGGTCTTGCGTTTGGGCGGGCGGGGGCGTCGTCCTTTGGCCTGCCCTTTCTCCGGCACAGCATCCACGCCCGGCAATACAGGGTCACCCAGTTCCGGACCAGGGGAAGGAGCCTCAACAAGCAATCGATCCAAAGCCCAGAGGAACGCCGCGAGCGTCTTGCCCGATCCGGTGGGCGCCACCACCAGTGCGTGCGAGCCGGACGAGATGGCGTTCCAGGCGCCGGTCTGGGCAGGGGTGGGCTCCGCAAAGGCGCCCAGGAACCAGTCCCGCGTGGGCCGGCTGAAACGGCCCATGGGTTCCTCTTTGCGCCCGGCCGGGCGGGCTGCGTGGCCCGCTTCCGCTGGCTGATCCTCCTGCATTCCTCCATCATGCCCTACCCCACCGACAGTATGGCCGGCACCGCTGGAGGCGCGGATCAACCCTGCTCGAGTCTCGGAAGATCCCTGGTGGCGGGTCCTTCGAGGAGCTTGCCGTCGGGGCTGAAGCGCGAGCCGTGGAGCGGGCAGTCCCAGGTCAGCTCGCTGTCGTTCCAGTGGACAATCCCGCCCAGATGTGTGCAGACGGCGGAGAGCCTGCACGTGGTGCCGTCCACTGTGGAGACCGCCGCCGGCCGGGCGCCGTCGCGGTAAACCGTCGCGTCGCCGTCGGCCGGTACGGGACGTCCGGTGGGTGGGCCCGTCGACACGCCGGTTTCGGCGGGCTCAACGACAGGCTCAACCGCCGGCCTGCCAGTCACCGACTTGCCAACCGCCAGCTTCCCCCAGTCGGTGGCCAGCCGCGCAGCCACTCCCGCGTTGACGGCGACGGCGGTCATTGCCCCGCCCGGAGACGTCACGCGGTGATGGATCGTGTTGGCCCAGCGGAGGCTGCCGCCGAGGATGTCCGCGGAGATGCCAAGGGCGGCGGCCACCGCGTTGGTCATGCCCCACTTGTTGTAACCGGTGCCGAAGAAGATGTGGCCTCGGCCCCGTGGCAGTTTGCCAAAGAAGGGCATGAGGTTGGTGGCCTGGTAGTCCTGGGCCGACCACGTGTGGGTGGTTACCGCACCCGGGAAGTGTCCGGTAGCCCAGTCCAAGAGGCCCGACAGATGGGATTTCTCCGATCCGGTCCGTCCCACCTGGTGCCCGTGCCCGCCCACCAGCAGGAACTTGCGGCCGTCAGCCTCATAGTCGCGTAGCGAATGGGTGGGTTCCTCGGCGGACAGGTACATTCCGGGTGGCGCGGTGACTCCGGCCGGCAGTTCCAGGGCCGCGGCGTAGGAACGCAGGGGCTTGAGTTTGGTGAAGTAAAGCCCGCGGTCCAGGACGGGGATTCCGGTGGCCAGCACAACGTTGTTGGCAGTGACGGTGCCCTGGTCCGTGTGGACCGCCAGCGGTCCGCTCCCGGAGACATTTCGCAGCCGGGCCCCGCCCACCACGCTCCCGCCGCGGGCGCGGACATCCCTGAGTAGGGCATCCAGGACGTCTATGGGATTGATCTGGGCCTGATCGGTCAGGAGTAGGGCGCCTTGGATGGGGAAGGGGAGGCGAGCATCACGCACGTACTCGACGTCCAGGCCGGCGGTGGTCGCTGCGCCGAGTTCCTCAAGCAGACGCTCGGTCCCTTGGGCGGTGGTGGCGTACGTGTAGGCATTCCGGCGCTGATACGGCACGTGGTGTTCGTCGAGATAGCGGAGCAGCCACGACTGCCCCTCCTGGTTGGCCTCAACGTAGGCCCCAACCTGCTTCTGCGCATACTGCCTGGCCAGGCCGGACAGGATGGTCCCCTGCAGCAGACTGACTTTCGCCGTTGTGTTTCCGGTGGTCGCGGCCCCGGGAAACCTCGCCTCCAGGACCAGGACTCGCTGCCCCGAGCGCGCTAGCAGCAGCGCTGTGACCAGCCCCGTCAGCCCGGCCCCGGCCACCACGGTGTCGTAGCAGCTGCCTGCCTCGAATGTGTCAGTACTGAAGGATTGCCCGCGGTCCAACCAGAGCGACGTCATGGAAGCTAAGTGTACTTATCAGCGTCTGTCAAGCCCAGAGCCCAGAGCGATGCGGATCATCTGTTGACGCCCGATGTGATGCACGCTACAGTTGACCGAAGTTATACGAATAACCCACAAAACCAACTGGCCCGAGGAGGTGCCCATTATGGCTGGATCACGGCCAAAGTCAGGACCGACAATGCACGACGTCGCTGCTGCTGCCGGTGTTTCACAGGCCACCGTGTCATTGGTGCTGAATTCAGCCTCCGGGTCGCGTTTCTCCGAGGATACCCGCAAGCGCGTTCGGGACGCCGTGAACCGGCTCGGCTACCGCACTAACGCCCACGCTAAAGTCCTACGCGAGGGCGTGGCCGGCATGATCGGGTTCATCGGCGATTCCGTGGCCACCACTCCTTTTGCGGGCGCCATCATCGAAGGCGCGCAGCAGCGGGCCTGGGAGGACGGGCTCCTCCTGCTCTCGGTAAACACCGGCGGTGACAGGCAGCTCGAGGCTGCATCCTTGGATACCATGCTCTCTTATAAGGTTGCCGGCGTGGTCTACGCCGCCATGTATCACCGCCGGCTGGAAGTTCCGGAGGCCCTGGCGGGCGTCAGGTCCGTGGTGCTGAATTCGCAGGACCGGGCCGGTCTGGTCCCGAGCGTCGCCCCGGACGAGGTTAAAGGCGGGTACGCGGCCACGAGCCGGCTGCTCGAGGCGGGCCACACCAGGGTGGGGATGGTCAATATCGAAACCCTTGAAAGCGGCCTTCCTGCCGCCGTTGGCCGCTATGAGGGCTACTGCGCGGCACTTGAAGAAGCGGGGCTGGACGTTGATCCGTCACTGGTCCGTTTCGGTAAAGGCGGTGAGGAAGACGGCTACAAGTACACGCTGGAGCTTATGACCTCGAGCAACCCGCCCACCGCGATTTTCTGCGCGAATGACCGGGGCGCCTGGGGTGCCTACCAGGCCGTCTCGGACCTGCGCCTCTCGATCCCCGGGGACGTCTCGATCGTGGGATTTGATAATCAGGCGACGCTGGCGCCGTTTCTTCGCCCGGGATTGACCACTTTTGAATTGCCGTTCGTCGCCATGGGCCGGCGCGCGGTTGACCTGATCCTCCAGGACGCGGAACCCGATGGCCGGGTCGAGCTGATGGACTGCCCTCTGATTGAACGGAATTCCGTGACTCACCCTAAGGAGATGCCATGAGCCGCACCATCCCGGCCCGACGGGGCCGTCCTGCTGCGGCACCGTTGCCGCAACGAAAAATTTCTCTTTCGCTCCGCATGAAGAGGATTTCCCGTGCCTGGCAGTTATACGTATTACTAGCCCCGGCGATCGTCTACATTCTGGTCTTCAAGTACTGGCCGATGTACGGCGTGCAGATCGCGTTCAAAAACTACAACCCGGTGGACGGGTTCACGGACAGCCCCTGGGTGGGCCTGACGCACTTCATCAGGTTCGTGAACTCCTACCAGTTCGGCCAGGTGGTCGGTAACACCCTGTGGATCGCCGTCCTTGGCCTGTTGGTGGCCTTCCCGATTCCAATCATTCTGGCGTTGCTGGTCAACCAGCTCCAGAGCGAGAGGTTCAAGAAGTTCACCCAGACCGTGCTGTATTCGCCCGCTTTCATCTCCACCGTGGTGGTGGTGGGCATCATGTTCGTGGTTCTGTCCCCGAGGTCGGGGCTGGTGAACAACGCCATCCAGCTGGGCGGCGGTGAGCCGATCTTCTTTATGGGTTCGGCGGAGTGGTTCCGTCCCATCTACGTCATCTCGGATGTGTGGCAGAACGCCGGCTTCTCCATGATCGTGTACCTCGCGGCACTGGCCGCCATCGACCCTGCGCTGCACGACGCTGCCAAGGTAGACGGCGCCTCCAAGCTCCAGCGCATCCGGCACATTGACCTGCCGGGCATCATGCCCGTGGTGACGATCCTGTTCATCCTGGCTATCGGCAACCTGCTCAACGTCGGTTTCGAGAAGGCACTGCTGATGCAGACGCCCCTGAACCTCTCATCCTCGGAGATCATCCAGACCTACGTCTACCACGCGGGTCTGCAGCAGGCGCAGTTCAGCTACTCGGCCGCTATCGGCCTGTTCAACTCCCTCCTCAACCTGGCACTGCTCCTCGTTTTCAACACGATCGCGCGCCGGGCCAACCAAGCGACCCTGTGGTGATGCCGAAATGTCCCTGACAACCAACCCCCGCCCTACCGAGCAACGGAGCCGGCCTCTCAGCCAGGTCCGCCGCAAGCAGACTCTGCGCGACAAATACGGTGACCGTGCCTTCAACATCGCCGCCACCACTGTCCTGCTGCTGTCCATCCTGGCCGTGGTGTACCCGCTGTACTTCATCGTCATCGCCTCCATCAGCGACCCGAACGCCGTCTACGAAGGTAAGGTCTGGCTGTTTCCTTCCGGTGTCACTACCGAAGGCTACGAACGGATCTTCGCCGACAGCCGGATCTGGAACGGCCTGGGGAACACCGTCATCTATACCGTTCTTGGCACGGCCGTCAGCGTCAGCACCATCCTGTGCGGGGCCTACGCACTGTCCCGCAAGGACATGCCCGGCCGGAAGATCCTGATGCTCCTGTTCGTCATCACCATGTTCTTCGACGGCGGACTCATCACCAAGTACCTCGTGGTCCGGGACCTTGGCATGCTGGACACCGTCTGGGCAGTGGTCCTGCCGGGAGCGGTGGGCGTGTGGAACCTCATCATCGCCAGGTCCTTCTTCGAGCACACCATTCCGAACGAGCTACGCGAAGCCGCCCAGATGGACGGGGCAACCGACTTCAAATTCTTCTTCAAAATGGTGCTCCCGCTGTCCAAACCGCTGATCATGCTCATGATCATGATCCACGTCGTGGCCCAGTGGAACTCGTTCTTCGACGCACTGATCTTCCTCAACGACGACTCCAAATACCCGTTGCAGCTCGTCCTGCGCAACATCCTCATCCAGTCAGACGTCTCCTCCACCGGAACCACCGGCGGGGACATCGAATCCTATGCCGCCGCGCAACGGATCGCAGAGCTCACCAAATACGCCATGATCGTCGTCTCGAGCCTGCCACTCATGATTGCCCTGCCATTTATGCAGAAGCACTTCACCAAGGGCGCCATGATCGGCGCCGTCAAATAGCTCCTCCCGCATCGACCGCCCGGGCAACCGCCGTCGGACGGCACACCCACCTCAGAATAGGAATAACCATGGCACTCAGCCGTAAATACGCCGCCCTTGGCGCCGTCCTGGCCGGAACATTGATGTTCACCGCCTGCTCCGGCGGCGGCTCAGGCACCACGGAGATCAAAGACGCCTCCGCGGACTTCGGCTTCCAGGAAACAGGCTTCCCCATCGTCAGCAAGCAACTCGACCTGACGTTCTCCGGGACCAAGGCCGCCCTGGCCCCGGACTACAACACCATGACAGTGGTGCAGGAATGGGAAAAAGCCACCAACGTCCACATCAAATGGGAAAACCTGCCCGAAACGGTCTTCCAGGAAAAGAAGAACCTCATCCTCGCAAGCGGTGACCTGCCCGACGCCTTCTTCAACACCGGGCTGACCGACGCCGAGATCGCCACCTACTCCGGCAGCGGCACACTCATCCCGCTCGAGGGGCTCATCGAAAAGAACGCACCCAACCTCTCCAAGCTGCTCTCTGACCGGCCGGAGATCAAGGCCGCCATCACTTCCTCGGACGGGCACATCTACTCCCTGCCATCGATCGAGGAGCTCGGCCTGGTCCAGTTCCCCAACGAACTGGCCATCAACACTTCCTGGCTGAAGAAGCTGAACATCCCGATGCCGAAAACCATCGATGAGTTCCACGATGCACTGCTGGCGTTCAAGACACAGGACGCGTCCGGGACCGGCAAGACCATCCCGTTGAGCTTCATGCCCGGCTCCTGGTGCGGGGACATCGTTGACCTGATCGCGGCGCTGGGCGGAGTGCCGGACAACATGGACCACCGCATCGTCCAGGACGACAAAGTCATCTTCACCCCCACCCAGGACGGCTACAAAAAGGCCATCCAGACCCTGCACGAGTGGTACCAGGAAGGCCTGATCGACCCCGAGTCCTTCTCCCAGGACGACAAGGCGTACCTGGCCAAGGGCAAGGCCGCCACGGAAAACCTCGGCTCCTTCGTCTGGTGGGAAATCCCCGAAATGGTCGGCGCGGACCGCGCCAACAACTACGCCCTCGTCCCGGTCCTCGAAGGCGTGAACGGCAAGCGGATCGCCAGCCAGTCCAACAACCAGGAAATCGCCCGCGGCGCCTTCGCCATCACCCGGACCAACAAATACCCGGCCGCGACCATGCGCTGGGCCGACAACCTCTACGACCCCATCCAGTCCGCCCAGGCCAACTGGGGGCCCATCGGTGAAACCCTGCAAAAGGACGCCACCGGCCTCCTGACCCAGATCCCGGCCCCGGCCGGGACCAGCGAAGGCGAACGACGCCAAAAGGTCGCCCCGGGCGGCCCGAAGGCCAACACCGCCGAGAACTTCACCACCGTCGTCGCGCCCGAACCCCGCGCCGCCGAACGCCAGAAAACCGTCAACGAACTCTACAAGCCCTTCGCCGGCAACGACGGCTACCCCCCGGTCGCCCTCTCCAACGAAGAACTGCAACAGATCAGCACCATCCAGACCGACACCACCTCACTGGTGAAGCAGAACACGGCCAAGTGGATCGTCTCCGGCGGCATCGAGCAGGAATGGGACGGCTACGTCTCCCAGCTCAAGAACGTCGGCGTCGACAAAATGATCGAGGTCTACCAGCAGGCCTACGACCGCTACAAGAAAAACTCCTAGCTCCACCACCGGGGTGGGCCGGCGTAACCGGCCCACCCCACTTCCAGGGAACCCTGTGCACGAGGGTTCTGCACAGACCTGCTCAGAAGCGAGACCTCACCTTCATGACTGCCGCGACCGCCACCACGGCCGACACCTTCCGGCCGGCCCTGCACTACGCCGCCCGGAATACCTGGCTCAATGACCCCAACGGCCTGATTTTTCACGACGGCGTCTACCACCTTTACTACCAGAACAACCCCCTGGATAACGTCTGGGGAAACATGTCCTGGGGACACGCCACCTCCACGGACCTGACCACCTGGACCGAACACCTCGTCGCCATCGCATGCGACGAGGAAGAAGACATCTTCTCCGGCAGCATCGTCTTCGACCGGGACAACACCAGCGGATTCGGCAACGACTCGGCTCCACCGTTGGTCGCCGTCTACACCAGCGCCTACAAACCCGGTTCCGCACACGCTGGGCTCCAGGCCCAGTCACTGGCCTACAGCCGCGACGGTGGATACACCTGGACCAAACACACCGCCAATCCCGTACTGAACCGCGGATCCGCCGAGTTCCGCGACCCCAAAGTCATCCGCTACACCGGCGCCAGCAGCAGCTACTGGGTCATGGTCGCGGTGGAAGCCAAGGACTTCCAGATAGTGCTCTACAAATCCGAGGACCTGAAGAGCTGGGAGCTGCTAAGCACGTTCGGTCCGGCCAACGCCACCGGAGGCGTCTGGGAATGCCCCGACCTCTTCCCCCTCCCCGTCGACGGGGACCCGCAGAACCTTCAGTGGGTCCTCACCGTAAACCTCAACCCCGGCGGACCCAACAACGGCTCCGCCGGGCAATACTTCGTCGGGGACTTCGACGGGACCACGTTCACCTCAGCCACCACCGTGACCGAAGGCCTCCAGGACCCAGCCCTGCTGGGCGAGTACCAGTGGCTGGACTGGGGCCGGGACTACTACGCCGCAGTCTCCTTCAGCGACGCCCCTGACAATCGCCGCCTCATGATCGCTTGGATGAACAACTGGGAATACGCCAACCAGATCCCCACCTCCCCCTGGCGCAGCCCCATGACGCTGGCCCGCGAAGTATCCCTCCGCACCGTTGACGGAAAGCCGCGACTGATTCAAGAGGCCACCGGAGATTTCGCTCCCATTTCCGACCCGTCCCGGACGTTCAGCCTTGAGCACACGGAAATCGCCGACGGTACACACCTCTTGGACGGTGCAGCGGGCAGCGTCCAACGCATCGATATCACGCTGACGCCCGGAAGCGCCACGGAATTCGGGCTTGTGGTCCGCGGCGACGGGGACAAGGGAACCCGCATCGGCATCAAGCCCGTTGAAGGCGCCCTCGTTGTTGACCGCCGGGATTCCGGGCAGACAAGTTTCCACGAAACTTTCGCATCTATCGATGCAGCCCCCATCCGCGAGATCGAAGGCTCCTACAAGCTCACCATCTTCGTGGACCGCTGCTCCGTTGAGGTCTTCGCCCAGGAGGGCCAGGTCACCATGACCGAATTGATCTTCCCCGCACCCACCAGTACCGACCTTTCGCTCTATTCCATCGGCGGCACAGCCGCCATCACCAGCCTGAACGTCACCCAGTTCGTCGACTGACTCCAGAATTCGTGGTCACGGCACACCAGCGGAAGAAAATCAGCTGATCCACTACCCCGACGCGGCCGGCCCGGCCCGAACTTTCCTGGACGTCATCGTCGTCGCACGGCTAACCATCCCAGCATTGACCTCCCGGGTCACTGACACGGTTGGCGCCGGGGACTCGTAGATGGAGCCCTGATCCTGGGACTCCTCACCTGCGGGCCCGATGGCTTGGCACCTGCTGTTCCTGAGCAAGTTGGACGCACTGTAGCGATGGTGGCCGCCATCACGGTGCGGCGGCCCGGCACCAATCCGCCGACACTTGAGGAACTCCGGACTCATCTGCAGCCGGCGAATTAGCCTGCGCAGCGGACCGAATCCTTCCGACATTTCAGGCGGGCTGGAAGGCTCCGACGCTCAGGAGGGCGATGTTGGCGTTGCTGCACGCGCTGGTGGGCTGCGGCAGGAACAACGACGCCGTGTCTTCGGGCGGGTAGATGCGGTAACCGGCCGCGTCCGTCAGCGTGCAGTCGCTGTAGTTCGCGGCCTGGGTGTAGCGGAGAACAGCGGTTCCGGTCTGGCCCGGCGCGAGCAGGACGTCCGCTACGGGGGTGGTTTCGTCGCGGGTCGCGGCCGCGCCAATGGGTGCCCCGTCGGCGTTGGCGGTCAGCGACACCCCCGGGTAGCCCTTGAGCAGGCAGGGCGCCGTGCCCGTATTCGTGAGGTTCAGTTTCATGTAGACGCTGCCCGCCGCGCCCCCGCCGGAAGCATCGGTAGCCGCCGACAGCGTGGCCGCTTTGCAGAGCGCGGGACCGGCCTGAGTGGTGCCGGACGACGACGGCGACTGGGACGCGCCCGGAGACGCCGGCGTGGTGGACGGGCTGGCGGAGTTGGTCCCCGGAGTCGTCCCCTGCGCCTGCGGCTGGCTCGGTCCGCAGGCGGTGAGCATCAGCGCCGCCGCCGCGACCGCCGTCGTAATAACAAACCCTTGTGAAATGCGCAGAGACGTCATGGCACCACTTTTGTTGCTGCTGTGACGGGAGTCAACGATGCCACGGGCCCGCAGGAGGATTTGATGCCCGGATTGTGATCATCCGGGCATCAAATCCCGCGATGTTACGTGGCGGATTCCTGCCGGCGCTTCGAGCCGCTGCGCGCGAAGGCCACCCCGCCCAGGGCGAGGCCGCCGAGACCGGCGGCAAGCCCCGCCCAGCTGCGGGCGTCCGCGCCGCTGTCAGTCACCGCGGCTGCCTGCTCGGTGGCCGGGGTTTCGGTGGTGTGCGCCGTGGAAGCAGCCGCGCCGTGGCCTTCCGCGCTGGCCGCCTCGGTGATGGTGATGGACGGTGCCGGCGCCTTCAGGGAGTGCGGGTCCTGGCCGTCCTTGGCGATCTCCGACCAGTCAGTCTGCCCTGTTTCGCACGACTGCAGCGTGGGGAAGTACAGCGTGGAGCCTGCCGCGTCGGGCAGCTTGACCGACAGCACCAGGGCATCGCGCAGGTCGTGGGCCAGGGGAGTTTTGGCCGTGTACACAATCTGGCTGGTGCGTTTGGTGATGGACGTACCGTCGGGCAGTTTCTTCGGCTCGGCGAGCTGTTCGGTCACCTTTTCCACAGTCCAGTTGGGGTTCACCGTGGGCTGTGCGTCGTTGAGTTCGGCCGGCAGAGTGATGGCCACCTTGGTGGTGCCGGACTCCTCGCAGCCGTGCGGGATGCCGAAGGTCAGCAGGGCGTAGGAATTGGCGTCGGTTTTGTTCGGGGTGACGCCGACGTGGGCCGACGCGCCTGCTGCTGCGGTCAGGATCAGGACGGCTGCGCCGCCGGTGGCTGCCGCTGCGGTGAGGGTACGGCGAAGGAATGTGGTGGTCATGGGTTGCCTTTCGGACGCACGCCGAATGGGGGCGTGCGGAAGTACGGGATGGGGCCCGCGGCCTGCGGAAGTGCGGTGCGGGCGGAGTCAGGAAAGTACGACGGCGGAAGGCGGGCCGCGTCGGCTGTGTTGCCTGAGGTTCCGCCAGGGGCGGAGGGGGAGAACCGCCGGTGGGCCGGGAACCGCCCGCGGCGTGCCGGCGTCGGGCGTTACTGCTTCGGGGAGCCGGACGAGCGGCCTCAGCCACGCGGCCACTGCCCAAAGCGCGGCTTCACCCTTGGCAAGCAGGAGGGCGCACGCGCCGGTGGCGAGTGCGTGGGTCAGGAGCATCAGGATGCCCGCGGATCCGGAATCCTGGACGTGTCCGGTGGCCGCGATGACAGGTGCGGCAGCGCCGGCGAAGTGGGTGTTGTGGAGCCCGGAGGCAGCAGTGCTCATAGCCGCGCCCGCCGAACTGAACGCAGTGAAGGCTTCGTGCAGGATGAACTGTCCCGCGCCGAGGACGCCGAGCATGGCCGGAAAATTGAGCCGCAGCCTCGTGGCAGTGGTGGCTGCCAGTACTGTCAGCGCGAGCACGGCCAGCAGGATGCCCGGGGCGGGAAGGTCGCCGCCGCCGGCCGCGTGGGCGCCTGCGGCAAGAGTCAGGACTCCCGTGGAGAGGGACGCGGCGCGAAGGAAATGGAAGGGCGGCCGGGCGTGGTTGGTGCGCACGGATCCTCCTTATTTCGGTCGCCGGTGACGGGCTTCAGTCGCGTTCTTCCAGTGTTCTTCGGCGACGTTCAGATTCTACCGGCCTCTGGGCGGGCGGCCCGTCGGTGACGGTCCGTGCAGCGCGATCACGTTGGACGGGGATTCTGTGGCGTCGGATGGCTCGTCCGCCAATTTGAAGAAACCCATTGCCATGTCCAAGCACTGGATGGCCACCGGCGGAACGCGGTAATCCGTCGCAGCCTCCACCAATCCCAGCTCGGCGAGCAGGGACAGCTTCTGCTGTGCCTGGAGGGCCGCGTACGACGCGTAGAGCTCTTCGAGTTCTGAGTCTTCGAGGCCCGCTTCGTCGAGTTCGCTGTCTTCGAGGCCTGTCTCCTGAAGCAAGGCGCCCTCAAGGTCCGGCGACGCCAGCTTTTCGAGGTCCGCCACGGGCATCGGTTCATCGGTGGTGCCGTAGGTGAGGACGCCCAGCAGAATCGCGGCCACCGCTTCCTGGTCCCACCCCTGGCCCTCCTCGGTGAGCACTCCGACCAAAAGGACCACCGACAGCATCCGGCGGATGTCCAGCCGTTCCTCGATCCTCGCGCTGTTCCAGGCGGCCATTTCCGGGCCGGGAACGGCTTTGGTTGATCCGAGCCTGATTAGGTTTGCCCCCACCAAGGCTGACCAGATCTCGCGGAGCACCGGCACGTCGTGCATGGTCCCGACTTCCAGCAACGTTTTGGGCCGGCTCTCGGCAGTTTCCAGATCGAAAAGTGGGAGGGTCCGACTCGCGGCCCGCTTTCCACGGGCATGTACTCCTACGGCTGCGGCTGCCGGCTCGATGTCCTTAAGCCGCAGGGCACCAGTGCTGGTGACTTCCTTGCCGGTTCCGATCCAGTCCAGCAGGGAGGTGGCATGCTGGATCAGCGGCATGGCATTGAACGCAGCCTCCTGGTGGTCATCGCTGAGGTCAGGTACCTGGATAACCGGCAATTGCGGGACAGCCGCGGCGATACCGTTTCCCAGTGCTGAATGGAGTTCCTCGTAGGCGGCGTCCGTGCCGCTCCAGCGGCCGCTCCCTTTCAGGAAATGGATGTACGAGTGAAGGGCGAAGTAGATGTCGTCGAAGGCCTCGTCCATGTCGTCGGGGTCCAGCGACGCCGCAATTGCACCGGCCGCCTGCTCCACGCCGTCACTGTCGATAGCGGTGGCTGAACTCGAACCATTGATGGCGTGCTGCGCGGTAAGGAAGAGTTTGACCAGCTCGAGGCACTCGAAGGCATCGGCCGGGTCAGGGGCTTCAGCCGCGTTCCATTGAATAAACTCGACAGCCATCGAGTCAATTGCCCGATGGTTCAGGACCAGCTGCAGCGGCATCTTGGGGGCCGGGGGAACAGCCTTCAGGTGCCGCCGGTCCTTGTTGTTGCTCTTGGATTTGCCGGTCTTTTTGGTCAAGGATTGCCTCCGGTGTCAACGGGCGATCGTCCCACATTCGATGGCTGGGATAACCGCGGATGTATCGAGCTTACAAAACAGGGCTGCCGGCGAGCAGTTCGGCAAGTACTGCAGCGGCGGAGTCGTGCCGGACCAGTGATGTGGCCTGCCCTGCCCAGAGTGACATGAGTTCGGTGTTTCCCTGGGCTGCTGCCTGTGGGCGGAATCGGCCAGTGAGCCAGTTCTGGACGGGGAACGGGGCTATTCCGGCGTCCGAGAGCCCAGCTTCTGACAGTTCGGCGATGATGCGGTTGGGGATGCCGCGGGCAAGCCGTCCGCTGAGGGCTCTCGTCAGCACCGTTTCCCGCGCGGCCGGGCTGTGGAGGATGGCCCGGTATGCAGGGACGGCCGCAGATTCGCGGGCGGCCAGGAACGCCGAGCCCACCTGGACCGCGTCGGCGCCGAGGGCTCGTGCGGCGGCGTATCCGCGGCGGTCCGCAATTCCCCCGGCGGCGATGACCGGGATGCCGACGGCGTCAACCACCTGCGGAACCAGTGCAAAGGTTCCGACCAGGGACTCCTCCGCAGGCTTCAGGAATGAGACGCGGTGGCCGCCGGATTCCATGCCGCTGGCAACCACGGCATCCACGCCGCCAGCTTCCAGGGCCATGGCTTCCGCGACTGTGGTGGCGGTACCCACCACCACGATTCCACGCCGGTGCGCCGCCTCAACCAGTTCCGGCGCGGGCACACCGAAAACAAAGCTGACGACGGCAGGACCTGACTCCAGGGTTGCCTCCACCTGCTCGTCGTAGCCGGGCAGGTAGCGGTCCGGCATGTGCGGAAGCGGCAGGCCCAGTTCGTCAAAGTACGGCTTCAGGGTCTCGACGTAGTGGTCGAAATCCGGCTGGGGGAGCGACGTGGTTTCGTCGCCGGTGGGAATCCAGAGGTTGAGGGCGAACGGCTTCGCCGTTGCCTTCTTGAGCTCGGTTGCTGTGTTCCGAATGGCGTCGGCACCGTAACCGTAGAGGCCGTAGGAACCCAGCCCGCCGCCGTCGCTCACGGCTGCTGTCAGCTCCACGGAAGAGACGCCACCGAAGGGGCCCAGCACCACCGGAACGTCCGTGCCGAACAGTTCGGTGATGCGGTTTGAGCTGGCTGAAGTGCTGTTCTCGAGAGTCATGCGGTGGCTCCTGGGAGATCGACGTCGGCTTCAGGACCAGTCTCGCAGGGCTGGCGACCGCTGCCCAACCTGTGGCTGCGTTCAGTCTGTTTCCGGGCCTGAGCAGTAATGGCAGTCGTCGGGGCAGGTCTCGGTCACGGCTGGCTCCAGGTGAGTTCGAAGCCGTCACTGACATGGAAGAGCCTGCGGCCGCCCACCGGCGTCCTGACCCAGACGGTCTCGCCGTCCGTTGTCCTGGTGTCCACGGCGCCGGCGTACTCGGTGTGGCCGTTCCGGGTCAGCAGAACGGTGTCGCCCACCTGGACGTCGTCCCATTGGCCGGGGGCATTAACGCGATTCGTCATCGAAGTCACGGTTCTTCCTTTTAAAGATCGGGTGCCGGGCAGGTGTGCCGGTCCACTTCATACAACCCGAAGGGCTCGGGTCTGTTCAATGGAGGATGTGACCACTCTTGCTGCGGCCGTTTGTGCAGGCATCCAGTAGGGCCATGTACCGCGGCATGGGGCGGGACTAGACTGCTGGCGTAAGTGGCCAACTACCTCAGGGAGCACATGATGAACTACTCAGGGACTGGCAACGAGAAAGCGATTCCGGCCAGTGAACTTAACAGGACCCACGTGGGTCAGACCGTCAGTTTTGAGCCAGACGAATTCACGCTGGTGTTCGGAAAAATCGCGGCCATTGCGCGCAAGGAAGGCGGCGTGACCATCGCCCTGCAGGGCGTTGAAGGAAGTGGCGGCCTGCAGTCCAGTTACAGCCTCCCGGGCAGTCAACACGTCTACCTTCAGCCGGACATGCTGACGAATACCGAATCCACCATCAAGGATCTCTTCGGCAAGGTCCAGGAAAACCTGCGCGGCGGGCACAAGGGAGATGAGAAGACGGACAAGCTTTAACGGGGGGAACTGTCCGTCGGGTACAGCAAAGGCCCTTGCCTTCTAAGACGGGAGGGCCCGAATTGGGCTGGGCGTAGGGTGGAAATTAGACGGAAGGAGCACTTCATGAAGAAAATCCTCATGGTACTGACCAGCGTTTCCGAGATCGGCGATACCGGAGAGAAGACCGGGTACAACGTGGCCGAGGCTGCACATCCCTGGAAGGTCTTCAAGGATTCAGGGCATTTCGTCGACTTCGCGTCCATCCAGGGCGGCCAGCCCCCGCGCGACGAGGTGGACTCAAAAGATCCCATCCAGGTCGCCTTCACGGAGGACGAGACCACGCGCGCCGGTCTCTACAACACTGCCCGCGTCGACGTCGTTGATCCCGACCAGTACGACGCCGTCTTCCTCGTGGGAGGCCACGGCACCATGTGGGACTTCCCGGACAGCGAAGGCTTGCAGAACCTCGTAGCCAGCGTCTACAACGCCGGCGGCGTTGTGGGCGCTGTCTGTCACGGGCCGGCCGGACTGCTGAACGTCGAGTTGGCCAACGGCTTTCGGCTGGTCGAGGGCAGGAAGGTCGCTGCCTTCACCAACGACGAGGAGGTTGCCGCAGGGAAGGACAAGGTCATCCCGTTCTTTTTGGCAGACCGGCTTGAGGAACAGGGCGCCACGCACGTCTCCGCTGGTGTCTTTGAGGAAAAGGTCGTGGTCGACGACCGGCTGGTGACCGGCCAGAACCCAGCGTCAGCGGCCGGCGTGGCCAAGGAGATGGAGAAGCTCCTGGCAGAGGTCATCCACCAGGAAAAAGCCGAGGAGCAGCACGAGGCGGAGGCTCTGCGCGCCGAGAAGGATGCCGAGAAGAACGCCAAGAAGGCTGCTGCCGCAGGCACCGAGCACTAACGCCCGCAGCGCACTGAAACTGGCGGCCGCCTCGACAACAGGGCGGCCTCCAGCCGGCGTACGTGCGCCGGCAACCACACTGTCCAACGCATCGCCGACCTGCTTCCGGTTCCGTGCTCCCACGATCTACGGCCATGTCAACAAATCAAGGGGCCAAGTTTGGGGCAAAACAAAACCCCCACTTCCCTTTGTTTATAAGGAAAGTGGGGGGCCTTGCCAACTGGCGGGGGTATTACGAATTACCTACATCCTAGATGGCAGAAGGAGACTTTTATCGCTGTCTGATCAGTTGGCACAGGCTAAGCGTAGGTTTTGGCACACGTCCGGTGAGGAGACAAGACAGCGCAAGTCCCGCTTGGATGCCATGGTGGGTATCCGGCTACGCCGTCAGCGTCCGGCGCGCCGCTTGATGTCCCATATGGGTTTCGAATCGAACCAATAGTCTTCGCCCACCATTCTCACTTGGTGTTCCGTGAATCCCAGCGGGGTGAGCCTCTCGATTGCTTCGTTGAGGCCGACGCTAGATGCAGTGTCTATTTCATTCCCTTGACCCTTTACCAGGCCTAGCATTGATTCAAGCGTCGTCGGCGTCAGGTCTGAAGCATGGTAGGGCCCGGCGACGTCCTCGCCTGTAGTGGCGATGGTCGCAATGAGGTCTCCCAGCGTCGAGGCCGCGATGGTGGATAGCGCAGCCGATCCTCCATCGATGGTTGCTCCAAGGGCACTGAACATTCGTGCCAGCCCGGGAAAGAGCCATTTGTCACCGGGGCCGTATATGAGGCTTGGTCGCAGCACCGTACCGCCTGCTGCGAGGACGGCTGCGTCCCCTGCTACCCTGCTTTGGCTCGCTATGGATTCCGGAGCGAACCGACATTGGTCGGGCTCCAGGCCTCGAAAGGGCCCGAATCCATACACCGCCGTGGTGCTGACATGGATCAATTTGCTGACCCCTGCAATCGCGCAAGCATCTGTCAGATTTCTGACGCCTTCGAGGTTCGTCGTTTCAGCCTGCTTGGAGTCATGTCCCACGTAGGAGGCGGCATTGACGATAGTGTCGACGCCGACCGCAGCACGCAGGACAGAGGACCGGTCGCTGATGTTTCCTGACACGGACTCCAGCTGATCAAGCCCCACTGATATTTGGCTTCTTCGCGTCAGAGTCCTAACTGAGATGTGTGGAATACGGCACAATGCTCGGAGGGCGTTGCCGCCGACGAAACCGGATGCCCCGACGAGAAGGACGGTCAGAGACGCCTGTGGGAGACGTGATAATGGAGGAGAGCCGGGCATTCTTGCCTCTCGTGTGTCGGAAGGTGGATTGATCGATTGGCGCTACAGGACAGGGCAAAAGCGACCCGTGAGGCGATCATTGCCGGCGCGGCTTCCGTTTTCGAAGCTCACGGCTATGCCAGTGCCTCGTTAACTGAGGTAGCAGAGCACGCGAAGGTGACCAAGGGGGCTCTCTACTTCCATTTCAAATCCAAAGAAGAGCTTGCAAAAGCGGTAATCTATGCCCAACACAAAATGTCAGTTGACCAAAGCACTGCGATCCTCCAAGAAAAGCACTCTGCGTTGACCGCCATGAGGCTGCTGTGTCGGTCTTTTGGTCAGCAACTCCTTGACGAGTCGGTGGTAAGAGCCGGCATTAGGCTCACGTTTGAAGCCTCCTCATTTGGACACGCGGTGCAGCAACCGTACCTTGACTGGATTTCGACGATGGAGTCCCTCGTGAGGGCGGCTCAGAGGGAAGGAACCGTGCGATCATCAGTGGAGCCTGCCGCACTTGCCCGCTACATTGTGGCGTCTTTCACGGGTGTGCAGATGCTCGCCGAGGTCCGGACCGAGCGTCGAGACCTGATGGAGGAAATTGAGCGAATGTGGGGATTCTTGTTGGCGGGCATTACCGATTAGTGGGCTGCGCGTGACGGCGAAGACACAAAGCTGTGTACGCTACGTGGACGGCTGTCGGTCACCCTGGAGAGCAGAAGCTCAAACTCCCCCTTGACGCAGTGCCCAACATTCATTGACACAACCACTTCGACATCTCCGTTGCCTCTGTCCGACAAGGTTGTCACCGTTGCACGCAGCTCATCGCTAAACTCCACCAGCTTGTCGAAGCGCGCGCGTAGCCTGCTGACGTCCAGTGCCGGACACCCTGCGGCCAACCTGGCGGCCTGGCGTGCCGCTTCGATCAACAGGACCCCGGGAACGTGGTCTAAGGGGTGGTCAAAGAGAATAGGGTGCGATTGGTCGACTCGTACAGGCCAGCAATCCTTCAGGCTCGGCTTTCCCAGGACCACATTGAACGGCGTGACTGCCCCAACCTCTTCTGCGCTGACCGGCTCGGACAGTGCGGGAGCGCCGGCTGGAGTGGTCCGGCGCAGTCGACTGTATGCAGTTGGACTCATAACGCGGGCCCCGGCTTCGGCAGTGGCAACAACTTGGCCGTCGGCCATGAAGGTCCCCCGAGCGTGAAGTTTGCTTGGATGCTTTGCGCTGTTGCGAGTACTGCTGACGGTGATCTGGAGGGTCATCTCCAGTGGCCGTGAAGGGTCAGGGGAACGAACAGCGACTTTCTCCAGTGACATCATCGGCATCAGGAACCTATGGTTCAGTGGAACCTTATAGTCGGAATGCGCGATCAACACGGTCGCCTGGCGCATGGTCTCCACGAGGAGGGCAGAGTCTAAAGCGTTGCCCTGGACGTTGTAGAAAACGTGCCATCGAGGCCACTGTGTGGCAACACGAAATTCGTCATCCCCGGTCCGAACAACGTCAGTCAAGAAGACTTCCGAGACGGCGGCCCGGTGGACGAGCTCTCTTGGAACAGTTGAACTGAAGTTCAACCACTGGCTATCCCACACTTTTAAGCCCCCCCGGCTTTAGACCAACGCAGATGAGCATACCGGACGCATGGTTTTATCTCTGTCAAAAGAAAACCGGTCGTCCAACTTGTTTTAGTCAATTCGTTGGCATAGCCTCTAACCACCGAGCGGTCGGCATTCCGAGGCAGACCGCTCGGCGCGCTGGTGATTTGCAAATCTGGCGGGTTCTAAGAGGGGGAGTTAATCCGCGACTGGTGTCCCAGGACTTTCAATTGAGAGTCCGGGCGGCCTCGGGCCGCGGAACACGGCATCCCTACATGCGGCGCTATCGGAAGCGACGCATGTAGCGGCTGACAGGACGGTCCGTGGTTCAAATTCACCCTGTGAGGCGTGACGGTCAGAGTCGGGATAGAACGAGTCAGACATGCGGGCGTTGCGTGCAATGACTCAATCAATCCCGAACGCTTCGGAACGTGCATGTAACTGGCATTTGACAATCGAAATTGGGGGACCACATGAAAATGGTTAAGAACTTAAGGAAGGCCGGTGCCGCAATAGCACTGACCTCTTTTCTGGCAATTGGTGCAGCGTCTGGCGCGCAGGCGAGCAGCTCATCTGGCACTGCCACCTTCGACAACGGGCAGCCGATCACGGCAAACATGTGGATTCAGTCGGTGTCAGAGGGTGGCTGCGGAAGTTTCTCGTCCTCGGCCGTGATGAACGTATCACCTGTGTGGATCCGCAATACCACATCATTTTACCAGTACGGCGTCGGGTCCATCAGCATCAAGGGCGTGAACCTGTCAGGATCGGGAACCAGCAACCCGGCCACACTCCAGTGGACCAACAGTAACGGCGCTTCCGGATCCTACCTGAGCGGCACAGTCTGCATGGGGTGGGGCTCGTTCTATCTGGGTGCCGACGTAGCAGCCACTGGCTTCTACTACGGCAACCTGCGCACCGCCTCCGCCCGCGTATAACGAAGAGATCGGCACTGTAGCGGTGAATATGAGTACGGGCGTAAGTCGTCGAAATCTCCACAGCAAGCGAAGTATCAAACGACTGTCATTGCTGACCCTAATAATATTTGGCTTGTCTGCCTGCAGTGCCGGTCCCTTCGCGCCGGCGAACGACGTTACCGCCATTAAAAAAGACCTGGAGAAGCTCCAAGGGACCAACGGGCTCATCAGGATGCCCGAAGCGGGGGACCAAGAGCGCGGAGACATCTACACCACCGCCCTATATTCCGACGATCTTGGTTCCTACCTTTTGGCCGCGGATGAGGCCAGTAAGGCTGTGGACGAAGATGTCAGCGGCCAGGACACCACAGATCTGCTAACTCTGTGGTCGGCGCTGAAGTTGCTAAAAGCAACCGGCGGAACCTTGTCTCCGGCATTGGAGACGAAATTGGCGGATGCGGCCATCCCCATCAAGCAGCCAGACGTGGGCGCAGAAATCGCGGCGCTCTGGTTTTGGATCGACGTTGGCAGGATGCACGACTGGTCCGGGACAGCGCGAAAGCCGGCTGTGGAGGAAGTGAATTCCCGCCTGGAGGCTGTTGACGTTAGTTCCATAACCAACAAGCCTTACCTGCTGTGGCGACTCTTCGATTCCTACTCTGCACTCCAAAAGCAGAAACCCGTCGAATTGCAGATCGCGCTCAATGACGTGGACATCAAGAGGCTCCCAGCAGACTACGAATCGACCCTTGACTTCCAGGCAGCACTTGAAACAAGAGTCACGCTCAAGAATGATCTCGTGGTCCCTAACGATGCGAAAGACCACCTCGTCAAGCTTCTGGATTCAGGTCAGGTTGACGACGATGCACTCATCGACTCCATGCTGCGTTCCTTGGAACTGCTGGACTCACATGCGGATGCGCAACGGCTTGTTAAGGACCGCATAGCTACCAGAATTGACGAGCAGACCGGACTGGTCCGTTCATCATCGGTGACCAAAGGATCAGTCCATGGAACATACTTGGCCGCGCGGCTCCTCGACACAAATTTCCCAGAGATCGCGAAGGAGCGAACACAGGAAGAATTGACACGGGTTCTTGCGACACCCGACACCGATGTATTGACTCAGCTCAAGGCGCTAGTAGCCCTTAAACGATCCGGTTCCGAATCATGGCGTGACTACGGCACCATAATCGAGCAAGGAAAGGCAAAGATCCCGACAACAGTGACATCGGCAAATCTCACCGAATACATCGAGCTAATGGACGTCCTTGTCCAGGCCGACTCAACTGTGCAGCTGCGGCGCCTAGAGCCATTCGACGCCGATCCTAACACTGAAAGTTCCCTTTCCACCGCCCTGCTGGCGCTCTCCAACTCGATGTTCTTCACTAACAGTGAGGAAGTGCGATCGATGTTCCCGGCAGTTCAGGCCCAGCTTCCCGAGCTGATCCTCGAACCTAGTGGAAAAGGCCTGAACTACTTTCGGGCGTTGACCGCGATGACGAGCGCAAGCCTTTCGGGGCTCGACTCAAACGACTTTGAAAAGGCCGCCCAGGGACTTCAGAAGTTGAAGGGATGCGAGGAAGTCCCCTCCCTGTATCGACTCGAAGAAGACAAAGCCTCAGCGTGCAGCCTCTCGCTCTCAGCAGCCATGATCGCCGTACCCGGCGCGTACAACCTAGGAGAGAGCAAATGACCTCAGTCCTGCGTCTGGACAACATCGCCAAATTCTTCACGGATGAGCGCGGCAAACGACATCAAGTGCTATCCGGTGTCAGCCTAATCGTTGAAGCGGGCGAAATCGTCTGGCTCCGGGGGGAGTCGGGGTCAGGGAAATCCACAATCCTGAACATCGCGGGGCTGCTATCAACACCCGACAGCGGCAAAGTTTGGATCAAAGGGCACGACAGGACTCATACCTCGTCACGGACAGCCGGCCTCGTGCGCTCGACCGAAATCGGGATGGTGTTTCAGAGCAGCAACTTACTGCCTGAACTCACAGCGTTGGAAAATGTTCTTCTCGCCAGCAACCGGCCGATCACGCGGGCAGAAATCACCGAACAGTTAGAGCGCTTCGGGCTGGTGTCCGTGGCTGACCGCGAAGCGAAAAAACTCTCAGGCGGGCAGCAACAAAGAGTTGCCTTCTGCCGCGCCCTGATTAACAACCCTTCAGTCCTCTTGGCCGACGAGCCAAGTTCGGGCCTTGACCCGGCAAACACAGAAGCCATTCTCGATGCAATGCGAGCTGGCGCGGCGAGCGGTTGTGGTGTTCTGGTCGCATCTCACGACTCGGTCTTTCAGCACACAGCCCACCGCGAACTGCCCATGAGTGAGGTACTTGTTGAACAAATATAGAATCTTCGCTGGACGTTCAGTTCGGCTGTCCCTATCTAAACTAAGGCCACTCGCGGTTCTTATGGCGCTCGGCATCGCCGTATTCGTCTTTGCAGACAGCGTAGTTGGGGCAGGCATCAGCTCGTACTCGAACAACATCACAACCAACTCCGCCCTCAACTATGTGGAAGTAACTTCTGTCGGGCCGGGCTCGTCGCGCGACATCACGGACGACTCGTTGTCGGAGTTTGAGCAGATCGACCACGTCGTGGATTCTTCCGGCTGGGCGCAAATCGACCTCGCCATCGAGGAACCAGCGAACTGGCCGACCACGAACAATCCCGGCGCGTTTCTGGGTACACCGTTCATCAGCGGCATCACGCCGAAAGTATTGCTTGGAGACATTCCTGAAGAAGGCGTGAAGGGGAACGAAATTATGCTCCCCGACATGGGCCAGGGACAGGACTATACCAAGCTGCTCGGCGAGGAAATAAGCTTCGTCTATACCAAGGAAATCGGTCCGGGAAACGGGGAACCAGTCTCAATTTCCCTGCGCGTAGCGGGCATCTACGACAACTCCTCCCCGGGCGCGGACGGTGCACAGGCGGCTTACCTTTCCGACGAGTTTCTCAAATCAACGCTCGCCAAAGCCCGACCGGCAACGAAAACAGCAAAATACCCCCGAGCCTTCGTCCGCGTCGAGTCCGCAGACGAAGTGGTGAGTGTCCAGAACGACGTACGAGCCCTGGGTTACTCCGTCAACAGTGTGGCCGGCCAGATACGCTCTTTGTCGGGCTTGTTTGCTCTCCTGGCTCTGGCCAGTTGGGTAATTGGCGGGGTCCTGATCATTTTCTGCCTCGGAGTGGGCATTTCGGTGGGCGGAAGCTGGATCAAACAGCGTGCGCGAGAAGTGGGCCTCCTCAAAGCCGTCGGATGGTCTGGAGCCTCGATAGCCGGCGTTTACATGATTGAACTGGCGGCAGTCGGCCTCATCATCGGCGTAGGAGGTGCGCTCTTGGGGACCATTTCTTCCATGATTGGAACAGCCGTCTTCAGCAGCTTGCAACTGGACCTACTGCCGGTTGCTGCTTGGGCCACGCCAAATTGGCTACTAGTTCTCGGCGCACTCGTTTGCGTCCCGTTATTCCTCTGCGCAGGAGCAGTCGGCCATGTTGCACGACTGGCTCGCCTCGACGCCGATACTTCGCTCAGAGACCTCTAAAGGAAGCGGAGAGAATGAGGGCCCTCTCTCAGAGGAACACAGCCCAACCGAAGATTCGTCACTGTTACGCTGGCGAAGTCCGCCAGCAAGGCAAACTCAACGAGAGGACTCCTGCCGTGGGATGTGGTTGGGTCGACCGCGAACAGCAAGTCCGGACAAATGAATTCGAAAGGCGGACGCGCCTATGGCGACCGTAAGTGCAGCCAGACTGCAGAGCTATGCTCAGGCGTTGAATGACGAGCCGCTACTAAACCAAGCCGCCAATCACTTTCAGCTCCTGCTCCGCACGGTGCCTTCTGATGTCAGGTGGCCAGATGGAACTTGGGAGGACATCAAGCGTCAGGTAGCCCCGCTGATCGGACCTGGCCGAACAACAGGGCCCGCATGGCTTCAGGAACGGCAAGCCTGGGATGACTTCACTGACGTGCTGTTAAGCAGGTTGGGTTTGTGAGAGCCGGCAACGTGTGAAGATGCCCCGCGTTGAACATTCATGACCGGAAGCGAGAGCATCGACGACTCCCGCGCACGAAGCCGAAGACTGCTTGACTCGGGTTCGGAACTGGCGGCGAAACGGTGTGACCTGTCCCTTGTTACACGCCCAGCCGCCTATGATGGACACATAGTAGCCACTAGCCCAGGGCTAACCCGGGGTTAGCCCCAAAATGCTGCCACGTCACGCCCCGCCAACCACCCGGAAGGCACGTTTGTCAGGCCGTGTGCATGCTTTTCCCTTGCTGCAGCGGCGCGGCCAGGGACCAGCACCAGCCGGCCAGTTCCCTGGCGATCGCGGTGTTGGCCGTGACTGACCTTTTCTTCCGGGCGTCGAACACTTCCCATTTGTGGTGGAGCCGGTGGTTGCCTTCCAGGGCCCGGATAGGGTTGCCGGGGCGACCAGGTCCAGCTGGCGCACCAGGCGCAGCCCGGGTCGGGAGTAGGGGCGTTTGTGCTGCCAGGCCGCCTCGATGAGGAGTTTGCGGGCGTATTTGCTGCCGGCTTTCGTGATCGGGCCCTGGTGGCGGGATTGGCCCGAGGATTGCTCGCTGGGCACCAGCCCTGGGTAGGAACCGATGGAGGACCCGGTGAAGCGGGTCCAGTCCCCGATTTCCACGGCGAGTCCGAAGCCGGTCGTGGTCTGGATGCCGCGCAGGCACATCAGTGCCTCGATCACGGGGGCGTACTGGCAGTCTCTGGCGGCTGCTGCGACGCGCTGGTCAATGCGTTTCAGGTGCGCTGCGAGCAGTTCGGCCTGCTCCACATCGGCTTCGTAGGTGAACTGCAACACCGGGGAGTCAAAACGCTGCCGGTGCAGCCACAGCACATGTTCCTTCGTCCACTTGCTTTCCTCCGGATACCTGATGCCGTGCCGGAGCAGGATCGCGTTCACGTGCTGGCGGGCATGGGCGAGGTCCTTCTCCGACGTGGCCCGCAGCCGGGACAGGTCCCGCAGGTCTTCCTGATCCCGTGTCGGGACCCGCACCTGGGTGATCTGGCCAAGGGCGAGCATTTCGGCGAGCATGCGGGCGTCGCGCCTATCGGTTTTGGCCTGGTCGCCCGGGGCGCGAAGCAACTTCGAGGACGCCGCGACCACGCAATTGATGCCTGTCTCGCGCAGGTACCGGGCCAAAACGTATCCGGTGGGGCCGGATTCATACACCACCTTCACCGGGGGTTCGCAGCGGCGGATCCACTCCAGCACCACCGCCGGGTCGGAGTCCATTTTCGCCTGGACCAGCTCGCCGGTATCCGGGCTCAGCGCGCAGCCAACTACAGAAACCGCGTGAACATCGAGCCCGATGAAAGTATGCTCAAACATAGCCGGGACCTCCCAAAACTCACATGTGGCACTACCATTGCATCTCTCCCAAGGCCGATAGACCAGGAGGTTGGTCAGTGGCAACCCACGGACCCTGTGAAACAGAAGGCCCCGGCCTTCATTCCATCGTCCCGGTCTATTCCCTGCCCGTCCGGACCAAGGCCAATTCCGCCGGGCGATAGGCCCCGCAGCGCCGCCCTGGCACGAGGGATACGCGTCATATCAGGCTGGCGCTGCGCGGCTGCCCGGCGACAATGGCCGCTCCGGACGGGCAGGAGACTGAACGCTCTTCACTTCATATCGTCTAAACAACATCCCCAAGGTGACCCCAATGTGGACAGGCATTGGGGTCACTGGTCGTGCCAAATCCAAATGGAACGCAAGCGACGCCCCTATAAGCCGTGTAACGCTACACGGTCGTGGGGCTGCTTCTGCGACCCAAGGATCAAGCGCGTGCCGCGCTGAATGAAAAATTCCCCCGGGCAACTGCTGCCCGGGGGAATTCGTAATCACTAGCTCGGGGAATTCGTAAAACCCCCACTGGCGGTGACGGTGGGATTTGAACCCACGTTGGCTTTGACACCAAACAACATTTCGAGTGTTGCACCTTCGGCCGCTCGGACACGTCACCAACCTGAATAGGTTACCGGAGCATACCGCCCATCCACAAAACGGCAGGCGCAGCCCACGGATGGTGCGAAGGGAGACGTAAGCCCCCTCCAGCGCCCGAGGGACACATGAGGCTCTCAACTGCAGTGACGCGGCGGGCGGTTCGGATGGCAGCCTTGAGGTGCGGATGATCAGGAATATGCACATAGCCATTCAGCCTCGCCGTTATTGTCACACCCTCCGGGGATGATTTGAGTATGGATAGCAGAGCAGCTGTGGAGACGGCGGAGGCCCTTGCGGCGTCCTTCGCTGAGCTGGCTTTTGTCATTCGTGGCGCTGCCGATTCCTCAGGTTCCGGTGGTGTTGATCCGTTGCGCAGGGGAGCCGATATTGCCCTGCGGACGCTGGCTGCCGTGGCCCGCGCGGAGGCGAAGATGGCGGCCCTGAAGGTCCATGATGCCGCCGGTTTTGCTGCCTCTGCCGAGACCCTGGCGGGTCCTGCCGAGTCGCCGCAGGACCACACCGGACAAGAGATGGCCGTGATCGCTGAGGTCGCCTGCGTGCTGACGGTCAGTGAACGCACCGCGGGTGCCCTGCTCGCGGAGGCCCCCAACTCACCACCGCCCTGCCCTTGACGTTGTCGGCGCTGCAGGCCGGGACGATTTCGTGGCAGCACGCCCGGATCATGGTCGACGAAACCGTGAACCTGGACCCTGCCGGCGCGCAAGCCCTCGAGGCGCATTTCCTTGACCCGGACGCCGTGAACCCTGCGAGGGGTTGCCCGGCGGGGGAGCTCGTCCCCGGCCGGTTCCGGCACAAGGCCCGCACGTGGCGGGAGCGGCACCACCCGGTAAGCATCGAAAAGCGCCACGTACGTGGTGGCCAAGATCGGCGATCGGAGTATGCGCCGGAGCGTGACGGCATGGCCTGGCTCTCCGCCTACCTGCCCGCCGATCAGGCCGCGGGGATCTGGGACCGCACCACCACCGCCGCCAGAGCACTCCAAGGACCCGATGAGGACCGGACCCTCAGCCAGATCCGCGCCGACATCACCGTCACCTGGCTCCTCGGCGGCCCAGATGATGCGGCCGGCGACTGCGCCAGCATGGCCGGGGGTGTTCCGTCGCCGCGGGCACAGGTTCTGGTCACGGTCCCGGTCATGTCGCTGCTGGGCCTCACTGATGAACCGGCCACGCTCGACGGGTACGGACCGATCCCGCCGTCCATGGCCCGGCAGCTCTTCGCGGACGGCGCGGAGTCCTTCCACCGCGTCCTGACAGACCCACGAGACGGCGCACCGCTCGAGATCGGGCGGACCAGCTACCGGGTCACGAAAGCCCAGCGCCAATGGCTTCGGCTGCGGGACGGGAAGTGTCCGTTCCCTGGCTGCGGCAACCACTCCCTGGACAACGAAGCAGACCACATCCTGGCCTGGGCACGCGGCGGCACCACCGGGATCTCAAACCTCGGCCAGCCCTGCCCCAAGCATCACAGGCTCCGCCACCACAGCCTGGAAACCCACCACCGCCACAAAGACCGAATCACCCGGCTGGATATCGCCCACCGGACGGCACTACGCCAGCGAACACCCCGACTGGGAACCACCTGAGTGGCCAAAACCCTGGCCCGAACAACAGCTGGGCAAATGGTCAGCGCTGGCGCCTCATGCAAATCAGGGAGTGCCCGACGACGAAATTCCGGGCGGACCCTGGGCGGATGATCCCTTTCCGGAGCCTCAACCTGCCGAGCTTCATCTACCCGACAATGAACTGCCCGACTATGCGCTGCTACCGGACGACATGTTCCCGGACGACACGCTGCCGCACGGACCCATGCCCCAAGACCCTTACCCGAACTGGGACTTCTCCCTCGCTGCCAACAGCCCTGTCTGACCGCCAACCCCTAAAGGAACGCAGGGTTAGGGCTCTGGCAGGGCTAAGACGGGCAGAACGGGGCTCCTCCCATCAACAGCGCCAACGGACAGTTATGGCCCCGATTCCAAGGGCTCCAAGTGTCCGTCCGCGCGGGCTGGGTGTCGCGAAGAGCCCCCGCCGACTAGATTCGTAAGCAAGATGACTAATTCAGGCAAAGAGGCACAGGCAACCGCGTACTGGACTACGGGCCCGGAGCATGGCGAGCTCCGGAACGAGGCCCTGCCAGCCCCCGGGCCCGGCGAAGCTTTGGTCCGCACGCTGTATTCAGGCATCAGCAAGGGCACGGAAATCGTGGTGCACAAAGGCTCCGTCCCGCCCCGCGTGGCCGAGGAAATGCGCGCGCCGCACCAGGAAGGCCACTTCCCGTCGCCCGTGAAGTTCGGATATCTCTCCGTGGGCGTCGTGGAGGAGGGGCCCGAAGGATGGGCAGGCCAGAAGGTCTTCTGCCTCAATCCACACCAGGACCGCTACGTCATTTCCACCGACGCCCTCACCAGGATTCCCGACGGCGTCCCGGCCCGCCGCGCCGTCCTCACCGGCACCGTGGAAACCGCCGTCAACGCCCTCTGGGAAGCCGGACCGAGGCTGGGGGACCGGATCGCCGTCGTCGGCGCGGGTCTGGTGGGTGGCATGGTGGCGACACTGCTGCGGACCTTCCCGCTGGCCCGCCTCCAACTCGTGGACCTGGACCCAGACCGTAGGCACTTGGCGGACAGGCTCGGCGTGGAATTCGCCCACCCGGAGGATGCCAAACCCGACTGCGACATCGTGTTCCACTGCTCCGCTTCCCAGGAAGGCCTCGAACGCAGCCTGCAGCTGGCCGGCGATGAGGGGGAGATCATCGAGATGTCCTGGTATGCCAACCGCAAGGTCACGCTGCCGCTGGGTGAAGACTTTCATGCACGCAGGCTCTCCATCCGGGCCAGCCAAGTGGGCGTGGTTGCCCGGGCGCGGCGGCATCGCCGGACCACGGCTGAGCGCCTGGAATTGGCTGTTGAGCTCCTCAAGGACCCGGTCTTCGATGTATTCCTCACCGGTGCCTCTCCGTTCACGGACCTGCCGGCAGTAGTGCAGAACCTAGCCGACGGCACGCTGGTAGCCCTGTGCCATGTGATCGAATACCCCAACGCAGACAGCCCCGCGGAAGCCAACCCCAAAGACAGGAAGTAGCCCGTGTTCAGCCTGACCGTCCGACGTCATTTTATGATCGCCCACAGCCTCCCGCGGGAGGCATTTGGCCCGGCCCAGGCGCTCCACGGGGCGACGTTCGTGGCGGAGGTGACGTTCCGCCGTCGTGCGCTGAACCAGGACTCGATCGTCCTGGACATCGGAGCCGCCGGCGGCATGATCGAGAACGTGCTGTCCGGCCTCAACTACAAAAACCTGGACGAACACCCGGACTTCGAAGGCAAGCTCAGCACCACCGAGGCGCTCGCGGAATACATCGCCCACGCGGTCGCAGCCAAGCTCACGGATGACGACGACGGCCGCGAGCTCGCGGGGATCGACGTCACCCTGCGCGAAAATCCGGACGCGTGGGCCACCTACACCCTCGACCTGTCCGTCTGATCCCATGTTGGTCAGGTTCCTGGTCCCCGCCAACATCCGCCACAACTCCGGCGGCAATGTCTACAACGCGCGGCTCACCCAAGGCCTGAGATCGTTTGGGGTTGCCGTGGAGATACGGGCGGTGGAAGGTTCGTGGCCTGACGCCAGCGCTGGAGAACGACGGTGGCTGGGCGGCCTGCTGGGCGCCTGGGACGCCGGGGCGGACTCACCACAGGCGGACATCACCCCAGAAACCGTCACCCTCGTGGACGGGCTGATTGCGTGCGGTGCGCCTAGGGCGTGTCTCCTAATGCTTTGGGGTGGCTTTTTGGCAAAATTGAGCGGTGAGTTCGCGTTATGCCTTGTTGTCCGATGCCCAGTGGGAGTTCATT
>NZ_JAMXBJ010000026.1 GCF_023913755.1 Pseudarthrobacter cellobiosi
AGCGAGGCCCGGCACCCCAGCACGCCCTTCGCCCGCACAACGAGCCGAAACCGAATTCAGCTCATCCGCCCAGGCGGATCGGTGGATCGAGGCTAAGCGCCCTTCCGCTTCCACGCCACCGCCAACCCCAGCACCACGGCGCCCAGCCCCAGCATCACCAGAACCATCAGCCCCCAGTTAGCCTGGTTCACGCCCGGCCCGTACAGCACACCGATCAGCACCGTCGCCGTGATGGCGCCGAGGTAGCGGCAGGTCTGGAAAATACCGGCCGCCACTCCCCTCTCCTCCGGCCGGGCGGACACGTACAGTCCCTGGTTCGACGCCGTGCTCACCACTCCGTACGGCACACCCATCAACGCGGTCAGCACAAAGACCAATGGCGGCCACAGGGACAACGTCAACGCCCCCAGGCCGGCCGAGGCAACCAGCAGGATCAGCGCGCCGGCGATCATCACCGAACGCACGCCGAACCGCTCAATCAGCCGGACCGTCATCGGCGTGACCAGCACGGACATCGCCGCCAGGGGAAACATCAGCAGGCCCACCAGCCCGGCGTCGTAATGTCCGGCCTCCTGCAGCAGCTGCGGCAGGCCGAAGAACGCAAAGTAGTAGACGCCGCTGAAGACGACGAACACCAGATACACCAGCAGCAGCGGCCGGTTCCGGCCGAGCAGCCGCAGGTCCAGGAACGGCGGACGGAAACGCAGCTCCCGCCACGCGAACAGCGCGGCAATGACGGTCGCCGCGCCCAGGAGCCACCAGCGGTATCCCGGCATCACGTTCAGCAGCGCCATCATCGCGAGCATCAGCGAGGCGACGAAGGCCAGGATGCCGGGGATGTCGGAGTCACGGATCAGGGTTGAAAGCTTCCCGGTTTCGCGTCCGGCATCGGCCGGCGCCGCCCGGTGCACCACAATCAGCGCCAGCAGCGCGAGCGGCACGTTGACGGCGAACAGCGCCTGCCAGCCCAGCAGGCTCACCAACAAACCGCCGACCACGGGTCCCACCGCGGCCGCTGACGTGTTCGCCATCTGGATCCGGCCCAGCGGGCGGGTGGACGGCAGCTTCGCCAGCCGGCTCAGTTCGGTGACCATCACGACGGCGGACGGGTACGCCGTCGCGGTCCCCACGGCCATGAGCGCGCGGGCTACACAGACCAGCGCGAAGTTGGGCGCAAACGGAGCCAGCGCACAGGTCACCGCCACCAGGGCCATCCCGAACGTGAACAGGCGGCGCGGCCCGAAGCGGTCCGCGAGCCTGCCCATGAGCGGCTGCCCGGCCGCGGACGCGAGGTAGAACGAGGTGATCACCCAGGTGACGGTGGCGACGTCGAGCGCGAAATCCTCCCGCAGAACCACCAGCGCGACGGCGATCATGGACGAGTTCAGCGGGTTCAGGGAGGTGCCGAGGCTGAGCGCAGCGATCGCGAGGCCGGGACGGGGTCTGTTCGTCACGCCCCTAAGTCTGGTGCATCGTTGCCCTGGGTCACGAACCTACTCCGGGGCGCGCGGCTAGTCGAGCTCGCCGGCAATCTTCTCCTCCAGGGCGGCCAGCGTCGCTTCGGGCAGGACGATGAGCCCATCCAGCTCGCGCCGGGCGCGCCTGTACGCCGTCTGCCGCTCCGCCGGCGTGGCGGCACTGTCCGAGGCAATGTTGAGCAGCTTCCTGGCCGTTGCCAGCCGCTGGCGTTCGGGCCCCGTGAAATTGGTGTCCTTGATCCGCTTGGCTTCCCGCTCCGCGACGTAGCCACCGCCGGTTCACGGCGTCGTGCGCGTCCACCAGCGAGAGGACCGCAGCCTGGCTGGCCTGTTCGGCCTGCACCGCCTGGTTCTTGAGTTTGTACAGCTCCACCCGGCGGCGGTGGCGGCGTTCGCTGGCCCTGGACCACTGCCTGGCCCACCCTCCCATCACTGCGCTCAGGGGAAAGACCAGCCACCAGTAGTAGCCGACAAAATCGAAGAAGGGATCCACGGATTCATCGTCCCACCTGCGCGCGCCCACTGACACGCATTTCCCGGGTCAGGCCTTCGTGGGAACGGCATCTAAAGCCCGTTGACATGTGACCAAATGGTCACCTATCTTTGAACCGTGGACGCCGTATTCAAGGCCCTCGCCGACCCCACCCGCCGGGACCTGCTCGATGAGCTCTTCCGGGAAGACGGGCAGACCCTGCACGCGCTCGAGGCCCGCTTCGAGATGACCCGTTACGGGGTCATGAAGCACCTCAAGCTGCTGGAGGAAGCCGGCCTGGTGGTCACCCGCCGCCGGGGCCGGGAGAAACTCCATTTCCTGAATCCGGTGCCCATCCGCCTGGTCCACGACCGCTGGGTCAGCAAATATGCACAACCATGGGCCGCTGCCCTCAGCGACCTCAAAACCAGATTGGAAAGTCCCATGGAAAAGATCTTCGAAATCTACATCAAGACCACCCCGGAGCGGCTCTGGGAAGCCATCACCACCAGCGAAATCCGCGGCAACTACCAGTTCGGGAACACCTTCACCGCCGAGTGGAAGCCGGGCGGACGCTTCGAAATGGGCAACCCGAAGGCCGACGGCGCGCTCCTGGGCGAAGGCGAAAACATCGAAGTCGATCCCCCGCGCCGCCTGGTCCAGACCATGCGCGCGCTCTGGAGCGAGGACGTCAAGGAAGAAGGCACCTCCCGCGTCACCTGGGAAATCGAACCGGTGGGCGATTCCTGCCACCTCACAGTCACCCACGACCAGCTCCGCGAAGGCGCCAACGACCAGCTCTACGGCGGCTGGCCGATGATCCTCTCCGGCCTCAAGACCTGGCTGGAAACCGGCGAAAAGCTCACCACCCCGGGCTCCCTCATGTACACCTGAGGCGGCTCCGGCCAGCGCCATCTGGTCCGGTTACAGCTGCCTGCGGGCCGTGTGACCAGCAATGAGATCTTCTGCGCGAGCTGCCACCAGTACGGGCAGGTGCGCGAGGTGCTCGGGAACCGATGTACGAGCTTCCGCGGCCGCAATGAAGAGGCCCGTCACGCAGGAGCGGGCTTCATCGACGTCCATCCCCCAGTTGCCGGCCTCCCTCACAAGATGGTCCAGGGTGATGTAGTTCAGGCGGGCCTGACCGGCCACTGAGTGCCCTGCATTGGAGCTGCGCGCGTAGAGCAGCAGCGTTGGCGCGGCGTCATACAGGGGCGCCAACTGCACCTCGCCCGTTTCCCGGATCAGTACCGAGTAATTCTTGGAATGGGCGTCACCGTTACCGATGAGGATATTGAAAGCCACGGCCTTCAACAACTCAATCTTGAAGGCGGCAGCATTTCGGCTGTGCGTCGATGCGATCGTAGCCACTCGGGCGAGGCGTGACGGTGTCGCGGTCGACTGATCGTACTTTGCCGCAGACGCAATCCCCAGAACCTGGGTGAAGTCTTCCTGATGAATCCGCTTGTGGTCCTCGGTTCGGTCATAGCGTTCCACTACCAAGGCATCACGGGTGCCGAACATCTCCATCCGTGTCCGTGCCGCACGAAGGCCTGCCGCACTGGCCAACTCGAGCGCCCAATGTTCGGCCGCCAGCAAGTCCGGAATGGGTGAATCAAGCGGGTCGGGTTTGATGATGTGCGTGGAGGCGGCGCCCCGGGCCGGCCAATACCAGCCACTGTCGCCTGGCGACAAGCTGCTGGACAACAGGACCTTGGACTGGACACCGCCAAGGGACGTGGTGATGGCGAAGTCCGCAGGGAGGTCCCAAGCGGGGAGGGACTCGACGGCGGCCACGACTTCCTGCTCGGTCATCGGCAGCAGTTCTCCCCCCTCCTCGGGATCCACGCCGTCGGGAAGGACCTGCACCGCGCCGGCACAGTCAGCGCCCACCGCCGCGAGCAACGCTATGATGTCCGTGGAAGCAACGCCATGCAGGTCGGCCAAGTGCGCACGAACCTGACCTTCCGGGAGGAGTCCATCGAAGAAGTTCAGCACTGCCGGACCGTTGATGGCTTTGGACTGCAACGGCAAGGACAACGAGAGCAGGGCAGCGCCGGCACCGTACTCAGCTACAAGGTCCGGGAGGTATTCAAGCCGCGGACGCAACGACGTTCCCGTGAGCCAGGCAATCCGCCGGCCATGCAGCCAGACGGCCAGCCGCTCATTCCGCCTCACTGCTTGACGTCTAAACGTGAAAACCGCGGAATAAGGGCAATGTCCCGCTCAAGGGCCCGCACCGCCGCGATAGCCGTCTCCAAAGAAACATTCTCGCCCTGTTCCAGGCGGACGATGGTGTGACGGCTCGCGTTGATGAGCTCGGCCAAGCCGCTCTGCGTCAGCTTCCGCTCCTGACGGGCGCTACGGACCGAAGCGCCAAAGGATTTCGAATCCATGGCGCGGAAGAACGGAGTTTCAGCCGGATGTTCCATATATTCACCATAACAGGCATGAGAAACAGATGGTGAAGATAGTGAACATCCGTAGCTATTTCTGATATGTTCACGATCTTCACCCCTCACGCACCTAGTAGCCTCGTTTGAGGGAACAGCCTGGCAACTCCGGCGGCCAACTGATCGCCGGCCTCGACCGCTTTGATAAGAAGCGCGACAACGGACATGGCATCACATACCCAACCCTGCCCCTGAACATCGGCAAGGAAGGTCAAGGTAGTGCTGCCGAAGACGTTCGATCCGGGAGACGCCGATGGATGCCCTGGCTGCGCAGTAGCGGGCTACTCCAAGACCTGACTGCCCGGCCGGCGCTGGGCCGAAGACCTGACTGGAAACCGGCGAAAAGCTCACCACCCCGGGCTCCCTCATGTACACCTAAAAGCGACTGGCGGTACCCAACCCCGGGCGCCGCCGTCGTACTTCCCCATCCGGGAGGCTTGCATCGTGTTAATACATTTTCTGCATGAGCCCACCGCACCCACGTTTGCCTGCGCTGCCGAGGGGGTGTCGGATGGAGAGCCCTTCGACAAAGAACAAGCTTGGATTCACCGGTGCCATGAAGACCGCAAGAGAATTCTCCGCCTCTAAGATGAGGCATGGACTTCGAGGACGCGCTTTGGACGGTGATGGGCGCCGGGCTGATTCTGCTGATGGCCGCAGACGTCTTTCACACGCTCCTTTATCCGCACGGGTCCGGTCCTGTGGGCCGGACGATAATGCGCGGATTCTGGCTTCTGTCGAGAAGGTTAAGGGGCCGGGGCTCCACCATCGCGGCCCCCCTGGCGATGGCTGCCGTTATCGGCGCCTGGGCCGGCCTGGCGGCCATAGGCTGGGCCCTGCTGTACCTGCCACATCTGCCCCAAGGTTTCGTTTACGAAGACGGGGTGCCACAGCGGGGCGACTTCGCCGAAGCGCTCTACATCTCGATGGTCACTCTTTCCACCGTGGGGTTCGGCGAAATTGTCGCAGCGCATCCGCTGCTCAGACTCGTCGCGGCCTTCCAGGCCGTCACAGGGTTCGGGTTGCTGACGGCCACGGTCACTTGGATCCTGCAAACATACCCGGCCCTTAGCCGGCGCCGGGCTGTTGCCCACCACCTGAACCTGTTCAGGGAAGCGGCAGGTCCCGAGGGCTTAACTTCGCTGGAACCACGGCATGCCGCCGGGCTACTCGAATCGCTGGCCCAAAACGTGGCTTCCGTCAGCATAGATTTGCTGTCGTTCCATGAAACTTACTACTTCCGCGAAGTCGAGCAGAGGGGTTCCCTGCCGGCCACCGTTGCCTATGCCCACCAGTTGGCGTCTGAGGCCAAACTCAGTGAAAACCCGGAACTCCGGTTTGCCGGACGGATGCTTCATGCAGCGCTGGACGATCTCGCAGAGGTACTCCGCGGCAAGTTCGGCCATCCAGGGACGACGTCGTCGGAGGTGTTTGACAGCTACGCGCTGCACCACAGACACCGACGGCCACGGGAACTTGACACCAAATAGGAAGGTCGCGAATTCATCAAGTCACCAGTTGATGCGCCAGGACAAGTAATGCTGCGAAAAACAGGACACTTACCGCTGAAAACTCACAAATACCTTGCCTCTCGGCGAATACCCCCATGAGGGCCCGCGGCGACGTAGCATCAAGGTAGGCGGCAGCCAGGAGTGTGGTGAAATGTTTGAGCGATTTACGGACCGTGCCCGTCGCGTTGTTGTGCTTGCCCAGGAAGAGGCACGCATGCTGAACCACGGTTACATCGGTACTGAACATATTCTCTTGGGTCTGATCCATGAGGGTGAGGGTGTTGCCGCCAAAACTCTTGAGTCCTTGGGCATTTCGCTCGACGGCGTGCGCGAGCAGGTACAGGAGATCATCGGCCAAGGCCAGCAGGCCCCGTCCGGCCACATCCCCTTCACCCCACGGGCCAAGAAGGTGCTGGAGCTGGCTCTGCGCGAGGCCCTGCAGCTGGGGCACAACTACATCGGCACCGAGCATATCCTGCTGGGCCTCGTCCGTGAGGGTGAGGGTGTGGCCGCTCAGGTGCTGGTCAAGCTCGGCGCGGACCCGGACCGTGTCCGCCAGCAGGTCATCCAGCTCCTCTCCGGCTACCAGGGCAAGGAGACCACGGGCGCAGGCGAGGGCCCCGGCCAGGCGGAAGGTACTCCTGCCGGTTCCGTGGTCCTGGACCAGTTCGGCCGGAACCTGACCCAGGCTGCGCGCGAGAACAAGCTGGACCCGGTGATCGGACGCGAGTCCGAGATGGAACGCGTTATGCAGGTCCTTTCGCGCCGCACCAAGAACAACCCGGTCCTGATCGGTGAGCCCGGCGTCGGCAAGACCGCCGTCGTCGAAGGCCTCGCCCAGGCGATTGTCCGCGGAGATGTGCCGGAGACTCTCAAGGACAAGCAGATCTATACCCTGGACTTGGGCTCCGTCGTGGCAGGATCCCGGTACCGCGGTGACTTCGAGGAGCGGCTGAAGAAGGTCCTGAAGGAGATCCGCACCCGCGGCGACATTCTCTTGTTCATTGACGAGATCCACACCCTTGTCGGTGCCGGTGCGGCCGAGGGTGCGATCGATGCGGCTTCGATCCTGAAGCCGTTGCTGGCCCGGGGCGAGCTGCAGACCATCGGCGCGACCACGCTGGATGAGTACCGAAAGCACATCGAGAAGGATGCCGCACTCGAGCGCCGCTTCCAGCCGATCCAGGTCAAGGAACCCTCCGTGGCCGACGCGATCGAGATCCTCAAGGGCCTCCGCGACCGGTACGAGGCGCACCACCGGGTCACCATCACCGACGGCGCGCTGGTCGCAGCGGCGAATCTCTCGGAGCGTTACATCTCGGACCGCTTCCTGCCGGACAAGGCCATCGACCTGATCGATGAGGCCGGTGCCCGGCTGCGCATCCGCCGGATGACCGCCCCGCCGGAGCTGAAGACGATGGACGAGCGCATCGCCGCCATGAAGCTGGAGAAGGAGTCCGCGTTGGATGCGGAGGACTACGAGGGTGCCGCTTCGCTCCGCGACCAGGAGCAGAAGCTCGTCCAGGTGCGCAGAGAGAAGGAGCGCCACTGGAAGACCGGCGGCATGGACGACATCTCCGAAGTGGATGAGGAACTGATCGCCGAGGTGCTGGCGAACTCCACCGGCATCCCGGTCTTCAAGCTGACCGAGGAGGAATCCAGCCGTCTGCTAAGGATGGAAGACGAGCTGCACCAGCGTGTGGTGGGCCAGGAGGAGGCGATTAGGTCGGTTTCGCGGGCTATCCGCCGTACCCGTGCAGGCCTGAAGGATCCGAAGCGTCCCGGCGGCTCGTTCATCTTCGCCGGCCCCACGGGCGTCGGCAAGACCGAGCTCGCCAAGGCCCTGGCTGAGTTCCTGTTCGGTGAGGAAGACGCCCTCATCACGCTGGACATGTCCGAGTACTCGGAGAAGCACACGGTTTCGCGTCTCTTCGGTGCCCCTCCTGGCTACGTCGGGTACGACGAGGGCGGGCAGCTGACCGAAAAGGTCCGCCGCCGTCCGTTCTCCGTGGTCCTGTTCGACGAAGTGGAAAAAGCCCATGCGGACCTCTTCAACTCACTCCTGCAGATCCTCGAAGACGGCCGCCTGACCGACTCCCATGGCCGCGTGGTGGACTTCAAGAACACCGTGATCATCATGACCACCAACCTGGGCACCCGGGACATCTCCAAGAGCGTCGCGACCGGTTTCCAGTCCGGCACGGACACGCAGACCGGCTACAACCGGATGCGCGCCCGTGTGACGGAAGAGCTCAAGCAGCACTTCCGTCCGGAGTTCCTGAACCGTGTTGACGACGTCATTGTCTTCCCTCAGCTGACCCAGGACGAGATCATCCAGATCGTGGACATGTTCGTTGGGCGCTTGGAGAAGCGCCTGGCGGACAAGGACATGGGCATCGAGCTCACCACCGCGGCCAAGGTGCTCCTGGCGACCCGCGGGTACGACCCGGCCATGGGTGCCCGACCGCTGCGCCGCACCATCCAGCGCGAAATCGAGGACCAGCTGTCCGAGAAGATCCTCTTCGGAGAGATCCACCCGGGCGACATCGTTGTGGTGGATGTTAACGGCGAGGGCGACGACGCGCAGTTCACCTTCGCAGGAAACACGAAACCCCGGATCCCGGACGCACTGCCGGCCGCGAGCTAACCAGCAAAACGACGTCTGACCACCGTCGAGGCGGGCTGAAGTCCGGTGTGCCTCACCCCGCTGCCCTGCAGGCGAAGGATTCCATGACGCCCTGAGGATCCAGCCGGGGTGCTGCTACGGTCCGTGCTTCCTGAAGGCGCCTTTGACTTTTTCGCCGGCCTGCTTCAGGCCGGCTTTGACGTGGTGGCCCTTGCCCTCAACTGGACCCATCCGGCACTTGAGGTGCCGCTGTGCCTCCGGCAATGGTGGCTTTTGATTCAGGTCGGGGTGCCGTGTGCGGGCAGGTGGTAACCCGGGAGATCAGCGGTCTTCGCCGCCTTTGTGGGTAACTTCTAGGGCGCCAGCCGGTGGTAGGCAGAAGCAAAATGTATGAGGGGGTCCGGTACTTCCGCCGCTGGAGCGTCACTACCCATCGCAAGTACCTCTCCGACGATGAGCAGATGCGTTGCCGCCGGATGGATGGCAACCGTTCGCAGCTCGAAGTACGCGATCGATCCGTCGAGGATCACCGATCCGGTGGCCGGGCCGCGGCGGTAGGGAACCTGGGCCAGCAGGCCCTCAACGGGGGTCCCTTGACTGGCCAGCCAATCCGCCGCGCCTTGGTGCTTGCTGCGCAGCAGACTCAACGCCCACGTACCCCTGGTGGCAATTGCCTCGCCAATGCGTGAGCCCGCGTAGAGACTGACAAGCATCGTAGGCGGGTCATAGGAGACGGAGAGAAAAGCAGTCACTGTTGCTGCGTAGTCGCGCTTGTGCAGCAATGTAGAAACCACGGCGACGCCGGCTGAGATGTCAGCGCTGAGCACGCGGTACAGATCGATGTCCGCTTCGGAAGGATGTTCGTCGCCAAGGCGATGCGCGTCCAACGTCCCTGGAATCTCCATAAGCACATCGTTTCACGCAGTGAACACATCAGGGCCGATCGTGACGAAGCCTCCGTGGTCGTTGTGGCTGTAAAGGACGGCCGACACCTGATCCTGACGCGTAGCTTCGGCCGGGCTGCAACTACGCGGACCTGCAGTTATTGGGGAATGTTCAACATCTTCACCATGCGTCCATCTCCCCGGTGCGCCGTCCGTCTGGCCCACAAACGGCGGATCTCACACCAGCAGCTCGGCAGTATCAGTCAGGGGTTCAGGCCCTTGGCGTACGCGGCCTGCCCCACGTGCTGGAGGCAATCGGCAGTAGTGCTGACCAGCCGCACCCCGAGAGTGACCGGCGGGTCCCAGCGGGTGTCGACGATGCGGACACTGCCGCACAAGGGGGCCTCCCGCCGTCGGCTAAGACGACGGCGGAAGGTCCTTCCAGTGTTGGCCCGATTGCGGACGCCCGTCAGATGAGCCCTAAGCAGGGATGGCACCGAGCTGCTGCATGAGGCTCAGGTTGTCCGTGGTTCCCCAATGCTCGGCCACCTTGCCGTCCTCGACGCGAATAATGTCGGTGGTACCGAATTCGACGCTTTTGCCGGTGGCTGCCATGCCGGCCATCTCGCCACGATGAGTGCCCGTGAGAATTACGTGGCACGCCTCCATGTTTCCTTCAGCCAATGACGCTTCCATCGTCTTGACTTTAATATCGGGGAACGCCGTCCGGAACGCGTTCGCGAAGTACCGGACGCCGTCCTTGCCGGGCGGTTGCCCTGGAAGAGCCTCTTCGTGATCGACATAGTCATCCGTCGCCAACTCGTCAATGAGGGACAGATTTCCGCCCTCGATTATCTCCTTGTAAAACCGCTGGATCAGTCCATTCCCGTCAGACATTTCCGACTCCTCTAGTACATGAGACCATTCAAGAACCCCCCGTTTTACATCCCCATCCCGACCAACGCCGCTGGCGTGAGGGCAACTCCGAGCGCAATCACGGCCAGTGCCACCGCAACCGAGCGGTTGGCGAGCCGCTTCCACGGGAGCATCTTCTCTCCTGCAATGAAGGCCCCAATCAGCGCCATCCAGCCGATGCTCATCACACCGAGCGCAAACAGCGCCACCATCAGCGCCCAGCAGCATGCGACGCACCACGCCCCGTGCTCAACTCCCATGCGCAGCGCGCCACGGTATCCGGGGCGCATGCGGTGCAGGATGAATTCCATGGGCGTCCGGCATTTCATCAGGCTGACGTTCTTGGCGGGCGTGAGCTGATAGGCCGCCGCCGCCATAATCACCCCGGCCGCCAGGTACCGGCCGCCTTGATCCGCGGCGAAGAGCCCGGGAGCCAGCGACGCTACTGACATGTAGAGCGAATACGCCACGACGCCGAAGACCGTCCAAGTGATCAGGTAACCGGCCACGAAAACGGCGGTGGATCCTGCCGGAGCATACCGCGCCATCTTGCGTCGGTGGCTCTGAATCCGGCCATATGCGACCACCATGGGTGCCACGGACGGGAACATCATGGCCGCCAGCATCACCACCCACGTGGCGACGAAGAATCCCAGCGGCCCCGGCTCAGTCCACCGGCCCATGTCCATCCCGCTCAGCTGGGTGGACGTGAAGACCCAGCTCGCTGCGGCGAGTATCAGCAGGACCGCGATCAGGCCGGCCTCCCGCGGGTCGACCCGGGACGCGGCTGCCGTAGAACCGGCCGCTGTGGCAGGCGAAACGGCGGCGCGCGCAGACGGGCGCACGCCGCCTCTGGTGGACTGCTTCCTGCGCAGCATCAGCTGTCGGCGCTCATGCCCGGCCCTTGGGGGCGTTTTCGGCCATCGCGCTGGCGAAGGTGAAGTCCGCGGTCTCACCGTAGACGCCGTCGAAGTCAAGGCCAAAGAGGTCCGAGTGCACCTGCGCTTTGCCGATCCGGAATTCCGGGGCGAACCCGAACATCGCGTTCTTGACGGTGGTGACACCACCGTCGGGTCCCGGCAGGGCCTCGAACGTGTAGCTCACCCGCCCGGCAACCGAGGCGGACGGGGTGTCGCCGTCCGAGAATGTGACGCTGGCGCGCTCCACTCCCAGCCATTCTCCGTACAACGCCGCAAAATCCGCGAACGGGCCGCCGGCCTCACCATGAAGGATGCTTTCCAAGGCAGTGGCTTGCGCAGCCGATGCGCCGTCGTCGAGGACGACTCCCACCTTCCAGCCGCCGGCCGAGAGGTTCGACGGGAACCAGTTGCAGAAGGCGAACGCGATGCCCGACAGATCGGTGTCATCGAGTTTGCCACTCGCGATTTGGAACACAGCCACGCCGCGGCACTCGCCATCCGATCCCGTGGGCGTACCATCCACCGGGCACGGACAAATCAGCTGGCAATTGCAGTTGGCGACATACTTTCCGGTCATTTCCCAAGACATTGGAACTCCTTGCTGGCGCCCTCGCCTAGCAGAAGCGGCCCAGACTCCAGCGCCGAATATACTCAGGAACGGGGCGGAAAGCCCCGTTAAGGCAGACAGTATTCCTGCGAAATCTGCGTGTCAATACGCCGAGGAAACAGGGCGAGGAAGGGGTCCCTTGTGGTTGATAAACCAGGGGTGCTCTCGTCGGGTTCAGAAGAACTCACCGCTAATACGGATCATGCCAGCGGGCCTATGGTGGCAGTAGGATTCAGAAATCTCCCGGCACTGCAGGCGGCGGAAACAAACGGCAGGACAGATTTGAAAGGAAGCACGAATGGGTAACGCGATGCCGCTCCTTTCGCTCGATAATTACTTCCGGGGCCTGGACCTTAGGGGTCGGATGGTGATATTCCAGTTGCCGCTGTCGGTGACGATGGTGCTGGTCACCGTCCTGGCGGAGGCATTTCGCCCCGGGCTCCTGCAGCCCGGTCCGTTCCTGTACGGTCTGGGCGCCCATCTGGTCCTTCTGGCCGCGTGCGCAATGGTGCCGTGGGGGCGGCTGCCGACCCGCGCCTGGGTAGTCATTCCGGTCCTGGACTGCCTGGCCATCGGGTTCTCCCGCGAAGCGGCGGATCAATACCTCACTGTGCTGGGTTTCCTGCTGGTTTTTCCCGTCGTCTGGCTATCCCTCGGCCGCCACCGTAGCGGGGTTGTGATGGCCGTATCGGCCACGATTCTCAGTGCGGTCCTTCCGCCGCTGATCCTTGGAACGGGCTTCACAGGGCCGTCGTTCATCCGGATCGTAATGCTCCCGGTCATCCTCGGGGTGATCTCCCTCACCGCGCATGTGGTCTCCAACGCTGTCCTGCGTCAGCGGCTGCAGCTGGAAAACCAGGACAAGGAACTGCAGGACCTGCTCGCGGCCAGCGAACAGCGCGAGCGGTTGCTGGGCACCATCATGGATACCGTCAGTGTCGGCGTGTGCGCGGTCGATGAACAGGGCCGGAAAATTCTCATGAACAAGCAGCAAAGCCACCACCTCACCGGTACCCTCAGCGAAAACCCGCGGGCGCCCGGGAGTGAGGAGGTGCCGGTGTTCGGCGTTGACCGGAGCAGCCCGCTGCCGCCGGCCCGGCACCCACTGCGCCGAGCCGCCAGGGGCGAGGCGTTCACCGACGAATTGATCTGGATCGGCACCGGCACCGGTCAACGCGCCTTCTCCGCAACGTCTCGGCTGATCAAGGACGGCACCGGCCGGAGTTCCGGCGCCGTGCTGGCTTTTACCGACGTGACGGCACTGGTCACAGCCCTTGCAGCCAAGGATCAGTTCGTCGCCAGTGTCTCGCATGAGCTGAGGACCCCCCTGACCTCGATCCTGGGCTACCTCGGCCTGGCCCTGGACGAACACCCCGACCTTCCCGCCGACCTGGCCCAGTACCTGGTGGTGGCCAAACGCAACGCCGAACGGCTGCTGCATCTGGTGACCGACCTGCTCTCAGTCGCCTCGGATACCCTGGTCATCAACCCCCGGCCAGCAGACCTGACCAAAGTGATCCGCCACAGCATCGAATCCGCCACTCCGCGTGCCAGTGCCGCGGGCATCAGCCTGCACCTTGAACCGTCCGGACCCGTGACCGGCCGGTTCGATCCGGCCCGCATCGGCCAGGTTATCGATAACCTGCTCTCCAACGCGATCAAATACAGCCCCGACGGCGGGGCCGTTACGGTCCGAGCCCGCCGGGACGGGGACAACATCAGATGCGAGGTCGCCGATACCGGGATCGGGATGACCCAGGAAGAACAGGCCCAGGCCTTCACCCGATTCTTCCGCGCCGCACGCGCACACGCATCCGCCATTCCTGGTGCGGGCCTGGGATTGCCGATCACCAAAACCATCATCGAAAACCATGGCGGGACGATCGCCCTGGCCAGCAGCCCCGGACGGGGGACCACCGTCACCCTGACACTGCCGGAGGCAGACGGCGGCTCCTTGGATGCCGGCGAAGTGCCGGCCATGTCATAGGCCAGCTAAACCAGCCTCGCAGAGCGCGATCCGGGTCAGCCGGAAAACCTACTTCCGCTCCCGCCACAGCAGCGTCACGCCGAACGCGACGGCGCCGAGCACCAGCATGGTGATCACCATGAGTCCCCAATTGGCCTGGGTCACGCCGGTTCCGTAGAAGATGCCGATCATCACCGTGGCTGTGATGGCGCCAAGGTAGCGGTAGGTCTGGAATTTGCCGGCGGACACTCCGCGCTCATGTGGCTGGGTGGACACGTACATGCCCTGGCTCGAGGCGATGCTCACCACGCTCAACGGAATGCCCATCAGCGCGGTGAGCGCCAGCACCAGCGGGACGGCGAAGGAGCCTGCTCCTGTCCGGTGGCTGGCGCGCGTGCGGCGAAGCTTGTGACTACCGGGGAACAAGCCGCCACAGGGACGTGACCTCGGCGGTGCGCGCCTCGAACAGAGGATCGTCGCGGTCCGATGCCTTCGGATGCGTTGGCTTGGTGTCGAGCCGTTCCATCACTTTCAGCCCAGCCGCGTTGATGGCGGCCAGCAGATCGTCACGCGACCGCAGGCCAAGGTGCTCGGCCAGGTCGGAGAGGACAAGCCAGCCCTCACCGCCGGGCTCCAGATGGTCGGAGAGTTCGTTCAGGAAGCGGAACAGCATCCTGCTGCCGGGGTCGTAGACGGCACTGTCCAGGGTGGAATGCGGCGTGGCCGGAATCCAGGGCGGGTTGCACACAACGAGCGGTGCCCGTCCGGGCGGGAACATGTCGGTCAGGACGGCCTCAGCACGGTCTTGGACACCGAGGTTCCGGAAATTCTCACCGGCGCAGGCGATGGCACGCGGTTCATTGTCCGTCGCTACCACGCGGTGGACGCCACGGCGCGCGAGGACGGCAGCGAGCACCCCGGTGCCGGTTCCGACGTCGAACGCCAGCGTGTCAGAGGGCAGCGCCGCGGCGGCCACGAGATCCACATACTCACTCCGTGTGGGGAAGAACGTGCCATAGTGCGGGTGGATGCGGCCCTGCAGGGCATCGACGTAGACGCCATTCCGTCGCCACTCGTGGGCGCCAATCGCCCCGACAAGCTCATGCAGGGACACAACGGAAGATTCGCCGATATCGCCGTACGCTTCAGCGGCGGCCTCCCGGATATCCGGTGCGCGGCGCAGCGGCACCACAGGGCCCGGATCGAGAGGAATCAGCAGCAGGCCGAGAATGCGTGCACGATGCGAGCGGGACTGGCGATGCCGATAGAACCCATCGGCCGGAGATCCTGCGAACTTTTTCTTGCCGGCGCTGACCCGCCGGTCCATGGCGTTGAGGATCTGCCGCGCGTTGTGGAAGTCACCGTGCCAGAGCATCGCGATCCCCTGTGACGCCATCCGGTTGGCCTCATCGGCCGTGAGGGAGTCGGTGACCACTTCGACGCGCGCCGGCGCCGGCCTGCCGTTCGCCGAACGCCATCGCGCGGTCGTGCTGTCACCAGCCTCGGCCCAGGTCACGAGGGCACGCTCATCCACCGCAGCTCTGCGCGAGGGCTTGAGGGGCGACGTCGGAATTCCCACGGGAGCTGGTGTGTCGGTACTGATAAAAGATCCATTCCAAGAGTCCGGGGGCGGATCGGAGACTGGCGATTGCGGCGCGATTCCACGACGTCCGAGGCTACAGCGCAGGATTCCGGACCGTCATCCGGCCGCGAACCGCGCTTGGTCGATAGCCGCTGGAGCCATTCAACCTTCATTGTCAGGATACAGGTGTGCCATGGTCGCCACCCGCCACCCGCCGCCCGGCCCGGGCAAGGACGAAACCCCAGCCAGAGTTTGGGGTCGAGGTCTTAAACAGTGGAGCTAAGGGATTCGAACCCCTGACCCCTCTCATCGAAGGGCGTTTATCAACACCTGTCATGAGTGCGGACCCCTGATATTTTTGAGGTTCTTAACTACGATCGTGAGCTCTGGACAGCGTTGATTAGCCGATCTAATCGGCGCTATAGGACCGTCTGCCCGTTCGCCTCAGGGCACCGGCAGGCCCTGATGGCCGTGCTGAGGAGCTTCTTGACGGCAGTATCGCGTTCATCGAAGCCTGCGGACACGATTGCCGAGTCCCGGTCCAGGCCCAGCGCCAGCTGGGTCATGTCGTTGGATGACCGGTTCCCAGTCGGGGTCGGTCATGTCGGCAACCAGGACGTCACCGGTCTGGAATGCGGCCAGCTGGTCGATCGCGGTGAAGATGCGGACGCTGCCGGCACCGATGCGCTGGCCGATCGCGCGGCGGGACTGCACTGTTTCCGGACGTGCCTAGCTAGCACTTCAACGAAAAGGTAATGCCGCTGCTGGGTGAGGCAGGCCTGCGGCACCGAGGCAGCGAGGGCCGGCGGGATCCGCTTGGATCTGCCGGCCGTTCTTTTATGCCCGTTCCTTTGATGGCCTGGTTCAGTTGCGGCTCGGCGTCACCGCATCGCACTGGCGCCGGACTCAACGGCTACGGCCTCGCCGGCGTGTGAGAAGGCAAGTCCCGGTAACACCTGAGGACGGCGGAAGATACCGCCGGCCAAATATCTGTGGCCCAGGGCCCGAAATCGACGGTGGACAGCGCAGCGCAGGCGAGACCCGCCTCGCGGTCAACCCAGAGGAAGCTGCCCGCCATGCCGAAGTGCCCGAAAGTGGTGGAAGAATTGTGCGGGCTTGTCCAGTGGGGTTCCTTGGTGCCCCGCACTTCGGCGCCGAGGCCCCATGAGTTGTCGGCTTGGCGGCCGAATCCGGGCAGGATCCCGGCCAGCCCCGGGAAGGCGACTTCGGACAGCGCTGCCACCACGGAGTTGGCGAGCGTACGGGGCCGCAAGAGCTCATGGGCGAGCCGGGCGAGGTCCCCGATGGGCGCCATGCCTCCCTTGGACGGCAGGCCAGCCAGCGATGTCCGGTGCATCCCCAATGGCTTCAGGACCCGTTCGTTCAACTCCCTTTCGAAGGGCCTGCCGGTTTGGGCGCTGAAGTACGCCGCGGCCATGTCCATGCCCCGGTTCGAGTAGATCCTCCTGGCCCCGGGGACAGCCCGGACCCTATCCTCCTCGAATCCGAGGCCGGAGGCGTGGGCAAGAAGGTGGCGAAGGGTGGAACCCGGAGGGCCGATCGGAGAGTCGAGCGAGACGTCCCCCTGCTCTGCGGCGGCGAGGATGGTGAGGGCAGTGAGGAGTTTGGTCACCGAAGCCAGCCGATAAACACGTCCTTCGTCGTGGGAGCCGAGCACCCCCTCGGCTCCCACGACGGCGAGGGATGGAGCGCCGGGCCATTGTGCGAGCTGGACCAGCACGTCTGCGGCCAACCCCGAAGGCTGGGTGGCGTGGTCGGTCACACTTCCTCTTTCAGTTCTGCGTTCGATGTGCCCCGACGGGCAAGGCGGGACTCCTGCGCTTCGAGCCGCTCGACCAGTTGGGCGATGCTGACGACCGGGAGTCCCTTCTGCCGGCCCAGCGCGATCAGTCCAGGCAGCCGCATCATTTCCCCGTCGTCGGCAACGACTTCAGCAATCACGCCGACAGGCCGGATGCCGGCCATGGTTAGCAGATCCACGGCAGCCTCGGTGTGGCCGGGCCGCTGCCGCACACCACCGGCTACCGCCCGGAGGGGAAGGATATGTCCCGGCCGGATCAGATCGGCGGGACCCGAGGACGGGTCGGCGAGGACGCGCAGGGTCCGGGCCCTGTCTTTGGCACTGATCCCTGTCGTCACGTCGTCTGCGGCGTCCACGCTGATGGTGTAAGCGGTACGCAGGGAATCCTTGTTGTCCTGCGTCATGAGCGGCAGCTGGAGCGTGTCTGCGATGTCATTCGGCATCGGGGCACAAACGAAACCGCTCGAGACCTGGATGATCCAGGTCAGCCACTCCGCCGTGGCATGTTCGGCCGCCAGGACAATGTCCCCCTCGTTTTCCCGGTCCTCGTCATCAACGACGATGACCGCACTTCCCCTGCGCAGTGCTTCCACCGCCTCATTGATATCTGCCAGCATGATGCCCGTTCCTTCCCTCATCGCGTCGGCAGCTCCTTCTTGGCGAGGGCGGTGGCCCACAGCCGGCCGGCCCGGTAGGAGGAGCGGACCAGCGGGCCACTCAAGACGCCGAGGAAGCCGATCTCGTCCGCCTCATTCTGCAGGTCCACGAACTCCTGCGGCTTGACCCACCGGTCCACCGGCAGGTGCCGCTCGGACGGGCGCAGGTACTGGGTAATGGTGATCAGGTCACAGCCAGCCTCGTGCAGGTCCCGCAGCGCCTCGGAGATCTCCTCGCGGGTCTCGCCCATGCCCAGGATCAGGTTGGACTTGGTCACCATCCCNCCCCAGGTTCCGGCCCTGGGTGATGACATCCAGGGAACGGTCGTAGCGGAACGCGGGGCGGATCCGCTTGAAGATCCTGGGTACGGTCTCGACGTTGTGCGCGAAGACCTCAGGCTTGGAATCGCAGATCGCCTCAATGTGCTCGGGCTTGCCGGAGAAGTCAGGGATCAAAAGTTCGACGCCGGTGCCCGGGTTCAGCTCGTGAATCTTCCTCACCGTCTCGGCGTACAGCCACACACCCTCATCGGCCAGGTCATCCCGGGCCACCCCCGTGACCGTGGCGTAGCGCAGCTGCATGGCCAGGACCGAGCGGGCCACCTTCGTGGGCTCAAACATGTCCACCGGGGACGGCTTGCCCGTGTCGATCTGGCAGAAATCACAGCGCCGGGTACACTCGGACCCGCCGATCAGGAACGTCGCTTCCTTGTCTTCCCAGCACTCAAAAATGTTCGGGCAGCCGGCCTCCTCACACACCGTGTGCAGGCCTTCCTTCTTAACCAGGTTCTTAAGCTGGACATACTCCGGACCCATCTGGACCTTCGCCTTCATCCACTCCGGCTTGCGCTCCACGGGGACCTCGGCGTTGCGGGCCTCAACGCGCAGCAGGCGGCGTCCTTCGGGTGCGAGCGTCACAGCAGGACCCCCGCGTTTGCCGTGTCGAGGCGGTGGCGTTCGGCGAGCAGCGACAACGCTGCCTGCGCCTCATGCTGCGCCTGGTGGGCGTCCCAGCCGAGGTGGGGCGCCAGCTGCGAGGCGACCTCGTGGGCGACTTCGGAGGTGACCAGGCCACGGAACGCCAGGTTGGTCCGGCGGATCAGGACATCGGCGACGTGGGCCACGTGCTCGTGCTCAGCCATCCAGGCCAGCTCACGCACGCTCAGCCCGGCAGTACTCCGCAGCGGGGCGTCTTCTCCTTGGGCCAGGTACGCCAGGACATCCTCCGCACGGGTGCCATAGCGGGCGAGCAGGGTCCGGACCCGCTGGCGCTCCGCCCCCGGCCCAGTGCGGCCCGTGATCCAGGCCTGGACGCCCGCCTCATCAACGGGGTAGCCCCGTCCTCCCCCGATCGGAAGGTCCGCGGTAATCACGGCGCGGCCGCGCCCCAGCAAGCCCAGGACCTCGTTGGCCACATGCTCGGACAATGCCCGGAAGGTGGTCCACTTCCCGCCGACCACGCTCAGCACCGGCCGGTCGGTGCCCGGGACCACTGAGCGTTCGATGCGGTAGTCCCGGGACACGAAACCCGGGGCCGTCTCATCATGGCGCGGCAGGGGCCGGACACCGGAGAACGTGTACACGATGTCCTTCCGGGCCACCGCGACGGTGGGGAACACGTGGTGGATGAGATCGAAGAAATACTGGATTTCAGCGTCCGTGCACACGGGCTCGAGGTCCTCCCCCGCGTCTACATCCGTCGTGCCCACCAGCACGCGGTCGCCCATGGGGTAGATGAGGACAATCCGTCCGTCGCTGTGCTCGAAGAAGATCTCCCTGCCGGCGGTGGCGGCCAGAAGCCCGGGGTGGTCCAGGACGATGTGCGAGCCTTTGGTCCCGCCCATGAACCGCGACGGCGATCCCAGGGCGCCGTTCGTGTTGTCCACCCAGGCGCCGGTCATGTTCACCACGACGTCGGCCTCGAAGGTGAATTCCTCACCGGTGAGCTCGTCACGGAACCGGGCGCCGCCGTCGTCCGTCCCTACGAGGGACACGTAGTTGGCAGCGCGCGCATGGGACCCCGCCTCAAGCCCGTCCCGGAGCGCGTCCAGGGTGAGCCGCTCGGGATCATGCACCGAAGCGTCAAAGTACGTGGCCGTGTACTTTACGTCCGCCCGCAGGGCCGGCAACTCTGCCAAGGACCGCTTGCGTCCGAGGAACCGGTGCCTCGGCACCGTCCCGCCGCGGCGGGAGAACGCATCATACAGGCTCAAGCCCACCTTCACCAGGAGCGCCCCACGTTCCTGGGGCTTGCCCGACCGGTGGGTGATGAAGCGCAGCGGGGCGTTTAACAGCCCTGAGAACGTCGAGAACACCGGGATGGTGGTCTGCAGCGGCTTGACGTAGTGCGGTGCAATGCGCAGCAGCCGGTTCCTCTCGACGACCGACTCGTGCACGAGTCGGAATTCCCCGTTCTCGAGGTACCGGATTCCGCCGTGGATCATGTGGGATGAGGCTCCGGAGGCACCCTGGCAGAAATCGCCCCTCTCCACGAGCGCTACCTCGACGCCCTGGAGCGCAAGGTCACGGAAGGTGCCCACGCCGTTGATGCCGCCCCCCACGATGAGGACGCGCGCCCGGGGATGGTCCTTGAGGGCTTGGATAGTGGACCGGGCGGACTGGTTAGACACGGGAGGCTCCTGACAGGGTGTTGGACGAGTGGTGGTTGGCGCGCGCCGCGCTGCGCGCCGGGGATGGGAGTTGGAAGGGCGTGGCACTGGAATGCAGCAACGGCAGGAGTGTGTCCACCAGGGCTTCGGAGACGTCTTCGACGGTGGCGCCCGGTGCAGCGTCCGCGACGCAGCCCACGGATTCCGGGCGGAAGTCGAGGCCCATGAGCGCGTACGCCTCGGCCAGGGCCGCCCGCGCCTGCGCGGTCTCCTCGACCATGACGACGGCGCTGAACAGGTACCCGTGCCTGGTGAGGCGCTGCCCTGTCCCCACCAGCTTGGCGCGGCCGGAATCGTTGACGCTGAATTCGCCGGTGCAGTATTCGCCGGGCACGGCACCGACGCGCGCGTCGACGCCGAGCCCCTGCAGGGCCAGGGCGGCCCCTTCGCCGAAGGCCTCGAAGCGCTCACGGATCGAGGACCGGGCGTCGGGGTGCGGTGCCCAGAGGTGGACCACCAGGTCACCGGGGCCGTACACCGCGAGGTGTCCTCCGACGGGCCTGATGATCGGCGCATAGCCGCGTCCGGCCAGGACCGCGAGGGCCTCCTGGTAGCCGGGGCGGAGGGAATCACGGCGGCTGAAGGCTGCCGTGGCAAGCGGCCGGGAGAGGTTCAGCTCTCCGCCGGCCGCGCCGGGAAGCGCGGCAAGGTGGTCCGCGATGAATTCCATGTCCTCGCCGCCGGGGCGCGGCCGCCGGTCACGGACAACGCGCACGACGCCGGCGCCGAAGGGCGGGTGCGCGCCCGTCACGGTGTTCCGGAGCCGGGATTGCGCCCCGTCACGCTCCGCACGGCGCCGCACCATCCGGCGTAAAGCTCCTCGCGCCGGTCGCCCGCCATCGCGGGTTCGAACACCCGGTCGAGCTGCCACCCGGTCTCGAGGGCGTCCCGGCTCCAGAGACCGACCCCCATGCCCGCGAGGTGCGCGACGCCCAGCGCCGTCCGCTCAAGCTCGGTGGGGCGGAGCACCGGGATGCCCAGGATGTCCGCTTGGAACTGGCACAGGAGGTCGCTGCGCGCCGCGCCGCCGTCCACCTTGAGCTCGGGAACCGGGTTCCCGCCGGCGACGAGCACGTCAATGTTGTCCCGCGTCTGGTAAGCCATGGCCTCGATCCCGGCGCGCACGATGTGCTCGGCGCCGGTCTCCAGCGTGAGTCCGACAATGCTGGCCGTGCTGTCCCGCGACCAGTGCGGCGCGCACAGGCCGGCGAAGGCGGGCACGATATAGACACCCCTGGTGTCCGGCACCCGGCGCCCGAGTTCCTCGAGGTCGGTCTCGGCGGTGATGATGCCCAGGCGCTCCCGCATCCACTGCAGCGTCTGGCCGCAGTGGAACACGACACCCTCTATCTCATAGGCGGTCGTCCCTCCCGCCGTCCAGCCCACGCTGGCGGTGAGCCCGTCCAGGATGGCGGGCGTCGGGCCGCTGTTGGCGGTGAGCACACCCGCGGTACCGTAGGTGTTCTTCACCGATCCGGTGGCGAAACACGCCTGGCCGAACATGCCGGCCTGTTGGTCGCCCATGATCGCCATGACGGGCACGCTGGACGCCCCTGGCAGTCCGACGTCGGCGGGGCGCATATCGCCGAAGTGCGAATCGGACGGCAGCGCCGGGGGCAGCAGGCGTGCGGGGATTCCGCAGGCCTCGATGAGCTTCTCGTCCCAGTCTCGGGTCTCGAGGGAGAAGAGCGCTGTCCGGGACGCCTCGCTGTGGTCCGTGAAGTGCGAGCGGCCGCCGGTCAGCTGCCACAGCAGCCAGGTGTCCACCGTGCCGGCAGCGAGTTCCCCCCGCTCGGCGCGTTCCCGGACGCCGGGGACGTTCTCAAGTACCCACGCGAGCTTGGAGGCGCTGAAGAAGGAGTCGTTGAACAGTCCGGTCCGCTGCCGGAACTCGTCGTCGCGACCGTCCGTGCTCCAGCGCTGCACGATCGTATCCGTCTGCTTGGACATCCACATGATCGCGTTGTGGACGGGCTCGCCGGTCCGCCGGTCCCAGAGCAGGCAGGACTCCCGGTGCGTTGTGATGCCAACCGCGGCGAGGTCGTCGGTGGTCGCGCCAACCTTGGCCATGACGGCCTGCATGCTCTGCCGCTGAGCCTCCCACAGCGCCATGGGATCGAGCTCCACCCACCGCGGCTTCGGGAAGAGCGGGGTCACGGGATGGCGGGCCTCCGCCTCAATCTTTCCCTCGAGGGAGACGAGGACCGCACGGGCACTGGTCGATCCTTCGTCGAGTGCCAGGACGTACCGCGGGCTCACGGCGTGGAGCCCTCGACTGCGGGCCGTTCCTGCGCGGCACGGGAGGGAACCGCGAGCCGTTCGAGCCACTCGCGGTAGCCACGGACTTCCGCTGCCTGGCGGGCCGCGTCCCAGCCCACTTCGGCGCCCATGACGGCCGCAGCCCGCTCGGCCACGTCGAGGCCATGCCCGGGCTCGAACGCCAGGAGCATGCGGCGGGCGAGGACGTCCGTGAGCGTCTTTGCGAACTCATGCCGTACCGCGAGGAGGATCTCGGCTTCGAGTGCACCCGTCGCGGGATCGAGGACGGAAAGGCCGCCGCCAGCCCGGCCCGACTCGGCTACGACGTCGAGTGCCCGGGTCCCATAGAGGGCCAGAAGCCGCTCGACCGTCACGTCGGCGAGGCCTTCGGCGCGGAGCGCGATGCGCGCCCCCTCGAAGTCCCCGGCGGCGCCGGGGAGGGGAAGGCTCGCCGTGACACACTTCGGGCTTCTGCGCCCGAGCCGCTTGAAGGCATCGTCCACCGCGTCCTCAGCAAGCTGCCGGTAGGTGGTGAGCTTCCCGCCCACCACGGTGATGAGGCCGGGGAGGTCCGGGGCATGGTCGTGGAGGACATGGCTCCGGGGGATCTCCCACTCTTCGACATCCGGCGCGTACGGCAGCGGGCGGACGCCCGAGTAGGTGAAGAGGACGTCGTTTGACGTGAGGTTCGCGCTGGGAATGAGTTCGTTCACCTCGCCGAGCAGGTAGTCCATCTCGTCGGCGTCGCAGCGCGCCTCGCCGGGATCGGCGTCGAAACGGAGGTCCGTGGTTCCGATGAGGTACCGGCCCATCCACGGAATCACCAGGACAAGGCGGCCATCGGTCTTGGACTCGTAGTAGACGACGTCGTCCGGGGCGCCGGGGAAGGAATCCACGACCAGATGGCTGCCCTTCGTGCCCCCGTTGAGGCGGGGCTGGTCCGGCGCACCCCGCCGGAAGATCCGGTCGATCCACGGGCCTGCGACATTAAGGACGATCGGCGCACGGACCTCATGCATCTCATCGGTCAGGGTGTCCCGGTAGCGCACCCCGACGACCCGACCTCCCTCGAGGATGGGCTCTTCGACCCGCGACTTCGTCCGGATCACTGCCCCGGCGCCCGCAGCCGCGACGGCGACTTCGGTGCAGAGGCGCTCCGCGTATTCGACCTGGCCGTCCGTGAAGACCACCGCCCCGCGAAGACCTTCAGGGGATATGCCCGGGAATCGGCGGAGGATCGCGGTGCGGTTCAGGACTTCGTGGCCCTGGGTCTTCTTGTCGAAGGACAGCACGTCATAGAGGAACATGCCGATCCTGATAAGCCAGGCAGGCCGGCGGCTGTGCGAGCTCAGCGGCATGATGAGCCGCAGCGGCTTGACGAGGTGGGGCGCGAGGCGGAAGAGGAGCTCCCGCTCCCGCAGCGATTCGCGCACAAGCGCGAAGTCGCGGTGCTCGAGGTAGCGGAGCCCGCCGTGGACAAGCCGTCCGGACCACGCAGAGACTCCGCTGCAGATGTCGTCCTGCTCCAGCAGGACCACCCGCAGGCCCCTGACAGCGGCGTCACGTGCGATCCCCAAGCCGTTGATGCCTGCCCCAACGACAACAATGTCGAACGGAGTGCTGAACTCCTCCATAGCGCTTCCCTTCCGGACCCACAAGCAATAGAATATATATTTATGGACTGCATTTCCATTTACAAGTGTTATGTCCCCCGAGTCACGTGTCAAGGGGGCCCTAAGATGGGCGAAGAAAAAGAAGGAGTCCAATGAACGACGTCGACGCGCAGCGACTGATGATCAAGGTAGCGCGCCTTTACCATACCCACGAGATGCGCCAGACCGACATCGCCAAGCGGCTGCAGATTTCACAGTCCCGCGTCTCGAGGCTGCTGGCCCAGGCCGAGGAGGCCTCAATTGTACGGACCGTAGTGGCGGTGCCGCCGCACGTCCACGCGGAGCTTGAAGAACGCGTGGAGGCACTGTACGGACTCAGTGAGGTCCACATCATCGACGCCGTCAGCGATAACGAGGAAGAGCTGGGCAAGGACCTGGCGCACACGATGGCCTCGCTCCTGCAGGACGTGGCCTTCGAGGTGCGCACGATCGCGTTGACCTCCTGGAGCAAGACGATGCGGATGATGATCGACACCATGCTGCCCATGCGCACCCGGTGCAAGCACGTCATCGAAACACTGGGCGACCTCGGCCCGCCCTCGCTCCAGCACGCCACGGCCCGGTCCACCCAGCAATTCGCCGCCCTCACCGGAGCCCAGCCCGTTTTCCTCCGGACGCCCGGCGTTGCAGCAAGCCCGGAGATGAAGGAACTCCTGCTGAGCGGCGATCCGCATGCGCGGGAGGCGCTGCAGATGCTCGACTCGGTGGACCTGGCACTGGTGGGTATCGGCGCCGACGAGATCGATCCGGAACTGCGACCGGGCGATAACTTTTTCACGGACGAGCAGTTCGCCCGCGTGCGTGAACTTGGGGCAGTAGGTGAAGTGTGCCTGCACTTCCTGGACGCTGACGGGAACCCAATCGACTCGGAGCTCGAGGACCTGGTGGTAGGCATCACCCGGGAGCAGCTGCTCAATGCCCGGCACCGGTGGGCCGTTGCCGGCGGCGCCCGCAAGCACCGGGCCGTCAGGGCAGCGGCAGCCGGCGGGTGGGTGGACACGCTGGTCACCGACGTCAGGACGGCCCAGTTCCTGGTCGATTCCGCCCCGTCCTCACCCCGGCCACAAGGGGACCCCGCCCCGGTAAGGCGTCCCAGCCGCCGTCGTACGCCCGCAGCGAAGGGCTGACCCGGGGTCAGCGTCAGGCACCTATTGACAATGGTGTGATGTACGTCCCATGATCGATGGCATATTCATTAGAAGTGCGCATAACGATTCACACCCCCGGCGGATGACTGCCAGTGGATCGGCGCCACTCCATCTGCCAGGAGGTACCGTGCCCACCGCCCTTGACAAATACGCCGACATGAAGACCACATGGGACTATCCGGTGGTGATCGAGTCCCACATCAACGGGATCCGAACGAAGGAGATGAACCCGAACACGCCCATCACCTACGAGGAGATCGCGGAGGACGCGATCAGGTGCTGGGAAGCGGGCGCAGGTGCAATCCACGCGCACAACACAAGCTTCGACCTCCTCGGGGAGAACGCCTACAAGGACTACATGCGCACGTGGGACCGGGTCCTCGAGAAGCACCCGGACATCACGTGGTACCCCACCACCTGCAACAACCTCCGGCTGCTGCCTCATGAAAACGGGCTCGAGCACGTGCCGCACCTGTACGAGGGCGGCAATGTGCGCATCGGCTGCGTCGATACCGGCCTGACGCTTTTCGCCGTCGAGGAGGACGCGGAAGGCTACCTCTCCGGACCGGAGTTCGGGTTCAACTACCAGCGCGTGGCAAGCCAGGTCAAAATGTTCCGCGAAAGGGACCTGGCCATGGTGTTCGGCATATACGAGCCAGGCCACCTGCGCCACGCCATGCACTACGTCAACCGGGGCCTCTCGACGCAGGGCTCCATGTGGGACTTTTACCTCATCGGCGACTACGGGCTCACTGCCATGGACCCGATCGGCACAAACGGCATGAAACCCAGCCTTGAAAGCCTCTACTACTACCTCTCCATGATCGAGGAAGCAAAGGTCAAGCACCCCTGGTACATCTCGATCTGGGGGCAGGGCGCCCTCGACGACACCGCCATCCTCCGCCGGGCCATCGAGCTCGGCGGCCACATCAAGACCGGCCTTGAGCTCTTCTATGATCCCGCCCGCAATCCCACCAACCTCGAACTCCTGCAGCAGGCCCAGGAGATCGCGCGGGAGGTAGGCCGGCCCATCGCAACCCATGAAGAAGCGCGGGCTCTGTACAACATCACCTGAGCACGTCAAAACCAACCATCTATTTTTCACGAGGAGGCGCAATGGCTGCGCACAACGAAGGCGAAATCACACCCTTCACCATCTCGATCCCCGACGAGGACCTGAAGGATATGAACGAGCGGCTCCGCCGCACGAGGTATCCGGTGGACTTCGCCAACGACGACTGGCGCTACGGGTACAACACCACGTACCACAAGCAGCTCATCGAGTACTGGATCGACGAGTACGACTGGCGGGACGTCGAGCGGCGCATGAACGAGCTGCCGCACTTCAAGACGGAGCTCATGGGGGTCCCGCTCCACTTCATCCACGTTAAGGGCAAGGGGCCGAACCCCATACCCCTGCTCATCCATCACGGCTGGCCCTGGACCTTCTGGGACCTGCGCAAGGTGATCGGCCCGCTGTCCGACCCGGCGAGCTACGGAGGAGATCCGGCAGACTCCTTCGACGTCGTCCTCATCTCCCTCCCGGGGTACGGCTTCTCCTCGCCGCTGACCGAGCCGGGCTGGAACTGGTGGCGGACGGCGGATCTGGAGAACGCCCTCATGAAGGACGTCCTCGGCTATGAGAAGTACGCGACTGCCGGAGGTGACTGGGGTGCCCTCATCGCGCAGCAGCACGGCCACAAGTACGAGCAGGACGTTTACGGCGTCTACACGCACTTCCCGGCCCAGATGAGCCACTACCTCGCCGAGCACCCCGACGCCCCTCCGGGCGTGAAGTACGACCCCTTCCTCGGGCTCCCCGACGAGAGCGAGTACAACGAGGCCGAAGAGAAGGGCTGGTTCGAACGCGGCAAGCTCTTCGTCCAGAAGGAGAGCGGCTACGGCGAGATCCAGCTGACAAAGCCCCAGACCCTGGCCGCACTCGTCGCGGACTCCCCCGCAGCACAGCTGGCCTGGATCACCGAGAAGCGGTACTTCTGGGGCCTCGAGGAACGGGGCACGGGGACCGAGGCCTTTGAACGGGTGTGGCCGAGGGAAGACCTCGTCACGACTGCTGCCGTGTACTTCCTCACCAACACCGGGGGCACGTCCTCGCGCTACTACTGGGAATGCCGGGGGAATCCTTGGAAGCCCTCGCACGACAGGTTCCCCGTCGTCGGCGCGCCCACTGCGGTGGGCATCTATCCCGGTGAAATCTACAAGCCGCCGCGGACCTGGACGGAAAAATACTTCAACCTCCAGCAGTACCGCGTGCATGACGAGGGCGGCCACTTCGCCCCGCTCGAGGTGCCGGACACGTATGTGGACGATGTGAGGACGTTCTTCCGCACCTTCCGCTGACCTCCGCCCTGACCCGGCTGTGGGGAGCCTGCCGAGCAGGCTCCCCACAGTCTTTTAAGCCTCATTCCGTTTTAAGCCTCATTCCGCGAGCCTCTTGACAGGCTGCTGTGAGATGAAGCACACTCTAAGAATGCTAATGCAGTGGCTGAATAAATATATTTCGGACACTGTACTTGCCTATGGTCGTCTCTCACAAAGGAGTCTTTGATGCACCCCAGGAAACCCTTCCGGCGCCGCGTAGCGGCGATCGGGCTCGTGGCCGGCCTCATGGCCACGACCGCCTGCTCGTCGACCACTCCCGGGTCCCAGCAGCCGATCGACAAGAAGGACATCGTCCTCGTCGCATCCGTAATCAACACCACAAACCCCTACATGGCCTCGATGATCGAGGGTGCGAAGGCGCTGTCCAAGAAGCTCGACGTGCCACTCGAGATCGTCGACTCCGAGGGAAGCTCGCAGACCGAGCTCTCGAAGATCCAGGCCATCCTGGCCCAGGGCAAGAAGGTCGCGCTCATGGTCAACACGGTCGCGAGCTCCGATGCCCCGCCCATCATCAACGCCGTAAAGGCCGCGGGCGGCTACGCGACGGTCTGGTGGAACAAGCCGGACAACTTCGAGCCGTGGGACCAGGGCGACAACTTCGTCGCCTTCCAGAAGCACTCCGGGGTCGAGAGCGGCCAGTGCACGGCCAAGGCGCTCGCCGACAGCATCGGCGGCAAGGGCAACATCGTGGCCCTCGCAGGCGTGCTCGACAGCACCACGAGCCAGACCCGCGTGGCCGGCCTGAAGGACGCGCTCAAGGCCTACCCGGACGTGAACCTGCTCGACACGCGCCCGGCCAACTGGGACCCGCAGCTCGGCCTCAAGGAGACCCAGAACCTCCTCGCCAAACACGGAGACAAGATCGACGGCATCTGGGCCGCCGACGACGGCATGATCATCGGCGCCGTCCAGGCGGTGAAGGATGCGGGCCGGATCAACGACGTCAAGTTCGCCTCGGACGGCCTCTACCCGCCGGTTATCGACATGATGAAGCAGAACATGGGCGGCGGCGCGATCGCCGGCGAGACATTCCACCGTGGATTCATGGCCGCCGCGATCGGCCTCTACACCTCGTACCTCGCCGCCACTGGCGAGATCAAACCCTCTGAGCTGCCCAAGGAGAAGCGCAACAGCCTGTTCAAGCTGAGCTGCGTCACCCCGGACAAGCTCTCCGAATTTACGAAGTTCGACGGCGACATCGACGGGTGGATGGACACGCTCATCGAGAAGGGCCCCTGGGACACCGAGCCCGTCCCGCTGGTCTCGGGCGGCCCGGAGAAACTGCCCTGACGGATCGCAACCGCAGGGCGGCTCCGGGCACCGCGCAGGCGGGCTCGGAGCCGCCCCATCCACAGTAACCACGACAGGTGAGAGTAATGATAGACAAGGACACCGGGACCGGCCTCCTCGAGGCGGCGCCCGCCCCATCACAGCCACCCCTCCGGACAGGCCGCCGGTTCCAGGTCAAGAACCTCGGCGAAGTGCTTGCCCTGCTCGGACTGATCGCCGTCTTCACGGCACTGAACCCCGCGACGTTCCTGACGCCGGACAACCTGCGGACCATCCTGGACCACGCGTCCCTTCCGCTGATCCTCGGCGTCGGCGCCACCCTGGTCATCCTGACCGGTTCAATTGACCTCTCCATCGAGGGCGTGATGGGCGCGGCAGGCATGACCTTCGTCCTCATGACGGCCAACAGCCGCGGGAGTGCTGACCTGGGCCCGTGGGCCGTCGTGGCGGCGCTCGCGGTCGGCGTGGGCCTGGGGCTGATGAGCGGCCTCGTCCACACGCGCCTCAAGGTGCCCTCCTTCATCGTCACGCTCGGCGTCTGGTTCGTGGGCCTCGGGATCGCCACCGTACTCTTCGGCGACCAGGCCATCCCCTTCCTGCCCGACGGCGGCATCAAGGCCTGGCCCTCGACCCTCACCTTCGGGCTGCCCAACTCCTTCCTCCTCGCCGCCCTGTTCGTCCTGGCTGGAATGTTCGTTGCGCGCTTCACAAGGCTCGGACGCTTCGCCTACGCGATCGGTGACAGCGAGGAAATCTCCAAGGGCAACGGCATCCCGGTGCTCCGGTACAAGCTCTACGTATTCGTCGTCGCCGGCGCCTGCAGTGCGGCCGCAGGCGTGCTGGCAAGCCTCAAGCTCGGCGCGGGGTCGGCCACCATCGGAGTCGGCACGCTCTTCGTGACGATTGCTGCCGTAGTGATCGGCGGCACCTCCCTGGGCGGCGGATTGGGCGGCATCCTCCGCACCGCTATCGGCGTACTCATGCTGACCGTCCTGAACAACGGGCTCATCCTTAGCGGGGTCAGCCCGAACATCCAGTCCGCGGTCTCCGGAACCGTCCTGATCGCGGCTGTCCTCGTGGCTACCTGGCCACACCGCAGCAGACTGAGGATCGTGAAATGAACAACGCTTCGCTCGCGCCGCGCACCGGCGTCGAAACCCCAGCACTGAAGCTGACCAACGTCTCGAAGTCCTTCGGCTTCACGCACGCCGTCAAAAACGTCTCCCTCGAGGTCCCGCGGCACGAAGTGGTCGGCCTCATCGGCGAGAACGGCGCCGGTAAGTCGACCCTGCTGAAGATCCTGACGGGTCTCTACCAGCCCGACTCGGGGGTCATCGAAACAGACGGCCGTCCCGTAAAGTTCCGGAAGCCGCAGGACGCGGTGGCGGCGGGCATCGGCGTCGTACACCAGGAGCAGTCCCTGCTGTCCAACCTCTCGGTCGCCGAGAACATCGCAATGAACGCTCTCTCCTCCAAGGACGCCGCCACCCGGTTTGGGTTCTACCGCTGGAAGCGCCTCAATGCCGAGGCAGCCTCGATCCTCGCCCGGGTCGGATCCACGATCGATCCGCGCACCAAGGTGAGCGACCTCTCGTTCGTCGACCGCCAGATGGTCGAAATCGCCCGCGCGCTCCGCGTCGACGAGGCCATCCACGCAGCTCCGCTCGTGATCCTCGACGAGCCGACCTCAGTGCTGGAGCGCAACGAGACGGAGATCCTTGAGCGCGAGATCCGCGCGCTCCGGGAAATCGGCTCGGTGCTTTTCGTCTCCCACCGGCTTGATGAAGTACTCCGGATCTGCGACCGCGTGATCGTCATGCGGCACGGCGAAGTCGTCGCCGACGTGCGGCGCGAGGAGGTCAACGAAGAAGAGCTCTTCCGGCTCATGATCGGCCAGGAGTCACGGGCGCGGATCCGCCGCGGGGGCAACGCGGCGGGTGCCACTCCCGCTGTGGAGGCCCGGGGCCTGGGGCGCAAGGGGCACTTCAAGGACGTCTCGTTCGCGGTCTCGTCCGGCCGTTCCCTCGCGATCGTGGGCGCTATGGGCTCCGGACGCGAATCCGTGTGCCGCGCCCTCTTCGGAGCCGAGCCTTTCACCTCCGGCACCGTTGAAGTCGCCGGGCGTCCCGTCCAGGCCTGGTCGATGCGCCGTGCCGTCCGGAAGGGCATCGCATACATCCCCTCCGAACGGAAAGTGGAGGGCATGGTCGGCGGACTGAGCGCTGCCGAGAACCTCACCCTTGTACACCCCCGTGAGGCGGCCAGGGGCCCGTTCCTCCGGCGCAAGGCACGGCTGAAGGCTGCCGAGGAATGGTTCGAGCGCCTCGACGTGCGCCCCCGGGACCCGCGCCTGCCCCTCGGGCGGTTCTCCGGCGGCAACCAGCAGAAGGTCGTCATGGCCAAATGGCTGCGGGCCAAGGAGCTCAACGTCCTGATCCTCGACCACCCCCTCCGCGGCCTCGACCCGGGAGCATCCCAGACGGTGAACGACCAGATCCGGGCGGCCCAGGAGAACGGCGCGGCCGTGATCCTGCTGCCGGACACACTCGAGGAGGCCCTCGAGATGGCAGACGAGATCCTCGTCATGCGCGACGGCGAAATCACAGCCCGCTTCGACCTCTCTGCCGATACCCCGACCTCCCTCGACCTGCTCGAAAAGATGGTGTGAATCCCATGTCAAAGAAGGCCCTCCTCGAGCCGTCGGCCACCTCGCCGGCTGCTGCCGCGGACTCGAAGACCCAGTCCGCTCGTCGGCCGCCACGGAACCTATGGTTCACCGCCGGCCCCTTCACGGTATTCCTTATCCTGTTCGCCCTCGTGGCCGTCCTGCGGCCGGCATTCCTGACCGGTGGCGGCCTCGCGATCCTCGCCGTGCAGGCCTCGACGATCCTCCTGGTCGCCCTGGGCCAGGCCATGGTGCTCCATGTGGGTTCGATCGACCTGTCCAACGCGGCGATCGTGATCTTCGCGGCCATCATCCTCGCCCAGAACCTGGGGCCGCTCGGCCCCGCGGCGCCCATCGTGGCCATCGGAATCGTAACTCTCATCGGCGCGGCCAACGGCTTCCTGGTCGCGTTCGGCCAGATCCCGTCCTTCGCGCTCACGCTCGGCACGCTCGGCATCATGCAGGCGGCGTCGCTGCTGGTCAGCGACGCGACCACCGTGTATGCCACGGCCAACACCCAGCTCCTTGCTCCCCTGTTCGGTACCGCGATTGGCGGACTGCCGCTGGCCTTCTGGGTCGGCGTGGTCCTGGCGGTAGGCCTGTGGGCCTTCCTCAGGTTCACCAGCGCCGGCGAGGGCATGACCGCGGTGGGACTCAACGAGACCGGCGCGCTGTTCTCAGGCCTGCAGACGCGATGGCTCAAGGTCGTTGCATTCGCCCTCTCCGGCCTGCTCGCCGGTTTCGCCGGAATGCTCGTCATCGCGCAGGCCGGGGCGGCTTCGTCCTTCGGCCTGGGAAGCGACCTGCTGCTGCCGGGCATCGCCGCTGCCATCGTTGGCGGGACGGCAATTACCGGGGGTGCCACCAACCCGGCCAACATCATCTTCGGCGCCCTTACGGTCGCGCTCATCCCGATCGGCGCGGCTGCCGTGGGAATCCCGCCGCAGGCGCAAAGCCTGGTCTACGGTCTGGTCATCATTGCCGCCGTGGCGCTCACCATGGGGCGGGGCCACACTGAAGTGGTCAAGTAGCCGGCAAACCGCCGAACACCTCACGCCCACCGGTCCTCCGCACCGCTGCGAGGACTCCCTTCCCTTTGAAAGGCACCCATGTCAACGCTCAAATCACTCCAGCCGCAAGAGGTGTTCTCCTTCTTCGAGACCCTTGCCGGCATCCCCCGCGGCTCCGGCAACGAGAAGGAAGTCGCCGACTGGGTGGTCAGCTTCGCCCGGGACCGCGGGCTGGAGGCCATCCAAGACGACCGGCACTGCGTCCTGGTCCGCAAGCCGGGCCAGCTCGGCCTCGAGGACGCACCGCCCCTCATCCTCCACGGCCACCTCGACATGGTGTGTGAGAAGGAGGACGGAGTGGTCCACGACTTCGAACGCGACCCGATCGAGCTCCTCGTCGAGGGCGACTTCGTCACGGCGAACGGAACCTCCCTGGGCGCAGACAACGGCATCGGCGTCTCCTACATCCTCGCCCTCCTGGACTCGACGGACATCCCGCATCCTCCCCTTGAAGCGGTCCTGACCGCGATGGAGGAGAAGGGCAAGGTGGGGGCCGCCGGGTTCGACACTTCAAAGCTGTCGGGCAAGCGCATGATCGACTTCAACTGGATCACCGACACCGAGATCCTCGCCGGCTGCAGCGGCGACGTGACCTTCACCGTGGACATCCCCGCCGAGTGGGAGTCGGCTCCCCTAACTCATTCTGAAGCGCTGCTGCTCAAGGTCCGCGGCCTGTCCGGCGGGCATTGCGAGTTCGACATCCACCTTGAGCGCGCCAACGCTGTGCTGGTCCTCGCACGGGCACTCAACGCCGTACTTTCGCGGTATGACGTGAAGATCTCGGACCCCCATGGCGGTGCCCAGAACAACGCCATCCCCGCCGACGCCCAGAGCGTGCTGCTCCTGCGGCCCGAAGACGCGGACGGTGTGCGCGGGGTCATCTCGGAACTCGAGGGTGCACTGCAGAACGAGTACCGCCAGGCTGACCCCGGCCTACGCCTCGAACTGGCGCCGGCCGAGGCCCCGGACCGGGTCTTCTCCGCGGCGGCCGCGGCGCGCTTCGCCCGTCTGACGGCACTCGTCCCGAACGGCGTCCTTAGTTGGAGCCTCACCGTTCAGGGGATCGTCGAGAGCTCGAACAACCTGGGCACCGTGCGCACCACGCCCGACGGCGCCCGGCTCATGTCCACGATCACCGCCGCTGTGACCTCCCGTAAGCACGAGATCCTCGACCGTGTACGCGCGCTTGCCGCACTCGCAGGAGGAGGCGCCAGGGTCGAGGAGTACGGGCTCGATGCGCCCGAGTTCCCGTACCGGCCGGACTCGCCGCTACTGGACACGGCACGTAAGGCGTTCCGCGACGTGATGGGTTACGACGCCGATGTCCACGTCTCCCAGTGCAGCCTTGAACTGGGCATGTTTAGCCAGAAGATCCCCGGGCTGGACATCATCTCCATCGGCACCGAACTGCATGATCTCCACTCCCCCAAGGAAACCGTCAACCACACGTCGGTGACCCGTGTCTGGCCCCTGGTGAAGGAAGTCGTCTCCCGCCTGAAGTGAGCGGGCACACGCTCCCTGAAGCCAAGGAACCCCCCGGCCGTGAAGGCCGGGGGGTTCCTGTGCGTGCAGGGCTCTGGCATGTCCGTCCGGGGCCGGCCCGTCCCCGGAGGCGGCACCCCCGTCCCGGCGCCGCGGGACCCCGCCCCCGGGGTCGGCACCAACGCAGCCCCCGCCCGGCTTCGTCCTCTGTTCGTCGCGTCAGCCTGCTGGGCCATCCGGTGATTTCTTCAGTACCAACGGGACGCGGCATGGCACTGCCGCGGACACAGAAATAAGGAGGCCCGGACAACCTTGCGGTTGTCCGGGCCTCCTTTGGCTGCGGGCGCTCCCCCGTCAGCTTGATTCGAGGTTGTCCCTTACTGCGGCCAGGAACCGGGCGCCGGTGGCGCCGTCAATGGCCCGGTGGTCGCATGTGAGGGTAAGTCTCGCGCGGGGCCTCCAGGTGCCGTTCCCGTCGTCGGTCGGCACGAACTGCTGGCGTGTTGCTCCGACCGCGAGGATGGCCACCTGCGGGACGTTGAGGATCGCATCGAAGGCGTCGATGCCCATCATGCCGAGGTTGGAGACGGTGAAGGTACCGTCCGTCACGTCCTCCATGGTGAGCTTGCCCTCGCGGGCGCGCTGGACGACGTCCCTGCGCGCAGCCGCGATACCCGCCAGACCCAGGGACGTCACGTCCTTGATGACAGGAACCACCAGCCCGGCCGGCGTATCGACGGCCATGCCGACGTTGACACGGTCGAACCGGGTGACCGTTTCCTCTGCGTAGTGAGCATTGAGGGCCGGGTGGTCCCGCAGCGCGGCCGCACAGGCGGCCAGGATCGCATCCGTGACGGTGGCGCTAGGGCTGCGCTCCTTCACGCGGAGCGCAGCCCCCATGTCCGCCTCGACGGCGAGATGGAAAGCCGGCGCCTCCCACGCGGCGACCATGCGCCGCGCAGCAGTGCGCCGGATTCCCTTGAGCGGGACGACAGTCCTGCCCTCCTCCTCGACAGCGGTCACCGCTGCACCTGCGCCAGGCCCCGTGTCTTGCCCGCGCACCCGTAGAGCTCCATCTTCTCGATGGTTGCGTTGATCATCCGCTCCCGGCCTTCCGCCATCGCATCCTCGAGCTGGCGGTCGCCGTTTGACCACACGGCCTCGATGCCTGAACGGAACGCGAGCCGCAGGTCCGTGTCGGCGTTGAACTTGTGCACCCCGGCGGCCATTGCAGCGCGGATCTCGTCATCCGGGACGCCGGACGCGCCATGGAGGACCAGCGGAATGCCCACGGCGGACTCGATCTCCTTGACCCTCTGGATGTCCAGAGGCTGCGCTGTCGCCAGCGGAACACCGTGCACGATTCCCACGGAAATAGCGAGGAAGTCAACTCCCGTTTCCGCAACGAAACGCTCCGCTTCGGCAACATTGGTGTAGTAGGACTGCCAGTCGACCTGCTGGTCGGCGTCGGGGATCTTCCCCAGCTCGGCCTCCACGGGGATGCCGAAGGAGTGCGCCACCTCCACGACCTTCCGCGTGGTGCGGATGTTCTCCTCGAACGGAAGGTGCGCGCCGTCGTACATGATGGAGGTGAACCCGAGCTTAATGGCCTCGAACACTTCCTCCCACGGTCCGTGGTCCAAATGGATCACATACTCGGCCTCGGACTCCTCGGCGATGCGGCGCGTCATCTCATAGGCCTTCTTGAGCCCCATGTGGGGCACGATCGCCCGGCCCACCTGGAGGAAAACCGGAGACTTGGCACGCTCTGCGGCCCTGACCAGCGCCTCCGTGGTCTCCTCGTTGTGCATGTTGAATGCTCCGACGGCGTATCTGCCGTCGGCTGCGTCTTTGACGATCTGACGTGGATCGACCTGTGGCATATCTGTTCCCCTTCCTAGCTCTGGCCCGTCAGGCCGTCTCGATGTAAGCGAGGATCGATCGGACATCCACGGTCTCGCCTTCGGGGACGACAATCTCGGCGAGGACGCCGGATGCGGGGGATTCCAGGGTCTCCTCAACCTTCTCGGCCTCGACCTCGGCCAGCGGCTCGTCCTCGGTGACGGTGTCGCCGACGTTCTTGAGCCATGTGGCGATGGTGCCTTCGCTCATGCCCATTCCCCACTGGGGCAGCAGGACCTCAACTCTTGCCATTTTCTTTCTCCTTGCTTTGGTGTTCTGTACGGGGTGTCACATGCGCGGTGCGGGCGATGTGAGTTCGGTGTTCAGGGTGTTCGCCATCAAGCCCGTGATCCGGCGGATCGCGTCCTCGATCTTTGTCCGGTTCGGATAGAGCTGCTTCTCGAGGGCGGGGCTGAACGGGATCTGGGTATCCGGGGTGGTGACGCGGACGATCGGGGCCCTGAGGGACTCGAACGCCTCCTCGGCGACGATGGCCGAAATCTCGGCCGCGGCCGAGCAGGTGCGGTGGGCCGGATCAGCGATGACCAGCCGCCCGGTGCGCTGTACCGAGCGGATCACGGCCTCGGTGTCGAACGGGACGAGGGTGCGCGGGTCGATGACCTCTACCGAGACGCCCTCCAAGGCGAGCGACTCCGCGGCCGCGAGGGCCTCCGGAACGGCGCTGGCGATCGCGACGACGGTTACGTCGTCGCCGGTCCTGGCGACATTGGCCTGGCCGAACGGGATACGATACTCCTCCTCCGGGACCTCACCCTTGCTGCCCCAGAGCGTGCACGCCTCGAAGGTCAGGACCGGGTCGTCGGTGTCCACCGCGGTCCTGAGCAGACCCTTGGCGTCGTACGGGGTGGACGGGACAATGATCTTCAACCCCGGGACGTTCATGAACATCGGGTACGGGCGGTCGGAGTGGTGAGCGCCGGTGTTGAGCCCGTAGAACATGGCCGAGCGGAACACGACCGGGATGGACGCCTGCCCGCCGAACATATACCGGTTCTTGGCGGCCTGGTTCACGAACTGGTCCATTGCCATGTACAGGAAGCTCGAATACGAGAGGTCGACGATGGGCCGCAGGCCGGTCATCGCGGCACCGATCGCGGCTCCGACGATGACTTCCTCGGAGATGGGGGTGTTGCGGATACGGTTGGCCCCATACATCTCCAGGAAGTCGCCCTTGTCCTTGCGCGACTTGCCGGCACCGGTGGTGCCGTATACGTTGGCCTCGACGTCCTCGCCGATGATGACCACCCGCTCGTCGGCGTCCATCGCCTCACGCTGGGCGGCGCCGATGGCGCCAAGGTAGCTCATGACAGTCATGCGATCGCTCCGATCGGCTCGGTGTACAGGTCTTTGAAGGCGACACTGGGGTCAGGGTAGGGGCTCGCGTCGGTGAAGCGCACGGCCTCATCGACCTCGGCCAGGACTTCGGCTTCAAGCGCATCGAGCTCTCCGGCCGTGGCGATCCCCTCGCGTTCGAGATGCTGGCGGAACAGGACGATTGGGTCGCGCTCGACCCAGGCGGCCTTCTCCGCTGCGTCACGGTAGTCCGTGCCCAGGCGAAGCCCCTCAGAGTGCTCGTTGAACCGATACGTGATCACCTCAACGAGCGAGGGGCCCTCGCCCCGGCGGGCTCGCTCCACCGCAGCCGTGACTGCTTCGAAGACCGCCAGCACATCCTGGCCGTCCTCGACCCGCACGCCCGGCATCCCGAAGCCGGCGGCCCGGTCCGCGATTACGCCCGAGGTCACTGTGTGCGCCGGGGTCGAGAGCGCGTACTGGTTGTTCTCGCACAGGAAAACCACCGGCAGGTTCCACACCCCGGAGAGGTTCATTGCCTCGTACAAGCACCCTTGGTTCGCCGCGCCGTCGCCGAAAAACGCCAGGGACACTTTGCCATTGCCGAGAACCTTGCTCGAAAGCGCGGCCCCGGTGGCGATGGGGATCGAGGAGCCCACGATGCCGGACTCGCCGAGGCTGCCCACCGCGAAGTCGGCCAGGTGCAGAGACCCTCCCTTGCCACCGCACACCCCCGTGGCCTTGCCCACGAGCTCAGCCATGAGCGGACCCAGCGGCGAGCCTTTCCCGATCGGGTGGCCGTGGCTGCGGTGATTGCCCGACATGTAGTCGAGGTCCCCGAGCGCCATACAGGCCCCGACAACCTGGGCCTCCTGCCCGATGCTGGTGTGCACGGTGCCCGGGATTTGGCCCCGCTTGACCATCCGGGATGCCCGCTCGTCAAAACGGCGGATCCGCAGCATGCGCCGCTGCATCTCCAGCAAATTCTGCGATGAAAGATCCATCACGGCTCCTTTCTGAGTAAATATTCATTGTGTGAATTCTAATTCTATTCGCGGGTAGCCGAACTTGGCAATAGCTTCGGCCGATCGCGCGGTACAGCCTTGACTGCGCCCGTTCAAGACGCCCGGAACGGCTCCAGGAGTGCATCGATGCGCGGCAGCACCATAGTCGGCTGCCGCTCAGGGGGCAGCAGCCCCGCCATCTCCATAGTGGCCTCGCCCGTGAGGACGAGGGCAGAATCCATGCAGGCGTCCACCGCCATGGCGATGTCTGTCTGCAGCCGGTCCCCCACCATGACGCAGTCCGATCCGGAGAGCCCCAGGACGTCCAGCGCCGTTTGCAGCATGACTCCGGCCGGCTTTCCCACGTTGGCCTCGCACCGCACTCCGGTGCACGCCTCGATCGCGGCGATCACTGCCGCGGCGTCAGGCTCCCCGCGGCCCATCGGCATGGGACAGTAGGCATCGGGGTTTGTGGCCACCAGGCGCGCCCGCCGGTGCTGCCAGAGTGCGTCAAAGGCGATCTGGAGCTTGCGGTAGTCGAAGCCGCGGTCATAGCTCGCGACCACGACGTCAATGTCCCGGGGATCCTCGGTCAGCCGGAAACCGGCCGAGCGGATGGCCTGTTGGAGCGGCTCTTCACCGATGACGAAGACTCCCGCCCCCGGAGCTTCCTTGCGCAGCCACGCGACGATGGTGACCAGCGGGTTCACGATCCGGTTGACGGGGGTCGGCAGGCCCAGCCGGGTCAGCTTGTCCGCGTACATCTGCGGATTCTTGGTGGGGTTATTGGAGAGGAACAGTGTCTCGCGTCCCGCCTCCCGGAGCCCGTGCACCAGCTCCGCAGCCCCCGGGAGCAACTCATCGCCCAGATAGATCGTGCCGTCGAGGTCGAAGAGATAGCCGGCATAAGCTCTCACCGGCCTGGACGTCAGGGTCGTTGAAGCATTCATCGCGTTGCCTCCGCGAGCTTGGCGAAAACAGCCCGGTTGGCCGGATAAATATCGCGGTAGACGTCGTATAGCCGCTCGTACGCTGCGGCCGCGGCGGGTCGGGGCTCGTAGGACAGCCCTGTTCCGCTCATGGCCTTGGCGGCGGAGGCCACGGAATCGTGGATGCCCACAGCGGCCGCGGCCAGCATCCCCGCACCAAGGCAGGTGCTCTCCGGATCGCGCACCACGGAGACGCTGCGCTGCATGACGTCGGCGATAATCTGGCACCAGACCGGGCTGCGGGAGCCGCCGCCCAGGGCGACCACTTCGGCCACGGGCTCTGCCAGGGCCTTCTCCGCCCCGGTGGTCAGGAGCCGCTGTTCGAAAGCGAGGCCCTCAAGGAGGGCCCGATACACGTGCGCCTTGCCATGAACGCCGGTGAGGCCGAGCAGGGCACCGCGCGCATTGTGGTCCCAGTAGGGCGTAAGCGCCCCGGTCCAATACGGCAGGGCCAGCAGGCCCTCTGAACCGGGGGGAAGAGCAGCCGCAGCGGTCTCAAGGACCTGCTCGGGGCTCAGCCCCAGGCCGAGGCCCTGGGCGTCGATTCCAGAGAATTTCTCGATGAACCAGACCAGGTTGATGGTGCCGCCGCCGATGAAGGTCTCCAAGGTATAGGCCCCGGGAACGGCGGCCGACAGCGTCCTGTACTCCCGTGCATAGGAATATTGCTCCGCGAACGTCCCCGACACGATTCCGCTGCCAAGGTTAAGGTAGGCCCGGCCGCCCGAGGTTGCCCCGGCACCCAGCTGCGCGCATTGCCCGTCCCCCGCGCCAGCCACGACGGCGACTCCCGACGGAAGGCCCAGGCGCGCGGCGGCGTCGTCCGTGAGATTGCCCAGGACGCTGCCGGGTGGCCGGAGTTCGCTGAGCTGCCCGCGGTCAAGGCCCACCGCGGCGACCAGACCGTCGTCGTACTCGAAGGTGGACATGTCCACCAGCCCGAGCGGATCCGCCGAGGCCCAGGAAGTGAGCCAGGCACCGGTGAGGCGGTGGACCAGGAACCCGTGAACGTCCACCACCTTGCCGATGCGTGAGACCGTGTCCGGTTCATGGGCCTGGAGCCAGTGGAGCTTGTACCAGGCCGGGGTCGGGTTGGCGGGCTTGCCGGTGAGGCGGTGGACGTCTTCCGTGCCGAAGGTGGATACCTCCCCGGTGGCACGGGTGTCGAGCCACAGCATGGCCGGCCGGAGCGGGATGCCCTCGTCGTCGAGGCAAACGAAGCTCTCCCGCTGATGGGTAATACAGATGGCGCCGATCCGGGAGGTGTCCACGGTCTGGGCTGCCCGCCGGATCGCTTCAGCGGAGGCGGTCCACCAGTCCTCGGCGTTCTGTTCCCCCCACCCCGGACGGGGCTGGCTGAGGCCGAAGGCGCAGCGCGCCTGCGAGAGTGCCTCGCCGCGGGCGTTCCAGACGACGGCCTTGGCGGCCGTGGTGGAGCAGTCGACGCCGATCACATAGTCGCGCAGCATGGGTTCACTTCCTTTCCGCGCCCGCAGCTGCCGCCGCCTGGGCCGCGCGCTCCAGCACCTCGGCCACGTCCGCGGCCTCCCACCAGCCGAGGAGCGTGAGCAGGTCCACGACGGTGAAACGGTTGCGCATGAGGGCGCAGTTCTCGACCGCCCACCGCCCCAGTTCGGCATCCACCGAAGGCTCAAGCTCGGCCAGAGTGACAGCGGCGCCGGCGCCCGCGAGCGCCGACGCGATCGACTCCGCGGGCCGGACGAGGTCCCTAAGTTCCCCGCGGACGCCTGTCCAGCCCTCCAGCAACGCACCGACCCGGGCCAGCTCGCGCCCCACGGTATCGAGCTTCGTGGAATAGTCACGCCAGCATTCCTCGGCCACGCGCAGGCTCGGATCGACCCGTTCGAAGGCGGCAAGGACTCTTTTCCTGGCCGGTCCGTGGTCAAGGGCTGCCAAGCGCGGCCGGGTGCCGGGTGCTGCTGCCAGCCGCTCAAACAGCATGTCCCAGGCGCTGGCGGCAATCACGGAACCAGCTCCCACCTGAGCACCGTGGAAGCCGATGGGTTCGTCATGGGCGCCGTGGTACTGGTCCAGCATGTGGCTGATCAGGTGCTCGACGCCGGACAGGACGGCCGTCGTCCCGGCGACACCGGTGACGATCCCGCGCAGTGCAAGGGCGCGTGCCAGGGCCCCCACCGATTCTGGCTGGGCCTCCCGTACCCCTGCGCTCCAGCTCTCCAGGTCCTTGCCGACCATGCCGAGCAGGCGCACGGCGCTGGGCTTGTACGTCGGGTCGGTGCCGACCAGCGAAGCCAGCCGCCAGTCCGCCGGAGCAACCAGCATGGACGTCATCTCGCCGAAGCCGGCACGGTTCATGGCTTCCGGCGCCTCGGCGATAACGTCCGTGTCGGAGATGACTGCGTCCGGCCAGCAGGAGGGTATGGTGCGTTTCACCCCGTCCCGCAGAACCACGGAAACGTCGTCGGTGTACCCGTCGACGGAGGCGGCTGTCTGAACCGAAACCAGGACCAGGGTTCTGCCTGCGGCACCTGCGCGCTGGACTGCGACCTTTGCGATGTCGCTGATGGTGCCGCCGCCGACAGCTACGACGGCATCGGCGCCAAGGACGACTCCAGCGGCCGCATCGAGGACGCTGTCGACGACGTGGAGTTCAGCGTGCCCGTCGTCGAGCACTGTGCGGACCACAGTGAACCTGGCGGCGAGCTGGGCCTGAATGAGGTCTTTGACGTCCTCCCCGGAACGCGCGATCCGGGTACGGTCCACCAGAAGCGAGACCCGCGGCGGCGTGGCCGCGCTGCCAGTCTGCGCGGCCGGCAGGAGCCGGGTGACGGCGTCGGCCACTGCCCCAACGGCGCCGGGGCCGATGATGAGCTGCCGGAGCCCGCAGGGAGCGAGCGTTTGGTCGGGATCGGCCTCGGCGAGCAGCTCCTCGATGGGCTCTACGACGTAGGTGTCGGTGGTCATGGTGTCCTCTCGGAACGGGGGTGCGCCGTCAGGCGCCTTGGCGGGAGCGGCTGACCCGGTCGGTCAGCACGGCGACGATGATCGCGATGCCGATCACGACCGGTTGGAGGTTGGGCGAGACGTTCAGGAGTGACATTCCGTTGTTCAGCACACCGATGATGAGCAGTCCGATGAACGTGTTGAGCATGCCGCCGGAACCGCCGGACAGGCTCGCGCCGCCAATCACGACGACAGCGATGACGTTCAGGAGGTCGGCTGCGCCCGCCGTGGGCTGTGCAGAGTCGAGCCGGGATGCCACGATGATGCCGGCGAGTGCGGAGAGGAGCCCAGCGATCACGTAGACGCCGATCTTGATCCGCGTGACGTTCAAGCCCGAGAGCCGGGCCACCTCGGCGTTGCCGCCGATCGCGTAGAGAGCACGGCCGGAGGGGCGGAACCGGAGCCAATAGGCCGCGATGAGGAACGTGGCCACCATGATGAGCCCCTCGAGCGGGATCCCGAGGATGTCGTTGCTCGTAATGGCCAGGTACCAGTCGGGGAACCCGCCGATCGGGTTGCCGTTGGTCAGATACAGGGCCAGGCCGGCGCCGGCCGACATCGTGGCGAGGGTCGCGACGAACGGCTGGATGCGCCCGTACGTCGAGAGCACCCCATTGACTAAGCCGACCGCCGCGCCGACTGCGAGCCCGGCGACGACGCACAGCTCGAACGGCTGCCCAGCCGAGCGGTACAGCCAGGCACTGGTCATGATCGAGAGTGCCAGCGTGGATCCCACGGACAGGTCGATCCCGCCGATGAGGATCACCAGGGCCGCGCCCACGGCCATGATGCCGATGTCGGAGTTCTGGGTGACGACGTTTGACAGGTTGCGCCACGTCAGGAAGTACGGAGACATCAGGGACAGCACGATCATGACGGCGAGAAGGCCGAGCAGCGGTCCCGGCACCGCCCGGAACATCTTGGCGGCGGCCTCGCGCAGCGCCCTGCCGCCGCCACCCTTGCCCGCGCCACCCTTGTCCGCGCCACCTTTGTCCGAGGTCCGGTCCCCGTGCCCCGAGGACCTCTGGCTTAAGTCACGATCCGTTGTTCGCATGGCTACTGCTCTTTCTACTGCTGGGAATGAGGGTGGACGGCGCCTGGGAGGCCGAGTGCACGGCCAGCGACATGACGCTCTTCGGGTTGGCTTCTCCGCGGCTGAGGATCCCGCGCTGCCGGCCCCGTGACATCACGAGGACCCTGTGCGAGAGGCCGAGGACCTCATCGAGCTCGGATGAAACGACGACGACCGCCACCCCCTCGGCTGCGAGGGAGCGGATGATCTCGTAGATGGCCATCTTGGCGCCCACGTCTACGCCGCGGGTCGGCTCGTCGATGATCAGGACCTTCGGGTCCTTGACGAGCCATTTGCCGATGAGAACCTTCTGCTGGTTTCCGCCGGACATCGACTTGACCGGGAGCGCCATGTTGCCGCGGACGTCGAGCCGGCGGGCCTGGACTGCCGCGACCTCCCGGATCGCCTTGCGGGTGAGCAGGCCCTTGCGGGCGAGCTCACGCTCCCAGGGGAGCGTCACGTTCTCCTCGGCGGTGCGGTCCAGGTTGAGGCCCTGGCCCTTGCGGTCCTCCGGAACCATGACGATCCCGGCCCGGATGGCCGAGTGGGGATCGGTGCACGGGAGCCTGCGGCCTTCGAGGATCACCTCGCCCGAGTCGGGGCGGTCCACACCGGCAATGGCTCTGACCACCTCGGTCCGCCCGGCCCCGACGAGGCCGGCGATCCCGAGGACCTCCCCCGCCGCCAGCTCGAAGTTGATGTCCGCGAAAGCGCCGCGCCGGCCGAGGCCCCGGACCTCAAGCACGGTCGTGTCCCGGCTCGGCTGGGGCGGGACGTGCTCGTACGTGAACTCGCGCCCGACCATCGCATTGATGATCTTCTCCTTGTCCACGTCGCCCGAGTTCCAGGACTGGACGCGCGAGCCGTCGCGCAGGCACACGATCTCGTCTGCTACCTCCTGGACCTCGTCGAGGCGGTGGGAGATGTAGACGACGCCGGCACCGGCCGCCCGCAGCGCGCGGATCCGCTCGAGGACGTGCTCGGTCTCCGACTCCCCGAGCGACGCCGACGGCTCGTCGAAGACGACGTACCGGGGCTGCCGGCTGAGGGCCTTGGCGATCTCGATCTCCTGCTGCATGGCCATCGAGAGGCCGCGGACCGGTCGGCGGACGTCGAGGTCAACGCCGAGCGAGTCGAGGACGGCCCGCGACTCGCTACGGACGTGATCCCAGTCCACGCGCCCGAGCCGGCGCGGCAGCCGGCCGAGGAAGATGTTCTCGGCGACCGAGAGGTCCTGGATGAGGCGCGTCTCCTGGTGGATGAGCGCCACGCCCTGCCGGAGGGCCTCGGCGGGGCTGGACGGGGCGTAGTCCGCGCCGTCCAGCCGCATGCTGCCACCATCCGGCTTCACCACGCCGGTGATGATCGAGCTGAGGGTCGACTTTCCCGCGCCGTTCTCCCCCACGAGCCCGACGACGTTGCCCGGCGCGACCCGGAAGTCGACCGACTTCAGAACCGTCACCCCGGAGTAGGCCTTCATCAGACCCGTACCCTCCAGGCCGACAGAAGCTGGATGTGTCGTCATCGTCGTGTTCACTTGAAGGACTGGGCGTCCGGGCCGTAGAAGTCTTCGACCTTGTGCTTGGTTACCGTGTCCTTGTTGATCAACACCGTGTCCTGGTACTGCTCCTTCGGAATGTCCTGGCCCTTGCCCTCCATGAGGGCAACCGCGTTGCGCACCGCCAGCTGGCCCATCATGTACGGCTGCTGAGCCATCGTCGCCTGGGTCAGACCGCTTGCCACCCCGTCAAACATTGTCGGAAATCCGTCGATGCCGACCGAGAAGATCGTCTTACCGGAGGCCTTGGCCGCCTTCGAGGCGCCGAGGGACATAGCGTCGCTCTCGCCGAACACCGCCTTGAGGTTGGGGTTCGCCGTGAGGATGTTCTGGGTGGCCTTATATGCCTCGGTTTCGTCCCAGTTCGCAGTCTCCTCGGCGACGACCTTGATGTCGGGCGTCTCCTTAAGTGCCTTCTGGCATCCCTCCGTGCGCTGGATCTCGGCGGTGGATCCGAGCACGCCGTGCAGGATGGCGATGTCACCCTTCCCGCCGATCTGCTCGAACATCCACGTGCAGAGCTCGTACGCGGCTTTGACGCTGTCAGTAGCGATGTAGGTCGCGAGATCGCCCTGACCGGACTCCGGGCGCTGGTCGACGGCGACGACAGGGACGTTGGCCTTATTGGCCGCCCGCACGCCCGCCGCCGCGGCCGTCGAATCCTGAGACGTGAAAATCAACGCGCCGATCTCCTTCGTCAGGAGGTCGTTGACCTGCTTGACCTGCGCCGACGAATCGTTGTTGGCCGACGTGATGTTGACTTCGTAGCCGAGCTTCTTAGCCTCGTCCTTGATGCCCGCGACCTCGGCCACGTAGAAAAGCGACTTCTGGTCGGCCACCGAGACGCCAATCACCTTCTTCTGGCCCGCGGCGACGGGGGCGCTGCCGCCCCCGCATGCAGCAAGCGAGAACGCCGTGACGGCTGCGGTCAGAACGGCACAGCCCAATCGGATTATTTTGTGGGAAGTCATCATCGTCTCCATGCCTCATCGGCGTCAGCTTTATTCTGAACATTTTTATTCAGCCTCGTAATTACTATTCAACAATGGTGCGTCCTAGATCACATGACTGTCAAGAGGCACTAAAAATCCGAGAGTCAGGAGGTTCCAACCGACGCGTTCGCCGGCCCGATTCTGAAACGGACCGCTCACTGTGATAATCCGGTACGCATTGTCTTCCAAATCCGAATCATCCACGACGGCGTCCGACGCCGAAGAACGCAGCGCCCGCGTCGCCGTCACTCTCTTTCCCCTACTTATCCTTTTGCCGGAGGAGCAATAGCGCTTGCCGCGCCAACAGCCTTCACTGGGCTAGCCCCCAGGATCACTCCCCTGCTCGGAGTCATCATGTTCGGCATGGGCCTGACGCTGACGCCCCCGGACTTCGCCGTCATCGCCACACGCCCGGTCCCCGTGGTGATCGGGGTTGTGGCGCAATATGCCATCATGCCGCTCCTGGGCTGGCTGATCGCCGCGGCGCTCGGCCTGCCGCCGGCGCTGGCCGCGGGCGTCATCCCGGTGGACGCCGGCTCGATGGCGTGGTCCATCGTCCAGGTTGTGCTGATCCCTGTACTGCTGGGACTCGTGCTCCGGACCTTCCTGCCGCGGCTCGTCACCAAGGCGCTGCCCGCCCTTCCCTGGATTTCCGTCCTCGCCATCACCCTTGTGGTGGTCGCGGTCGTTGCCGGAAGCGCAAAAGCCATTTTCGCAGCCGGACTGCTGGTTCTCGCGGCCGTTATCCTGCACAACGGCCTGGGATACGCCCTCGGCTACGGTGCGGCCCGCCTGTTCCGGCTGCCCATCCCCGCGCGGCGCACCACCGCAATCGAGGTCGGCATGCAGAACTCGGGCCTCGCAGCAGCGCTGTCCCGGAGTATTTGACTCCCGAGTCCGCCCTGCCCGCCGCTACCTTCTCGGTCTGGCACAACGTATCCGGCGCGGTCCTGGGCGCCTACTGGCGCCGCCGCAGCACACCTGCTGTAAGCGCTGGCGAGCCGGCTCCCGTGGCTGTGACGGAGTAGACCTGGTCCGATTAAAACGTGGAAGGCGGCCGACCGGGTGTACCGGGCGGCCGCCTTCTGCATGTGGCTGGGTTCTCCGGCTTCAGCCGAAGAGCGCCGCCACGCGGGTCAGGGTCTGATAGATGCCGTATGCCAGCGGCACGCCCACCAGCGCCCAGGCGATGGCGAGTTTACCGATGGATACTTTGGCGGGCGCCTCCGCGCCAGGGGTGTATGCAGTGCTCATCTCAGGCCTCCATGGCAGGTTCGTGTGCCCGTCCGCGGTCGGGGCGGGGTTCGTGGAATCGTGCGTCCACCGGCTTGACCAGCAGGTTGGCCAGGAAGCCGACCACCAGCAGCGCCACCATGGTCAGCAGTGCCGGCTGGTAGGACGCGGCATCCAGCTGGCCGGGCTTGCCCTGGGCATCCAGGAACGCGTTGACGATCAACGGCCCGGCCACCCCGGCGGCGGACCAGGCGGTCAGCAGCCGGCCGTGGATGGCCCCCACCTGGTAGGTCCCGAAGAGATCGCGCAGGTAAGCCGGGACAGTGGCGAAGCCGCCGCCGTAGAAGGAAATGATGACGAACGCGAGCGCCACATAGAGGAACGTGGTGCTGGATCCGGCCAGCGCCAGCACCGTGTACAGGACGGCGCCGACGCCGAGGTACACCATGTAGATGCGCTTGCGGCCGGTGACGTCGGAGGTGGAGGACCATACGAAGCGCCCCGCCATGTTGCCGATGGAGAGCAGCCCCACGAAGCCTGCGGCGACGGCGGCACTCACCAGGGACACGCCGTCGGACTGGCGGAAGAAGTCCTGGATCATTGGCGCGGCCTGTTCCAGGATGCCGATGCCCGCGGTGACGTTGCAGAACAGCACGATCCACAGCAGCCAGAACTGGCGCGTCTTGACGGCGTTCCTGGCCGAGACGTTTTCCGTGGTGACCAGCTTGGCGGCTTTGACCTTGGCGGGGTCGAACCCTGCCGGCTGCCAGCCTGCGGCCGGGACCTTGATGGTGAGGGCGCCGAAAAGCATGTAGGCGAGGTAGACGACGGCGAGGGTCAGGAAGAGCTTGCCCACGGCATCGCCGCTGGCCACCCAGTCCTTGGCGCCGGAGTTGGGGTCGTACGCCTTGAGCAGGGCAGTGGAGACCGGGCTTGCGATCAGCGCGCCGCCGCCGAAGCCCATGATGGCCATGCCGGTGGCGAGGCCGGGCCGGTCCGGGAACCACTTAATCAGGGTGGACACAGGCGAGATGTACCCGATGCCCAGACCGATGCCGCCCACGACGCCGTAACCGAGGTAGACGAGCCACAGCTGGTTCGTGAAGATGCCGAGCGAGCCGATCAGGAAGCCGCCCGCCCAGAACATGGCCGAGGTGAACATCGCCTTGCGCGGGCCGTTCGTGTCCACCCACGTGCCCATGATCGCGGCGGAGAGGCCCAGCATCACGATGGCGATGGAGAAGATCAGGCCGATTTCGGTCAGGCTGGCATCAAAATGCTTGACGAGTGCCGTCTTGTAGACGCTGGTGGCGTAGGCCTGGCCGATGCAGAGGTGCACTGCGAGCGCCGCTGGCGGTACCAACCAGCGGTTAAACCCCGGCGGGGCAATAGTGTGTTCACGGTCCAGCCAGCCCATATTTGCTCCATTGTTTGTCGAAGACGCCTGTGTCCAGCGATCTGGAGGCCAGACCTCCCCTCAGGTCAATGCCTCCGGCAATCATCGTGCAGATACTAAGCAAACGTACGGTTCATGCGCCGAGTGGTACCGAACCAGCGTTGAGCGGACAGTTCGTAGAGGCTCCGCTTCCCCACGCGGCTGCGGCACCCAAGCGGCGGGCCTGGTGCTGTCACAGCTGCCTGCGTGCCGTGCCGCCAGCAATGAGGTCTTCGGCGCGAGCAGCCAACAGGGCGGGCAGGTGCGCGAGGTGCTCGGGAACCGATGTCGGGGCCTCCGCCGCCGCAACGAGCAGGCCCGTCACGCCGGAGCGGGCTTCCTCGACGTCCATCCCCCAGCTGCCAGCCTCCCTGCCGGACCGTTGATGGCTTTGGACTGCAACGGCAAGGACAGCGAGAGCAGGGCCGCGCCGGCACCGTACTCGGCCACAAGGTCCGGGAGGTATTCAAGCCGCGGACGCAACGATGTTCCCGTGAGCCATGCAATCCGCCGGCCATGCAGCCAGACCGCCAGCCGCTCGTTCCGCGTCACCTCTTGACGTCCAAACGTGAGAACCGCGGAATAAGGGCAATGTTCCGCTCGAGGCCCGCACCGCCGCGATAGCCGTCTCCAAAGAAACGTTCTCGCCCTGTTCCAGGCGGACGATGGTGTGACGGCTCGCGTTGATGAGCTCGGCAAGGCCGTTCACGATCATCACCCTTCTTCGTCGGCACCCAACTCGGGCGACGCCGTCGTACTCCCCCACGCCGGGGCCTGGATGCATTGTTTTCCACCCGGCCAGGCCATACCGTGAAGGGACGGTCAGCCGAAGTGCAGGTGCGGGCATGCGAGCTATTTCCTGGTCAGCGCGCTGTCTCCTGTTGTGCTTGCTGACCGTGGGGATCCTTGGCGGCGCCACCACACCGGCACCGGCCCCTTCCGGCCCGCCGGCCACAGGATCCGAGAGCCCCGAGCAGACCTACGACGCGCTGGACACCTTCCTCCGGGAGCAACTAGACACCCTCGGGATTCCGGGCGCCGCCATCGCCGTCGTCTGGGACGGCGTCCAGGTGCACTCCGCCGCATTCGGCCGCGCCGACGAATCCGGGCGGCCGATGACCGTCCAGACGCCGGTGCTGCTGGCCTCCACCAGCAAGTCCCTCACCGCCATCGCCGTGATGCAGCAGGTGGAGGCCGGTCGGCTGCAGCTGGATGAGCCGGTGCAGACGTACCTGCCCTGGTTCAGGCTGAACGACAGCCGCTCGCAAGCCATCACGGTCCGCCACTTGCTCCACCAGGCCAGCGGCATGTCATCCAAGGACACGGCCTTTGAAGCCTCCGACGCGCAGGGCCCGGAGGCTCTCGAAGAAGGGGTCCGCGCCCTGTCGGGCTCCGCGCTGGCCGGTAAACCGGGCGAGGCCTTCCGCTACGCGAGCGCCAACTTCAACATCCTGGGCCTCCTGGTGCAGACAGTCTCCGGCCAGCCGTTCGGTGACTACCTGGAGCAGCACGTCTTCGGGCCGCTGGAGATGGCCCACAGCCATCCGACGCAGGCTGCCGCCCGCGCGGACAATGCGGCCGCCGGCTACGCGCTGTGGTTCGGCGCGTTCTGGCGCCAGACCAACGTGCCTGCACCCACCACCGGTATGCCGTCGTCCACCCTGTACGCGTCGGCTGAAGACCTGGGCCATCAGCTGATCGCACTGCTCGACGGCGGGAGGTACGGTGATGCCCGGATCCTTCGGCCCGGGAGCGTGGCGGCGATGTTCGAACCGGGGGTGCAGGTGGACGGCTCCAAGGGGTACGCCATGGGCTGGTTCACCCGGCCGCTCGTGGAATCCGCCGATCCCGCAGCCCAGCCCGTCCCTGAGGAGGCGTTGCCGACGCTCCGGGAGCATCAGGGCGAATGGGGCAACAGCCACACCTACCTGGCCCTGGTTCCGAATTCCGGCCTCGGCGTCGCCCTGGTCATCAACGGCAACGACACCGCTGCCCCGTCGCGGCTCAAGTCCATCGACACCAACGTCCTGCGGATCCTCCACGGGCAGTCTCCCGTGCCCGCCGTGATTCAGGAGGACTGGCTGCAGCGCTACAGCTGGGCGGTGTCGCTGGCACTGCTGCTGGCGGAACTGCTGTTTCTCTGGCTGGTGCTGCGGTTACTGCTCCGGCGGCGTGCCGCGCCTCCGAAGCGCTGGGTGCCTCTGGCGTGGGGAGTTGCTGCTCTCGCGCTCGACGGTTTCGCCTTGTGGCTGTGCCTCAGCTACGCCCCGGCCCGGTTCGACACCCACCTGTTTGTGATCATCCGTCAATTTCCCGACGTCGGGATCTCGCTGGTGCCGGTGCTCGCACTTGCCATCCTCTGGCCAATTCCGCGGACGGTCTGGCTTCTTTCCGGGACGCGGGCCGGCCCCCATTCCACGCGCTGCCGGGCTCTACCAGTACGGTGCGTCATGGGTCTTCAACCTGGCGGTGGCCGAATACTTCATCTACCGGCGCGCCCAAGGACCCGCACGAACGCCCCGCCCTTCCGTCCGGCTGGCTTAGGGTCAGCCGGGAGCTGACGGTAGCCGCAAGCGGCGGAATTAGTAAGTGCGCTTACGGATTGGGATCTAAACTTAATCATGGACACGATCCCGGCGGTTTTCCTCGTCATCGGGGCAGCGTTCGCCTGGCTGGGCGTGACGCTAGTCGTCATTCTCCGCTCTCGGCGCCGAAGGAGTGCATCGAGGCCGGTACATCCAACGCATCCGACGGACCAGGCTCACCCCCGGACCGGCATGCGCTGGCGCCGCCTCCGCAGGATCGCGGACCAGAACACGGGAACTCCGGCGAGACGACGCAGCCTGAAAGTCAGGAAGGTCCGCCGGTAAAGGCCTCCCCCGATAACCGCCACTGGCACTTGTGTGGGTCTGGCTCATGTGCGGAGGCGACCGTCGGCACCCGCCCAAGCGCCGCCGTCGTACTTCTCCGGCGTACTCCGCCGCTTCAGGACACGCGGCGGAATTCTCCTGGCCGGAGCTGGACGTGGATGGGCAGCACCAGCTGGATATGGGTGTCGCCGATGGGCTTGTCGAGCAGCTCGTTGATGGAGGTCTGCCCTTCCAACTCGCTGTGCTGGTTTTTGCCCATGTATCGAGCTTATGTGCGCCACGGCGGGAGTGAATCCCAAGACACGGATGAGCTATGGCCTCTTGTCTGCGGCAGTGCCAGTATGTGGAGAATCAGGTTCGCTGCAGGCGCCCAAAACCGGGCAGTAAGGATGCGCGGTCATGGCCTACGTCAACAGTTTGGGCGATGTGGGGGCAGGCGACATCGCCATGGCCGGCGGCAAGGCCGTGGGACTGGGCGGCCTCCTTCAGGCCGGGCTGCCGGTCCCCCCAGGCTTTGTGCTGGACACCGCAGCCTATTCGCATTTTGTGGAAGCCAACCACCTTGAGGCCCGCATCCAGGAACTGGCAACCCTGTCACCGACGGCGGCGCCCCAGGACTACGCGGACGCCTCGGAGCGGATCCAAACCCTGTTCACGGCCGGCACGATGCCGGCCGACATCGCAGCAGAACTCGGCGCCGCCTACGAGCGTCTTGGCGACGGCGGGGATGCGGCCGTTGCGGTGCGTTCCTCCGCGACGGCTGAGGACCTGGCCGAGGCCAGCTTCGCCGGGCAACAGGAAACCTACCTGAATGTCCGCGGGGCCGAGGCGCTGTCCGCGGCGGTGATCGATTGCTGGGATTCCCTGTGGACGGCGCGACCGCCGCGGCGATCAGCAGCGGGATGAACCATCGGAGCAGGGCAACTTGAGCCGCCCCGACGTCTCCGCCCGTTTCACTCGCGGCGAGCGGTGCGAATTCCATTCCTGGCAGCATCGCGTACAGCGTGCTGCCGATGACGACGAAGGGCAGCGCGGCGGCGCTCCAGCGGTCTTCGCCTAGCTCGTGCAGGTGGCTTCTGATCGCGAGGAATGCCACGGCCAGGACTGCTGAAGCGACTCCCGTCGCCAAATGCACAACCCCCCAGCGCGTCGAGTCGGCGGTGACCTCCGCAACCAACGCATCAATGTTCGGCTGTGGACCCGGAAGGTACGGGTGGTAACCGAGAGCGGCGAGCAGGATCACTGGCGCGATCGCCACGACGCCTGCGCGAAGCGAATACTTAGCCTGGATAGACATGAGGAGCCTCCTGCAGCAGGTGCCACGCCGGGCTCCCTCCCACCGGAGTCGCAGTTCTGGAAACTCAGTATATGCCGGTGAGTCATGGGAACGATGCGGGCACCACTCACCGGTTCCTTGAGGGTGCACCACATCGCCGGTTCCGGATTTCCACGGCCATCCGGTGATGGCTGGCTTCACTCGGAGCGGCCAATATAGTAAGTTGCCTTATGATTTTGGTATATACATTGCCGCAGCGCCGGAAGGAACGGGTATGGTGGCGGAATCGCCGAGCTCCATCAGAATTGACGTGGTTGGCGGACGTTACCGGCTGGGCGAGGTGATCGGCCGAGGCGGCATGTCGTCCGTCTACCGTGCAAGCGATGAGAATCTGGGTCGGGACGTGGCCTTGAAGCTCTTCGCACCCCAGGCCCCCGACGCAGACCAGTTGAAACGCCAGGAAGCTGAGATCACGCTGCTGGCGACCCTGAACCATCCCAGCCTCGTGACGCTGTTCGATGTCGGCGTCGACCTACGCATCCCGGATGAGCCCCGGCCGTTCCTGACGATGGAACTGGTCGAGGGACAGGATCTGCGCAGCCGGATCAGGCACAGTGAGGTCCCCTTGGACGAGCTCGCCGTCATAGGAGCCGGCATCGCTGACGCACTGGCCTATGTCCATGGCCTCGGCATCCTCCACCGCGATATCAAGCCGGGCAACATCCTCTTGGTGCAGACCCGGCCCGGGGAGCCACTGCGGGCCAAGGTCGCAGACTTCGGCATAGCACGAATCGGCGACGCAACACGTCTGACCGCTACTGGAGCAATGGTGGGCACCGCGGCGTACCTGAGCCCCGAACAGGCTATGGGCTCCCCGCTCACCCCTGCCACAGACATCTATTCGCTGGGACTGGTCCTGCTCGAATGCATCAAGCAGACGATGGAGTACCCCGGCAGCGCTGTGGAATCTGCCGTGGCCAGGCTGCACCGCGCGCCCGCAATTGCCGCGGATCTCCCTGCCGAGTGGGCCGACCTGATCCGGTCGATGACGGCAATCGAGCCGCTGGAACGCCCGACAGCTGCGGACATCGAGACGGCGCTGCGGCAGGCCCTTGTCTCGCCGACATCCACTCCCGGCAAACTTGCACCGGAAACCACGCGTGTGCTGCCGGCCAAGCCGTTCAGGACGCCGTCCGTCACAGCAGAGTCGCCCTCCCCTAATCTGCCGGCCAGGCCAACCAACGAAGGCCCCAACGGCGAGGATTCCGCCAACGCCGCCCAGCCGCGGCTGGCGCCTGATGCCGATCAGCCCAGCCGCCCCAGGGGAGCGCGCCGACGGAAGTCATTCCGCGCGGGACAGAAGGTGCGGCTCTGGGTAGTGGCCATCCCGGTCGTTCTCGCGCTGGTGGGCGGGGCCGCGGCACTGACAGCGGGCCAGGCGCCAGAGTCCACATCCGGCGTCGTGCCTTACCCTGCGGTGAGCGGCACGCTGGGTGACCACCTTCAGGAACTTCAGAAGAGTGTGGAACCATGACCCCGTTTCAGTCCAAGAACCAACGCACCGGAGCACGGGGAGCAGGCCTTGCCGCCGCCCTGGCGGTGGCAGTCTCGCTCGCTGGCTGCGGCCCGGCCGATACCGGCATGCAGCGCGACACTGCCCACCAGCTCCAGGAACTCGTGCTCGGCGTGAGCCAGGCAGCGGCCGCAAACGATCACGCGGCCGCGCTCAAGACCCTGGACAGCCTGGAAGCGGACGTGGCGACTGCAGCCGGCAGCGGCCAGGTTTCCGAGGAACGGCGCCGGAAAATCATGACCAGCATCACCGCCGTCAGGGCCGACCTCAATGCCGCCGCAGACGCCGCCGCAGCGGCAGCGAAAGCAGCGGGAGCAGTGGCCGCCGCAGCGGCAGAAGCGGAGAAGACCAAGACCGACGCGGAAGCCGCCGCGCAGGCCGCCCAGGAAAACACTGCGCCCGTCGTGCCGGTACCTGTACCGGCACCAGCCCCTGCACCGGAACAGGGAAAAGGCGAGGGCAAAGGCAAAAACAAGAACGGCTAAGGATTTGCCGTCCACCCTGGCGGACCCTTCGACTACGCTCGTAGGATGCCTGTTCTCATCGCTCCGGACGTCAGTTATCACTCCTCCTGGCTGGAAGGATCCACGGAATTTGGCGGCGCCAACCGGGACGGTGGGGGCCCGGAGGACTGGTCCTTGGAAGAACTCAAAGATGCCCAGTCGTTCCGCCGCTTTGTCGATGCCCTCGTAAACGATGCGCTGCCGGAGAGCCCGCGCAAGCCGGGGTACGTGCCCTGCACGTACTTATGGATTGTGGAGGGTGACACGTTCCTTGGCTCGCTGGCCATCAGGCACGAGCTGAACGATTTCCTGCTCAACGAGGGCGGGCACATCGGCTACAGCGTGAGGCCCTCTGCTAGGTGCGTGGGTCGGTAATTGTTTGAGGGTTCCTCAGGTTTGAGCCGTAATGGCCCGAGGCCGGTTTCCTTGTCTTGGAAAGGTGCCGGCCTTTTG
>NZ_JAMXBJ010000046.1 GCF_023913755.1 Pseudarthrobacter cellobiosi
CCATGCCCACGATTCTCCCAGCCGCCCCTACCAGGACATGGTTATTCTGTCGGCGTTTTAAGAATTAGGGCCTGTCATTTCTGACCCACGCACCTAGCTGGCGCCTGGGCCTTTGCGCCGGCTTTCGCGGCCGTGCCCCGCTTGAGCGGTGTGGGCCAGCACCGTTCAAGCGGGTCCGGGCAGCTCATCAGGGGATTCCCGGCCGCGAGAGGGCACCCGGCCGGGCCACGGCCGGCCGGCGCCCGGGCCGTCCGGACCTTCCCGAATCTTCGGGTAAACTTGTCTGCGGCCCCTCATGTGGCGTCATCCTGTTGAACTCCCCCAGGACCGGAAGGTAGCAAGGGTAAACGGGCTCTGGCGGGTGCATGGGGGGTCTTTACTATTCCCCCACAGGGCGACCGCCCGCGAGGGATCCTGATTGTCAGCCCGGATTGGTAGGGTTTTCCCGTGACTGTTACTACCACCGCCCTTTACCGCAGATACCGCCCGGACTCCTTCGCCGACGTTATCGGGCAGGAACACGTCACCGAGCCGCTGATGACGGCACTGCGCAAAAACCGTGTCAACCACGCCTACCTCTTCTCCGGCCCACGCGGTTGCGGAAAGACCACCTCCGCCCGCATCCTGGCCCGCTGCCTCAACTGCGCCCAAGGCCCCACGGATACGCCCTGCGGTACGTGCCCCAGCTGCATTGAACTGGCCCGCGGCGGCTCAGGCTCCCTGGACGTCATCGAGATCGACGCCGCCAGCCATGGCGGTGTGGACGACGCCCGCGACCTCCGCGAGCGCGCGACGTACGCTCCCGTTCGCGACCGCTACAAGATCTTCATCATCGATGAGGCCCACATGGTCACCTCTGCCGGGTTCAACGCCCTGCTGAAGATCGTTGAAGAGCCGCCGGAGCACATCAAGTTCATCTTCGCCACCACGGAGCCGGACAAGGTCATCGGCACCATCCGCTCCCGCACGCACCACTACCCTTTCCGGCTTGTCCCGCCGGAGCCGCTGATGGTGTACCTGGAGCTGCTCTGCACCCAGGAAAACGTCCCGGTGGCACCCGGCGTCCTGTCCCTGGTGGTCCGGGCCGGCGGCGGCTCCGTCCGCGATTCCCTGTCCGTGCTGGACCAGCTGATGGCCGGCGCCGGACCCAACGGCCTCGACTACGAACTTGCCGTAGCCCTCCTCGGCTACACCCACGCATCGTTGCTGGATGACGTGGTGGAAGCTGTGGCCGCCTCAGATGCCGCCACCGTTTTCCGGGCTGTGGACCGCGTGGTGCAGACCGGCCACGATCCCCGCCGCTTCGTCGAGGACCTGCTGGAACGCTTCCGCGACCTCATCATCGTCCAGGCCATGCCCGAAAGCGCCCAGGTCATCCTCCGCGGCATGCCGGCGGACCAGATCGCCCGGCTCCAGAACCAGGCGCACAACCTCGGGGCCTCCGAACTCTCGCGCGCCGCTGATGTCACCAACACGGCGCTGACCGAGATGACCGGCGCCACGTCTCCCCGCCTGCACCTCGAGCTGCTCTGTGCCCGCATCCTGCTCCCCAGTTCGGAACAGACCGAACGCGGTATCGCTGCCCGGATCGACCGCATGGAGCGGCGCCTGAACTATGCCGGGAACGACGTCGGCGCTCCCGCTCCGGCGGACGCTGCGGTTTCGGCTGCACCCGCTGCGGTTGCTGCAGTGCCGGCAGCGGCAGCGCCGCTTGCTGCTGCACCCGTTGCCGTACCAGCAGCTTCCGTGCAACCAGTTTCTGCGCCAGCCGTTTCTGAGGCGCCCGCTGCGGCACGTCCGGTTGCTTCGGTTCCGGCCGCGGCACAGCAGGTGGCTGCTGCGCCGGTTGCTGCGCAGCAGCCTTCAGGGCCAGCCGCTGCCGCTCCTGGGTCGGGCCGGCCACAGGCCAGCGGAGCCGACGAGGCCAGACAGTCACTGACGCCGCCCAGGGTCAGCACCAACGACTGGCCTGTTGACGAGTCCACAGGCAGACGGCCCGCTTCCACGCCGCAGCCAACCGGACAGCCCACCCGGGAGACCGGGGCAGACGCCCCCCGCGCAGTTTCCCCGGCCACCCCGCCGGCAAGCACCGACGCTGTCACGGCTCCTGCCACCGCTGCACCCGCTTCGGTTAGCCATGCCCCTGCCACTGCTGCACCGACCGGTGCGACAGGAACTGGCGGGGCAAGCACTGGGGCCGCCGGCACAGGCGACGTCGAAGTCCTGCGCCGCGCCTGGCCGGAAGTCCTCCAGACGCTCTCCAAGATCAAGCGCAGCACGTGGGCGCTGGTTGAGCCGAACGCCCAAGTGGGCGCCTTTGACGGCCAGGTCCTGACGCTAGCGTTCAGCACTACCGGGTTGGCTGGCGCCTTTGGCCGGGCCGACCACGCTGAGAACCTGCGGCAGGCGATCCACAAAACGGTGGGCATCGACTGCCAGATCACCGCAATCGCCAGTGGGGCCAACAGGGCAGCGAGCGCTGAGCCAAACCCAAAAGCACCCGCTAGTCCGGAAGCTCCGGCCAGTTCAGCCGATGTCGCATGGGGCCTGGCCCCTGCTGGCGCCGTTTCCACCCCTGTCGTCCATGCCACCGCGCCGGCACCTTCCCCTGCCCCCTCCCCCGCGACGCGTGCTCCTGAACCGGCCGCGCCTCCTGCCGCGGCTGCACCTGCACCGTCTGCAGGCGCAGTAGTTCCTGCAGAAACTGTCCAGCACGCCGGCGACGTCAGCGCGCCGGCAGCCACTGAGGCCGCCCAGGTATCAGCCGCCGAGGGTCAGCCGGGACCAGCTGAGCCGGATGCCATTGCCGGTTCATTTGCCTACTCCGATGACGACTGGGGTCCTCCGCGCGACGAAGATGCTCCGCCGCTGGACGAGGAACCCCCCATGGACTGGGATCCTTCGGCTGCGGCTGCGCCACGCCTGTCGCCTGCACAGCCAGAGCCTTCAGCGGCGGCACCCGCCAGGCGGCCCGCTCGGGGTACTTCAAAGGCTGCAGCAGCAAAAACCTCCCCAGCAGGCAGGTCCTCCGCTGCTGCATCGGCCGCTCCGTCCCAACCCGATGCGGCATTGGATCCGTGGGGCCGAGCCGTCGAGCAGGCGCCGGGCGTATGGGTGGTTGGCACGGAGCCGAATGTTGGCAAAAGCCTGAACACGTCCGTCCCGGAAGAGGCGACGGAGACCGCTCCCGCACCCAGCTACGAGCCCGCCACTGCCCAGGTCCCTCAAACTTCACCTGTCGTTGGCCAGTCCGATGCGGACGCCAGCTGGGGCTTGCCTCCAGTGGCCGCCGCCGCAATTACCGACGTCGCTGCGCAGCAACCAGCCGTGCAACATTCAGCTGCACCGCAAAGCCCCGCGCTGGAACCCGCCGAGCCTCGGAGCGCGGCGCCATCCGGCCAAGCACCGGCAGCCCCGGCGGCGGAAGTAGTGGTTCCCGAACCGGCTGAAGTCCGCGAGTACGCCATGGCATCGACTGCTCCGGCTGCCGCCCCCCTGCAGCCGGCACCGGCAACTTCCGAGTCCGCTTCCGCCGCCCGGCAGAGTCTTTACCAGCGCCTGTCCAACAGCCCCGAGGCCGAAGCCGGGCGCGCCAAGGCTCCAGCCAGGGCTGCCGCCGCCACCTACGTGCAGGACATACCGAGCGCGGACGATGAAACCATCGAGGAATCCGGCGTCTTTGGACGCGCCGCCGTCGAGCGTATTCTGGGCGGAAAGCTGATCGAAGAGCGGTCCCCGGACGGAAGCCCCATCGTTTCAAGGTTCTAGGCACCTGCAGTACGTACTCCCGCAACGCCAATCACCATCCAAGCCAAACCAAAAGAGGAAAACGTGTACGAAGGTGCAGTCCAGGAGCTGATCGACGAGCTCGGACGGCTTCCCGGCGTCGGTCCCAAATCCGCCCAGCGGCTTGCCTTCCACATCCTCGAAGCGGACCCCCAGGACATGAAGCGACTCGTGGAAGCCATCACCATGGTGAAGGAACGCGTGAAGTTCTGCACGGTATGCGGCAACGTCACCGAACAGGAATTGTGCAACATCTGCCGCGATCCCCGCCGGGACCCGTCGGTCATTTGTGTGGTGGAGGAGTCCAAGGACGTCCTCGCCGTGGAGCGCACCCGGTCCTTCCGCGGCCGGTACCACGTGCTGGGCGGGGCCATCAACCCCATTGCCGGCGTAGGGCCCGAGCAACTGCGGATCCGGGAACTCCTGACACGGCTGAACGACGGCGCCATCCAGGAAGTCATTATCGCCACCGACCCCAACCTCGAAGGCGAAGCAACGGCCACGTACCTGGCCAGGATGCTGAAGACAATCGGCATCGTCGTGACCAGGCTGGCCTCCGGCCTGCCCGTGGGCGGCGACCTTGAGTACGCCGACGAGGTCACGCTCGGCCGTGCTTTCGAAGGCCGCCGCAACGCCCTGACCTGAGCCGACCTCATCTGACCGGGGGTAAGCAGACAGGCGCTCTGACCTGGCCTTGCCAGGGCTCAGGGGCTCAGGGTTCAGGGCTCAGGCGTCCGGGTTGAGCCGTCTTCGGGCAGCCCTGTGGCCGCTAGCCAACAGAATCCCTGCAACCCCGGACTGCGTGCCAACGCCAATGAGTGCCAGTGGCATCTCGGCGCCTGTCTTCTCCTGTTCCTGCCCCTCCACACAAGGAACCTGCGTGCCTTCCGCTGCGTTCTGCAGCTCCCCGGGCAGCCAGTCCAGGGCGTTCTCCTTGGGTTCGGCCTCACCGGCAAGCAGCGCCAGGATCACCATCGGGTTGCTCGTCGCCATCCAGAAGATCCGCTCGGTGTGGTAGACCTCGGCGATTCCACGGAACTCCGGCGAACACCGATAGGACGTAACCCTGCCCAACTCGTCCCGTTGAATATTGATGGCCACCAACACCGGCTCATAGGCCCGGACGCTGGGCAGGAGCGCTATCACCGCCACGACGTTGCCGACCAGAAGCAAAGCTGCGACGCCCCAGGCCAGAACCCTTCCTCTCTGACCCTCGAGCCAACGCGCAGCACCCGCGCCAATGCCGCCAAAGACCATGACTTCAAGGACCATCAGGACAAAAGACACCCCGGCAACTGCTGGCGAGGACTCCGACCAGAACGCGAGCAGCAGCAGGAAAACGACCGAAACGGTGGCGAAGATCAATCCTTTGGCACTGCAGCGCACCCAGTCCAGCAGGGGTCCCTCCACACCAGCCTCGGCGTGATCCGGCCCAGCGCCGCGCTGCGTTTCCCCCCACAGGATAGCGAGCACACAGCTCACCAGCACCAGCATTGCGGCCGTGAGGATGTATACCCAGGCGTGGGATTCCGGCGGCAGGTCACCGCCCGTGACCAGGGCGATCACCAACAGCGTGCCGGTGCCCCAACAGACACCGAGAATGGCGGCACTCCCCCACCAGAAGCGGGCAGACCGGACAGTCTGAAAGGCTGATGCAAGCGCACTACTGACGAGCAACCGAACCTGGCCGCCCGGGGAAGAGCTGTCCCCGGCGTCGTTTTCATCGTCGGGCTGGATTTTTCCGGCGCCGATGGGTTCGTAGACGGGTTCGTCAGCGGCCGGATCCACCTCGTCAGCCATGGTCCGCGTCCGCCACGTTCTGATCAGCTACGTTCTGATCAGCCACGTTCTGATCAGCCACGTGCCGCCTCCATCCCTATGGACAGGCCCAGCCCCCGACAGTCAGCTGCCAGTTCGGCCGGCCAATCCAATCGTGATCCGCTGAAGCGGGCCTGTCCAGTGCCCTGCAGTGCACTTCACTGCACCCCATTGCCCTGCGGTCCAGTGCGAGGACTGTCCCGTGGAGCCAGCTTTAGGCGATGCGGGTTCCGCGTGCCAGCCTGTGCGCCGGGGTTCGCAGCGAGCGCCAACCCAACCACATCAGCAGTCCGGCAAGCAGCAGCTGCAGGCCGAGCCCCAGCGGCCACAAGGGAATGGACTGTGCCAGGTAGCGCAGCTTGGCCTCGCCGTTGGCGCAGGGGTACGTGCCCTCGGGACCGGCCATGGCGTAGCGTGCACCCTGGCTGATGGATTCGATGGCCCCCACCGGCGATGACATTCCGAAGCTGTTGTTGACGCGGACCGTGTAGGGGATGGCATCAGCCACCACCACGTACGGATTCATGGCCAGCATCCACGCCACCCTTTCGGTGCGAACGGCCGGCTGGGCGCGCAGCGGTCCGGAGCAGGTGTACTCCGGTTCCTGCGGCGCTGTTTCGTCGGGTACCGGCTGCAGCGGTTCGTAGTTGCGGTACTGCGCCTGGTTGGCCATGATGGTGCCCTGCGAGAGCCCGGCGCCCAGGCCGAAGGCAATCAGGGAACCGAATACCAGCCCGGCCACGGCAAGGTACGTGACCACAATCGAGAACAGCGGGCGTCCAGCCAGCGCGGAAATTCCGACGCCGATGGCACACACCACGCCCACTTCAACGGCCAGCATCAGCAGGGCCACGATGACATGGCCGGGCGTCATGCCGCCAAGGGCGACTCCGATAACCAGGAACGGCGTGCTGGCAACCAGGAAGGCCAGGGCGGCGGCCCAGGCGGCGAAGAATTTGCCCCACAGGATCTGGCCGGGACGGAGCAGGGTCACCTGCAGGATGGCGAGGGTCCCGCCGGCGCGGTCGCCATTAACGGCATTGGCAGACAGTGCGGGCGCCACCAGCAACGCGAAGAGCAGGACAAAGGCCAGGACCACTTCGAAGATCATGGACCCCGGTCCCTGGTCGGCCGGCAGAAAGTTGGAATAGGCGCGCTGGGCTTCGCGCTGGGCGTTCCAGCTGGCCCACGTCAGCCAGGTCACCAGGCCCGTCAGGATGAACCAGATGGCCAGCATGATGTACCAGCCGCGGGACCGGAGCCGCTGCTTCAGTTCCAGGACCACCACATCCCGGATCCCCGCAAGGTAGCCGGCACCAAAGCCGGAAGCCGGCGGGCGCTGCGTTGTATCTGTCAGCTGGCTCATCGCCGCTCCCCCTCGAGGTTCATGTAAGTCTCTTCCAGGGCACCCGAGGCGGGGGCAAAGGAGCTGACCCCGACGCCGGCCAGCACCAGGTCGCGCAGGAGGCGGGCGGCGTCGTCGTCGTTCAGCAACACGAGGCTGACAGCCGGCCGGCGGCCGTCCTCAACCCGGAACGCAAGGCCCAAGTCCGTGAGTTTGGCGGCGAGCGCGGCACCGTCGGTTGCCGAGATGGCGTAGCGCCTGCCGGAGGCGGCAGCCGCGTCCGTGGTCTGGTGCCGGACCGTCTTCCCTCGGTTGACGAACACCGCTGCGTCGGCAATTTCGTCCAGCTCGCTGAGCACGTGGGAGGAGACCACAATGGACTTCCCCTCAGCCGCAAGCTGCCGCAGCATCACGCGCAGCTCCACCCGCGATCCCGGGTCCAGGCCTGACGCCGGCTCATCGAGCAGCAGCACGGACGGATCGTGGATCAGTGCGCGGGCCAGGCTGAGGCGCTGCTGCTGCCCCCGGGACAGGACACGGGCCGGCTGGTCTGCACGGTCGCTCAGGCGGACCCGATCCAGCATCTCGGTGACGCGCTGCGGGATTCCGACCTTGGGCAGCCGGTAGAAACGGGCTATCTGAGTGAGGATCTCACGGGCGGTCAGGGACTCCCACACACCCAGGGTGTCCGGCATCCAGCCAATCCTTTTGCGCACTTCCGCGCGGTGGTGCTGCGGATCCAGCCCATCCACTGTGACAGTGCCGGAATCCGGCGCCAACAGCGATGCCAGCATGAGCAACAGCGTGGTTTTGCCGGCCCCGTTGGGGCCGATCAGCGCGGTGACTTTTCCCGCCGGAGCATGGAAATCCATGTACTCGACGGCGTGCACCTGCCCGAAGCTGCGGCTCACCGCGGTGGCGCTGATGCCGTCCTGGCGCGGGCTTTCCGGCTGGGCCGGAATGCCTGTTTTGTCCCAGTTTTCTGTCATTTCCCGAGCACCTGTCCCCCAAACCGTTCATGCAAACTGACTATATGAGCCTACGCCTGAGCCGACAGGCACAGTATCCGCCGGAAGGCTGAGATTTGGACACAATTCCACGTCCGGCCACAGGCGGCGATAAACTGGGCAGACACGTCACGCCGGCCAGCCGCAAGGCCGTGCCTGACCTCCAGAACTCCGATTGATCCAGTGAAGGTACGCGCATGAGTACGCCCACTTCCGAAGTGCACACAGCAACGCAGCCACAGGAGCTGCCCGAAGCCGCTGCCGTGACGAAACAGCTGATCGTGCAGAAGTTCGGTGGCTCCTCCGTGTCGGATGCCGAGGGCGTCAAGCGGGTCGCCAAGCGCGTGGTCGACGCGCAGCGGGCCGGCAACGAAGTTGTGGTGGTCGTTTCGGCCATGGGCGACACCACCGACGAACTGCTGGACCTTGCCGCCCAGGTGACCGATTCTGCCCCGGCCCGCGAGATGGATATGCTCCTCTCCGCCGGTGAGCGCATCTCCATGGCACTGCTGGCCATGGCCATCAACAAGTTCGGCGCCTCAGCCCAGTCCTTCACCGGCTCCCAGGCCGGCATGATCACGGACGGCATCCACGGCAAGGCGCGCATTATCGACGTCGATCCGCACCGCATCCGCACCGCCTTAGACAAGGGGCACATCGCGATCGTTGCCGGGTTCCAGGGCATGAGCCGCAGCACCAACGAGATCACCACCCTGGGCCGCGGCGGCTCGGACACTACCGCCGTCGCCCTTGCAGCCGCGCTCGACGCCGACGTCTGCGAGATCTACACAGACGTTGACGGCATCTATACCGCGGACCCCCGCGTGGTGCCGTCCGCCCAGAAAATCGACACCATCTCCAGCGAGGAAATGCTGGAACTCGCCGCGTCCGGCGCGAAGATCCTGCACCTGCGCTGCGTTGAATACGCGCGCCGGTTCGGTGTGCCGTTGCATGTCCGGTCCTCATTCAGCCAGAACGAAGGCACCTGGGTCATCCCCAGCGCCGAAGACAAGATCACCACTCAAGAGGGAGTTGCCTTGGAGCAGCCAATCATCTCCGGCGTTGCACACGACCGTTCCGAAGCCAAGGTCACCGTGGTGGGTGTTCCGGACATCCCCGGCAAGGCAGCCGCGATCTTCCAGGTCATTGCCGACGCCCACTCGAACATCGACATGATCGTGCAGAACGTTTCCACGCACGGCACGGGCCGGACGGACATTTCCTTCACGCTCCCCATCGTCGAAGGCGCGGAGGCCCTGGAAGCGCTCAAGGCCGCCCAGCCGGACATCGGCTTCGAGAACATCGAATACAACGAACAGATCGGCAAACTGTCCCTGATCGGGGCCGGGATGCGGTCACACCCGGGCGTCTCCGCGACGTTCTTCAAGGCCCTGTCCGACGCCGGGATCAACATCAACATGATCTCCACCTCGGAAATCCGGATCTCCGTGGTGACACACGCCGATCTCCTTGATGACGCCGTCCGGGCAATCCACAAGGCCTTCGACCTGGACAGCGAGGACGAGGCAACCGTCTACGGCGGCACCGGGCGCTAGCCCTCAGCCTGCTGCACGATCATAAGGATGTTCTGGAGGCCGGTTCTGCCGGCCACCAGAACATTTTCTTTTTGGGCAAAAGCGGGCAACTCAGCCCTGCTTGTCCAATTCTTCGCGGCGCACGGCGTAGTGATGACCTTCGGAATCGGTTTCCACTGCGAAGTGGGAAAGGTCCTCATCAGAGGCCTGCTCAAACTCATCATGCTTGTGGACCACGGGCGAATCCGTGTCCAGACGCGTTGCCGGCCCGAAGACAAAACGGAGCCTGTCAGTCGCGTGCATAAAACCGGTGAGCGCATGTCCCATTGTTTCCACCCCCTTCCCGCGTTGCGGGCGAAAGAGCTGCTACCTCCTGTTGGAGTCAGTGCCCTTATTTTACGCCCGCGGCCCAAAAAAGGGTCTGGTGAGATTGTGCCTGATGGGGAGGCCGGGGGGGTCACCGGAGGGACTGGTCGTCCGGGTTCCTGGGCACAACATAGGTGCTGCCGTCCGGGCGGGTGACCGTTTCCCATTGCTGGGTTTCCCGCTCGCGCTGGACCAGGAGCGCCCGGTTCTCTTCGGTCATGTCATGCACCAGGGAACTGCGATTGGCCGGGCCGAAAATCGCCCGGAGCTTGCCGGTTGCCCGCATGAACCGCTGGGATGCGTTGCCCTTGTCAGCTGACTTGCCTTTGCCCATGAAAGTGACCCCTTCGATAGAACCCAATTACTCGCTCCAGTGTACGCTAACAATTAGTACACTAACTATTGGAGGAATGTGATGATGGTACGGGCCGGCGCTGCGCGGCAGCAGGACGATGACCTCCTCTTGGAGCAACAGCTCTGCTTTGCACTCACCGTGGCATCCAGAAGCGTGGTGGGCGCCTACAAGCCCGTCCTCGAAAAGCTCGGACTCACCCACCCGCAGTATCTCGTGATGCTGTGCCTTTGGGAATCAGCACCCCGCACCCTGCGCAGCATCAGCGAAGCCCTGGCGCAGGCCCCGGCCACCATCTCACCGCTTCTTCGGCGGCTGGAGGAGGCCGGCTTTGTCACCCGCCAGCGGGTGGACGGAAACGAACGCACCCTTGCCGTGGGCCTGACCCCCGCCGGCGCCGCGCTGCGTCAGCAGGCCATTGCCGTCCCGGGCACCATGATGGAACGCCTGGGGCTGACCCGCGAGCAGGTGGGCGAGCTGCACAGATCCATGATGGGGCTCATCGCCGCCGCCGCTGGAACCAACGGGCAACCCGTCGGGGAGTAAACCCGGCAAGGCGTAAAATGGCAGCAACCTAGGAGGGTCCATGCGTTTGCGAACAGTACGGCCATTGCTAGCGGTCCTCGCCGTCGCCTTGCTCGCCGCGTGTACGGGCACGCCGGACGGGACCGGGACTTCATCCGCCAGCCCCACAGCCAGCTCCTCCGCCAGCCCGGGCACCTCGGGGTCCCCCGCTCCGGACACCGAGACCACCGTCCCTGCGCCGTCCCCTTCCGCACCCCCGGCCCCGACGGCAGGCCCCGGCGCCGGCAACGCCGAACTTGCCATCATGGTCCAGCCCTCTTCCACCAAAGCGGCGGTGAACTACACGCTGGTCTGCCGCGACGGCCTCCCCACGGCTGAGAGCAAGCACCCCAGGCCGGAGGCTGCGTGCGCTGCCCTCAAGAACAACGCTGCGCTCCTCAGCCCGGCCCCCAAGAGCAAAGACGTGGCCTGCACCGAACAATACGGCGGCCCGCAGACCGCCACGGTCACCGGGATTGTGGACGATACTCCCGTGGATGCCGCGTTCGCGCGCACCAACGGCTGCGAAATCGGTGCCTGGAACGCAGCCCAGGACGTCCTGGGTGCCAGCGGTGGAGCAACGTAGCCTGCTGACGGCCGATGCCTGGCGTGCCCGCGAAGAAGCGCACGCCCAACGCGTCCGCCGTTACTCGGATCCCTACCTTGCCCGCCGCTCGGCAGGTCGGAAGCACCCGGTGGAGGACTTTCTTTTCACCTACTACACCCAGAAGCCTGGCCAGCTGCTGCGCTGGCACCCGGGAGCCGGCGTCGTACTGACCGCTGAAGCGGCGTCCGCCCGCATGGGCTGGAAGCACTACAAAACGCTCGACGACGGCGAACTCGCCTCCCTAGGGCTGCCGCCAGGAACCACCGCTGTGACTTTTGACCGCGCCCGGTTCCTGGCCGACCGGTACGAGGCTGTGGCCTTCGCGGACATCATTCTTCGCGGTACCGCTGCCCGGCCCTCGCAGTTCGGCTGCTTCGGGCTGCACGAATGGGCCATGGTCTACCGCCAGGACAAATTCGACCTGCGCCATGAATACCTGCAGCTGAGGTTGGGGTCTGCCGGCACGGACAAAGTGGTGGAGGACAACCGGATCCGGTGCTCACACTTCGACGCCTTCCGCTTTTACACGCCCGACGCGATTGCACTTAACGAACTGGCGCCCAGCCGCGAAAACCAGCGGCACATGGAACAGCCGGGCTGCCTGCACGCAAACATGGATCTCTACAAGTGGGCGTACAAGCTGCTGCCCGCGCTTCCCAGCGAACTGGTCATGGATTGCTTCGAACTGTCCTGGCGGATCCGGGCCATGGACATGCAGGCCTCCCCCTACGACCTCGCGGAGTGGGGTCACCCGCCCATTCGGATCGAAACCACTGAAGGCAAAGCGGCCTACGTTGAGCATCAGCGCGCCTTCGCCGGCGAGGCTGCTGCGCTCCGAGGGCGCCTGGCGCAGGCCTTGGCACCGCTTCGAACACAGGGGACGGCATGAAGGATCTGGAGCTGACCATCAGGGTCACGGAAGACCCCGACTCGCCCGAGTTCGAATTCCGGCTGATAGTCCGCGATGGCCACCCTGCTGACGGGTGCACGTTGCCTGACCCCGCAGGAGCGCTGTCAGCCATGGAACGCTTCGGTGAGAACATCTTCTTTCCCAAACCGGGCCCCCCGAAACTCTGCACGCAGCAATACGGCGGGCCGCAGGTGGCCGTTGTGACCGGCTCCATCAACGGCCGTCCCGTCAGTGTGACTTTCCGGCGAACTGATGGCTGCGAAATCTCCCGCTGGCGCGCCATGGCTCCCCTGCTCGGCGGGACAACGGGTTCCCGCGGCGAAACCTGACCATCGGCGGCAGCTCCGCCATCGACAGGAACGCCGCCGGAACCAAGCGGTCCGGCGGCGTTCCCGTGCTGTTGCTGAAAAACTAGAGATCCATGTTGCGGTTTCCGGAGAACTCCGGGATCTCCTGCTTCTTCTTTTCCTTTTTGACCCTGTCCTTCTTGTCTTTCTTGTCCTGGGCCGGGTCATCCGCCGTTTCATCATCAGGGACGGCCACAGCACTGCCTGGTGTGACAACCACGGAGACGAAGGTGGGCACGCTCGAACCGGCGAACGTCACCCGGCCGATATAGGAGCCCTCAGCGAGATCCTTCCAATGGAGCTTCAGAATCCCCGACTGGCCGTTCCCGAGCCGCAGCGGATTGGGGGTCACCGTGGCATTTCCCACGTTGGCTCCGAGCACCGCAGCGTCCACGGACGCTTTGGTGGGCTGCCCATTGGGGCTTGCGTAGAGGTTCACAAAAATCGTGTACACGCCCGGCGCCGGGTTCGGAACCGAAATCGATTCACTGGCAGAGGCCGTCTGCGCCAGCAGCGCCTGTCCCGCCGGATTGAAGACCACCATGTCAAAGTCGGCGGTCTCGTCGGAGGAATAGACGGAGAACTTTGCCAACGGCGATCCGGCCGGAACGGTGACCTCCTTGGCGAAGTTGGACGCGTCCGTTTCCAGGGCCAGCGGTCCGGGAACCAGTTCGATGGCCGAGGAGTCAGCCTTGGACAGTCCGTCCAAGGTGATGTTCACGGGCGTGTTCGTGCCGGAAACCACCGGAATGTCGCCCTGCCCCTGGCCTCCTTCCGAGGTGAAGGCCAGGTTCGCCGGCGCCACCACCGACTGCGGGCGGACGGCCACCGGCGATGCCACGTTCTTGCCGGCACCCTGCCAGACGAGGTTGCCCATGGCAAACTGCCCCAAGGCAGCGCTGGTGTTCTCGAACTTGACCTTAAAGGTGCGCTTCTCGCCGGGAGCGTTGAAACTAAGGATCGACGGCGTGACCGTCACCTTGATGCCAGGAACGCTGGCCTTGGCCCGGTAAACGCCGGGGGTCAGCGCGGTGACAGTCCGGGTGACTTCTGTCTTCCCGGTAAGTGCCCCCAGCGCGAACGAGGCAACATTCATATCCCGCGGCGCAGTTGTTCCGAGATCCGGGATGCCCAGGTCCAGGCCCGTTCCCTGGATGAACTTCAGGTAGTCGTCCTCTGAATTGTCGTAGACCAGGCCGGGATCGAGGACCCGTGCAACGTCCACCTGGCCAGCGCCGGTGGCGGTGACGTCACCGTTCCTGGTGCCGTCTGCTTTCTTGATGTCAGCTGCCGTAGTCATCATGGCTGACTTGATAGTGGCCGGAGACCACGTGGGGTTCTTGGCCAGAATCAAGGCGCCAAATCCAGCCACATGCGGCGCAGCCATTGATGTCCCGGACATCATGCCGAACTGGTCGCCGCCGGAACCGATGGGAGACACCCCTGCCAGCACCGCAACGCCCGGCGCCGCCACGTCAGGCTTGAGCAGGTCTGAGCCGGTGGCGAGCAGCGGGCCCCGGGAGGAGAAGCCGGCGATCTGCGGCTGCGGCGCGGCCGGAAGACCGGTGGTGTCCGTGTTCACCAGGGCGACCTTGATGCCGGGGTTGGCGGTGATCTTGTCCTTGATCTGCTGCGTGGCCGGCGGGTTCACGTGCACTGTGGGGACTGCGTGGCGGTCCAGGTCCTCGGAGGAGGTGGTCACGTTGACTAGGATCATGCCGATGCCGCCGGCACGCTGCACCTCGGCGCTCTTGGCTACGCGGTCCACCACTCCGCGGTCGCAGACAACAATCTTCCCTGTCACTTTGGCGGGATCCAGCGCATTGGGGGCGCACAGTTCCGGGTTTGCTGCGCCGGCGGCTGCGGCACCTACCGCCAGCACAACGTTGCTCGCAGGAACGGGGGCGGCCATGAGACTGGCGCCGCGGTACTTGCTGCCGTCCTCAAATTCGACGGTTCCCTGCAATTCCGTGGAGAAGGAGCTCGCGGCCACCGTGGTCAGCCACGGAGCGCCGTGGTTCACTGTGCTTGCCGCCGGCCCGGAGTTTCCGGCGGATGCGGCAACAAAGATTCCGGCAGAGGCCGCGGAGAGGAAGGCCAGCGAAACCGGGTCTGTGGTGGTTGAGGTGCTGCCGGAGATGGAATAGTTCAGCACATCCACGCCGTCCAGGATGGCTTGATTGATCGCGGCCACGGAGGCGGAGCTGTAGCACCCGCCCGTGGCCGGGTTGTCGTCCTCCCAACACACCTTGTAGACGGAGATCTTTGCCGCCGGCGCCACGCCGCTGGTGATGCCCATATCGGTTGCACCAAGGTTGGCCCGGACGTTCGCGTTGCCCGCGGCCGTGCTGGCAGTGTGCGTCCCGTGGCTTCCTACATCCACAGGCGAAATCAGTTCTTCTGGCGCGCGGTTCTCCGGCGCCACGTACGCCATGTAGTCGTCAGCGAAGTAGCGTGCACTCAGGACTTTGGAGTTGCAGGCGCTGCCGTCAAACGCGGCCCCGGTTCCCTGGCCCTTCTGGCACTCACCGACGAAGGTGTCGCCGTCGGACTTGAGCATGGCGATGTTGCCGTCCGCGGTGCGGTACGGGGCGCCCACCTGGGCCTGTCCGGCGAGTGGTTGCACGTCTTCACCGCCGAAGAACGGGTTGGAGGGGGTGTAGCCGGAGTCAATAACGCCCACTACGACGCCTTTGCCGGCATTCTCCTGCCCGCCGAAGGCAGTCTTCCAGATGCCGTTTTCACCGCTGAGCCCTAGGAAGTCTGTGGTGGAGTAATCCGGCGCGTTCTCCGTGTCCGGTGCCACCATCAGGACGGCCGGGTCCTTGGCGAGCTTAACGGCCTGGTCGGCCGTCAAATCCGCCGAGAACCCGTTGATGGCAGCCGTGTACTGGCGCTTGATCTGGACGCTTTCGGACCCGGCCACAGCGTTCTGCCTGCCCTCAAGGTGCGCCTGGTACTGCTGGACTTCGGGCCGGTCGGCGTCAAGCTTGCGGCCGTTCCGGGGCTTCGTCGCTGCGAGTCCGGGAGACCCGCCGTCGTAGGTGGCCGCCGGCTTCTCCGCCAGGACCACAATGTAACGGCCGGCGGGGTAGTCGCCGGGGTTGATCTTCTTTGAGGCAACTGCCGTGTTTGCTTCAGCGGGCGCCGCGGTAGCGGGGCTCATCGCCATCGAAGAAAGGAGCAGCGGCAAGCCCACGGCCAATGCCGCCGCTTTCCGGAGTCCCCCGCCCCGAATGGGGCTTTTTCCAGTTGATTTCACGAGCGACTACACCTTTCACGAGGAACGGCCGGCCACGTTGCCGGTCTGAAGCAGCTGGGAACGGCACACGACATTACAGATTTTGTAATGCTGTGACCAGCCGTTACAAACAGTACAGACTGAGAGCTGAATATGACATAGGACACATCAGGCGTATACGTCAGTCATGCAGCGTTTAGGGGATGCCCGGGAGACCAGCGGGAACAAAGAAGACCCCCACGTAGTGCCGGACTTTGGGTAAGTCCGGCCCTATGCGGAGGTCTTCTCTGGTGCTAGGAAATCACCCTGGCTCAACCCTTAGGCGTCACCTGCAGGCGGTCGAAGGAGACCTGCTTGCCGTTCTTGTCCAGCACCACCACGTCGTCGCGGCCGCTCTGCACACCCGAGGGCAGGATGAACTCCACCGTGTTGTCGGTAGTGGGGAAAATCCAGCCGATCCCGTAGCTCTTCTTGTTGAGGTACACGAAGTACCACTGGCCGTAGTCGAGACCCTTCAGGGTCACCTTCTGGCCGTTGCGGTACTTGTCCTGCGTGCCCAGGTCGAACGGAGCCGTCTGCTCCTCGAGATCCTGGACAGCGAGGACGGGGACCGTCTCGGGCTGTGCCGGCTGGAGATTCAGCAGCAGTGCGCCGCCGGTCACCGTGGCCGTGACCTGCTTGGCGCCGTTGGTGGCCATTGCTTCGAACGAGACGGCGTCGAGGCGGCCTGCCGCGATGTCGGCAGCGGTCAGGACATGCTCGCGCGTTGCCGTCACGGTCCCGCCCACAGCCAGGGCCTCCTGGCTGATGGAAGCGTCCGGGGCACTGAGCCCGGTCAGGGAGACATTGCCGGCGTTGCCTACGGTGTAGGCGTATGAGACCGTATCGCCTTCGCTGGCGAAACGGTCGCCGTCGGCGTCGGTCCACTCAGCGGAAACGGTGCCTTCCAGCTTGGCGTCGCGGACCTTCAGGTCCACTTCGCCGCCGTCCACTGTGTAGATCTTGCTGCTCTGGCGTGCCGAGCCGACTTCCCAGGTGGTCTTCGGAACGAAGTAGCCCTGCTCCGCCTCGGCAGCGGTCACGGTGTGGCGAGGCGTGGCGCAGGTGTAGCCCTGGCCGGCCGGCAGCACGCCGTAGCGGCAGTTGCCCGGGCCTTCTGGGACGAACGGGCTGAAGTTGCCGGCGGTGGGAACCACTTTTTCGACAAGCGGGCTCGTGTTGCTCACGCTGAAGGTGTACGGAACAGCGTCGCCGGCGGCGTACGGTGCGGTGGCGAGGTCACGGCCGGAGTCCGCACGGGCGCCGGTGATGCTGGCGGAAACCAGACCATCACGCAGTGCCACAGCGGCGCCGGTGAACGGAACCGTCTTGGTGAGCGACGGCGTCGCGCTGGCCGTGATGGCGAAGCTCGCCTGGGGAACAAAGTAGCCGCGCTCGACGTCCCCTGCGGTCACCGTGTGCTTGGCCGTGGTGCAGTTGTAGGTGGCACCGGCGGCCAGGTTGTTGAACCGGCAATTGGGTGCGCTGGGTGCGCCTTGTGCCGGCGGCAGGAAGCCGGTTTCGAAGTTGCCGGACACTGGAACGGAATTCGCCGTCACGTTGGCTGTGCTCTTGACCGCGAACGTATAGCTCAGGACGTCGCCCGCCTGATAAGGGCTGGCGATGACGTCGCGGGCCGGGGCTGTTCCGGTAATGGTGAGCCCCACCTGCGGAGCAACCGGGACGGTGGCCGTGAAGGTGAACTGCGAAACCCGGCCATCCGCCGTCGTAAAGGCAGCGTTAAGGTTTTGAGGACCGCTGGCGTTCGCCGGGGCGGTCAGGGCGACGTTGACGGTCGCCGAGGCGCCTGGCACGACGTCGGGCACGGGCACCGTGGTGGCCGTCCAGCCGGCCGGGGTGTAGACGGTGGCGTTGGCGCCGGAGAGCGTGGCGGCTTCCTGGTTGGTGACCGTGACTGCCACCTGCGAGGTGGCACCCGGGGCCGTGGTGACGGCCGGCACGGACAGCGGGGCGCAGGCGTAGTTCAGCCAAGCGTCGTCGAACTTCGCGAACTGGATGTTGTCCGTGTAGTTGCCCTCATACAGGACACCGAACTTGCCGTCCTCCAGCCGGGACACCGTGGAGTAGGCGGAGAAACCGGTGCGGACGGTGCGCACACCGGGCCAGGTGGCGCCGTCGTCGCAGGAGATACGGGCAGAGACATTCTCGCGGCCGGTCTTGGAATTGGAGTTGGTGAAGATGAGTTTCTTGGCGTCCGCTGAGCCCTGAGCCGCGTCCGGGAACATCCGGGCGATGGAACCGTTGTTTGCCGGGTCCGGCAGTTCGGTGTCCTGGGTGACCGGACCATAGGTGGCGCCGCCGTCTGCGGAGATGGCCACCTTGCGGTAGCCCTGGTTGGCGTTGTCGCGCGAGTTCAGCAGTACGCGGCCGTCGGAAAGTTCCACGGTCTTGTTCTCGTCCATGCGGTCGCCCACGTTGGCACCCTTGTGCCAGGTCACGCCGTGATCGTCCGAGTAGACGCTGTAGGCCTGGATCTTGTTGGTGCCGTCGGCCTGGCGCACATCGCCGGCGTACTGCTGGATCAGGCGGCCCTTGTACTGGCCGTACTTGAGCTGGATGCCTTCGCCGGAGGACGCGAAGTTGGAGCGGATATCGCCTGCCACCGGGCTGGTCTTGCTGGTGCCCGGCTTGGTGACGTTGGTGATGAGCCTTGGCTGCGTCCACGTGACGCCGCCGTCGGAGGATTCGATCACGGCGGAGGAGATCACGCTGCGGTCGGCGTCGTCGTTGCCGAACTGGCTGCCGAAGAAGCCCTGGTCCTTGGAGTACACGAACAGCGCGAAGACCTTGCCGGCCTCGGCGTCGTGGATGTAGGACGGATCACTGTAGCCGTATTTGGGGCCCGTGGCGTCGCCCACGTGGCCGGCGGCGATGACCTGCACGGGGCCCAGGTCTGGCCGCCGTCGGTGCTGCGGCGCTGCACGATCGAGTTGGGGTTCGGAGCGTCTGCGGCGCTGCCGGGGCGGCCGTCCCACGAAGCGAGCACCACGTTGTTGCCCAGGTAGGTCAGGGCCGGGATCCGGTAGAAGAAGTTCGCCGCAGTCCGGTCGGCGCCGATGTTGGCCTCCGCGAATGAGCCGGGAGGAGCGGTGGGGTTGTTCGGGGGGATCGGTGCCGCCTGCGCGGCGATCCCGGATCCGGCCAGCAGCGCCAGCGCTACCAGCCCGGCTCCTGCGGTTCGGCCAATACGTCGGTGCCTGTTCCGCTTAGTAGAAATTCGCAAATCCATATCCTTTCAAGGCGCCGCGGGGCGGCGGATCGGGAGAATTCGGCCGTGAGGGCGGTCTTGGCACCCGAGGGGATACCACCTGCCACATACGACGTCCTACGACCATAGTGTTTAGAGCGTCACATGGCTAGGAGTTTCCGCAAGTTGCTTGGGAGAGGCCTGGGACAGGGCGTTCGGGATCAGTACATTTTCAGCAGGGCAGCCGACGCAGGGGCACATGCAGCAGGCACAAAAACGGGCGCCCCCGTTCAGGGACGCCCGGTTGAGGTTTGCGCAAAGACTTGAGGCCGGGATAAGGGGCGGGCGCCTACTGCCTGGGCGTCCGAACCACGTCACTGATCCACTGGCGGGTCTTTTCGTCCACGGGGCCGGCCACGCGCGTTTCCCGGGCAGCCCGGTCCGCCTTGATCTTCTGCATAACCATCCGGCCCAACCCGGCAAAAACGGCCACGGCCATCATCGGCAACAGCAGAGATTTCGATTTTTCAGCCATGCGGTAATCCTAGTGACGCTTGCTCCGCGAGGCCATAGCCCGCCGTCGTCCTCCACCGCCCGAAAGCCCGCCCCGCCGCGATGACTGTGGCCGATCCCACCGAATACAGGGTGCGGCGCTCGGCCCGGTAGAATGGCCTAGCAAGCTCGCGGAGCGCCCGTCCACACTGTTCGAAAAAGAACGTCCCCAGCATCCCGGAACGGCGTAAGACGGCGTGACTCCGCTGCGCCCTTACCCAATGCTCACGCACAGGAGTTGCCGGATGCCCCGGATCGTTGTTGACGTCATGCCCAAGCCCGAGATTCTGGACCCGCAGGGGAAGGCCATCGTGGGTGCACTCCCCCGTCTGGGCTTCACCAGCTTTAGCTCTGTCCGCCAGGGCAAGCGCTTTGAACTGACGGTTGACGGCGAGGTGACCGACGCAATCCTGGCCCAGGCCCGCGAAGCCGCCGAGACCCTGCTGTCCAACCCCGTGATCGAAGACGTCGTCAACGTCGAGGTCGTCGAGGCCTGAGATGACTGAACTTCCCTTGATCGGCGAGGCAATTGCCGTCGCCGCCGAGCCCCGGCTCGCCGGTGCCCGGATCGGCGTTGTTACTTTCCCAGGCACCCTTGACGACCGCGACGCCGCCCGTGCAGTCCGGCTCGCCGGCGGCACCGCAGTGCCGCTCTGGCACGCGGACACCACCCTGGGTGATGTGGACGCCGTCGTGATCCCCGGCGGTTTCTCGTACGGCGACTACCTCCGCGCCGGCGCAATTGCCCGCTTCGCGCCGCTGATGTCCAAAATCATCGACGCCGCCAACTCCGATGCCAAGCTGCCCGTGCTGGGCATCTGCAACGGCTTCCAGATCCTGACGGAATCGCACCTGCTGCCCGGCTCCATGATCAAGAACGACCACCTGAAGTTCATGTGCCGCGACCAGGTCCTGCGTGTGGAAAACAGCAACACCGCCTGGACCCTGGACTACGAGTCCGGCCAGGAAATCACGGTGCCGTTGAAGAACCAGGACGGCCAGTACATCGCCGACGAAAAGGTCCTGGACGCGCTCGAAGCCGAAGGCCGCGTGGTGTTCCGATACGTGGGCTTCAACCCCAACGGCTCACGCCGCGACATCGCCGGCATCTCCAACGCCGCCGGCAACGTGGTGGGGCTTATGCCCCACCCCGAGCACGCGGTGGAAGTTGGCTTCGGCCCCGAATCCCTGGACGGGATCGGCGGGTCCGATACCGACGGCCTGGGTTTCTTCACCTCCGTACTGAACAAGATTGTGGGAGGCAACAAATGACCGAGATCAATTCGGTGGTCGAGCCTGTCGAGACCTCATCCAAGAAGTTCAACATCGACACCGTCAAGAACGCCGCCAAGACGCCGGACACTGAACTGCCGTGGGCCGAACTCGGCCTGAAGCAGAACGAGTTCGATGAGGTAGTCAAGGTCCTGGGCCGCCGCCCGACCGGCGCCGAATTGGCAATGTATTCCGTGATGTGGAGCGAGCACTGCTCCTACAAGTCCTCTAAGAACCACCTGCGCCAGTTCGGCGACAAGGTGACCGACGAGATGAAGAAGGACATGCTGGTGGGCATCGGTGAAAACGCCGGCGTCACCAACCTGGGCGACGGCTGGGCCGTGACGTTCAAGATCGAGTCCCACAACTCGCCGTCGTTCGTGGAGCCCTACCAGGGCGCCGCAACCGGCATCGGCGGCATTGTCCGCGACATCATCTCCATGGGCGCTCGCCCGGTGGCTGTGATGGATCCTCTGCGATTCGGCGCCATCGACCACCCGGACACTGCCCGCGTGATGCACGGTGCCGTTGCCGGCATCGGCGGCTACGGAAACTCCTTGGGCCTGCCGAACATCGGCGGCGAAATGGTGTTCGATTCCGTCTACCAAGGCAACCCGCTGGTTAACGCGCTGGCTGTCGGCGTGATGCGCCATGAGGACATCCGCCTGGCCAACGCCTCCGGCAAGGGCAACAAGGTAGTCCTGTTCGGCGCCCGCACCGGCGGCGACGGCATCGGCGGCGCCTCTGTTCTGGCGTCCGAGTCCTTCGACGATACCAAGCCGTCCAAGCGCCCCGCCGTCCAGGTCGGCGACCCCTTCGCCGAGAAGGTCCTGATCGAGTGCTGTCTCGAGCTGTTCAAGGGCTCGCTGGTTGAGGGTATCCAGGACCTCGGCGCCGCAGGCATCTCCTGCGCCACGTCCGAGCTCGCCTCCAACGGCGACGGCGGCATGGAAGTTGAACTGACCTCCGTCCTGCTCCGCGACCCCACTCTGACCCCGGGCGAAATCCTGATGTCCGAGTCGCAGGAACGCATGATGGCCGTGGTCACCCCGGAGAACATCGCCGCCTTCGAAGCTGTCATGGACAAGTGGGCCGTGGAGTACTCCTGGCTCGGCGAGGTCACCGACACCGGCCGCCTGATCATCACCTGGGACGGCGTAGTCATCGTGGACGTCGACCCGCGCACCGTGGCCCACGACGGCCCGGTCTACGACCGCCCGTACGCCCGCCCCTCATGGCAGGATTCCGTACAGGCCGATTCCTTCACCGGCTCCGTACAGGACACCGGCCGCCCCTCCGCCCCCGCGGAACTGGCAGCCGCCGTCTCCGAGCTCGTGGCCTCGCCGAACATGTGCAGCAAGGCCTGGATCACCAACCAGTACGACCGGTATGTGGGCGGCAACACCGCCCTGGCGTTCCCGGACGATGCCGGCGTGGTCCGCGTGGACGAGGAAACCGGCCTGGGCGTTGCCCTGGCCACCGACGCCAACGGCCGCTACACCTACCTTGATCCGTACCACGGCGCACAGCTGGCGCTGGCCGAGGCCTACCGCAACGTGGCCACGTCCGGCGCCGTGCCCATGGCCGTCAGCGACTGCCTGAACTTCGGCTCCCCCGAGGACCCGGACGTGATGTGGCAGCTCGCGGAGGCCATCCGCGGCCTGTCCGACGCCTGCATGGTGCTGGGCATCCCGGTCACCGGCGGCAACGTCTCGCTGTACAACCAGACCGGCACCACGCCCATCCACCCCTCCCCCGTGGTGGCAGTGCTGGGCAAGCTCGACGACGTCGCCCGACGCACGCCGTCGGGCTGGCGTGAGGACGGCCAGGCCATCTACCTGCTGGGTACGACGGCGGCTGAACTGGACGGCTCCGAGTGGGCCAACATGCGTGGTCACCTCGGTGGACTGCCGCCCAAGGTTGACCTCGCCGCCGAACGCGAGCTGGGCGAAATCCTGATCAACGCGTCCCGAGACGGCATGGTGGACTCCGCACACGACCTCTCCGAAGGCGGGCTTGCGGCAGCCCTGGTGGAGTCCGCACTGCGCTACGGCGTGGGTGCCCGGATCGCCCTGCAGGACGTTCTGGACCGCGACGGCGTGGACCTGTTCACAGCGTTGTTCTCCGAGTCCCAGGGCCGCGCAGTTGTTGGCGTGCCCCGCTCCGAGGAAGTCCGGTTCAAGGACATGTGCACGGCCCGCGGCTTTGCCCACACCCGCATCGGCGTGGTGGACGCAGCGAGCAACAAGCTGGAGATCAACGGCGTGGACACCATGTCGCTGGACGCCCTCCGCGAAGCCCACGAGGCAACCCTGCCGAAGTACTTCGGCTAGTCCCCTCCCGTCGATTGCTCCGTAACCGCCCTTTTGAACCCTCAAAACGGCGGTTACGGAGCAATCGTTCGTTAAGGCCGGGACCGCCATCCGGCTTGTACCAGGGCTGTGCGGACCTTGGCGACCGCAGGCTTGGCGTCATTGAGCATGTGCCGCTTGGAAATCCTGACTTCAGTCCACCCCAGCGTGTGGTACTTTTCAGAACGCGTGATGTCCCGGACGATCTGCCCGTCCTCACCGTGTTGTTCACCTTCGTACTCGATCCCGATCCGGTACTTGCGGTAGGACAGGTCCGGCTCGTGATGGCGTCTACCGTCGTCGCCGATGATCGGCACGTTCACCTCCGGTTCCGGCAGCCCCGCCCTGACCATGGCCAGCCTCAACAGCGTCTCCTGCGGCGAGTCAGAGCCCACCCGGATGAGTTTGATGGCTTCCTTGGCCCTGCGTAGCCCGCGCTTTCCCTTGTGCCTGTCGATCATTCGCTGAAGATCTGCCAGGCTGCAGAGAGGCATGTCCCTGTCCTCAAACGCCGCCCTCGGCACGCGAACACAACTGTCCCCCATGGCCACAAGTTCGTCCACCGTGAGCATTTCCGCCATGTCCAGCCAGGTTCGCTCCGGAGTGGTCACGGGAATTCCGTCAACTGTGGTGACCTCGTCGCTGTAAAGCTTCATGCGGTGCACAATGACATGCGGCCGGTTCAGGTGTGCCGAGCCCTCAGGCCTGATGACGTGAAACATCTCCGGATTCCCCTTCTGCTGACGTCGCGGCAGCACGAGCATCGCCGCCGCGGTGAGGTGCGACGCGGCGCATCGCTCGTTGACCTCAATGAAGGGCCGGACCCTCTCACTCAAGGGGAGCTCCGCCGTCGAGCTTTCCGACCGGATCCCCTTGCCGAGTCGATGCAGTGCCCGGTGTCGCAGCCGCTTGTGCGACACTCCCGCGCGCGCCGCCTCGACAACTGTGAACGGACGGTTCTGTAGTTCCTCGGGCAGCGGGCGCGGGGTCTTCATGGATTCATCAGAGCAGACTGCCGCGTTCGCTGCAGAAGTTATCCACAGCCTTCATCGATTGCTCCGTAGGCGCCGTTTTGGGCACGCAAAAAGGGCGCCTACGGAGCAATCGATGGGTCAGTCTTCGCTGTGGAGCTCCCGCTGCCTTGAGCTGAGCAGTTCAAACTCCGGCCGGGCGGCCACAAAGCGTTCGACGGCGGTGAGCACCTCCACGAGATGCGCCCGGTCTGCTGCCACCAGGCCGGCGCCCACCTGCGAGCGCCGGTATTGTTCGTGGTCCCCCACCTCCGCTACGGACACATCGAAGCGGCGCTTGAGCTCGGCCAGCAGCGGCCTGATGACGGAGCGTTTCTCCTTCAGGCTCTGGACGTCGCCGAGGAGGATGTCGAATTCAATCCAGCCGATCCACATGCAGCAATCGTATCGATTGCTCCGTAAGAGCCGTTATGGAGGGTCAAAAGGGCCCGTACGGAGCAATCGACGTCGGTCAGATGGTGAGTTCGCCCATCCGGTCCCAGCCGTCGCCGTCGAGCTGGCGGCTGATGATTCGCGGCGTCTCGGCCAGCGCCTGCGGCATGTCCGCCATGGCCTGCTTGAAGTGGGGGCTGTTGACGTGGTCCCCGGCGGCGTCGTCCTTGAAGGCTTCCACCAGCACGAACTCGTTGGGGTCCTCCACGCTGCGGGACCAGTCGAACCACAGGTTGCCGGGCTCCGCCCGCGTCGCTTGGGTAAAGCCGTCAACGAGGCCGAGCCAGCGCTCGGACCAGTCGGGTTTGACCTTGAACTTAACGACGATGAAGATCATGCGGTATTCCTTCTGTTGCAGGGGTGTGGGTTGTTCAGTCTGCGGCCAGGGCCACGTCACAGGCCTGGATGGCCTCACGTGCAGCCTGCTGCTGCGCAGGGGTTCCGGCCCGTTCCGCCCACTGTTCGGCCAGTTGGAACTCCACGAGCGCCTCGTTGAAACGGCCGGCGCTGTGCAAAGTCCAGCCGAGGTTGTTGTGCAGCGCCACCATCCAGCGCCGTGTGTGCGGATCGTGAGCGGTAGAGGCGTATTCGAGGGCGCTCCGGGTCCACAGCTCAGCATGGGCGGAGTCTGCCAGGGCCAACATGTGCAGCGCGTCGACGGCCAGGAACTCCTCACCCAGGTGATCGCCGAGCTCGGCTGCCTGTTCGAACAGGGGTACGGCCATGGCGGCGTGGCCGCTGGAGTTCAGGACGCGTCCGCGTTCCAGCAGGATCCGCACGCCGACGGTGGGTTCTTCCTCGCCGTCCACGGAGTCCAGCAAGGCATCCGCCTCCTCGTAGCGGCCCTGCAGGCCAATGGCCCGGCCAAGCTGCGTGGCGAGTTCGGCCTTTTCGTAGGTGTCGTAGGTTGGGTCAGCAAGGGCGTCCCGGAAGCGCTGTTCGGACAGCTCGGGATCCCCAAAGTTCCATAGGCGGTCAAGGGTCGATTGGTCCAGCATGTACCTTCTCCTGATCAGCTTTCACCTGCGGCGAGTTGGCGTGCCCCTCCAACGTATCGCGAAGTGATGTGCCGTTGCGCCGCCCGGGCCAGCAGGCCTCCCGCCTGGTAGAACCAGTTCGCGTGCCTGCTGAAGGCGGTGATCTTCAGGAACACCCGCCCGTCAGCGCCGATCTCAACTTCGAAGGCTTCTTCGCCGCGTTCAGGATGGCCGGGCAGCGTGCCGTAGCCGAAGCCCGCTGACTGGGGGCCGTCTCCCGGCACCGGCCGCCGCACCCAGACCACCTCGCACGGGGCATTAATACGGAAAGGCCCGACGCCGAACCCGCTCACCACGCGCGCGCCGGGGATCACGACGTCGGACTCGGTCCGGACGCGCAGTCCGGACCGACGCTGCAGTTCCCATGTAAGGATTCCGTACGCCACCCGGCGGTAGAGCGCCAACCCCTCACCCAGGTACTCCTGCGATACGAGGCAGGGGTAGCCTTCCGGCGCCCGGCCGTGCTCGGTGGAGCCGATGCCCGGGTAGTTGAGGCCGCCGGCAGCCAGGCGCTCCCCGGTCAACGGGGCTCACCCGAAGAACCGGACAGCCGCGCCCATCCCAGCTGCTCCTGTTGCTTGCGGCTCAGGGAGGCCACCACCAGATCGTAGGAATCCTCCACCATGTCCCGGACCATGGCGTCGGGCAGGTTTCCGTCCAGCCGCACGCCGTTCCAATGGGTCTTGTTCATGTGCCACGCGCCGGTGATTTCCGGGTGGGCGGCCCGCAGCTGCTCAGCCAGGGCGGGTTCACATTTCAAGCTCACGGACCAGTCGTCGGGGTTCATTGCGGACGCCGCAAACATCTTGGCTTCGTGCCGCGCGCCACCTGCTACGGCAGCCCGGACCTTAAACACGGAGGTCTCCGGACCGAAGGGAAAATCCTCGAAGGCACCGGGAAATGACAGGCATATTGCCTTGAGTTGGGCTGCGTCCATGGACCGAGCCTATAAAGCCCTTCCCGGCGGTGCTAGTCTGCGAAGATGTCACCCGATCAGGCCATCATCCCCGTTCTGGACATGAGCGCCGCACGCCAGCCGTACGGCTCCTTTAGCCCGGAATTCATCGACCAGCTGCGGGACGCCGCCCACAATGTGGGCTTCTTCCAAATCACTGGTTACGGCGCCGCCCCCGGCCAGGCCCAGGAGCTGCTGGCCCTCATCAAACGCTTCTTCGATCTGCCCCTCGAGGAGCGGATGAAGCTGGACAACAGGATTTCACCGCACTTCCGCGGCTACACCCGGATGGGCACTGAAATCACGCAGGGACGGGCCGACGCCCGCGAGCAGATCGACTACTCCCCGGATCGCGAGCCCGTCCACAACTATCCGGCCGATCAGCCGTACTGGCTCCTCCAGGGGCACAATATGTGGCCCGAGGAGGCGTTGCCGGAGCTCAAGCCGGCGGCCATGGCCTGGGCCGACCTGATGTCCAGTGTGGGCATGGAGCTGCTGCGTGGGATCTCGGTTTCCCTGGGGCTGCCGGAGGACCACTTCGACGAGCCCTTCGGCAACGAACCGGCCTGGATGGGCAAGCTGGTGCATTACGTCGGCGGCGTGGTGGAGGCGGCCGGCGACCAGGGCGTAGGCTCCCACGCCGACTACGGTTTCGTCACCCTGCTCCTCCAGGACGAGGTGGGCGGGCTGGAAGTGCTGCCGCCTGGGACCAGTGAATGGGCACCGGTTGAGCCTGTTCCCGGGGCACTCGTGGTGAACCTGGGCGAAATGCTGGAGGTGGCCACGGAAGGTTACCTCGCCGCCACGATCCACCGGGTTCAGGCGCCGCCACCCGGCGTGGACCGTTACTCAGTCCCCTTCTTCTGGTCGCCGCGGTTGGATGCCGTGATCGATCCGGTGCCACTGCCTCCCGAGCTCAAAGCCCAGGCCCGTGGCATCTCCGACGATCCGTCCAACCCGATGCTCGCGTCCTTTGGCCTGAACATGCTCAAGGGCCGCATGCGCGCCCATCCCGATGTGACCGAACGCCACTACCCGGAACTGATGCAGCGCTGATCGTCGCCCAACCCTGAGCCTGCCGCGCACGCGCGTGCCGCGGGAGCTGCGCGTCCAGGGAACCAGTCAGAGGTTGTACTTCCACGCCTGCTGCGCGGGGCAAACGTCCATCACCACGTCCAGGCCGGCGGCCTTGGCACGGTCCACTGCCGCTTCGTCGATAACACCCAGCTGCAACCACACGGCTTTGGCGCCCACCGCAATTGCCTGGTCCATCACCGCCCCGACCTTCTGCGAGTTCACAAAGCAGTCGACGACGTCGAGGGGTTGCTTTTCAGTGGGAATCTCACCCAGGGTGCGGTACCCGGTTTCGCCGTGGACAGGGTGGCCGGGAAGGTTGACCGGGATGATCTCCATCCCGAGCCGGTCGCGGATAAACAGCGAGGTGTCGTAGGCGGCACGCCACTCATTGGTGGTCAGGCCCACGATGGCCCACCGCCCTTTGTTTCGCATCAGGCGCTCAATCACGGCAGGATCGTTGACGTGGACCATGACGCAAGCGTACATCGTCCCCTGAGCGGCCCCTGATCGAATATTTGAATGAATAGCGGGCGTCAATGCCTGGCGTGAACGAATATTACGTTCCGCGGACCCCGATTTGGCGCAGAGCGTACGGTCAGCTGTAGTGGAAGTGACCATCCCGAGCGGCCGAGAGACCTGGATCGATGAAGCCGCAGCATCCCTGACCAAACGCTGTACCCGTTGAGGCGACCATCCTCGGCAAACAGTGAAGGGTGCTACCGCCAGGATCGATGGAGCACATCTATGACATCAGAAGTATCCTCTGCCACGTCTCTGTCCACCCTGAGTCCCGTCAGCGCCGCAGCAGCGGCCGCCGCACTGGGCTCTCCCCAATCCACTTCGAACGCGACGGCGGTCGAAGCAGGGCTGCGTGACGCGCCCGGCCCTTCCAGCAGCTCATCGGGATGGTCCTCGACCGAGCCCAACGACGTCGCCGTGCACGGCGCACCGTCGGGAGGGCCGGCGCGCCACAGCAGCACCACCGCCGCGCAGCACACGGCGGAGCACGAAGCAGCCCAGCACCACGAAGAAACACGCGGCGAAGCACAACCGGACAATGTGGCATTTTGGGAACAGCAGGCCCTCCGCCTGGACTGGGCCCAGCCAGCAGGAACGTCCGGCGGCAAGCCGTGGCACACGGCCCACCGCCGCGTCCCGGCCGACGCCGCAGCCCGAAAAGGCCCGGAGATCACCTGGTTTGAGGGCGGCAAGCTCAATGTCGCCTTCAACTGCGTGGACCGCCACGTAGCCAAGGGCCACGGCGACAAGGTGGCCCTCCACTTCGAGGGCGAGCCCGGCGACCGTCGAGCCATCACGTACGCGGAGCTGCAGTGCGAAGTCTCCAAGGCGGCCAACGCCCTGCAGGCCCTGGGCATCACCAAGGGTGACCGCGTGGTCATCTACCTGCCGGTCATCCCCGAAACCGTCATCATCACCCTCGCCGTGGCCCGCATAGGCGCCATCCACTCGCTCGTTTTCGGTGGCTTCTCCGCTGAAGCCCTGAAGTTCCGCGTCGAAGACACGGGCGCCAAGCTCCTGGTGACCACGGACGGCCAGTTCCGCCGCGGTGTCGCCGTGCCCGTCAAGGACAACGCGGATGCCGCCGTCGCCGGGGACAACGCGATCGAACACGTGCTGGTCATCAACCGCACCACGGCGCCGGAGGACCTGGCCGCCGTCCCCATGACTGAAGGCCGCGACGTGTGGTGGCATGACGCCGTCGGGAGCGCCGCGGAAGTCCACGAACCGGAGGCGTTCGACGCCGAGACGCCGCTGTTCATCATGTACACGTCCGGGACCACCGGCAAGCCCAAGGGCCTGGTCCACACTTCCGGCGGGTACCTGACCCAGGCGTCCTGGAGCTTCGAACACCTCTTCAGCAACCCGGATCCCGCACTCCGTGACCAGGACGTGCACTGGTGCACGGCGGACCTCGCCTGGGTCACGGCGCACACTTACGAGATCTACGGCCCGCTCTCCAACGGCGTCACCCAGGTGATCTTCGAAGGCACTCCGAACACCCCGCACCCGGGCCGCCACTTCGAGATCATCGAACGCTACGGCGTCACGCAGTACTACACCGCGCCCACGCTGGTCCGTTCCCTCATGGGCTGGTTCCCGGACGGCGTGCCGGGCAGCTACGACCTCTCCTCCATCCGGATGCTCGGCACCGTGGGCGAGGCCGTGAACCCCGAGGCCTGGCGCTGGCTGCGCCAGAACGTCGGCGCCGGCACCGCACCCGTGGTGGACACGTGGTGGCAGTCCGAGACCGGCGCCACCATCCTCTCCCCCGCGCCCACGGACACCGAGTTCAAGCCGGGCTGCGCGGCCCGCCCGCTGCCGGGCGTCAGTACCAGGATCGTGGACGACGCCGGCAATACAGTGCCGCCGGGCGTCCAGGGTTTCATTGTGGTGGACACCCCCGGACCCGCTATTGCGCGCACCGTCTGGGGCAACCCCCGCCGCTACTACGACTCCTACTGGAGCCAGTATGTGGAACAGGGCTGGTTCCTCGCCGGCGACGGCGCGAAGTACGATGCCGACGGCGACATCTGGATCCTGGGCCGCGTGGACGACACCCTGAACGTCTCCGGCCACCTGCTGTCCACCATCGAGATCGAGTCAGCGCTGGTGTCCCACCCCGATGTGGTGGAGGCCGGCGTCTGTCCAGTGGCAGATCCCAAGACCGGGCACGCGATTGTCGCTTTTGTCGTACTAAAGCGCGGGCTTTCGCTCCCCAACCGCCCCCTCCCCTCGCAAGCTCGGGCAGGGAACCCGGCGGTCGTGGGCCCAGGCTCTATCGCCGAGGAGCTCCGCAACCACGTGGCGAAGGCGATCGGCCCGATCGCGAAGCCGCGCGACGTCGTCGTCGTCCCTGACGTACCGAAGACCCGCAGCGGCAAGATCATGCGCCGGCTGCTCACCCAATTATTCGAGGGGACCGCCCTGGGCGACACCACCTCGCTCCAAAACGAACCGGCGATCGCCGGAATCCAGGACGTCCTGCGCGAGCGGACCCTAGTAAAGGAAAACTCATGACAGACATCAGCAACGTTGCCCGCCTTTCAGAGCCGCTCAAGTTTGCGTACTGGGTGCCGAACGTTTCCGGCGGCCTGGTGGTCTCCACGATCGAACAGCGCACCGGCTGGGACTTTGACTACAACAAGAAGCTCGCGCAGATCGCCGAGAACTCCGGTTTCGAGTACGCCCTGACGCAGACCCGGTATGCCGCGTCCTACGGGGCCGACAAGCAGCACGAGGCCACGTCCTTCAGCCTTGCCCTGCTCGCCGCCACGGAGCGTCTCAAGGTCATCGCCGCCGTCCACCCGGGCATGTGGCACCCCGGTGTGCTGGCCAAATACATCATCACCGCGGACCACATCTCCAACGGCCGCGCCGCCGTCAACATCGTCTCCGGCTGGCTCAAGAACGAGTTCACCAACTTCGGCCTTGACTGGCTGGAGCACGACGAACGCTACGTCCGCACCGAGGAGTTCATCAGGGTGCTGCGCGGCCTGTGGACCGAGCAGGAGTACAGCCAGGCCGGCAAGTACTACAACATCACGGACTTCACCCTGAACCCGGCCCCCGTGGACGTTCCCGGCCGCGCCCACCCCGAGGTCTTCTTCGGCGGCAACTCGACGGCGGCCCAGGCCACTGCGGGCCGTGTGGCCGACTGGTACTTCTCCAACGGCAAGGACCTGGAAGGCTTCAAGGAGAATATCGCCGGCGTGGTGGCAGCGTCCGGCGAAACCGGCCGAGGCAACGACGGTGCCCTGGCCGCCCCCCGCTTCGGTCTCAACGGCTTTGTGATCGCCCGTGATTCCGAGAAGGAAGCCCGCGATACGCTGCGCGAAATCGTTGAGAAGGCACACAAGCCGGCAGTCCAGGGCTTCCGCGACGCCGTGCAGGAAGCCGGCGCGTCCACCAAGGACGGCAAGGGCATGTGGGCCGACTCCAGCTTCGAGGACCTGGTCCAGTACAACGACGGCTTCAAGACCCAGCTGATCGGCACCCCGGAGCAGATCGCCGAACGGATCGTGGCTTACAAGAAGATCGGCGTGAACCTCTTCCTCACCGGCTACCTGCACTTCCAGGAGGAAGTCGCCGCCTTCGGCCAGGACATCCTGCCGATCGTCCGCGAACTCGAAGCCGACCTGGCCCGCAAAAACGGCACCCAGCTGGACGTGTCCGGGACGCCGGTTGCCGCAGCCGCCGAGTCGGTGGCTGTCTGATGGCTGACCGCAAGTTCGGTTTCCGCACCCGCGCGCTGCACGCCGGCGGCACCCCCGACGCCGAGCATGGCGCCCGTGCGGTGCCCATCTACCAGACCACGTCCTTCGTGTTCAAGGACACCCAGGATGCCGCCAACCTCTTCGCCCTGCAGAAGTACGGCAACATCTACTCCCGCATCGGCAACCCCACCGTGGCAGCGTTCGAGGAGCGCATCGCCTCGCTGGAGGGCGGCATCGGCGCGGTGGCGACGTCGTCGGGCATGGCCGCGGAGTTCATCACGTTCGCTGCGCTGACCCAGTCCGGCGACCACATCGTGGCAGCCTCCCAGCTCTACGGCGGCACCGTCACCCAGCTGGACGTGACCCTCCGCCGCTTCGGCGTTGACACCACCTTCGTTCCCGGCACCGACCCCGCGGACTATGCCGCGGCGGTGCAGGAGAACACCAAGGCGATCTTCGTCGAGGTGGTGGCCAACCCGTCGTCGGAAGTCCAGGACCTGGCGGCCCTGGCCAAGGTAGCGCACGACGCCGGCGTCCCCCTCGTGGTCGACGCCACCCTGAGCACGCCGTACCTTGTGCGCCCGATCGAACACGGCGCCGACATCGTGATCCACTCCGCCACCAAGTTCCTGGGCGGGCACGGCACCACGCTGGGCGGCGTGATCGTGGAGAGCGGCCGGTTTGATTGGGGCAACGGCAAGTTCCCCACCATGACCGAGCCGGTGGCGTCCTACGGAGATGTCTCCTGGTGGGGCAATTTCGGCGAGTACGGCTTCCTCACCAAACTGCGCTGCGAACAGCTGCGGGACATCGGCCCGGCACTTTCCCCGCTTTCGGCCTTCCAGCTGCTGCAGGGCGTGGAAACACTGCCGCAGCGCCTGGACGAACACCTCAAAAACGCCCAGGCCGTGGCCGAATGGCTCGAGGCCGATCCCCGGGTGGCGTACGTCAACTTCTCCGGGCTTCCCTCGCACCCGCATTTTGAGCGCGCGAAAAAGTACTTGCCGCTGGGCCCCGGCTCCGTGTTCTCCTTCGGGGTGAAGGGCGGCCGCACGGCCGGGCAGAAGTTCATCGAATCCCTGCAGCTGGCCTCGCACCTGGCCAACGTGGGTGATTCCCGCACTCTGGTGATCCACCCGGGTTCCACCACGCACCAGCAGCTGAGCCCGGTCCAGCTGGAATCTGCGGGCGTGCCCGAGGACCTGGTCCGGATTTCCGTGGGCCTGGAGGACATCGACGACATCCTGTGGGACCTGGACCAGGCACTGGACGCGGCCTCGGAACCGGTGGTCGAGCTCGTCGGGACCGTGGATTCCTGCACGATTGGAGCCAACGTATGAGCACCAGCGAACGAACCTGGACCGGACCTTCGGCTCCGGAACGCCTGAACCTGCTGCGCGCAGCCACCTCGATTGCGATCGTGGGCGCCTCGGACAAGCCCTCCCGGGCGAGCTACTTTGTGGCGACGTACCTGCAATCGTCCACGCGGTACAAGGTGTACTTCGTGAACCCCGTGGTCAAGGAGATCCTTGGTGAACCGACCTACGCCTCACTGGCCGATCTTCCCGAGAGCCCGGACATCGTGGATGTGTTCCGCAAGCACGATGACCTCCCGGGCGTCCTGGACGAGGCCATCGCGGCCGGCGCCAAAACCCTTTGGCTGCAACTCGGTTCCTGGCATGAGGACGTGGCCGCGGACGCGGAAGCCGCCGGGCTCAACGTGGTGATGGACCGCTGCGTGAAGATCGAGCATGCCCGGTTCCATGGCGGGCTGCACCTGGCCGGTTTCGACACCGGAGTGATCTCCTCCAAGCGGCAGCTGCTTTCCTGACGGACAGGCGCTTCCTGACACAAACCTGATCAGCGGGTCAACTTCTTCAGCCAGATTGAACCGGGGCCCGCGTTGCCGGCCCCGGTTTTTTCTGTCAGTGCTGGGGGGACGATGGCCGACGTCAGGGACTCCCCCGCGGCTTCGGCCAGAGTACCGGCAACCAGCTTTCCGGCCTTGTCGAGCTCGGCAGCGGCGTCAGTGGCGGCCTTGGCAGGACCTTTGCTTTCCTGGGTGGCAGCGTCCTGGGAAGCAGCACCGCCAGGGGGGACACCCGCAGCGTTCCCCGGCGCGCCGCCGTCGTCCGTCTTTGACTTGCCGGGCGACGTGCCGTTTCCGCGGCCTGCCGGCTCCGTGCCCCGGTTCTGGCCTGCGTTTTCCGGACCGTTCGGTGGCGGGGCAGTTTCCCGTTCAACAGTTTCCGGCTGTGCCGGCGCTCCGTCGTCGCGGGTTGCCGGCTCCGCGCGCAACTGCGCCTCCGCCGGATTCGCGGCGGTCCGGCTGCCGGCGGGAGTCCCTGCGATGGACCAGCCAGGAGCCCAGTCCTGCAACAACTGCTGGATGGAACTGCTGGCCTGCGCGTCCGGAGCGGTGCCGCTGGCGGCCACCCCGGTGACGCCCAGCCCCATCCCCGCGATGACGGAAAGGCCCACAACGGTGGTCCGGTGCTTCCGGAGGAGCCTGTGCCGGGCAAGCTGGGGGGTCTGGCCTGACAGGAGCGCCGCCAGTTCGGGACCGGGCTCGGGTACAGGCAGGGAGCCTAGGGAGCCCACCGCGAGAAGGGCTTCGCGGAGACCGGCGGCATCGTCCACACCGGCGTCAAGGAGCATTTCATCAATGGTCCGGATCAGGGAGCTGGCATTAAACGTCATGGCGCCACGTACTCCTTCACTGCGGACTGCTCGCGCAGCCGGATCAATGCACGGCGCTGGAGTTGCTTGACGGCGCCGGCACTCTTGCCCATCACAGCGGCCACCTGGTCCACTGTGAGGCCCGCGACGAGGCGTAACGACAACACTTCCCGCTGTTCATCCGGCAGCTCGTTCAGGAGATCCGCGACCTCCTGCGGGGAGATCCGTTGCAGCACCTCGGCCTCAGCGGAGGACTCCTCGCGTCCGTCCAGCTCCGGTTCGAACGGAAGTTTGATGGGTGTTCGTTGCTGGCGCCGGTGATCGTCCACCATCCTGGCGTGCGCCACGGAGAAGACAAATGTGCGCAGCCCGGCCACGCCGCCGGTAACCCTCTGCAGCCGTGGCAGGACGGTAAGGAAGACTTCCTGCATAGCCGCCTCCGGATCTTCTACCCCGCGGGCTGTGAGGTAGCCCAGGACCTGTGGCGCGTAGGTTCGGTACACAATGCTGAAGAGCTCCGGATCACGGGCGCGCGCACGCATAACGTCGTCTGTCAGTGCATCGGTCACGGACACAGGGCCTTCGGTGGAGGGGACTGGGCTGGCTCAGCTTGGGCCCGCACGTCATCCGCGGAATGCCCTCGCCAGCTAACTTTACCCTCCAGTAACAAAAGAGCCGGTCTGGAACATGATGGGGGACAAGTTCCAGACCGGCGCTTCATAGGGGTAATCGCTCAAGGCACCGCAGGGGTTACGCCGTCGGACAAAAAACTTTCCGCAGCCGTGACGTGGGGGGGATTCTTGAGCTGACTACGTCCGGCGCGGCTCACGCCCAGCTCTGCGCGGTCACCCTTCGGCGCGGTGTTTTGGCAAGGACGAAGGTGTGTGCCCTGGCGGCGGGAACGCGCTGGTCCCCACAGTCCGGCTGGAGTTGGACGGGGACCACCACAGGGGCTGGCACGGGGGCCGGGGGTGCAACCTTGGCGGCGGGGCAGAGATCGGTGACCAGCCCTGTCCCGGCGCATTCGCGCACGGCGGCGATCCCTGCGGCCACTGCGGACTTATCCTCGAAGGCCCCGGATACGGCCACCACAGTGCCATCCGGTGCCTTGAGGTGGAACCTGAACCGTGAATCCGAGTCCAAGAAAACTTCAAACTTCCCGGCCATGGTAAATCCTTCCGGTTTGTGGGTCCCGTCCGGGCGACGTCTTCGCCCCGGCCGGCCGGAAGCATCGCTGCGTCCGGTACCTACGGGTCTGGTCCAATGTTCTGCTGATCGGGTTCAGCGTGTGCTTAAGAGTCTGTCCGGCCCGCCTGCAGACTCACAAGACCGGCCGCGTAAACCCTGTGTAAATTCCCAAGTGACTGACAGTTAACGTCGCGAAAACCGTTTTTGAGGACGCTAAGTGCGAGTCACTTGGGTCAGCAGACGACAAAGGCGGGCCACCTTTCCAGGTGACCCGCCGTCGTGGTGCCTTACAGGCCGTTAGTCGTTGATCAGATCGTGAACCACGATGGTCTGGTCGCGGTCCGGGCCGACGCCGATCGCGGAGAAACGCGTGCCGGAGAGCTTTTCGAGGGCCAGCACGTAGTTGCGGGCGTTCTCGGGGAGATCCTCCAGGGTGCGGGCACCGGTGATGTCCTCGGTCCAACCGTCGAAGTACTCAAAGATGGGCACTGCGTGGTGGAACTCGGTCTGCGTCATGGGCATTTCGTCGTGCCGCACGCCGTCAACGTCGTACGCAACGCAGACCGGGATCTGCTCGATGCCGGTGAGGACGTCCAGCTTGGTGACGAAGTAGTCCGTGAAGCCGTTCACGCGGGAAGCGTGGCGGGCCAGGACGGCGTCGTACCAGCCGCAGCGGCGCGGGCGGCCGGTGTTTACGCCGAACTCGCCACCGGTCTTCTGCAGGTACATGCCCATCTCGTCGAACAGTTCGGTGGGGAACGGTCCGGCGCCAACACGGGTGGTGTAGGCCTTGATGATGCCGATGGAGCGGGAGATCCGGGTGGGGCCGATGCCCGAGCCAACGGACGCGCCGCCGGCGGTCGGGTTGGAGGAGGTCACGAACGGGTAGGTGCCGTGGTCGACGTCCAGGAACGTGGCCTGGCCGCCTTCCATAAGCACAACCTTGCCCTCGTCCAGGGCGTTGTTGAGGACCAGGGTGCTGTCGATGACCAGCGGGCGCAGGCGCTCGGCGAAAGCCAGGAAGTAGTCCACGATCTCGTCCACCACAATGTCGCGGCGGTTGTAGACCTTGACCAGGAGCTCGTTCTTCTGGCGCAGGGATCCTTCCACCTTCTGGCGGAGGATGGACTCGTCAAAGACGTCCTGGACGCGGATGCCCAGCCGGGCCACCTTGTCCATGTAGGCGGGGCCGATGCCGCGGCCGGTGGTGCCGATGGCGCGGCTGCCGAGGAAACGCTCGGTGACCTTGTCCAGGACCTGGTGGTAGGGCGCCACGAGGTGCGCGTTGGCGGAGATGCGCAGCTTGGACGTATCCGCGCCGCGGGCTTGCAGGCCTTCGATCTCCTGGAACAGGGCCTCGAGGTTCACCACACAGCCGTTGCCGATGATCGGAATCGCGTTGGGGCTCAAAATGCCGGCCGGAAGGAGTTTGAGCTCATACTTCTCACCGCCTACGACGACGGTGTGCCCGGCATTGTTGCCGCCGTTGGGCTTTACGACGTAGTCAACGCGGCCGCCCAGAAGATCGGTGGCCTTGCCTTTTCCTTCGTCGCCCCACTGGGCTCCTACGATCACGATTGCTGGCATGGGATCCTCCCCCATTCGTTCGGGCCGCACAGGTCCGTCCACCGAAATGGCAGTCCTGCGTAGCGCCGTTCATGAGAATGCCCCGAAGGCCATAGCCTGGCCGGACCGCTACGGCGGCCAACCACGCAAGAGTCCGGGGCTCTTACCACCCAAGTTTAGCCGATCACGGACTTTGTCCACTCAATAGGGTGCCCATGGCCCTTCGCGCGCGGCAAAGGACCACGGGCAGACTTCCCGTGATCTACTACTCGTCGTCAGCTTCCTCGCCGGGACGGGACGTCTGGGTGTCCAGGCTGTCCCAGAAGGAGGTGTCGGCGTCGGCAATCGACCCGTCAGCGATGGCCGCCGCAGTGGCCGTCAGCGTGGTCACCGTTTGCTGGATCAGGTAACCGTTGCTGCGGAGCCCGAGGGCGTAGCCGTCTAGATAGTGATCAGACATGCCACGCATTTCGAAGAGCAGGGTGGCGATCCCGTACTCCACTGCGATGCCGTTGCGGCTGATGGTCTCGGCGCTGCCGCCCACATACTTGCCCAAGTGGCCCCAGCCGGTGGAGTCGACGTTGTTGAAGACCACGGCGCCTAACTGCTTGGACATTTCTACAACAGCCGGATCGGCATTGGGCGTGGTGGGGTACAGGATGGACCCGGAGACCAGCTTTCCGTCGCGTTCACTCCGGGTGCCCTGGTGGTGCAGGTCGATCATGTAGTCAATGTTGTACTTGCGAATGACGTTGTTGTGGAGCGCCTGGGTTTCGGGCTGGATTTTGGCTACGTGGTCACGGTTCAGGTCCACCTCCTCGGCGTTGTACCGCGTCATGTGGCGGTCGCCCTTGGCCAGGTAATCATCCAGCGGGAAGTTCACATCTCCCATCGCGCCGTCGGCGTTGAGCATGGGAACGATGAGGATGTTCACTCCGTCCAGGATGTCCCCCGATTTCCCGGTTCCCAGGTGTTTCACGAATGCCATGGCACCCTCGGTGGTCAGCTGCTCATTTCCGTGCTGCTGGGTCAGGTACAGGATGGTGGGTTTGGCCGGGTCCGAAATGTACTTCACCAGGTGGATGTCCCGGCCCTTGACAGTCTGGCCGATCACTTCCAGATCCATGGCTGGCTGGCGGGTGTCCTGATCCTTCAGGAAGGAGACCAACTCGTCATAGGTTGCCAGTTTCGAGGTGGTGATCTGGCCGTTGCCGTCATAGTTGGGGCCTTCGCCCACGGCTTGGGCCAACGGTGCCGGCGCGGCGAGTGCCGCCAGAACCAGGGCTCCAGATACGGCCGCGGTCCTTAAAGTTGCCAGGGTTTTGTTCACGGTACGTTACCTCTTTCGACTGCATGGAGGGTGCGACCAGCCGCAACGTCCTCATTGCGGGCTGTCACAGACAGCCAATCAAGCTAAACGAAAGCTGTCAATTAACTTGACAAAAGGCTGATCGCCCTGTGCCGTCCATCACGGGAGGTTAGGGCCGGGCCCCGCATTTCGCGGGGCTTGCTAAACTGATAGAGATCGACCAGGAATCGGTCCACACCACATTTCAAACCACGCCGGACGGGCGCGCCCATCACGCGCCCATTTTCCGGATTGGCAGCATCGCCGAGCCCCGCAGGAGACATTGCACTATATGACAGCCCTGGCCCCCGAATCCCTCCGTGAACAGCTCCTGAGCCGCCGCTACGAGCCCAACGTTGCCGCCGTCAACGAGCTGTGCGATTCCCTGCAGAGCGTCAAGCCCCACACCGAAGTCCCCTACGTCGACCCCATGCACGACGTGGACGAGTGCCGCATCATCAGCCTCTACTCCAACATCGGCGAGGCTGACCCGTCCGGCTTCATCACCGCCGGCGACGAAGACGCCGCCACCCGCATGCTCGGCATCCAGTGGAAGCTGGGCCTGCGCCCCGAGTTCGTGATGCCGTGGAACGTGCACCCGTGGCATACGCCGGGCGAGGTCAACGGCAAGTTCACGCCGGACCAGATTTCCGCCGGCCTCAAGCCGCTGCTGAAGTTCCTCGCCGTGGTCCCCCGCGCCTCGGTGATCGTGGCCCACGGCACCGAAGCCAACCGCCTGGCCAACCTGCTGCTGAAGACCGAAGTTCCGCTGCTCTGGCGCCGCGGGCTGAAGACCTACAAGGTCCGCTCCCTCAGCGGCCGCGCCTTCGCCGGGACGCCCGCGCGGCAGGAACAGTACCTCGAGGAAATGCGCGTCGTCTACACCGACGCTATGGCCCGCACAGGACTCGCGAAGGTCTAACAACCGGAGCATCTCTCGAAAAGCTCGACCACCTTACGACGGCGGGCGGTCACCTTTCCTTCTGAAAGGTGACCGCCCGCCGTCGTCGTTTCGACAAGCTCAACAACCGGAGTTGTCAGCCCTCGATGGCTGCCTTGGCTGCCGGGTCCGANCGGGTCCGAGTCGTTAAGGAACTTCTCGATGCGTTCCGGTTCCTCGGCTTCGCCGATGGCCGCGGACGCGCGGCCCAGCGAGTAGAGCGCGCGCAGGAAGCCGCGGTTGGGTTCGTGCTCCCACGGGATGGGACCCACGCCGCGCCAGCCGTTGCGGCGCAGCGAGTCCAGCCCGCGGTGGTAGCCAACGCGCGAGTAGGCGTAGGAATCGATGGTGCGGCCCTCGGCCCACGCCTCCTCCGCCAGGACAGCCCACAACAGCGACGATGTGGGGTGCTTTTCAACCAGGTCCAGGGCTTCGGCGCCGGCGTCCAGCTGAGCGTAGACGTCGGTCTCGGCAGGCAGGAGCGTTGGCTCCGGGCCCATGAGGTTCTTGCGGAACTCGTCGGACATTCCTAGAAGGTCTTTCCAGCGGAACCCAGCTGCTTGGTTGCCTCGACGACGCGGGCGGACAGGCCCGCCTCGGCGGAGGCACCCCAGACGCGCGGATCGTAGAGCTTCTTGTTGCCCACTTCACCGTCAACCTTAAGCACGCCGTCGTAGTTCTTGAACATGTGGTCCACCACGGGACGCGTGTACGCGTACTGGGTGTCGGTGTCGATGTTCATCTTGATCACACCATAGGAAACGGCGTCAGCGATCTCCTGGTCGGAGGAACCGGAGCCGCCGTGGAACACGAGGTCGAACGGGCTGTTCTTGCCAAGTTTGGCTCCCACTTGGGCCTGGATGTCCTTGAGGATCTCCGGGCGCAGCTTCACACCACCGGGCTTGTACACACCGTGCACGTTGCCGAAGGTCAGGGCCGTGATGTAACGGCCGTTCTCGCCGGCGCCGAGGGCTTCAATGGTGGCCAGAGCGTCCTCCACCGTGGTGTACAGCTTGTCGTTGATGGCGTTTTCCACGCCGTCTTCCTCGCCGCCCACGATGCCGATTTCAACTTCGAGGATCATCTTCGCGGCGGCGGTGCGTTCCAGCAGTTCGCGCGCGGTGCTGAGGTTCTCGTTGAGCGGCTCGTGCGAACCGTCCCACATGTGCGAGTTGAAGATCGGGTTGCGGCCGGCCTTGACCTCGGCCTCCGAAGCTGCGAGCAGCGGCAGGACAAAGCCGTCCAGCTTGTCCTTGGGGCAGTGGTCGGTGTGGAGGGCAATGTTGACGCCGTAGTTCTTGGCAACTTCCCGGGCGAACGCGGCGAAGCCGAGCGAACCGGCCACCATGTCCTTGGTGGCCGCGCCGGACCAGTAGGCGGCTCCGCCGGTGGACACCTGGACGATGCCGTCGGACTCAGCCTCGGCGAAGCCGCGCAGTGCGGCGTTCAGCGTCTGCGAGGAGGTGACGTTGACGGCCGGGAATGCATAGCCTCCGGCCTTGGCACGGTCGATCATCTCGGAGTAGATCTCTGGGGTTGCAATGGGCATGGTGACTCCTATGCTGAGTTTTCGTCTATGGGTTGTGACCCTGGAGAGTAGACCTCTTACGGCTAGCCACCATCCTAGCCATTTCTGTGCAGGGGCAGTGTTTCGGGTCACGCGGGCCGGTAACACTTACGCTCACATGCCGCACCGAGATGGCATTTCACGGCAGTGCCGGAGCCCGGGACTGCCACGAAATGCCATCTCGTGCAGGGGTTTAGCCGTACAGCCAGCAGTTGCTCACCGCGGACCGGCCCGCGAAGCGGCGCTCCAGGAAGTTGAACGCCTGCGGGATGGCGGCCGCGTAGCCGCCAACGTGGGTGGCCCCGGCCGTGACATCGAAATACACCGACGATCCGGCGGCGCACCAGCGCTTGGCCAGCTGCCTGCCCTGGTCAAAGGGAATCACGTCGTCGAGCACGCTGTGCGAGAGCAGCACAGGGACCGCGGGCGCCCGGCCGTTACCGATCTTCTGTTCGGCAATGACCGTCTTGAGCTCCGGGAGGTCCAGCAAGGAACTCAGCTTCTGCCCGGACACGGTGAGCTGCGCAGTGTTCAGGAAGCCGCTCGAGGCAATCGACTGCAACGTGCATTCGTTGTTCGTCGCCGCAACCTTCGCCCGCCCGGCAGCGTTGAGGTGGGGGCTCAGGTCCAGTCCGCCGGCGGCGCTCATTCCCGTCACCGCGTAGAGCAGGAACCCGGTGTACAGGCCGCCGTCGAGGTTTCGTCCGACGGCGGGAAGGTCGGCGGGGACCGCCCCCGCGTAAGCGCCCTTGAGGTTCAGCTCCGGAGCGTATTGGGGGGCAAGTTCGACGGCGGCTGCCGAGGCGCCGCCGCCCTGCGAGTAGCCGGCCAGCGCCACCGGGCCGCCGGGAACGATCTGCGGGTTCCCCAACCGCTGGGCCGCACGGGCGGCGTCGAGGACGGCGTGCGCCTGCGATTCGCGCGCCATGTAGGTGTGGCTTCCGGCCGTGCCGAGACCCTCATAGTCGGTCACGGCTACGGAGTAGCCCCGCGCCAGCAGCCCGGCAATGAAGATCCCCTCGTATTCCTCGCCGGTGGCCATGGCCCGGGACGGTGCACATTGGTCCCCCTGCCCCTGGGTTCCGGCGGCGTAGCTGACCAGCGGACGCGGGCCGGGATCGGTCCAGGCCGCGTACGGCACCAGCACTGTGCCGGTCACGGCGACAGGCACCCCGGAACTGTTCACGGAGCGGTACATGATGCGCTGCACGGAGGCCGGGGCCCGGATGGTCTTGAGCGGATCGACATAGAAGACAGACGGCTCCGTCCGGACCAGGTCGCCGTTGTTGGCCGGAAGTGAGGCGGGGGTGAAGTAGAAGTCGAGCGGGTTGGCCGTCGTCGCCGGCGTTAGGGCAGGTGCCGGAGCGGCGTAGGCCACCGCGCCCCAACCGAAGGTGAGAACCGCGGCCAACGCAATGGCCGAACAGACGCCTACAGAAGGATGCTTCATTGAACCTCCAGTCAGTGTCACACTCGCCAATGAGCGTGATCCAAGCCACATGCTACTGATGGGTAACTTGTGGACCTAAGGATTCTCCGAAGATTTCCGATAGTTTCGTCTCGGATTCAACGGCGGGGTTCAGAAGGCGCGCTACAGAACGGGCTGGCTAAAGACGTGCCGGCGGATCCAGGCATGCATGGCGATCGCGGCGGCCGAGGCGGCGTTGATGGAGCGGGTGGAGCCGAACTGCTCGATGGACAGGGTGGCCAGGGCCGCCTCGTGGACCTCCGGTGTCAGCCCGGGCCCCTCCTGGCCGAACACCAGGACGCAGTCCTTGGGCAGCTCATACGTCTCCAGGGGCACGGAGTCCGGGAAGATGTCTATCCCGATGATCGCGAGCCCCTCCCCCTGCGCCCACACCACAAAGTCCTCCACGGTGGGGTGGTGGCGGACGTGCTGGTAACGGTCGGTGACCATCGCCCCGCGCCTGTTCCACCGGCGTCGTCCGATGATGTGGACTTCCTTGGCGAGGAACGCGTTGGCGGTGCGCACCACGGTGCCGATGTTGAGGTCGTGCTGCCAGTTTTCGATGGCGATGTGGAAGTTGTGCCGCTTCGAATCGAGGTCCGCCACGATCGCGTCATGCTTCCAGTAGCGGTACTGGTCCACCACGTTGCGGCGGTCGCCGTCGGCCAGCAATTCCGGATCCCAGTGGTCGCCCGCGGGCAGCTCGCCGTCCCAGGGCCCGACGCCGACCTCCGCCTTTGGCTCCGAGGCCTCCTCGGGCGCTGGCTCCTCCGCTGGAATCGGATGAGGTTCGACTGGGTTTCCGGGCGTTTGTTTCACCCCTCAACACTAGACTGGACCACTGGAGCATTCATCACCGGCGGAGGTAAACGTGGCAGAAGCAGACCAGGTACAGGGTTCACCGGCGGTTTACCGCAGCGGCCAGGAGATCGAATGCTGGCTGACAGACATGGACGGCGTACTCGTCCACGAAAACCATGCCGTCCCAGGGGCCGCCGAACTGATCCAGCGCTGGGTGGACACGTCCAAGCGGTTCCTGGTGCTGACGAACAACTCGATCTTCACGCCCCGCGACCTCGCCGCCCGGCTCCGGGCCTCCGGGCTGGAGATCCCCGAGGAGAACATCTGGACCTCGGCGCTGGCCACCGCGCAGTTCCTGAAGGACCAGGTGCGGGGTTCCGGTTCCGGGAACCGCGCCTACACCATCGGCGAGGCAGGGCTGACGACGGCGCTGCACGAGGCAGGCTTCATCCTCACCGACCAGGACCCGGATTTCGTGGTGCTCGGCGAAACCCGGACCTACTCCTTTGAGGCCATCACCATGGCCATCCGCCTGATCCTGGCCGGGGCCCGCTTCATCGCCACCAACCCCGATGCCACGGGCCCGTCCAAGGATGGACCCATGCCCGCGACCGGCGCCATCGCGGCCCTGATCACCAAGGCCACCGGCAGGGAACCGTACATTGTGGGCAAGCCGAATCCCATGATGTTCCGGTCGGCCATGAACCAGATCGATGCGCACTCCGAGACCACCGCCATGATCGGGGACCGGATGGACACGGACATCGTCGCGGGCATGGAGGCCGGCCTGCACACGGTCCTGGTGCTGACCGGCATCACGCAGCGAGAAGATATCGCCTCCTACCCGTTCCGGCCGAACCAGGTCCTGAACTCCGTGGCCGACCTGAAGAACCAGATCTAGAAGACCGTCACCTTCGAGCCGCCGCGGGGCAGCGGGAAAAAGTCGTCCATCAGCCGCTCCACGATGGGCCGGTAGATGAGCGGATTCCAGCCGGGGCTCGCGTGCGCCGGCAGGGCCCCGTCCGTTTGCAGGTCCATGGAGACCATGTGGGGTTGGAACGCTGCCGACCACGCGTCCTTGGCCGTCTGGTAACGGACGGTGCGGTCTTTCGGGTTGCCGATGTACGCCATCCGCGTGCCGCCGAGCTTGTCCACAAACCGGTTTCCGTCGAAGTGGTAGATGTACGCCGACTCGGACTGGATGAGCACACTGGACGGGGCGATCGGGGACAGCTGCTCCATGGTCTGGTCCAGGATCTGCCGCCAGGTCCGCTCGTCCTTGTGGATGACGCGCTCCCCCAGTTCGTAGCTGCCGCGGACCACGGACGGGACACGGAAGCCGCTCTCGTACAGGAACACCACGCCGTCGAACCAGCTCTCGTCCAGCACGTCGCTGCGGCTGTAGGGGCTGGAGTCCAGCAGGATGAAGTCCACCTCCACGCCGTGGAATTCCCTGAGCCGCGCGGCCACCTGGGTGGCCACCATGCCGCCGAAACTGTGGCCGTAGAAGAAGAGCTTCGTGAGCTTTTTCGCCCGGACGTGTTCGATGACGGCGATCACCACCTCGTCGATGTCCAGCCCTTGGTTGGAATAGCCGACGGCGGCGAGCTGGCCGCGCTTGTTCAGCGCACCACGCATTGCGTTCAGGATCCAGAGCGCCTCTTCCCAGCTGGTCTTGTAGCCGGGGAAGAGGAACCAGCTGGCGTTCGGGTAGTAGGCGTCGGCGAAGTCGTCCGCGACCTGCAGGATCCGGTTGACCTGCCGCTCCGCCTGGACCCGGCGGGTAACCAGCATATCCGCCGCCAGCAGGGCCGAGGCGCCCGTGCCGGCCAGGAACCCGCGGCGCGAAAACCGCTTGAGTGCGGCGGCATTGGCCAGCAGCCGGGCTTGATGAGCTCCTGGCTGTTCCTGCGGATCTGCTTCCCCCCTGTACGGCACACCTCTACCGTAGCCACAGCGGAAGCCGCCGCTGCAACCCTGAGGCCGGCCACGGCCCCGGGCAACCCTGGGCGCGGGCGGCTGCTGGACCCGCCAGGAGGGGCCGAACCCGCCAGGAGAGGCCGGGCTAGGACAGGCCCAGCTCGTCCTTGCCGAAGGCGAACAGGTACGGGACGCCGGTCTCGGCTTCGATTCTTTCCTTGGAGCCAGTGTCCCGGTCCACGATGACGGCCACGGCAACCACGTTGCCGCCGGCCTTCCGGACACCCTCAACAGCAGTGAGGGCCGAGCCGCCGGTAGTGGACGTATCCTCCAGCACCAGAACCTTGCGGCCCTCAACCGACGGACCTTCAACCTGGCGGCCCATGCCGTAAGACTTCTGGGCCTTGCGGACCACAAAGGCGTCCACGGTGCGACCGGCGTCCACGGCGGAGTGCATAACAGCGGTGCCCACGGGGTCAGCACCCATGGTCAGGCCACCGGCGCACTCAAAGTCGATCCCGGCGTCGTCCGTCAGTGCCAGCATGACCTGGCCCACCAGCTTGGAGGCTTCATGGTGCAGCGTGATGCGGCGAAGGTCGATGTAGTAGTCGGCCTCGGCGCCGCTGGACAGGATCACCTTGCCGCGGACCACGGCCAGTTCCTTGATCAGTTCCAGCAGGCGGGCACGGGCAGCAGTGTTGGAAGCAGCATCAGGGGTGGCAGTCATGGTCTCCAGTTTACTGGAGGCCCCGACGCGGAAATGGCCCTGTGACGCAGAAATGGAATGGCGCTACGCGTATACGCGTAGCGCCATTCCATCTGCGAGTCGTCAGCCCAAAACCGCAGCGATAACCCTAGAGCCGGGTGTCGAAGGAATCGCAGAAAACGTTCTCGTTGAACGTCCCCTGGAACTCGGACTTGCCCATGATCTTCTCGATCGTGGCCCGGATGGCCTCCACGGTTCCCGCATGGGCGTGGATGGCGGTCTTGACCATCGGCACGTCGATGAGGTGGTTGGGCTGGTTCAGCGACACAAATACTGTGGGAACCTCGGTGGCGTACCAAGGGATTTCCGCGGCCATCGGGGTGGACCACTTGATCCGGATGGCCGCTTCCTGGGCGAAGCCCTTGACGTTGGCGAAGACAAACGCGGCGTCATACTTGTCCGCGTAATCGCCGGTGGCTTCCTCGGAGATGACGGACATAAAGTTGATGCCCGTCTCCCCCGCAGCACTGCGCTGAGCGGCCGTTTTGAACAGGTGCACCTCGAAGCCGGCTTTCTCCAGCTCGTCCTTGACCGTGTCCAGGTAGCCGAGCGGATCGGCCATGGTGAAGTCCGAGCCGCCGGAGATGCCGTACAGGCGGATCCGCTTGTGCGTTTCCGGCCGGATGGGCAGGTTATGCGCCGTGTCCTTGACCAGGGTGACGGTCTTGTCCGCGATCTCCGCAGCGATGGCGCGGTGGGCGTCGCTGCCGATCACAGCGAGTGCCTCCACCGGAGGAACCAGTTCGTTGCGGTCCTTCAGGTGCAGCCCCAGCGAGGCCTTGAGGGCAAGGATGCGGCGCAGGGCGTCATGCAGGCGCTGCTCGGTGATGACGCCGGACTTGTAGCCATCCAGCATGTACTGGAAGTCTTCGTCGGCGTTGCGGAAGAACAGGAACATGTCGCAACCGGCGGCAATGGTCGCAGGAACCAGGTCCTTGCGCTTCATAGCCTGGGTGAGCCCGATCATCTGCGAGGCGTCCGTGAGGATGAGCCCGTTGAAGCCGAGTTCGCCGCGCAGCAGGTCCTGGAGCAGTTCCGGGGCCAGTGTGGCGGGACGGATGTCCTTGTCCGCCAGGCCCGGGCGGAAGTGCCGGGAAAGCTCCGGAGCGCCGATGTGCCCGATCATGATGGACTGCACGCCGTGCCCGATCATTTCGCGGTAGACGTGGCCGTACGTCTTGTTCCACTCGTCGTAGCCGAGGGTGTTGTAGGACGTGACCACGTGCTGGTCGCGCTCGTCCATGCCGTCGCCCGGGAAGTGCTTCATGGCGCAGGCAGTGGGTGATTCACTGATGCCGTCGAAGTACTCCTTGGCCCGCTCCACCACGATCTCCGGCGTGTTGCCGAAGGCCCGGGTGGAGATGACCGTGTTCCGCCAGTTGTAGTGGATGTCCACGATCGGGGCGAAGGCCCAGTTGCAGCCCAGGGCTGCGGTTTCAACGCCGGCAACCTGCCCCATCCGGTGTGCGATGGACTTGTCCGGGTGCGAACCTGCCTGCAGGTGCGTGGATACAAACGTGCCGTCGTCGCAGCTTCCGGCGCCACCCATTTCCGGGTTGGACGCCACCAGCAGCGGCACCTTGGACTTCGACTGCGCGTGCCGAATGTGTTCCTGCACGGCAGCGGACGGGCCTGGCCGGTACCGCATGCCACCCACATGGAAGTTCTCCAGCACACCATCGAGGTATTCCGGGGAGTAATCGTTGTTGTGGTTGATGAACAGCTGCCCGATCTTTTCCTCAAGCGTCATCGATTCCAGCGTGGTGTTCACCCAGGTGACCGCTGCATCGTCGAGGTAGAACGGCGCGGCCTGGAGGTCGACGTCGAACTGGCGCAGTGGGGTGCCCGTGGCACCGGTGGCGGAGGTTCCGACGGCGGCAGTCACCGCAGCTGCGATGCCCGCCAACGCGTCGGCCACGACCTGGTCCACTGGACCGGCGATGTCCACCACAATGCCTGCCTCGTCGGCTTCCAGCGCTTCGAGGGTGGCCAGCTGGGATTCCAGCAGCGCGGGCGGCATGAAGTGCCCGGAGCGGCCTTCGGTCCGTGCCCTAAGAACGTCTTTGCTGCCGTGCAGGTGCAGGAACACCGTGTCCGGCGCCTGGGCGCGGATGGCGTCGCGGTAGCTGCGGCGAAGAGCCGAGCAGGCCAGAACCAGGCCGCCCTTGGCGGCTGCCAGTTCAGAGCCCACCGTGGCGAGCCACGGCCAACGGTCCTCGTCGGTCAGCGGAGTGCCCGCTGCCATCTTGGCGACGTTCTCCACCGGGTGGAGGGAATCGCCGTCGAGGAACTGAACGCCCAGCTCGCGGGCCACCAGGTCACCGATGGTGGTCTTGCCGCAGCCGGAGACGCCCATAACGATGACGCGGGGACCGGAGGCTCCCGCTGTGGAGGGGGATGTAGTGGCGGTCACCAGTCGTGCACCGTTCCGTCCACCAGGCGGTTGTACGGCAGGTAGGCCTGCTGATACGGGTACGCCGCTGCGGCTTCCTCGTTGAATTCGACGCCGATGCCAGGCTTGTCGCCCGGGTGCAGGTAGCCGTCCACGAAGGTCATGGACTGCTCGAAGACCTCGTTGGTCTTGTCGGAGTGCTGCATGTATTCCTGGATGCCGTAGTTGTGGATGGCCAGGCCCACGTGCAGCTGGGCGGCGAAGCCTACCGGGGAGATGTCCGTGGGGCCGTGGAAGCCGGACTTGATCTGGTACTGGGCGGCGAAGTCCATGACCTTCTTCAGCGGGGAAATACCGCCGAAGTGGGTGGAGGCTGCGCGCACATAGTCGATCAGCTGTTCCTTGATGATGGTCTGGTAGTCGTACACGGTGTTGAAGATTTCACCAATGGCCAGCGGGGTGGTGGTGTGATGGCGGACCCAGCGCAGTGCTTCTTGGTTTTCGGCCGGGGTGCAGTCCTCGAGCCAGAAGAGGTCGTACGGTTCCAGGGCCTTGCCGAGCTTGGCGGCCTGGATGGGGGTCATGCGGTGGTGTCCGTCATGCAGCAGCGGCAGCTCGGGACCGAATTCGTTGCGCACGGCTTCGAAGACGGTGGGCAGGTGGCGCAGGTACGCGCGGGTGTCCCAGTCTTCCTCCACGGGGAAGGCGCCGCGGCCGGCAGGCTCGTAGTCGTAGCGCTCGCCCGAGGCCTGGGCCTGGGCAGCAACACCGTAGACGGCCTTAATGCCGGGGACAGCGGTCTGGATGCGGACTGACTTGTAGCCCAGTTCCAGGTGCTCACGGACGGAATCGAACAGCGACTCGATGTCCGCGCCGGACGCGTGGCCGTAGGCCCGCAAGCCGTTGCGTGACGCGCCGCCCAGGAGCTGGTAGACCGGCATGTTCGCCATCTTGCCCTTGATGTCCCACAGGGCCATGTCCACGGCGGCGATTGCCGCCATGGTGACCGGGCCGCGGCGCCAGTAGGAGCTGCGGTACAGGAACTGCCAGGTGTCCTCGATCCGGTGCGGATCCTTGCCGATCAGCAGCTGGGCCACGTGCTCTTTGAGGTACGCGGCAACAGCCAGTTCGCGGCCGTTCAGGGTGGCGTCACCGATGCCGGTGACCCCGTCGTCCGTAGTGATGCGCAGGGTCACGAAGTTACGTGACGGGCTTGTCACGAAGACTTCGGCGGCAATGATTTTCACGGCAGATCCTTTCGGGGACTTCTGGTCAGTTGGTGGTGCTGGAAGTTAGTGGCCGGCAGTTTTGCCGGCGCCAACCGGCGTGCCGGCGTGAGCGGTGGTGCTGGCGTCAGCGGCGGTGGCGTCAGCGGCTTCGCCGGCGCCGACAGTTTTGGTCCGGCGTTCCTGGATCTCCTTGAGGATTTCCGCGTGCTTGGCGTCGGTCAGCGTGTACTTGGACATTACTAATACGGCAAGGATAGTCAGCACTGCAGGGATCGCACCCGCAGCGATCTGAATGCCGAACAGGGCGTCAGCGGTCTGGGCCGCGCCGGACTTGTAGCCGCCCAGTGCCAGGGCGTATGCCGCCAGGGCGCCGCCCACAGCCTGGCCGGACTTGCGGGTGAAGGAGAACAGGGCGTAGGTGATTCCTTCGGTGCGGACACCGGTCCGCCATTCGCCGTACTCCACTGTGTCGGCTTCCAGGGCCCACACCACGATGTTGACGGCGAGGACACCCACCAGGCTGACCACGAGGCCGGTAAAGCCCATCCAGACCTGGCCGGCCGGGGTGAAGAAAATGATCGCACCGCCGAGGACAGTGACCAGCGAGGAGTAGATGTAGACGCTCTTCTTGCCAACGTTTCGGACCAACCTGGGCATAAAGGCGGCCAGGAAGAAGGTGAGCGCCAGCTGGATGATGGACAGTACGGGGTACAGGTCCAGGCGGCCCAGGACGTCGCGCAGGTAGTACAGCTGCACGGAGGTCAGGGCGAGGTAGCCGGAGAGGAAGAAGAACGAGCTGAGGCACAGCATCATGAGGGGCTTGTTGCCCTTGAGGGTTTCCACACTCTGCTTGAACGTCACCTTGGGGACCGCTCGATGCACGCGCTCCTTGGCGGTCAAGGCCGTGAAGAAGTACAGCGCCGTTCCGATGACCACGAAGACCAAGGTGATGGTGGTGAACGTCGACTGGAGGTCGGCGCCCGGCTTGATCAGCGGTGCAACGAAGATACCCAGAGCAGAGCCCACCAGCAGTGCACCCACCATGCGGGCCGAGCCCAGCTTTGCGCGCTCTCCCGGATCCTGCGTCATAGCGCCGGCCAGCGAGCCGTACGGAATGTTCACGAGGCTGTAGGCAAGGCCAAGGGCTGCGTAGGTGACGTAGGCGTACAGCAAGGTGCCGGATTCACCCAACTGCGGGACGGAGAACGTTGCCACGCTCAGCAGGAGCAGCGGGATGGAGCCGAACATGATGAACGGACGGAACTTGCCGAAGCGCTTGCTGTAGGTCCGGTCTACGAGCCGGCCGGCAAAAACATCGGCGAAGGCGTCAAAGAGCCTGACTACCAGCAACAGGGTTCCGGCGGCTGCGGCGGAGATACCAGCAACGTCGGTGTAGTACACCAGCAGGAACATGGTGGCGGTGGTGAAGGCGAGGTTGTTGGCTGCATCGCCGGCGCCATAGCCGATGATGCTGAGCTTGTTTAGCTTTTTCATGAATTGGGCTCCTTTACCCTTGCCGCCGTGTTGGCCAGCGAAAATTATTGAAATGCTATGAAGCGGTGAATCTTTGGCGATGCTGCAGTGGGGAGAATCCGCATCGCTCGGCATACCGCCGGGTGTTTCTCGTTGCCTGTAATCCTAGTCACTTGGCAATAAGATGGCAAGCGGTTGCCATAAATTTCTGTTAATGCTTCATAAACTGCCCGTCATAGAAACAGAACTGCCCGGTCCAGGACCCTGGACCGGGCAGTTCTGTTCATTACGCAGCAGAAGTGCGCCTTGGCATGGTGCTTAGGAGCCCGCCGCGAATGTTCCGAGCAGGCCGGAAACGAGCTCCACGACGGCGTCGTCCGCTGCGACAGCGGGATCCACCAGCGCCAGGACCGCCCGCACGCGCTCCGTGCCTACCAGCTGGTTGGCCGCGGCTACCTCAGTTGCCAGCGGATCGTGGAACGTCCCGGCCGCTGCGCTGAAATCAATCCAGGCCGCGATCATCAGTGCCGCAGCGGCACCGGACTTGCCCTGGGCCCGTTCGGCCAAGAGGACAGGCACAGCCCGCATGCGCAGCTTGGTGCTGCCGTCCATGGCGATCTGGGCCAGGTGGTGGGCAATGCGAGCATTGCTGAAGCGGGCCAGCAGGGCCGCGCGGTACGCCGGGATCTGCAGGTCCGCGCCACCGGCCGCGGCGCCGGACAGGTTCGCCTCGGCTTCGTCCCAGAAGCTTTCGACGGCGGTCAGGCACTGCGGGTCCGCGAGGGCCTGCGCCACCGTGGTGTGTCCGCGGAGCTGGCCGGCGTAGGCCAGCAGGGAATGAGCGCCGTTCAGGAGCCACAGCTTGCGGTTCTCGTAAGGCTCGATGTGGTCAACGAAGACCGCGCCGGCATCTTCCCAGCGCGGACGGCCGGCCGGGAAATCGCCGCTGAGCACCCAGTTGGTGAAAGGCTCTGCCACTACAGGCGAGTTGTCGCGGTAGCCGCAGGCGGCCTCGACGGCGGCGATGTCCGCTTCCGTGGTGCGCGGCGTGATGCGGTCCACGGACGTGCTGACAAAACTGACATTTTCCTCGACCCAGGCAGCGAGCTCCGCGTCCCAGGCCTGTGCCAGGCCCGCCACGGCGTTGCGGGCTACCGTGCCGTTGTTGGCGAGGTTGTCGCAGCAGACAACGGCGAGCGGCCCGGCTCCCGCAGCCCGGCGCGCGGCGAGGGCGAAGACCAGCCGGCCCAGCGGCGTCGACGGGTTTCCGCTGCCGGAAGCCAGCAGCGCAAGGTCGCCGGCGACGTCGGGCGCCGTAGTGTCCAGCTGTCCGTCGGCACCGAGGCGGTACGCCGCTTCGGTGACCGTCAGGGTGACCATGGCGGTGGCAGGTGCCGAAACGAGCTCTGCGAGCCGCTGCACGTCCGCGCCGTCGACCGCTTCAACGATGCTGCCGACGACGGCGAACGAGTCGCCGCTGTCAGCGCGCTCCACGAGCGTAAAGAGGCCGTCCTGCTCGGCAAGAGCCAGCGCAGCGTCTGGGCGGCGGCCGGTGAAAGCGGCAATGCCCCAGTCCGAGGCGTCGCCGGCCTGGCTGGTGTACCAGGCCTGGTGCGAGCGGTGGAAGGCGCCGAGCCCGAGGTGGACGATCCGGACCGGCGGTTTGGCGGCAGCGTGGACGGTCCGGTTCAACTGCGGCAGTGAAACGACTGCCTTGACTGCTGCGTCCGTCTGTTCGATGCTCACAGTTTGAAAACCCTTCGCGGGGAGGAATCAACGGTGTCCACGATGATTTCGTGGGCACGGTCTTCACTGACACGGTGCTCTGCCACGAGGCGGGCCAGGAAGGAGGCTTCGATCCGGCGGGACGCATCGTGGCGGGCGGGGATGGAGCAGAAGGCCCTGGTGTCGTCGATGAAACCGGAGGAACGGGAGAACCCGGCCGTTTCGGTAACGGCGGAGCGGAACCGGAGCATGGCATCCGGGGCGTCCAGGAACCACCAGGGTGCGCCCAGATAGACGGACGGGTAGAAGCCGGCCAGCGGTGCGAGCTCGCGGGAAAACACGGTCTCGTCCAGCGTGAACAGCACCAGGTGGAAGTCCTTGGCCGTGCCGAAGTCCTGCAGCAGCGGTCGGATGGCCTCGGTGTAGTTGGTGGCGAACGGGATGTCGTGGCCGGTGTCGGCGCCGAAGGCATCAAACGTTGCGGTGTGGTGGTTCCGGAACGAACCCGGGTGGATGGTCATGACCAGGCCGTCTTCGACGGACATGCGACCCATCTGGTACATCATGTGGGCTTCGAAGGTGTTGCGGTCCTCAGCCGTGGCCTTGCCGGCGCGGGCGAGCTCGAAGATCCTCTCGGCTTGGGCGCGGTCCAGCTTGAGCGTTGCCGGGGTGAGGACACCGTGGTCGGCGGAGACTGCACCGTGCTCCACGAAGTAGCGGCGGCGGTTTTCCAGGGCCGTGATGTAGCCCGCGTAGCCGTTGGCGCCGTCACCGGCAGTTTCGATCAGGCGGTCAACGTTGGCGCTCCACGTGGGGTGCGCAATGTTCAGGTAGGCGTCCGGGCGGAACGTCGGCAGGACGCGGCCGTTGAAGGTGGAGTCCTCGGCGATGGCCTTGTGGCTGGCGAGGTTGTCCAGGGGATCGTCCGTGGTGGCAAGGACTTCGATGTTGAAGTCCTTGAACAGCTGGCGGGGACGGAAGCCCGGTTCCACGAGTTTGGCGGCGATGGCGTCATAGCTGGCGTCAGCGGACATCTCGCCCAGGTCTGCGCCCAGGTTGAAGACGCTGTCGAACTGATTGCGCAGCCAGTAGCCGGAGGCCGTGCCCTCGAAGAGGGGCCAGGCATCCACGAACGTGCGCCAGATCTCGCGTGACTCGGGCGTGGTGGGACCGCCGGCGCGCAGCTTGTCCAGTGGTGCGCCGTTGGCGTGGATCAGGCGGGTGACGTAGTGGTCCGGGCTGACGAGCAGCGCTGCCGGGTCCGGGAACGGCGTGTTGTGCTCGATGACGGCGGCGTCAACGTGGCCATGCGGGGAGATAATGGGGAGGTCCTGTACGCGCGTAAGGAGGTCCCGCGCAATGCTGCGCGTTCCTGGGTCGGCGGGCAGGAGCCTGTCTGGGTTGGCAGCAATCGACTGTGACATAGATCAATAATCTGCCTGGCGCCTCGCATTGTCAACCGGTTGCCATAAATTGCCAAATGTTGGAATCGGCCCGTCAGTATTCACTTCGCGGGCAGGATCCTACCGCTGGACCCGCGCAGCACCAGCTCAGTCTCCACGCTCAAAGTGCTGGTCTGCTCCCCGCTCCCGTGGAGAAAGTCCAACAGGCGCGTCGCTGCAGCTTCGCCGCACTCCCCCAGCGGCGAACGCACCGTGGTGAGCGGCGGCGTCGTGAAATCCGCGCCGAAGATATCGTCAAAGCCGATGATGCTGATGTCGTCGGGCACCACAATGCCGGCGGCCTGGAGTTCCTGCATGAGCCCGATGGCTAGCAAGTCGTTGTACGTCATGACCGCGGTGGCACCGCTGGCGCGGACATCGCGCGCAGTCTGCCGGCCGCCGTCGACCGTTGGTTTGGTTGACTCAAGCCGCACGGCCTCAAGCCGGGACCATTCGCAAGCTGCCTGCACACCCTCCCAACGGCGTTCGGACATCCAGGACTGCGGCGGCCCCGCTACATAGGCGATCCGCTGGTGTCCGTTGGCGGCCATGCTCCGGATCGCCTCGCTGATCCCCTTGTTGACGTCCGGCACCACGCACGGCACGCCCTCTACTTCGCGGTTGATGACCACCACGGGCTTGTCCTGGGCCAGGGCGCGGATGTTGTCATCGTCCATGCGCGGGCTAGCGAGAATAAGGCCGTCGACGGTGGCCATGAGCCGCCGGGCGGCAGTCAGTTCAGTAGCCGGGGACTCCGCCGACTCGGCGAGCACCAGGGTGTAATCCCTGCTGGTTGCGGTGGTCTCGGCGCCGCGGATGATGTCAAAGAATGTGGGGTTGGTGATGTCCGCGACGATGAGGCCGAACGTGTTGGTCTTGCCCGTGGGAAGTGCGCGCGCAAACGGATTGACCTGGTAGTTCAGCTGGGCGGCCGCATCCTCGATGAGCTTCTGTGTTTTGGAGCTGACCCTGCCCGGCTTGCTGAGTGCGCGGGAAACGGTGGACGCGTTGACGCCGGCCATCTTGGCGATATCGTAGATGGTCGCGTTGGATTTGCCGTCGCGGCCATGCTTTTTGACCGAACCCGTTGATGGGGCGGTGTCCGGCGTTTGGGGTTCAGTCACCGCCCCATCCTAACGATGAAACCACTTAAGCAGGTCGCAGCTGTGGCCGTTTTGATGGTCCAAAACGGCCACAGCTGCTGGTCAGCTCCGCTACTCGCGCAGGAGGTTATGCGCGCTGCGGGAACTTGCCCTCTTCGGCGATGCGCTTGTTGAGCTCCGCGAGGAATTCGTTCTCGTCGAAGTCCAGTCCAACTTCTTTGCCGGTCCAGGCGGAGAGGTGGATGGCGTTGGCCAGGCGGACGCCGTTGATGCCGTCCGAGCCCGGAGCGAGCAGCGGCGTGCCGTCCAGGATGTTGGCGGCGAAGTTCTCCAGGACGCCGGAGTGCTGAGCACCCCAAGCGGACTCGAACTCGATGACCTCAGTGGTGTAGTACTCCTCCGGGTTCAGCTCGCCCATAAAGAGCTTACGGACATCGTCCATGCCCATGCCGTCGCTGAGCTCGCGCTCGGGCTTCTTCAGGCGTGTCACGGTAGCGGTCTTGCTGCCCTCGACGACGATCTTGCCCTGGTCGCCCAGGATCTCGAAGCGGTCGGTCCCGGTCAGATCGTGGGTGGCGGTGACAAATACGCCGGTAACACCGTCTCCATAGTCAACCACCGCGGTCACTTCATCTTCGACGGCGATGTCGCGGCGGAAGCCGAACGAAACCTTGGAGTATACGGACTTCGGCACGCCGCAGATCCACTGCCACAGGTCCAGCTGGTGCGGTGCCTGGTTGACCAGGACGCCGCCGCCTTCGCCGCCCCACGTTGCACGCCATTCGCTGGAGTTGTAGTAGCCCTGCGGACGCCACCAGTTGGTGATGATCCAGTTGCTGCGGCGGATCTTGCCGATCTCGCCGTTTTCCACAATCTCTTTGAGCTTCTTGTACAGGGGGTTGTTGCGCTGGTTGAACATAATGCCGAAGGAGAGTTCCGGCTTGCTGGCAGCGAACTCGTTCAGTTCCTTGACCTGCTTGGTGTAGACGCCGGCCGGTTTCTCCACCAGTGCATGGACGTTGCGCTTCAGGGTCTCGATGCCCATTTCAGGGTGCAGGAAGTGCGGTACGCAGGTCACGACGGCGTCAACGTCGCCGCTTTCCAGCATCGCGATGTAGTCGTCATAGAAGGGAGCCTCGGGGTAAGTGGCCGAGGCAATTTCCTTCTTGGCAGGATCGGTGTCGCAGATGGCGCCGATCACCATGTTGGGGACCATGCCGTCCGTGATGAACTTGGCGTAAGCGCCGCCCTGCTGGCCCAGGCCGATGATGCCGAGGCGTACTTTCTTGCTCACAGTTATTTATCCTTCTTCGTTGGTTGAGCTTGTGTTTCGTTGGTTGAGCTTGTCGAAACCAAAAGCGGTCCGCTTAGAAGAGCTCGGACTGGCCCAGGGCAATCAGGTTGTCGTAGGAAGTCTGCAGCGCTTCCCAAACCGTGCGGCCATAGAGTTCGTCCTGCTCCACCAGCAGGTACTCGGCGCCGGCAGCCTGCGCGGCCGGGATGATGGATGCGAAGTCCAGGTTGCCTTCGCCCACTTCGGCGAACTGGACAACATTCTTGAACTCGGCCATGAAGCCCATAAAGTCGCCGGAATCCAGCAGACCCATGGCCGACTCCGGCATTTGGCCTATCCGGTAGTCCTTCAGGTGGACCATGGCCGTGCGGCCGGCGTACTTTTCCAGGGTGCGGACCGGGTCCAGGCCGCCGCGCTGGACCCAGTGCACGTCGATTTCCATGCCCATGGCCGGGGAGTTCTCCGCAATGATGTCCAGCATGTATTTGCCGTCGAACTTCGCGAACTCGATGTGGTGGTTGTGGTAGTACAGCCCCAGGCCCTGCTCCTGCAGGCGCTCGGCGTACTCGTTGGCCTGCTTGGCGAAGTCAATCACCGCGCCGATGGACGTCATTGCCTCGAACGGCAGCATACCGATCCGCAGCAACTTCGAGTCCAGGCTCTTTGCGTCATCCACGATCTTGTCAAAGTGCTCCGCCAGGGAATCGCCAGGCCGGCCCTTGGGGGTCTCCATGGCCACGGAAAGGGCTGCGATGTCCATGCCCAGCTCGCTGCGGGACCGGTCCAGTTCCGCGACGTTTTCCGGCGTCATCGGGATCTGGGAGATCTCGACGGCGTTGTAGCCGATGTCGCTGACCTTGCGGAGCGTTTCGAACGCCCCGATTTCGGTGAAGCTGTCCTTCAGCATCATTGCCTGCACGCCAATTTTGGCCACGTTATTCCTCCATTGTTGTTGCTGTTGAGTTAGTTCGGGCACGAGCCCTAGGCAAGGACAGCGGCCTGCTCGTTCTGCTGGCGCTGTTCTTCGAGCAGCCGGTGACGGTCGGCACGGCGCTTCTCCTGGCGGTCCGGATCCGGCACCGGGGAAGCGAGCAGCAACCGCTGCGTGTAGGGGTGCTCGGGGTTGCGCGTGACGATCTCTGCCGGCCCCTGCTCCACGATTTCTCCACGGTACATCACGGCTACACGGTGGCTGATGTGGCGGACCACGTCAAGGTCGTGGGAGACAAACAGGTAGGAGACGCCAGTGTCCTTCTGGATCTGCAGGAAGAGATCCAGGACGCGGGCCTGGGTGGACAGGTCCAATGCGCTGACCGGCTCATCACAGACGATGAGCTTGGGAGACAGCGCCAGGGCGCGGGCAATCGCCACGCGCTGGCGCTGGCCGCCGCTGAACTCGCGCGGCAGCCGGTGGATGGCATCCGACGGGAGGCCAACCTGGTCCAGGAGTTCCTTCACGCGCTTCTTTGCTGCTGCCTGCTCCATGCCCTGCACGCCCAGGGGTTCGGCCAGAATGTCGCCAATTTCCAGGGCGGGGTTCAGTGACGTGTAGGGATCCTGGAAGACCACTTGCATGTCACGGCTGAGGACGCGCCGCTGCTTGCGGGTGGCGTGGCTGATGTCCTGGCCTTCGAAGGTGATCTTGCCGCCGCTCACCGGCGCGAGACCCAGTACAGACCGGCCCAGGGTGGTCTTACCCGACCCTGATTCGCCCACCAGGCCCAAGGTCTCACCCTGGCCGATGCTGATATTAATGTCGGTCAGGGCGCGGAATTTCCGTGCACGGAATCCTTTGCCGGGGTACTCGACCACCAGGTTTTCCACGCGAAGGAGTTCTTCGCGTGCCGGGGCTGATACCGCGGCGCTTGAGGCTGCAGTTTCCGTCACAGGACATTCTCCTTAGCACTTGATGACGCGGTTGAAGACGAAGCAGCTGAAACCAGCATGGTCATCGGTTCTTTGCCTTCCAGCATCGAAGCCAACAGAGTCTGGGTATAGCGTTCCTTCGGTTCGCGCAGGATCTCCCGCACGGGGCCTTCCTCCACCAGCCGGCCGTTCTGCATGACCACAACACGGTCGCAGAGGTCAGCCACAACGCCGAAGTTGTGGGTCACCAGGATGACGCCGACGCCGAGCCGGCGCTGGAGGTCGCGGATGAGGTCCAGCACATCGGCCTGGACCGTAACGTCCAGTGCCGTGGTGGGCTCATCGGCAATGATGAGGTCCGGTTCGCAGCTGATAGCACCGGCGATGAGCACACGTTGGGCCATGCCACCGGATACCTCGTGGGGGTAGGCCTTGAAGGTGCGCTCCGGGCTGACGATGCCGACGTCGGAGAGGAGCTTCATGGCTCTCTTGGTGGCCTCTGCCTTTGAGATTCCCAGGACGCGCATCATGGGCGTAACCAGCTGGTAGCCGATAGTGAAGGCCGGGTCCAGGTTGCTCATGGGTTCCTGCGGGATGTAGGAAATCCGTTTGCCGCGCAGCTTGGAGAGGCGGTGCTGATTGACCTTGTCCTCACCTGGAGCGACCGTGTAGTTGCCATCGAACTGGATGGCGCCGCCCACGATTCGTGCGGTGTCCGGCAGCAGGCCCAGGATGGAGAAGGCCGTCTGGGACTTACCCGACCCGGATTCGCCCACGATGCCGAGGATTTCGCCGCGGTCAACGTGGAAGGAGACGTCATCCACCACTTTCTTGATGGATCCGTCGGCCTGGGGGTAGCCGACGCCGAGGTTGGTCACCTTAACGAGGTGGTGTTCGGTTCCGGCCTCGACGGCCGCAATGGTCTTGCGCGCCGCCTTGGCGGCGCTGGCTGCGGCCGCATCTTCGGCTTGATGAGCTTTCTGCCTGCGGTGCTTGATCTTTTCGCCGTCTTCCAGGGCGTCGCGGATGGCGTTGCCCAAGAGGACAAGTGCACCGATGGTCAGCGCCATGGCAAATGCAGGCCAGAAAAGCAGCGTCGGGGTGAGGTAGACGTTTTTGAAGCCTTCGCTGAGCATCACACCCCAGGTGGCCTTGGCCGGATCGCCCAGGCCCAGGAACTCGAGTCCGGACTGGATGGCGATGGCCACGCCGGCGATCGCCGCCGTCTGGATGATGATGGGCGCGCGGACCACGGAGAAGATGTGGCGGGTGATGATGCTGAGGTCTGACAGCCCGGAGACGCGCGCGGCGTCAACGTAGAGCTCGTTGCGGACCGACTGCACCGCTGAGCGCGTCAGGCGGAAGTAGGAAGGGCTGATCAGCACACCGAACGCGATCATGGCAATCCACACTGACGGACCGAAAGCGGCCCGGATGGTCAGCAGGACGATCAGGCCGGGGAGGCTCATGAGGATGCTGACAACCCAGTTGGAGACGGCTTCGAACTTGCCGGCGTAGTAGCCAGCCACGAGGCCGGCGGGCAGGCCGATCGCGATGGCGACGGCGGCGCAAAGGAGCGCGGAGCTGAGCGTCAGCTGCGCCCCGAAGAGCAGCCGGCTCCAGACGTCACGGCCTGAGCTGTCAGTGCCCAGGATGTTAACCGCGTCCGGGGCTGCGAGAGTCTTGGAGATGTTGGCGAAGTTTTCGTCGAACGGGGCCAGGACATCGGCGAAGACGGCCATGCTGGCCATGGCCAGAAGGATGGCGATGGAGATGATGCCCATTGGATTCTTGAACAGCCGTTTGAGGACTGTTGACCGGACGACAGTTCCGGTCTGGCCTGACGTTCCGGGGATGGGTGTCAGGGCTGAGGTTTCGACGGACTCGGTCACGAGGCACGCACCTTCGGGTTAAGCCAGCCGTTGAGCAGGTCAACGATGAGGTTGACCACAATGACGACGGCGACAGTGTACATAACAACGCCCATGACCACCGGCTGGTCACTCTGGCTGGTGGCGGCTACGGCCAGCGGCCCCATGCCGGGAAGGGCAAAGATCTGCTCGATGATGACCACGCCGCCCAGCATGCCGATCAACTGGAGGCTGAGCACGGTCAGTCCAGCCGGAGCTGCGCTGCGCAGGACGTGCTTGAACAGGACCTCGCGCTCACCGATGCCGCGGCTGCGCAGGGTGCGGACGTAATCGCGTTCGAGCTGCTTGATGACTGCGCTGCGAATCTGCTGGGCACCGCCGGTGACGCCGTTGATCAGCAGGGCGATCACCGGAAGGGTCAGGGAAAGCACCCAGGCATCCGCGCCGACACCGGGCGAAATGGTACTGGTGGCGGGGAACAGGCCCATCTGGATAGCAAGGATGGTCACCAGGATGATGCCGATGACAAAGCCGGGGACAGAATCGCCGATGATGGCACCGATCTGGACCACGCGGTCCACCCAGCCGCGCTTTACTGCTGCGGCGACGCCGATGAGGGTGGCGATGATGGAGATCAGGAGCATGGCTGCAATCACCATGGTCATGGTCACCGGAATGCGCGTGGCGAGGGCGTGGGAGACGGGTTCAGAGGTGAACCAGGATGTGCCCAGGTCCCCCTGCAGGGCGCCCGTGAGCCAGCTGAAGTAGCGCGTGATGATGGGCTGGTCCAGCCCCAGCTCGGCTTCCTTCACGGCCAGCTGATCCGGCGTGGCCTGGTCGCCCAGGATGTTCCGCGCAATGCTGCCGCTCGATACGTAGAGCAGGGAAAAAACGAGGATCGAGACGGCGAACAGGACTACGAGTCCGCTGCCGAGGCGTTTAAGGATGAAAGTGATCATTGCTGGCTCCATTGAACTGGCATGGATTGGTTGCCCGGTCCGGCAGCCCATCGTTGGTGATGGGCTGCCGGACCTGCGCAGGGTTATTGTGTGGCTACGTACCCGGTATTACTTGGCCGGCGAGTAGTTGTAGATCGACGGAACGGCCTGCTGGACCTGCGGTTCCACGGTGATCTTGGAGTTGTGGTAGTACATCTGGTTCACGCGGAACATCGGGGCGAACCAGGCCTGCTCCACAACGTACTTGTTGACTTCCTGGGCCAGCTTGCCAGCGTCCTTGCCGCCCTTCTCGACTGCATCGATCTTGGCCTGCAGCTCGGGAGTGGTGTTCTTGAACGGGTTGTAGAGGGCCTTCGTGGAGATGATCTGGTTGGTGGCAACCCACGGCTCACCCTGGAAGAGGGAGAAGAACATGGTGGTGAACTTCTGGGCGGCGACATCGCTGGTGAACGTGTTGGTGATGGCGGCACCAATGTTCACGGTGATTCCAACGTCCGCCAGCTGCTGCTTGATCACTGCGAGCTGGGTTTCCCAGCCCGGAACCGACGGGATGTCGAGGACGACGCCGGTCTCGTAGCCGGCTTCCTTCAGGAGGGCCTTGGCCTTGGCCGGATCGTAGCTGTAGTAGTTCTCCAGCTCTTCGGTCCATGCACCGCTGGCCTTGCCGAACGGCTGCGACGTGGGGGTGCCCTGGCCCATCAGGACCTGGTCCAGGATGGTCTTGCGGTCAAAGGCGTAGTTGATCGCCTGGCGGACCTTGACGTTCCCCAGCGCGGGGTTCTTGGTACCGTCGCGGTCCATCAACAGGAGACCCTGCCAGTCCACCTCGGTGGCGACCAGGTTCATCTTGGCGCCTTCAGCCTGCTTGCCGGTCTTGGGGTCCAGCAGCGTGGCGTCCACCTGGCCCGAAACGAGGGCGTTGGTGCGGGCGGTCAGGTCAATCAGGATCTTGAAGGTGACCTTCTCGAACTTCTGGAGGTCCTTGTTCCAGTAGTCCTTGCGGGCGGCGAACACCGACTGCGAGTCCTTCACTGTGGCGGCCTTGTCCATAACATACGGGCCGCTGCCTACGGGCTCGGTCTTGATGGCGTCGGTGCCCAGCGCCTTGGGGCTGCCCATCAGGCCGGCGGCCTGGCTGAGGTAGAACTCCAGGGACGGATCCGGGGCGGTCAGGTTCAGTTCGATGGTGTCGGCGTCAACAACCTTGACGTCTGAGACGGCGGTCAGCTGGGCCATCTGCGGGCCGTTGGCCTTCTTGAAGTGGTCCATGTTGGCCTTGGCGGCCTCAGCGTCGAACTTTGCGCCGTCGCTGAAGGTCACGTCCGTGCGGAGGTCAACGGTGAGCTTGGTGTTGGTCTCGTTGTACTTCCACGCGGTGGCCAGCATGGGGCTGAGCTTGCCGTCCGGTTCCCGCAGGATCAGGGAGTCGTACGCTGCCTGGTAAGGCTGGAGATAGTGACCGACGTGGGCCTGTGCCGGGTCCCAGGAGCGGAGTTCCTGAACTGCACCCAGTGACAGCGTCGCTGTTTTGGCCGTTGCGCCGGCGCCGGCGGGAGCGCCGCCGCCGCAGGCGGTCAGCGCCAGTGCTGAGCTGATGATAAGAGCGGCAGCTGCCGCCTTGGGACCTAACTTCATTGTTGGCTCCTGAATCTGTGGAACGTGAGAGTTGCGATTGGGCCGGTGTGGCGTGGGCCACACCGGCCTTCCGAGATTCAGAGTACGCATGATTGCCAACTTTGGCAACCGATTGTCAATATTGTTGCAATCTAAGCGAGAATCGCCGTGAATGAAACGTTCTAAAGGCCTTCAACCGGTTGCCGCGAGGAGGTCAGGAGTCTTTCGCCGCCGCGTCCGGGTAGCTCTGGCGGTAGATTTCCTTGACGATCTTCAGAGATTTCTCTGCTTCTTCCGGATCGATCCAGAACGGGCCTTCGTCACCGAGCCGGGCATAGAAGTCACTGATGAGCAGCTCATGCGAGACCCCCCAGTAGGCGCGCCCGCCGGACTCCACCACACGCTCGGGGACCACGTCCACGCGGCCGTCCGCATAAGTGACCGTCAAGTCCCCACGAAGACTGAGAGTCGCTCTTTCCGTGACAATGTCCAGCGTGACCGGCGCGTTCACGGCGTTGGCCAGCGTTGCGTAGAAGGCGCTGCGCGCACCGTTGGCGTGCTGGGCAACAAACTCCGCCGTATCCTCCACCTCGATGGTTTCGCCCAGGAACCTGGTGGCCGCGTTGCCGGACAACGAAACGACGTCGCCCACCAGCCACTGCAGCAGGTCCACGGTGTGGATGGCCTGGTTCATCATGAGCCCACCACCGCCACCCGCCCAGGTGCCGCGCCAGGGCCGGCTGCGGTAGTAGTCGGCGTCGCGGTGCCACAGCACCGTAGCTGACGCCCCTAGTACCGCGCCCAGTTCGCCGGAGGAAAGCAGTGCGTGCATGGCCTGCGCGGTGGCGTTGTAGCGGTTCTGGAAGCAGACGGCGATCTTGGCAGTGGACGCTTTGGCGGCCTCCACCAGCCGGCGGCCCTCCTCGAGCGTATGCGCCAGCGGCTTTTCCACAATGACATTCACGCCGCGCTCCAGGCAGTCCGCCGCGATGGAGGCATGCATGTTGTGCGGCGTCGTAATGTGCACAACATCCGGCCCCACGGCCTCGATCAGGCTGAGGTGATCCGGGAATCCCGGGACGCCATAGGCGGCCACAGCGGCCGCAAGGCGGCCGGGATCTGAGTCACAGACACCGGCCAGCCGCGCGCCGTCGAGCTTTGCGATGGCCTCAAAGTGCACTGCCGAAACATCACCGCAGCCGATGACTGCGGCCCTGAGGCCGGTCACGAAAGTACGATTCCGTTCTTGGCAGCCAGGCCCGCGAAGGCGCGGGCGGCGGAGCCAAAGGCAACCGGCCCCGAGAAGCCGCCCAGTTCGTGGTGGCTGGCCAGGTGGGGCTCAAGGGAGGCAAAGCCGGCATAACCGTCCGCCTTCAGGGCGGCAATGGTGGCGTCGAGTTCGCCGTCGCCCTCGCCGGAAGGCACAACTTCACCCGTGGCCATGATGGCGTCCTTAACCTGGAGGTATTCGAGGTACGGGCGCAGCATGGCGTAGCCGTCGGTGTAGGGCCGGACGCCCACCTGGACGAAGTTGGCGTTGTCCCAGGCGATCCGCAGTGCGGGAGAGTCCACGGACTCCATGATGTCCAGGACGCGCTGCGGCGTATCGCCGTAGATGTCCTTTTCGTTCTCGTGCAAAAGTACGACGCCGGCGCTTGCGGCTTCAGCGGCCAGTGCCCGCATGCGCGTGATGACGTCGTCGCGGATTTCCTCCGGCGTCTGGTCTTCGCTCCGGAAGAAGGAGAAGATCCGGATGTACTTGGTGTCCAGGCCCTTGGCCACGGAGATGATCTGGCGGAGGCGCTCCACCTCGTGCTCCACGGGCAGGCTGATGTCCACCTTGCCGATGGGGCTGGCGACGGCGGAGACCTTCAGGCCCTTGGCGTCCAGGAGTTCCTTGAGCTCGGATACCTGCCCAGGCGTCAGTTCGGAGACGTTAACGCCCCAGGCGCTGCGTACTTCGATGTAGCTCGCCCCAAGTGCCAGCAGGACAGCGGCCTGGATGGCGGGGTCCGTATCCACTTCATCGCCGAATCCTGAGAGCGTCCAGACTGTGCTGGCCGCTTCGGTTGTTGCTTCGGTCACGGGAATCTCCTTCGGTATGCCCGCGACGGGACAGCCTTGGTGCCGCTCCGGCGCGCGGGTGACTCAGTTCACAAAAAGTGCTGCCCTAAGTCTAGACACGTCAACCATCAATGACAACCGATTGCCAAATGATTGCATGCTGTGGCAACCTAGAGCTACAGGGATGTGGCAACCGTCACAAGCCCCCTGTCATCCCGTTCAGTGAGGAGCGCGCCATGGCGATGCAAGCAGCCGGAACAGACCGCCCGGCCACCATCCATGACATCGCCGCGATCTGCGGGGTGGCCGCCTCCACCGTGTCCCGCGCACTTTCCACTCCGGACCGGGTCAACATCCGTACCCGTGCGCGGATCGAAGCGGCAGCGGCCGAACTGAACTACACGCCGAACAGCCAGGCGAAGGCGCTGAGCTCCGGCCGCACCGGCGCCGTCGGCGTCCTGGTGCCTGACATCACCAATCCGTTCTATTTTGACCTCATCCGTGGCACACAGCTGCAGCTCAAGGCGGCCGGATACACCCAGCTGCTTGTGGACACGGAAGAGTCCGACGAGGTGGAGGCCTCCACCGTGGAGCAGCTGCGCAAGAGCGCTGACGGAATCATCGTCACCGCGTCCAGGCTCAGCGATGAGGCGCTGCTGGCCGCGGCCGCCAAGATTCCCATGGTGACCATCAACCGCGACGTACCCGGCGTTCCCGCCGTCGTCATTGACACGCCGTCCGCCACCAGCCAGGCACTGGACCACCTGATTTCCCTCGGCCACATCCGGATCGCCTACATGGCGGGACCACTGACATCCCAATCCAGCACCCTCCGCTGGACAGCCCTGGCGGCCGCCGCCGAGGACCGCGGCGTGGATGTGCGCAGGCTGGGCCCGTTCGCCCCTAAGACGCAATCAGGTGCCGCCGCAGCAGACGCGGCCGTGCACTCCGGTGTCACCGCCTGTATTGCCTTCAACGACCTCATCGCCATCGGCATGCTCCAGCGGCTACGCGAACGCGGCATCCGGGTCCCGGAGGACATGAGCGTGGTGGGCTGCGACGACATCTTCGGCGCGGACTTCTGCAATCCCCCGCTGACCACCATGGCTTCCCCGATCGAACAGGCCGGCCGCGTGGCCGTGTCCATGCTCCTGGCCCAGCTCAACCCGCTGGCGGGCGGTGGCAGCCGCAGCCGCTCCCTGATGCCCACGCATCTCACAGTGCGCGGTTCAACCGGAGCGGCACCCGCAGCGCTGTAGCCCCGGGCCCCAAGTGTCCCTTCGCGCTGGGTTTTCAATTGTCCGTTCGCGCCGGGCGGTGAGTGGTTCGGGTGGACACGTGGGTGGTTCGGGTGGACACAGTTGAGCGTTGTTGACAGCGCTGACTAGGCTGGATCACATGCGCGAACTCCAAGCCACCATCATCGAAGAAATGGGCGTGCAGCCCCGGATCGACCCCCTCGGGGAGGTTCGCAAGCGGGTGGATTTCCTGAAGGATTACCTCCGGGCAACCCACACCAAGGGCTTTGTCCTGGGCATCTCGGGCGGGCTGGACTCCTCCCTCGCCGGCAGGCTGGCCCAGCTGGCTGTGGAGGAGCTGGAAGCCGAAGGCGTGGAGGCCAACTTCGTGGCGGTCCGCCTTCCGTACGTCGTCCAGCATGACGAGGACGACGCCCAGGCCGCACTGGACTTCATCCAGGCCAAGACGGAATGGACCTTCAACATCTCCGCCGCCGTGGATGGCTTCGAGGACGAATTCGAGAAGACTGTGGGCAACGGAATCTCCGATTTCCACAAGGGAAACACCAAGGCACGCACGCGGATGATCGCCCAGTACGCGCTGGCCGGCGAACACAACTACCTGGTGATCGGCACCGACCACGGCGCAGAGTCCGTCACCGGGTTCTTCACGAAATTCGGCGACGGCGGCGCGGACATCCTGCCGCTGTTCGGCCTCAACAAACGCCAGAACCGTGAACTGCTGGCCGAACTGGGCGCCCCTGCCCGGGTCTGGGAAAAAGTACCCACCGCGGACCTTCTGGACGGCAAGCCCGGACGCACCGATGAGGACGAACTGGGCCTGAGCTATGACCAGATCGATGATTACCTAGAAGGCCGGGACATCCCCGAGGCGGCCGCCGAGCTGATCGAGCAGAAGTACCTCCGCACGCGCCACAAGCGCACCGTGCCGGTCACCATCTTCGACACTTGGTGGAAATAGGCGGCAGCCGAGGTACGCCGGGTCGGGCTGTCAGCCGAACCGGGGCACTTTGAACCCTGTCTGGACCGGTCCCGCCCGGAACACGGCGTGTCCGTGTCAAAGTGCCCCACAATGGCCCGCGGGGTATCCCTGGCGCGCTCCAGCCGGCGCGCTTCCAGCCGGTGCGCGGGTCAGCCACACTCCGCCGAGCGGTTCAGACGGCGCCCGGCGAACGGGTCAGCACCGTGGTGATCCGGTGGGCTTCCTCCATCAGCAGTTTGCCGAGGAACTCCTGTCGTTCCGGCCGGAACCGGGGTTCGATGCCGGTGAGGGACAGCGCGCCAACCGGCCGGCCCAACTGGTCGAACACGGCCGCCCCCATCCCCCAGCTTCCCTCAAGCACCAGGCCGGGATTCACGGCGAATCCATGCAGCCGGGTCCGTTCCAGATTCCTGCGCACCACGTCCACGCTGTGGCCTGCTGCGAAACTGCCGGCGTGATGGTCCCAGCCGGACAGGATGGCGTCCTGAACGTCATCCGGGAGGAACGCCATGATCGCAGTCCCGGCCGAGGCCACGCCCAGCGGAAAACGGACTCCCTCATGCAGCACAAAGGAGCGTACCGGGAAGCTGCCCTCCTCCCGCAGCACGCAGACCGTCTCCTGGCCCCTGCGGATGGAATAGAAGGCGCTTTCGCCGGTCTCCTCGGCCAGCCGGCGCAGGCTTGGCCGCGCCAGGTCCTCAAACGGGAAGCGGGCCGCCGCCACTGATCCCAGCAGGAAAATCTCCGGGCCCAGGATCCAGTTTCCGCTGCGGGCATCGTGGTCCAGGAGGCCCTCCGCGGCAAGGGATCTCAGGAGCCGGTGGACGGTGGGGCGGGTCAGCCCGGACTCCCGGACCAGCCCGGCAATCGAGCTGCCCTCCGGCTTCCGGCCGACAAGCCGCAGCAGTGACGCCACACGGCCCACCACCTGCGCCCCTTGGACTGGATTTGTCATTCGGCTTACCAACTCTCAAAAATCCTCCACAATGTGGACACCTCAAAGTCTAGCGTCCACGCTGTGAAATATCTGTCATTCTGGCAAGTTTTCGCCGTTGACCAGCTTCAGCGCGCCGTCTAGGCTCCCTTATCAAGACCCGTGTCCACAAAGTGGATATCCCCGAATGGCTCTGCATGCTCGATGACGAGGAGACGGAATGTCCAAACTGAAATCCAACGCCGCCGCTACCCTGGCCGAAGTGCTCCGGGACGGCATGACGCTCGCCGTCGGCGGATTTGGCCTGAGCGGCATCCCGGCTGACCTCATCGAGGCCGTGCGGGACTCCGGCGTGCGTGATCTGACCGTGGTGTCCAACAACATGGGTGTGGACGGGAAAGGTCTCGGCGTGCTGATCGAAGCCGGCCAGGTCCGCAAGGTGATCGCCTCGTATGTGGGCGAGAACAAACTCTTCGCCGAGCAGTACCTCGCGGGCCTGCTTGAAGTGGAGTTCACCCCGCAGGGCACCCTGGCCGAGCGCCTCCGCGCCGGCGGCTCCGGCATCCCGGCCTTCTACACCAAGACCGGCGTGGGAACGCTGGTTGCGGAAGGCAAGCCGCTGGCAGAGTTCGACGGCGAAACGTACGTCCAGGAGCGCGCCATCCGCGCCGACGTCGCGCTGGTCCACGCGCACACCGCCGATACGGACGGGAACCTGATCTACCGCTACACGGCCAGGAACTTCAACCCGGTGGTGGCCACGGCGGGTGCGGTGACCGTTGCGGAGGCCGAGGTCATAGTGGAGCCGGTCTCACTGGATCCCAACCACATCATCACCCCGGGCGTGTACGTCCAGCACCTGGTCCAGGCGAGCGGCCGGGTGAAGGACATCGAACAGCGCACCGTCCGCCCCCGGACCGCGGCAACAATCCCCGCCTGAACGCCACCCCACCGGCGCGAACGAACACTTAAGCCCCCACAAACTTTGAACCCAAGGAGAACCCCATGGCCTGGACCAGGGACGAAATGGCTGCCATCGCGGCCGAGGAACTGAACGACGGCGACTACGTGAACCTGGGCATCGGCATCCCCACGCTGGTGGCCAACAACCTGCCCGACGGCGTCCGCGTGGTCCTGCAGAGCGAAAACGGCCTGCTCGGCATGGGCCCGTTCCCGTATGAGGGCGAGGAAGACGCGGACCTCATCAACGCCGGCAAGCAGACCGTCACGGTGCTGCCCGGCGGCAGCATCTTCGACTCCGCCACATCGTTCGGAATGATCCGCGGCGGCCACGTTAAGGTGGCCATCCTGGGCGCCATGCAGGTCTCCGGCAACGGGGACCTCGCCAACTGGACCATCCCCGGCAAAATGGTCAAGGGCATGGGCGGCGCCATGGACCTCGTCGCCGGCACCCCGCGCGTGGTGGTCCTGACCGAACACAACGCCAAGGACGGCACGGCAAAGATCGTCACCGAGTGCACCCTGCCGCTCACCGGCCTGCGCTGCGTGGACCGGATCATCAGCGACCTCGCGGTTTTCGACATCGTGAAGACCGAACAAGAAGCGGACGACGACGGCGGGCGGCAGCTCACGCTGACCCGACTTGCGCCGGGGGTCACCGTAGAGGAAATCCGCGAAAAGACCGACGCCGGGTTCACCGTCGCCCTGGAATCAACACTGAACGAATCAACGCTGAACGAATCAACGCTGGAAGGAGCCAGGGCATGAGCCTGAAGGAACAGTTCGGCAAGGACGTCTTGCTCACAGGTTGGGGCCACAGCCGGTTCGGCAAGCTCACCGACGAGACCCTCGAGTCCCTGATCGTCCAGGTGGCCGCCGAGGCCATCGGCAACGCCGGGATCGAGCCCGGCCAGATCGATGAGATCTACCTGGGCCAGTTCAACTCCGGCATGATGCCGCTGGCCTTCCCGTCGTCCCTGGCGCTGCAGGTCTCGCCCGACCTGGCCAACGTCGCGGCCACGCGTGTGGAGAACGCCTGCGCCTCCGGTTCGGCCGCGTTCCAGCAGGGCACCAAGTCGCTGCTTGCCGGGACGGCGAAGACCGTGCTGGTGATCGGGGCCGAGAAGATGACCCACGCCGGTGCCGACGTTGTGGGAGCCGCCCTGCTGGGCGCCGACTACGACATGGCCGGCCAGACGTCCACCACCGGCTTCACGGGCCTGTTCGCGGACGTCGCCAAGCACTACGAAAAGCGCTACGGTCGCGGCGACGGACAGCTGGGCGACGTGCTGGGCTCCATCGCGGCCAAGAACCACCGCAACGGCGTGGACAACCCCTACGCCCAGCTCCGCAAGGACCTCGGCGAGGAGTTCTGCCGCACCGTTTCGGACAAGAACCCCATGGTGGCCGGTCCGCTGCGCCGCACCGACTGCTCCCCCGTGTCCGACGGCGCCGCCGCCGTTGTGCTCAGCACCTCGCCAACCGGCGGGGCCGCTGCGCCGGTCAGGCTGGCCGGTTTCGGCCACGCGAACGACTTCTTTCCGGCTGAACGCCGGGACCCTACCGCCTTCGCCGCCACGCGCATGTCCTGGCAGCGTGCGCTGGGGATGGCCGGCGTCGGGCTTGAAGACCTGGACTTCGCTGAGGTGCACGACTGCTTCACCATTGCCGAGCTGCTGATGTATGAGGCCATGGGACTGACCGAACCGGGCCAGGGTGCCCGCGCTGTGCAGGAAGGCTGGGTCTTCAAGGACGGCAAGCTGCCCATCAACGTCTCCGGCGGGCTCAAGGCCAAAGGCCATCCCGTCGGCGCCACCGGCGTCTCCCAGCACGTCATCGCCGCCATGCAGCTCACCGGGACCGCCGGCGACATGCAGCTCGCCAACCCCCGCCGCGCCGCCGTGCAGAACATGGGCGGCGTCGGCATCGCCAACTACGTCAGCGTGCTCGAAGCCGTGTAACCGGGATCTCCGGGATCTCCGGGGGCGGCCTGGCTGCGTCTCCCCACCTTTGACGCCCGACGGCGGCGCGTCGCACCAAAAGTGCGGCGCGCCGTCGTACGTTCATGGCAAAGGTGGGGAATATCAGCGGGGCACTGCGTTACTAACCGTGGCCACGAATCACGTTGGCGATCTCCACAAAGCCCAGCCGTTCGGCGTTCTCCAAGGCGGTCCGCCCCTGGGGATCCCGGATGTTCGGGTCTCCACCCGCATCCAGGAGTTGGCGCACGACGTCCTGCTGCCTTGGCCCGCCGTTGTTGAGCAGGATAGCCTCCTGCATGGCGGTCCAGCCCAGGTTGTTCACATGGTTCACGGGCACTCCGGCAGCCAGGAGGATGCGGACCGTCTCCACATGGCCGTGTTCGCTGGCCGGGATCAGTGCCGTGCCGCCGTACCGGTTGGTACTGGCAACGTCCGCGCCGGCCGCCAGCGTCAGCCGGAGCACCTCGTTGAATCCCTCGGCCCCGGCATAGAGGAAGGCGGAATCCTGGATGGCGTCCTTGACGTTCACGTCGCCGCCGCGGCCAATGAGTTCACCTACCAGCGCCACGTCGTTGGCCTTCGCTGCAGCGATCAGCTCCTGGTCCAACAGGGCCTGGGCTTCGGCCGATAGGGCTGGCGGCTTGGTGGCCGCCGGGTTAGGGGCGGACGGTGATGCGGCCGGCGTGGAAGTGGCCGGAACCGGGGGCTCCGGGCTCGCCAGGACGGACGACGACGGCGACTCCACCCGCGGCAGCTCACCGGGACCCGTCTGGCAGGCGGCCAGGCACACTGCAACCCCGCCCGCGATCGCGAGTATCGCCGCTGCCCGGCCTGCCCGGCACCCGGTCCTGAACCGCGAGGTCCTAAACCGCCAGGTCCTAAACCGCCAGGTCTTGAACCGCCAGGTCTTGAACCGCCTCATGGAGCCGAGCCTACTTGCCTGGGCCGGCAGCCGCAGCGGCAATGGCCTCGGCGCCTGCGGTGGCGCAGGCTTCGTCCAGGTTGCCGTCGGGGGCGCCGCCCACGCCAATGCCTGCTACGGACACACCATTGACCTTGAGCGGCACGCCGCCGGGCAGGAACAGGGTGCCGGGAAGGTCCGCGATGCTGGGGCCGTTGCCGTTGATGCGCTTGGCCAGCTCGCTCGTCGGCGCACCGAAGGCGGCCGCGGTGTACGCCTTCTGCTTGGCTGCTTCGATCGTGTGCTCGGCGGCGTTGTCCCCGCGCAGGAGCGCCTGGACGGTGCCGAACCTGTCCACGAGTGCCACCGTGACGAACGGCAGCTTGTCGGCCTGGCATTTGGCGAGGGCTGCGCTGACGGCGTCGGATGAGGCGCCAACGGTGATGCGGTTCTGCGCCACGACGGTTTCCGGTGCCGGCGGGATGTCGACGGCGGGTACCGCAGCGGGAGCGGCCGCCTGGCTGGTCCCGGCATTGGCCGCAGCGGTCAGCCCTCCCGTCAGCAGCAAAGCTCCGGCGGCAGCAGCGGCGGCGGCAATCTTGTTGTTCTTCTTCACGGTGTTTCTCCTTGGGTTGATGGACGCACGTTGATGGACTCACGTTGGCGGAATCCAGTGGAACGGGCATCGGCTCCATCCATCCTGTCCAGCCCCGCCGCGGTAAGCATCGGGCCTTCGGCTGCCTCCCGGTCCCCCGGATGGCCAGCAGCATCAGCTAAAAGGCGGAGAGACCAGCAACGGCGCGGGCAATAGCATGGGATAGGAACGCCCCTGACCTGAACCGGACCCCATGCCCTCCCCAGCCACTCCCTGTAAAACCCTGACCGACGGATCCTCGCTGACCACCGGGCCCGCTCTGCCTGCCAGTCCGGCCGCCGCCTCTGGCCGGTTCGGCCGGATCGACGCCGCCGTCCACCTTGGCTTCGCGGTCCTGCTTGTTGCTTCGGCCGTCCGCTATGCCATGCGGCACAGCCTTCAGGACAACGTCCTGGTCCTCGGCCTCGCGGGTGCCGTCTGTGGCCTGTATTGCGTAATCGCCGTGCTGGCCCGTCAGAGACGCCAATGGGCGGTCTGGATGCTCGTGTTTGTGGCCGTCTGGGCAGCCTTGGTCATCGCCGCGCCCAGCTTTGCGTGGTGTTCCTTTGCGATCTTCTTTCTGTGCCGGACTGCCTTTACGGGCGCCGTGGGCTATGTGGCGGCGGGCGCGACGGCGGCCGCCACCGCGGTCGGGCTGTTCCGGCTCAGCGACGGCACGGACCTCGCGATGCTGCTGGGGCCGCTCGCCGTTGGCGTGATGCTGACGCTGATCTACGACCGGATCGAGCACGACGCCGCGGAGCAGCGCCGTCTCCATGCCGAGGTATCGCTGGCACACGGGCAGCTGGCGGCCAGTGAGCGCCGGGCCGGCACCATCGCCGAACGCGAGCGCGTATCGCGGGAGATCCACGACACCGTGACGCAGGGCCTGGCCAGCAGCCTGCTGCTCCTGGAGGCCGCTGACCGTTCGTGGCCAGGCCCGGGATCGCGCCAGGAGCTCAACCAGGCTACGGAACTGCTGCGCCGGAATCTCTCCGAGACGCGCAGCCTGGTCCACGAGCTCGCCTCCCCGGGCCTCGACGCATCGCCTCTGCCGGAGGCCCTGCACCAGGCGGCCGCCCAGTACGTCCCGCACGCCCGGCTCCTGGTCACCGGCGAACCGAGGGACGTCCCGGCGGAAGTCCGGCACACCCTGCTGCGGGTGGTCCAGAGCGCGGCCGCGAACATCCAGCAGCACGCAAACGCCGCCACCACAACCCTGACGCTGGGGTTCCTTCCCGGCTCGGTCACCCTTGACATCTACGACGACGGGACGGGCTTTGACCCGTCAGCGGCAGCACCGCCGTCGGACGCCGGAGGATACGGGCTGCGGGCGATGCGCAAGCGCGTGGAGCAGCTGGGCGGGGTATTCTCGGTGGAAAGTTCCCCCGGCGAAGGGACCATCGTGGCCGCACAGGTGCCGGCACGGTTGCAGTCAGCGCCACGTGGCCAGCAGATGACACCGGAGGACGCATGACTACCATCACTGTCCTCCTGGTGGACGACCACCTGGTGGTCCGGAGCGGCCTCAAGGCACTGCTGGGCACGCAGCCTGACTTTGACGTGGTGGCCGAGGCCGCTTCCGGCGAGGATGCCCTGGGGCTGGTGGAACAGCACTCCCCTGCCGTGGTGGTGATGGATCTGGCCATGGGCGCCGGAATGGACGGAATCGAGGCCATCAAGCTGTTGCGGCAGCGCAACAGCCGGCAGGCCATCCTGGTGTTCACCACCTACGATTCCGACGCGGACATCGTCCGGGCAGTCGACGCCGGCGCCATGGGCTACCTCCTCAAGGACGCCGCCCCGGACGAAATCTTCGCCGCCATCCGCGGTGCCATACAGGGGAAGAGCGTCATGAGCGCCCCGGTGGCCTCCCGGCTCTTCCAGCAGCTGCGCAATCCCGACGAGGTCCTGACGCCCCGGGAGGCGGAACTGCTGAGCCTCCTGACCGAGGGGCTCAGCAACCGGGAGCTGGGCCAGCGGCTCTTCATTTCCGAGGCCACAGTCAAGACCCATTTGGCGCACATTTACGCCAAGCTCGGGGTGGAAACCCGCGCCGCTGCCATCGCCACGGCCATCCGCCGGGAGGGTATGCGCTAGCCCGCAGCGGCTAAGGCAAACACAGCCATGGAGCGGGGCGGCAGCTGACGTCGGCGGCCCGAATAGGACCAATTCGCGTGTACCACTTCTGTAACAGGGGTGACACTTGATGACTGCAGCTATTGCACGCCCACCGCGCAGCCCCTAGGTTTGAGACAGCGGACTACAGACTCCGCGTCTGCCTGCCGTCCGAGCAGGACCAGAAAAGGGTTACAAAGGAAGTTAGCAATGGCAACAGGCACAGTTAAATGGTTCAACGCTGAAAAGGGCTTTGGCTTCATCGCTCCGGACGACGGATCCGCCGATGTTTTCGCGCACTACTCCGCAATCGCCAGCAGCGGCTACCGCTCGCTGGATGAGAACCAGAAAGTCGAATTCGATGTGACCCAAGGTCCCAAGGGCCCGCAGGCAGAGAACATTCGCCCGCTCTAAGGTTCTGATCAACTGCCCTGGCCGTGCTGCAAAGCATGGCCAGGGCAGTTTTTTGTTAAGTTGTTGTTATTTGCGAATTTCTACACGAAGGCCGATTTTCCGGTGACGGCCCGGCCAACAATCAGCGAATTGATTTCGTAGCTGCCCTCATAGGTATAGAGGATTTCGGCATCACCAAAGAGCTTACCCATTTCAAAGTCCGAGCTGATCCCGTTGCCGCCCAGCAGCGAGCGTCCCATCGCCACCGACGCGCGGGCCAGCCGGGTGCACGTGGACTTTGCCATGGCCGCCTGCGCCATCTCCAGCTTGCCGTCCGTCTGGATCCGGGCGAGCTGGGCCATCAGCGCCAGTGACGCGGAGGCGTTGCCCAGGATCTCCGCCAGTTGCTGCTGGACCAGCTGGAAGCATGCCAGTTCCTTGCCGAATTGCCTGCGCTCCAAGGAGTAGGAACGGGCGACGTCGAACGCGGCCAGCTGGATCCCGGCACCTTGCCAGCCGACCCAAGCGCGCGAATCCCGTAGGAGGTCGTTGGCTTTGGAGAAGTCCGTGGCGCCCGGCAGCATGTTGGACGCCGGAATCCTGACGTTGTCCAGCAAGATGTCCGCGTTCTGCATGATCCGCAGGCCGATCTTGTTGGCAATCTTGGTTGCCCGGTAGCCAGCGCGGTCCGTCTCCACAATGAATCCTTTGATGTGCCCGTCCGCTGCGTCGCGCGCCCACACCAGGGCAAAGTCCGCGATGGTCCCGGAGCCGATCCAGCGCTTCGCGCCGTTGATCACCCACTCGCCGCCCTCCAGCCGCGCGGATGTTTCCAGCCCGCCGGCGATGTCCGAGCCGTGCTCCGGTTCGGTCAGGGCGAAGGCGCCCAGCTGGGTAAAGTTCTTCAGGCCAGGCAGCCACTGCTGCTTCTGTTCCACGGAACCGAGGGCGTCGATCATCCCCACGATCAGTTCGTTGTGGATCCCCACGAGTGCCGACAGAGAAACGTCCGCCCTGGCCACTTCGACGTACATCAGGCCCTTGAAGAGCTTGGATGTGCCGTCCGTCTGCAAGGCGCCAAGCCCGTGCTTGCCCATTTCCGCCAGCAGCCCGAACGGGAATTCCTCGCGGTTCCAATAGTCAATGGATGCCTGCCGCACGGTGGACTGCAGGAACGCCCGGACCTCCAGGTAGCGCGCGCGCTCCTCTGCGGGCAGGAGGTCCACGATGTGCATCAGGTCTGCTTCTGGAAAGGGCGGGGCTTCGGTCACAACACGCTCACGTCCTTGTGGCTGCACGCTTCATATCCCTTCGGTCTTCCAAACCCTTGGATGTCCTAGTATATTGCACAGGGATGGATTCTTAGTGATGCGCATCACTGGACGAAAGGCCCCCATGTCAGTCACCGATGACTTCCGCGAGGCACGCGACCGCCTGCTGACTCTGCATTCCGACTACCACCAGGCCAGGCGCGAGTTCGTGTGGCCGCGCTTCACGGAATTCAACTTTGCCCTCGACTGGTTCGATCAGATTGCCTCCGATCCTGAGAAGGCCAACAATCCGGCCCTGGTCATCGTGGAGCAGGACGGTTCGGCCACCCGCCGGAGCTTCGCGGACCTGGCCGCCCGTTCCAACCAGGTGGCCACCTGGCTGAGAAGCCAGGGCATGCGCCGCGGGGACCGGATGATCATCATGCTGGGCAACCAGGTGGAGCTCTGGGAGCTGATGCTGGCCGGCATCAAGCTGGGCATCGTCCTGATCCCCACCACTACCCTGATGGGTCCGGAGGACCTGGCCGAACGCGTGGAGCGCGGCGAGGCGGGCTGGGCCGCCGTCGGACGTTCCAACATCGGTAAGTTTGCCGGCGTCCCCGGGAACTACAAACTGATCGAAATCGCCGCCGGTGGCGGTTCAGCCGGCACCCCTGGGGCCCTCCAGTACACGGATTCGACGACGGCGGCAGTCACCTTCACAGCCGACGCCCCCACCCACGCGGACGAGACGCTGCTGCTGTATTTCACCTCCGGAACCACGTCGAAGGCCAAGCTGGTGGAGCACACCCATACGTCGTACCCGGTGGGGCACCTCTCCACTATGTACTGGATCGGCCTGGAACCCGGCGACGTGCACCTGAATGTGGCATCGCCGGGCTGGGGCAAGCACGCGTGGTCCAATTTCTTCGCCCCGTGGATCGCCGAGGCGTGCGTTTTTGTGTACAACTACGAACGGTTCGACGCCCGTGCCCTGATGGAGCAGATGGACCGCGAGCACGTCACGAGCTTCTGCGCCCCGCCCACGGTCTGGCGGATGCTGATCCAGGCGGACCTGAAAGTGCTGAAGACCCCGCCCACCAAGGTGGTCTCCGCGGGCGAACCGCTGAACGCCGAAGTGATCGAACAGGTCCAGCGCGCCTGGGGCCCGACCATCAGGGACGGCTTCGGCCAGACCGAAACCACCGTCCAGGTGGCCAACACGCCCAGCCAGCCGGTCACCATCGGCGCCATGGGGCGGCCGCTTCCCGGCTACGACGTTGTGCTGGTGGATCCGAACACGGGGGAAGAAGCCGAAGACGGCGAGCTGTGCCTCCGCCTGGACCCCCGGCCGGTGGGGCTGATGAAGGGCTACTATGGGGACGCGGAACGGACTGCCGAGGCGTTCCGCGGCGGCTATTACCACACGGGCGACATGGCCAGCCGGGACAAACACGGTGTCATCACCTACGTGGGCCGCGACGACGACGTCTTCAAATCCTCCGACTACCGGCTCTCGCCGTTCGAACTGGAGAGCGTGCTGCTGGAACACCCCGCCGTGGCCGAAGCGGCTGTGGTTCCGTCACCGGATGCGCTTAAGCTCTCCGTCCCCAAGGCCTATGTTGTCCTGGTGTCGGGACTGGAGCCGGGGCCGGAGCTGGCGGAGGACATCCTGCGGTACTGCCGCGAACACCTGGCGCCGTTCAAGCGGATCCGGCGGCTGGAATTCGCGGCGCTGCCCAAGACCATCTCGGGCAAAATCCGCCGTGTGGAGCTGCGGCACAATGAGGAGCTCCGGCATGGCGGGGGCGCCCATCCCGACGGCTTGGGCGTGGAGTACGCCGAGGCGGATTTCCCGGGGCTGAAGGGCTGAGGATGGCCGCGCCACTGCCCCGGGACCCCATCGCGGACGCCCAACGGAACTGGGAGGAGCACGGCTGGGCCGACGTCGCCGCTCCCATGGCTGCGATCACCGCGATCATGCGCACCCAGCAGATCCTGCTGGCCCGGATCGAGGGCGCCCTGAAGCCGTTCGGGCTGACATTCGCCCGCTACGAACTGCTCGCGCTCCTCAGCTTCGCCCGCAGCGGCGCGCTGCCAATGAACAAGGCGAGCGCCCTGCTCCAGGTCCATCCCACCTCGGTGACCAACGCCGTCGACCGTTTGGAAGGCTCGGGACTGGTGGCCCGTTCGCCGCATCCCACGGACGGCCGCACCACCCTGATCGAGCTCACCGCGGAGGGGCGGATCGTTGCCAAACGCGCGACGGCGGTGCTCAACACCGAGGTGTTTGGCCAGTCAGGTTTCGACGCGGCCGATGTGGACAAGCTGATCCGTATCCTGGGCACGTTCCGCCGGAATGCCGGGGACTTCACGGGCTAAGGGCGTCCCTTAGCGTTTGGCGGCCCAACGGGTCTAGGAGCGCGGTATGGCTCTCACGTGCATGCGTTCGCCCTGGGTTCCGAAGAGGCTGAGGAACTCCACCGCTTCGGTGTCCGCCCGGCCGAACCAGTGGGGTACCCGGGTATCAAATTCGGCTGCTTCGCCGGGACCCATCACCAGGTCCTGGCCGCCCAGGACCATCCTGAGTTTTCCGTTGAGCACATACAGCCATTCGTACCCCTCATGGACCTGGGGGTCCGGCTGGTCCGGCGTGCCGGCCGGCAGGATGTGCTTGTAGGCCTGGATCCCGCCGGGCCGCCTCGTCAGCGGGATGATGGTCATGCCGTGGCGGACCATGGGGCGCAGGTGCAGGCGGGGATCGCCCGTGGCGGGAGCCCCGACGAGTTCGTCCAGCGGGACCCGGTGCGCTTTGGCCAGAGGCAGCAGCAGCTCCAGGTTGGGGCGGCGCTGACCGGATTCCAGCCGTGAAAGTGTGCTGACTGAAATCCCGGTGGCCTCGGCGAGGGCCGCCAGGGTGGTGTTGCTGTTGCGGCGGAGGGCCCTGAGCCGCGGCCCCACCGCTGCCAGCACGTCGTCGAATGCTTCATCCATGTTCCCAGTTTGCCATTCCAGCAAATTTACTTGCCACCCGGAGCAGGTGCCGCGAACCATGGAGGCATGAGAACAGAAAATGACAACACGTACGATGTCCTGATCACCGGTGGAGGGGCCGCCGGCCTGAGCGCCGCGCAAATGTTGGGGCGGTCGCGCCGCTCCGTGGTGGTGGTTGATAGCGGCGAACCCCGCAACGCCCCCGCCCAAGGGGTCCACGGATTCCTGTCCCGCGATGGTGTCAGCCCCGCCGAACTCCTGAGGATCGGACGTGCCGAAGCCCAGCACTACGGCGCACGGCTAGTGGAGGGCGAGGCCGTTGCCGCTGCGGGCAATGCCTCCGACGGTTTTTCCGTGACCCTGGCGGACGGCAGCGTGATCCGCGGGCGCCGCCTGCTGATCACCACCGGGCTGGTGGACGAACTGCCGGAGATTGCCGGGCTCCGCGAGCGCTGGGGCAAGGATGTGCTGCACTGCCCGTTCTGTCACGGCTGGGAAGTGCAGGACCAGGCCATCGGCATCCTGGGCAACGGTCCTTGGTCCGTGCACCAGGCCCTGCTCTTCCGGCAGTGGAGCGGCAACATCACCCTCTTCCTGAACGACCTGACCCTGCCCACCGACGACGAGTCGGAGCAGTTGGCCGCCCGGGGCATCAGGGTGGTGGCGGGTGCCGTTGAATCCTTGCGGGTGGAGCAGGACGTCCTGCGCGGCGTCGCCTTGGCTGGCGGACCCGAGATCGCCGTGGACGCGGTGGTGGTGGGACCCCAGGTGCGCGCACGGCTGGATGCCTTCGCCGGGCTTGGCCTCGAGCCGGCAACCTATCCAATGGGGATCGGGGACTTCCTGGAGACCGATGCCGACGGCGCCACCGCGGTCCCGGGGGTGTGGGCGGCGGGCAACGTGACGGACATGCGCGCGCAGGTCCTGGCCTCCGCGGCGGCAGGGGCGTGGACCGCCGTCGTGATCAACAACCATCTGATGGCCGAGGAACTGGCCGCAGACGTTACCGCCCACCGGGAATCCCTGTCGGTTGCTCCGTAACTGCCCTTTAGGGCGCTGAAAAGGGCCGTTGCGGAGCAATGGATGGGTACGGGGTGGGTCAGCGGTGGTTGAACTCGGGCTGGCGCTTCTCCGTAAAAGCGGCCATGCCTTCCTTCTGGTCCTCGCTGGCGAAGAGCGAGTGGAAGATCCGGCGTTCGAACAGGACCCCCTGGGCGAGTCCCGTTTCAAAGGCCGCGTTGACGGCTTCCTTCGCGAGCATGGCCACGGGCTTGGACTTGGACGCGATGACCTCCGCGGCCTTGAGCGCCTCCTCCACCACGCTCTCCGCGGGCACCACTCGTGAGACGAGGCCGGAGCGTTCGGCCTCCTCGGCGCCGATGAAGCGCCCGGTGAGGATCATGTCCATGGCCTTGGCCTTGCCCACCGCGCGGGTGAGCCGCTGCGAACCGCCCATGCCCGGCAGCACGCCGAGGTTGATCTCCGGCTGGCCGAACTTGGCGTTGTCCCCGGCGATGATGAAATCGCACATCATGGCCAGCTCGCAGCCGCCGCCCAGGGCGAAGCCGGACACGGCCGCGATGACAGGGATCCGCAGCCGGGTGAAGTCCTCCCAGCCCCGGAACCAGTCTGCGGCGTACATGTCCATGTAGCCCTGCGACGCCATTTCCTTGATGTCGGCCCCGGCCGCGAACGCCTTTCCCGAGCCGGTGATCACCACCGCGCCCACGCCCGGATCGGCGTCCATGGCGGAGACTGCTGCCACGAGCTGCTCCATGGTGGCCTTGTCCAAGGCGTTCAGCGCCTCCGGCCTGTTGAGCGTGATCAGGCCTACCCGGCCGCGCTGTGCCACCAAGATGTTCGTGTACTCCGTCATGCCTGACCTTTCAGCTGTTTTCGCGAGTTGCTGGTGCTGCAGATGGTGCTAGTGCTGCGATTTGTCGCGGATGTCCGTAATGATTCCGGAGAAGTCCCGGCCGGCTCCGCCTTCAGCGGCAAACGTATCGTAGATTTCCGAGGCGAGCGGTCCCAGGCGGGCCGCCACCCCGGCACTTTCCAGCGCATTCAGCGCCAGCCGCAGGTCCTTCGCCATCAGCGCCCCCGCGAAGCCCGGCTGGTAGTCGCGGTTGGCGGGGCTGGTGGGGACCGGTCCGGGAACAGGGCAGTTGGTGGTCAAGGCCCAGCATTGTCCGGAGGCGTTGGAGGCGACGTCGAAGAGCGCCTGGTGCGTCAGGCCCAGCTTCTCGCCCAGCACAAAGGCTTCGCTGACCGCGATCATGGAGACCCCCAGGATGAGGTTGTTGCAGATCTTGGCGGCCTGGCCGCCGCCGTGCCCGCCGCAGTGGACCACCCGTTTGCCCATCACCTCGAGCAGCGGCCGGACAGCTTCGAAATCCGCCGCCTCGCCGCCCACCATAAAGGTCAGCGTGCCGGCTTCCGCACCCACCACACCGCCGGAGACCGGGGCGTCCACAGCCCGGTGGCCGGCCGCAATGGCGAGCGCGGAGGCTTCCCGTGCCTCGTCAACGTTGATGGTGGAGCAGTCCAGGAACATGGTCCCCGGCTTGGCCTCGGCCAGCAGGCCCGGCTGTCCCTCCGCGCCGCGGTAGGCGTCCAGCACATGCTGGCCGCTGGGGAACATGGTCAGTACAACGTCGGCACCGGCAATGGCGTCCAGCGGACTGGCCGCCGTGGGGACACCGTGCGTTTGGGCGGCCGCCAGGGCGGCGGGGACCACGTCGAAGCCCGCCACGGTGTAGCCGGCACGAACCATGTTAACTGCCATGGGCCCGCCCATGTGGCCCAGGCCCAGGAAAGCAACGGTAGTTTGTTCAGGCATTGTCCGGCTCCTTTGTGTGCAGGTTGAGCTCCCGGTCCCCCAGCGGCGCGAAGAACCGTTCCACGTCCGCCTCGTGCACCTCGTGCAGCGTGGCCGGCTTCCATTGCGGCGTACGGTCCTTGTCCACCACCTGCGCGCGGATCCCTTCGCGGAAGTCCGGCGCGGCCAGGAACCGAAGCCCCACCCGGTATTCCTGCGCCAACGCTTCGTCCAGCGTCAGTTCCTTGGCCCGGCGGAGAGACTCCAGGGTCACCTTCACAGCCGTAGGGGACTTCGCCTCGATGGTCGTAGCGGCCTCGGTTGCTTCAGACCCAGGCTCCCCGCCCGGCGCGCCGCCCAAGGTCCGCAACCGCCGGACAATGTCCTCAGCGTCATCACTGGCATAGGCGGCATCGATCCAGTCGCGCTGCGCCTCCAGCCCGGAGGGCGGCGGGTCCTGGGCAAAGCGGACGACGGCGGCTTCCGCACTTTCGAGTTCCAGCGCCGCCGCCAACTCCGGCAGGCTCCCCGACGGGACAAAGTGGTCCGCGAGACCCAGGAAAACGGCATCCGCCCCGGTCAGGTGGGCTCCCGTCAGGGCCGCATGCGTGCCGGTTTGCCCAGGTGACTTCGCCAGCAACCAGGTCCCGCCGACGTCGGGCACAAACCCGATGGTGGTCTCCGGCATTCCTGTCCGGGTCCGTTCGGTAACCACCCGCACCGAGCCGTGCGCGGAGATTCCCACGCCGCCGCCCAGCACGAGGCCATCCATAAAGGCCACATAGGGCTTGGGGTAGGCGGCGATGAGGGAGTTCAGCCGGTATTCGTTCTGCCAGAAGTCAGCAGTTTCCGTACCGCCGCCAAGGATGTCCCGGTAGATCGCCACAATGTCGCCCCCGGCGCAGAGGCCACGCTCGCCGGCGCCGTGCACCAGGACAGTGGCCACGCCGTCGTCGTCCGCCCAGGCGGTCAGCTGCGCCAGCAGGGCGTCCACCATGCCGGCATTCAGGGCGTTGACGGCTTTGGGCCGGTTGAGCGTGATGACGCCAAGGTGGCCGCGCTTCTCGAACAGAACCTCCGTCATCAGCTGCCTTCCGGCATGATGAAGCTGGCACCCTGGCGGATGCCGGAAGGCCAGCGCGTGGTGACTGTCTTGGTCTTGGTGTAGAAACGGAACGCGTCGGCGCCGTGCTGGTTCAGGTCGCCGAACCCGGACGCCTTCCAGCCGCCAAACGTGTAATAGGCGATAGGAACCGGAATGGGCACGTTGATGCCCACCATGCCCACCTCCACCCGGCTGGCGAAGTCCCGGGCGGCGTCGCCGTCGCGGGTAAAGATGGCCACGCCGTTGCCGAATTCGTGCTCGGAGCACAGCCGGAGGGCTTCGTCGTAATCGGCGGCACGGAGCACGCTGAGGACGGGGCCGAAGATTTCCTCCTGGTAGATCTTCATGTCCTTGGTGACGTGGTCGAAGAGCGTAGGTCCCACCCAGAAGCCGTCGTCATAGCCTTCCACCCTGAGGCCGCGACCGTCGGCCAGCAGGGTGGCACCCTCGTCCACGCCGGACTGGATGTAGCCCTCGATCCGTTCCTTGGCACTCGCCGCCACCACGGGCCCGAAGTCCGAGTCCTTGTCCAGGCTGTGGCCTACCCTGAGGTGTTTGACGCGCTCGGCCAGCTTGGATACCAGCGCGTCCGCGGTCTTCTCCCCCACCGGGACGGCCACGGAAATGGCCATGCAGCGCTCGCCGGCGGAACCGAAGCCGGCGCCGATCAGGGCGTCGGCAGCCATGTCCAGGTCCGCGTCCGGCATGATCACCATGTGGTTCTTGGCCCCGCCGAAGCACTGGGCCCGCTTCCCGTGGGCGGCCGCGGTGGCGTAGATGTACTGGGCGATGGGCGTTGAACCCACAAAGCCGATGGCCTTCACGCGGGGATCCTCCAGCAGCGCGTCAACGGCCTCCTTGTCCCCGTTGACCACGTTGAACACCCCGTCCGGTAGCCCGGCCTCCGTGAACAGTTCGGCCAGGCGCAGGGGAACCGAGGGGTCCCGTTCGGAGGGCTTGAGGATGAAGGCGTTTCCGGCGGCGAGGGCCGGGCCAGACTTCCACAGGGGGATCATGGCCGGGAAGTTGAACGGGGTGATGCCCGCGACCACCCCAAGTGGCTGGCGAAGCGAGTGGACGTCGATGCCTGCACCGGCGTCGTCGGAGAACTCGCCTTTGAGCAGGTGCGGGGCTCCCGCCGCGAACTCCACTACTTCAATGCCGCGCTGGATATCGCCCTTGGAATCGGCGAAGGTCTTCCCGTGTTCGGAGGACAGCAGCGTGGCGAGTTCATCCATGTTCTCGTTGACGAGGTCCACGAATTTAAGCAGGATCCGGCCGCGGCGCTGCGGGTTCATGGCGCCCCACTGGACCTGTGCCTTCTCGGCGGCGGCCACCACGTTCCGTACCTCCTCCCCGCTGGCCAGGGGCAGACGCGCCTGAACTTGGCCCGTGCAGGGGTCAAAAACGTCACTGAAGCGGCCGGAGGTCCCCGTCACCCGTTGTCCGTCTACGTAATGGGATAGTTCGCGCACCATGATGCAACGCTCCTTCGCATGTGATCCAGGTCATCTCTGCAAGCGAATATACTCGGACTTCCTACTAAATTCCAGACTGGCCCGGCAGCGGTGGACAACGGTGTCAGTTTCCGAAGTCCTCTGTACGGAATGTTCAAAGTCGTCTGCACCAGCTCACGGATGGTCCTAGAGGGACCCCATTAGGGGACTGTGCAAACCGTGGGCGTTGACCACAGCGATACGCTGTGGGAAATGTCCACGCAGTCCGAGAGGGGACACAAGATGAACGCCAGGGCCGTCATGGTCGCCCTCGTCGGTACCGCCTTCTTGGTCTTCGCTTTCCCCCACGTCCTTGCCTCGTTCAGCATGGCCCCGAACGTCACGGAGACCCTTTGGCTCGTCGTCGTCTTATGGGCCGTCTGCTGGGTAGCGAGCCGCGGCCTGGATAAGCGCCGCCGGCTGCACCGTTGATCGAAGCTAGAAGAGGCCTTCCCGATCCATAGCTACAAGGCACTCGTCGTCCAACAGGCCAAGTCCCGCAGAAGTCTGAACCAAGGCCTCCGCGGGACTTCGGCCTCAGCGGGCGACGGGTTCCTTGACTTGCTCGATTGCACTAAGCCGTGCATCCAGCAGGCCTGCCGCGACTGCCGGAGCAAGCCCGGGCGCCAGCGGAAGACGCGGGACCACCAGGCAGTGCCACAAGTGATAAATGTCAGCCTTACCGGACCAGACGGTCGAGGTGACATTGCCGTTCTCGTCGAGCTCCTGCTTCCAAGATCCGTGCTCGTAGTCTATGAACCAGTCGCGGACGTGGTCCCAAATCCGCTCGTACCAGTCCGCATACTTCTTGTCGCCGGTGGCGCTGTAAAGAGCTGCCGCACCCCCGATTGCCTCGGCGGGAACCCAGCGAATGCGGGTCGTGACAACCGGCTTGCCTTCCCAGTCGACCGTGTATACGAATCCAGGATGACCGTCCGGCTCCCACGCGTCGCGGATGGCAGCGTCGAACAAGCCTCGCGCGTCTTCAAGTAGCCAGGCTGGGACCTCCATCCCACGAGCTTCAAGCCCGGCGCGGACGTGGAGGAGCAGGCGCGCCCACTCGGTCCAGTGGCCGGGGGTTCCGCCGTACGCTCGGAATTGGCTGGCCCGGTCATCGGCGTTGTACTCCGGCAGCGGGTTCCACTCCGGGTCGAAGTGCTCGAAGACCCGGTAGTTATTGTTGCGCGCAAATTTGTGGATAAGCACCTCGGCGATATGAAGGGCTCGTTCGAGCCAGCGGTTCTCCCCAGTCACATCAGCGACAATTAGGTACGCCTCGACTGAGTGCATGCTCGCGTTCCCACCACGGTATGCCTCAGTCTCCGTGAAGTCGCGGTTCCACGAGTCAAGGCACATGCCGGCTTCGTGGTCCCAGAACTTCGTGTCAGCTATCCGCAACGCCTCGTCGAGCAGTTCTCGGGCTCCGGGGCGCCCCGCCGCAACCGCGCTGGCAGCAGCGAGGAGCACGAAGGAGTGCTGGTAGCCGGACTTGGTGTCGTTCACCGGCCCGTTCTCGTCGACCTCAGCGTACCAACCGCCGAACTCATCATCATGGAAAACTCCGTTGAGCGCGGCGATTCCATGGTCGACGAGTGTCGCTGCACCCGGGCGTCCCATCAGGGCGGCGACAGCGAAGCTGTGGATCATCCGCGCGGTAATCCAGAGATGGGTCGCCTTGTCGGTGAATACCGCGCCTTTGTTATCGAGCCAGCCGAATCCCGTCGGAACCTTTGAACCTGCGGCGAAATTGATAAGCCGATCGGTTTCCGCTTCGAGCCATCGCGCGTGAGCGGCACTGTTCAGCCACATCATGTTGTTTCCTCTCTGTTCTATTGCAGCCACTGAACAGCGACTGTTTCCGATCCTACGCCAAATGAAGGAAATCGACCATGAAATGTTGAAATTCGGACATATCGAGCCCGGCCATCGACCGTACCGGGCTGATACACCGCGCCCATAGGAAAGTTGTAGAGACGTCCATCAAGACACCCGGCCCTCAAGAACAGAGGCGCTGGCAGTGTCCGCGCCGGCGCCTGAACTGAACCAGGCATGGAGCTATGGTGACTTTCCGACACTTTGTGTTAATTTGATAACATGGGCGCGTGAGACAATTCCCGTGGATCACCGTCCACGGCAGGGAGAAAAGCGGGAGCAAGAATGTCAACGTTGGAAAACGGCGGAGCCGCCGGGCAAGGGTTAACCACCCCCTGCCACATTAGGGTTCGAGGATGATGTCTCATGGGGCCTAGTAGTGCTGTTCGGCTGACACCACGCCAGACAGCGATCCTGGATCAACTGGGGCGACGTGGCTTCATCTCTACTACCGAGCTGGCCGAAAGTTTTGAAGTCTCTGACATGACGGTACGACGCGATACGCGCGTCTTGGCCAAACGCGGGCTTGTCCGCGTCGTCCATGGTGGAGTCAGCGGAACAGCGATGCCGGGCCAGACGGCAGATTTTGCTGCCAGGGTAAGGGAAGACGCGGACGCCAAGCACAGGGTTGCCGTGGCTTGCCTGTCCCTGATTGGCAGCCAGGACGCCATCATTCTCGACGCGGGTACGACGACTTTTCAAATCGCGAACGAATTATCCTCCTCGTTCACCGGAACGATAATCACTCATTCCGTACCCACAATCCAGCGATGCATGCAGCTCACTGCAGCTCGAACTATATGCCTCGGCGGTGAGCTGCTAATCGATAGCCAAGCGTTTACAGGTCCAATGACGACCACAGCTGCAGAGGGACTCCGTGCTAGAACCGCTTTCATAGGCGTGAGCGGAATTCATGACGAGGCTTTTTATATCGAACGCGACCTTGAGCGCTCGACGAAAATAGCCCTTATGGCGGCCGCCGAGCGCGTCGTTGTAGTAGCGACTCATCAGAAAATGCAGCGTTCTGCTTTGGCCCGACTGACGGCATTCAGCGACGTTGACGTCCTTGTCACGGATGCTCCGCCACCGCTCGAAATTGCAGAAGCCCTGGAAGCTGCATCCGTTCAGTTGATTGTGGCCTCATGAGCCGCACACTGAGCGTCAGCTTGCCAGATCAAAAAATCTTGCCCTATCTGACCGGCCGCCCGGAAGCAGAGTTCTTAGTTTGGGACATGACGGAACCGCCCCCGCGACCGGTGATTGACATCGTCGTACCGCCCTACATGGGCAGGATAGATCTCCTAAGAGCCCTCGACGGAGTGACTACAAGCCTTGTTCAGAGCCAATCCATTGGTTTTGATGGCGTGGCAGAGGTCCTTCCCCAGGGAAGCATTTTTGCAAATGCTGCGGGCGTCCATGAGACGTCTACTGCCGAACTGGTGTTGGCATTGCTTCTTGCGAGCCAGCGAAGCCTACCAGAATATGTCCGGCAACAGGACCGGGGCGAGTGGAAGCAACTAACCAGCCCCAGCCTCGCAGACCGGCGGGTTCTTATTGTCGGCTACGGCGGCGTAGGAAAGGCCATTGAAGAGCGGCTGCTGCCCTTCGAAACGCATGTAACCCGCGTTGCAAGGAACGAACGGACGGATGAGCGCGGCACCATCCATGGGATGGCGCAACTGCCGGAGCTGCTGCCCCTGCAGGACATTGTCATAGTTGGAGTCCCTTTGACTCCGGGGACACGGCACCTTATCGATGATGACTTCCTGTCGGCCATGGCTGACGGCTCGCTCCTGGTCAACATCGCCCGGGGACCGGTGGCCGATACCGAGGCGCTGGTAAGGCACACGTCCACCGGCAGGCTTCGGGCAGCGCTAGACGTAACAGATCCGGAACCGTTGCCCTCGGAACACCCGCTCTGGCGGACACCGGGAGTAATCATTACCCCTCACGTCGGCGGAGCCAGTTCCGCAATGCTTCCGAGAATGGCACGGCTCCTGGAACGGCAAATTAACCTGCTGCTTTCAGGCCAGACACCCGTCAACGTGGTCCTGAGCGTATGAGCCTCCCGGACCTGCGGGTGCTCGTTGCCCCTGATTCGTTCAAGGGCTCGGCAACCTCCTTTGAAGCATCCTCGGCGATCGCTTCCGGTTGGCTCCGCATGAGGCCAGGCGACACCGTGCAGCTGACTCCTATGGCCGACGGGGCGAAGGCACCCTGGACGCCGTCGAGGCAGCGTATCCTGACTCCCGGCGGATGCCCGTCAGGGTCACCGGCCCCGCGGGAGATCCCGTTTCGGCAGAATGGCTGTTGCTGGCCGACGGTCGAGGTGTTGTTGAACTTGCAAACACGAGCGGCATTACCTTGCTCAGCGAGTTGGTTCCGGATGCGCACACCGTCGGCTTTGGACAGGCTATAGCGGCAGCGCTTGACTTCGGCGTGCAGGGGCTCATTCTTGGAATCGGTGGCAGCTGTTCCACTGACGTCGGTACGGGAGCGCTCTCCGCTTTGGGAGCCCGATTTCTTAGTTCAGAAGGGTGCGAAATCCCTGCTGGCAACTGGGTCTGGATTCTCTCGTTGTAGCTGATTTTCGGCTGTTCGGCCTCTCCCGCCCGGAGGGGTGGTCGTCATCACAGACGTCACCAGCCCCCTGCTGGGTGAGGAAGGCGCGGTAGCTGTATTTGGCGCGCAGAAAGGAATTTCGGCAGCAGACAGGTCCGCTTATGAATGCAGACTCGCCGGCTTTGCTGGGAAGATCACTCATGCATCGCCTGATATCTCCGGCGCAGGCGCTGCGGGGGGACCGGCTTTGGCCTTCACGCCTGGGGCGCGCAGCTGGTTCCCGGCGCTAGGGCGGTTGCCTAGGCTCTTCAGATAGGGTCCCTGCTTCTGGAAAGCGATCTGCTGATCACCGGCGAAGGCTGCTATGACGGCCAGTCCGCAGCGGGAAAGGTTCCGACCGAACTGGCAGGCCTTGCCGATGCTGCTGGCATCAGGACCGCCTTGGTTGCCGGATCGATCCGGGCCGGAACCGAGCACTTCACTACCGCCGTCTCTCTCGCGGAGACGGCCGGAAGCGTCGAGGCAGCCATCAGCAGCCCAGGCCATTGGCTGGAAGAGGCCGCAGCCATACTGGCCCTGCGTATCTCGGAGCAAACCGAGCCGCCTCTGCCGGCGCCCGGGAGCGCGAAGGTTTCCTGAGTACACGGCACCTGCCATTGCGCACGGGCGCCATGGCAAGTGACGAGGGGGTGATGACTGGCGGGCGTGGGGGAACACCGCTGTGGCCGATGGCCTGGTTCTGGCTACTGCCGGATCAATGTAAGAACCTTGTCCCGTATTGATTCCATGGTCGGGACGTCGATGCCCTCCGCGTTCAGCCGCAAATACGGTTCTGTATTGGAAGGCCGGAGGTTGAACCACCAGTCCCCCGATGCCGCGGTGAAGCTCATTCCGTCAAGATCATCGATCAGGACGCGGACGTCATCGAACTCTGCCCGTACCCGATTCATTGTTTCCAGCGGTTCCGGGACCACGGAGTTGATCTCGCCGCTGGCAGCGTAGGGGTCAAACTCCCGAGCCAGTTCCGATAACAGCTCTTCCTGACTTCCAAGGGCAGCGAGAACATGCAGGGCTGCGAGCATGCCCGTGTCTGCGTTGTAGAAATCACGGAAATAGTAGTGACCTGAATGCTCTCCTCCGAAAACAGCGGAGTTAGCGGCCATTTCAGCCTTAATGAACGAGTGGCCCACTCGTGTCCGAACAGGTCGCCCTCCTGCGGCTGACACGATTTCCGGAACTGCCCGTGAGGTGATGAGGTTGTGGATGATGACCGGCTCCGCTTCACCGGCGGCAGTTGCGCGTGCTATTTCACGAGTGGCGATGAGCGCTGTGATTGCCGATGGCGAAACCGCATTTCCGTTTTCGTCCACAACGAAGCAGCGGTCAGCGTCTCCATCAAAGGCAAGACCCAAGTCGGCCTGCTCTTCTATGACTGCCCGCTGGAGATCGCGAAGGTTTTCCGGCTCCAGGGGATTTGCAGGATGGTTGGGGAACGAACCGTCCAGCTCAAAGTAGAGCGGGACGAGCTGCAACGGGAGGGCGGGGAGGATGTCATCGCCCAAAACCGCCGGTGCGGTTAGTCCGGCCATGCCATTGCCTGCATCAACAACCACTTTCAGCGGTCGGATTGCGCTCAGATCCACGAGACTGCGCAGAGCCCTGGCGTACTCACCCAGTACGTTGCTGTGGCTGACGTCTCCACAATCAGGAAGTGCCCCGATCCCAACCTGGAGGTAGTGCTCAGCACGAATCCGGATATCGTCAAGGCCACTTTCGGCTGACACTGGAATAGCACCGGCCTTGGCCATTTTGATCCCGTTGTAGCCGGCCGGGTTGTGGCTGGCCGTGAAGATGACGCCCGCCTTATCCCAGGCTCCGCAGGCGTAATAGAGCTCATCTGTTGAGATAAGGCCGAGGACGGTAACGGAAGCTCCGCGGGCGACAGCGCCGTTGGAGAACGCCTGAATGAAGTCTTCAGACGAAGGCCGCATATCCCCACCCACCAGGATGGTCTCACCACTTAAGCCAAAGACGTCTACGAAAGCGGCTCCCACCGCTTCCACGATTTCCGTGGTTATGGTTTCGCCGACGACGCCGCGCACGTCGTACGCCTTAAAGCAGGATTTGAGGTTCAAGTTACTCCTTACACGGCAGCAAGCCGAAACGGCAAGAGCGTTCGTATAGGAATGCCCCAGGAACGTCATTGACGGTTCTTCAACATTGTATGTCAGTTTACGAACATCAGCATGCTGCCGGGAAAGGAGTAACTAGGGAAGGAATAGATGGCTAGGACTTTCGCGCCGCCTGCTCGGTGTAGGTGTAGGAGCCTGGTTGCGTCGCTGAATGCGGATGATGGCAGCACGCGTTGTCGGCTACTTCCAAGCGAATGACAGCAGGCTCGGGGCCACCCACTCGTAGGGTGATGGGCTCGGCGTCTCCGACGGCCACCGTGATTGTGTTGACTGTACTGGTTGATTCACTCATGGTTTTCCTTTTGGTTATTGTTCGGTACTTCTTGTGCTTTGCTGCTTTGGTTGTGTAGTCATCTGTGGTTGCCCTTGGCACAGCTAGGCAATGGCGTCGAAGACTCCCCGCGTCACCGTTGCTGCCGCGCCTAGATATGCCAGGACGATGAGGACAATCTGGGCAGCCTTAGGGGAAACCCGTTTGGCAAACAGTTCGCCAACTCCAAGACCAACCAGACAGGCCACCGAGATCGCGACCCACATGTGCCAAGGGATATCGGGAAACTGAGCCGGTGTGGTTGCTGCCTTGGCCACGAGAGACAACGAACCAATGGTGAAGAAGTAGGGCTGCATGGTTGCTGCGAATGAACGGTGCGGCCATCTGGTTGCCAGAGAGTAGATACTGACGGCCGGCCCCCCGACGCCGGCGGAGGCGTTCATGAATCCGCTCATCGCACCCGCGGCCCAGAGGAACCTACGTCGTGGAGCCAGGTGGGCTGACCGCATGGCCAGCAAAACCGTCAATCCAGCAGCAAGCAGAAGGCCGATTCCTATTTCGAGTACCGCGGGGGGCATTATTCTGACAGCGAATGAGGCAGGGACGATACCGACCACTGCAGCCGCAGTCAGGATGCCGTATGTCCTCCAGTTCACGTCGCGGAAGACCCTGAAGATGATTGCTCCAGCGGTGACCGCGCCACAGAGGTTGACCAGAATGACGCCTTCGACGGGCCCCAGGAGGAGAACGAGAAACGGTGCGGCAACCAGTGCAAAGCCCATTCCCGTAAATCGCTGCATACCCGCCCCCACAAAGACGGAAACTAGCACCAGAGCAGTTGTGGTCATTACGGCTTCCAGGCCACGTACTGAACCTCCTCAAACTCTTCCATTCCCAGTTCGGCACCTTCCCTACCCAGACCGGACTGTTTGACCCCGCCCATCGGCGCAAAAGCAACGGAGGGCAGGGGGTCATTGACGCCGACAATTCCTGCTTCTATACGTTCCGGAAACTCCCAGCTCCGCTTCGGCGATTGAGTCCACAGGTAGGCTGCCAGGCCCATCTCGGTTGCGTTCGCCTTCTCGACGGCGTCTTGCTCATCGGAGAACGTGACGACGCCAGCAGCAGGCCCAAAGACTTCTTCGGTAATCAAGCGAGCATCGCCGGGAACATCTGCCAGCAGCGTCGGTGCGAGGAAGGAGCCGCCTGCTGGAACGTCGGTCCTTTTGGTGACACGCCGGGCGCCCCGGTCAATGGCGTCATCAATGAGCGCCTGGACGGCTGCGACCCGGTCGTTGTCGATGACAGGTCCCAGGTCTGGCACCGCAGAACCGTCCATGGGCGCCCCGTGGCCGATGGTCATGGCGTCAAAACGCTCTCCCAGCCGAGCAGTGAACTCTTCAGCAACGCCCTCTTGTACCAGGAACCGGTTGGCGGCAACACAGGATTGGCCGGTGTTGCGTAGACGCCCCAGAACGGCGCCTTCCACCGCCAAGTCCAGATCGGCGTCGTCAAAAACAATGAACGGGGCGTTTCCGCCCAGCTCGAGCAAGGGTCGGACGATCCGCCCCGACGCCTGTCCCATGATCTGGGCGCCTACGCCAGTTGATCCAGTGAAGCTGACGGCCCTGACCGCAGGATGCTCGAGCAGGGCGGCCGTTGTTTCTCGAGAGGGGCCATGCACCAGATTAACGACTCCCGCAGGGAACCCGGCATCGACCAGAACTTCGAACAGGCCGGTTGCCGCCAGGGGTGCCTTTTCAGATACTCGACCCACCACGGAGCAACCAGCAGCGAGCATCGCAGCCAGTTTGCGTGCCTGGATCGATACCGGGAAGTTCCATGGGGTGAGACTCAATGCGACGCCGATGGGCTTGCGCACGGACATGTGCCTGCGGCCGTTCATCTCGGGGGGCCGGATGGTGCCAGTGGAGCGGCGGGATTCCTCAGCGAACCAACGGAAGTATTCGACTGAGAAATCAACCTCGCCCTGGGCTTCGGGCAGTCTCTTGCCGGCTTCCAGCGCGAGAACATGGGCGAGCTCATCTCTGCGCTCAGCCAGAAGGTCTGCAGCATTGCGGAGAAGGTCTGCCCTGATACGTCCCGTGGTCCGGGACCATGAGGGGAAGGCAGCTGCTGCAGCGTCGGCTGCAGCAGTGGCGTCCACTGCAGATCCCCACGACACCTGGCCCACGACAGCGCCGTTGCCCGGATCAATGACGTCCTTGCTCGCGTCACCTGCGTACCAAGTGCCATTTACCAGGTGCTGGGCTTCTTTCAGGTTCACGTGTCTCTCTTTTCTAAAGTTCCAGGAGGTCGGGGCGTTCCCGACCCCCGATGTTCAATGTCGGCCACCGGCTGTCGGCAGTGAGTATGTCCACGCCGGTGGCGGTGACCAGTGCCGTGTCTTCGACTTTGAAGCCGGCCGCGGAGGGGTTCCATCCGAGGACCATCCCCTCTTGAAGGACCAGGTCCGTATCTGGAGTGGCGATCAGCTCACGCGGGCTGTAGCCGGTGATGCCTCCCTGGTGGTGTCTGTGCCACTCGTCCGGATCAAACCTATTCGCTGCGTAGGCGTTTGCCCCCTGGAAAATACTTCTCCAAGGACAGCCCCGGGTTTGCTGTGATCGAGAAACGCGCGTTCTACCTCAAGAAGCGCGGCGTATTTGCGGGCCTCGTTGCGCAGTGGTCTGAAGGAAGCCATCCGGGTGATCGAGCCGACGAGTCCGCGGCGCCGCCCACAGCATGCGACCATGACCCTGTCGTGCGCCGTGTTGCTCGTCGGCAGGGGGTGCCTGTGCGCGCCAATCCTTTCATCGCTTCCGACGAAAATCGCGACGCACTCGATTCCCTCCTTCAGCAATGCCGCGATCAGGGTCCCGGCGATGTTCTGCTCGGTGATTCCCGGTCGTAGGGCCGAGACAACGTCCCCGGTAATCCGCGCCAAGTCTGCGCTTAGATCCGTGAGATCGGCGCGTTGTTTTTGGTTGAGGATTCTGCGGAGCCCTGCCAAATCCGCCTGGATGTCAAGCGATGCACCATCACCGGTGTCGACTGCCACTGACCGTCCCGTCGGCAGCCGTGACGCTCGGTTCTCCGTCCAGGGCACGACGTTAAACTCGACGTCTTGGCCCGCGAACTCAATATCACGCAGCCGTGGAGCTTCGATGGCGTTGGTGACGACACGAACCTCAGGGATATTGCCGGGTCCCAAGCCAGTGAGAACAACGTCAAAACAGGCGGTGTTCAGCGTGAGCGGAACGTGCCATCTCGCGCCCGTGAACCACGACAGGTTCGGTGGATCCCTGAGGACTATGGTGTCCACGCCAAGCTTTTCCGCAAGATGAGACAGTGAAACCAGTTGGTCATCCCACCTTGCCCGTGTCAGGGCAGGATATTCCTCCAATTTCATCCCTTGGTCGCGCCCGATGTGATTCCGGCGACGAAGTAGCGCTGAAGGAATATGTAAGCCAGAACAACGGGGAGGGATGCCAGGATGACCCCAGAGAAGAGCAGCGGATAATTGGTCTGGAACTCCCCCTGGAAGCTAAGCAGCGCCAACGGGAGTGTCCTGTTTGCGGGCGACTGGATAAACAGGAGCGGGTACAGCAGTTCGTTCCAGTGAATGACGAATAGGAAGATCCCTGCCGCCGCCAGGGACGGCGTGGACAGTGGCATCACGATCGAAGAGTAAGTCTTCCACGGGCCGGTACCGTCAATCGAGGAGGCTTCATAGAGCTCTTGGGGAAGGGTGCGCATGAATCCTCCGAGAATGAACACCGCGATCGGCAAGGTGGAAACGACATTTGCCAGAATGAGGCCGGTAAGGTTATCCAACAGCCCGAGGCGTCCAAAGAGTACATAGAGAGGCACCATGTTTGCCTGTGCGGGGATGGCCATACCCAAGACGAGGAATCCGAATATCGCGGCTGACCAGAATCCTCTGATCCTTGCCACGCCGTATCCGGCGAGACTGGCCAGAAACAAGGTCAGAGGCACGGACACCAGGGTGACTATGGTGCTGTTCATGAACGACTGGCCCATATCCTGGCCAGTCATAACCTCAGCGAAGTTGGTGGGCGCCAGAGATTGAGGGAGATTGAAAGGCCCTTCGAAGAGCTCCTGCGTGGACTTGAAGCTGCCAAAGATCACCACAGTCAATGGGACAAGAATGATGACGGTATAGATGGCGAGGATACCGCGGCGGGATATTGAGGCGAACATGACGCTATGCCTCCTTCTGGGTAAGGCGTAGTAGTCGACGCTGGAGCCAAGTGACGAATGCGATCATGGCCATAAAGATGATTGACTGGGCAGCGGCGTAGCCGAAGTCGGAATTGGCGAAGGTGCTGTAGATCCGGGTTGAAAGGATGTCCAGAGACTGTTTTGGAGGGTTTCCTGCGATGCCGAGGATCAAATCAAAGGCCTTAAAAGATTGAATCGTTGTGTAGGCGACAACAATGGCAGTGGCCGGGGCCACGAAGGGCCAGGTAATCGTTTTGAACCGCTCCCACTTACCGGCGCCATCCATCTCCGCGGCCTCGTATAGTTCCTTGGGGATGGCCTGAAGGCCGGCGACATAGACCACCATCATCTGCCCGGCATGGAACCAGACCTGAGTGACGGCCACCCAGTAGAGGGCTTGCGCGTTGTCGCCCAGGTATGACCCCTGCAGCCCTTGAAGTCCGATGGCTCCCAAAACGGAGTTCGCGAGCCCGAAGTTCGGGTCGTAGATGAACTTCCAGATGAACGCCACGGAGACTGAAGAAAGGATCGTCGGAAAGAAGAAGATTGCTCTCAAGGCGACACTGCTACGGGAGTTCTTTGTCAGGAGCAGCCCGAGCATCAGCGAGAATGCGGTCTGTGCAATCACCACAACCAGCATAAACTTCAGGTTGTTCGCCATGGCGTTGGCGAACAGTGAATCGTTGGTAAAGGCACGAACGAAGTTATCCAGGCCCACGTAGTTGAAGGCTGCGGAGAACCCGTTCCAGTCGGTCAGTGCGTACTGGAAAGCCTGAAGAGTCGGCAAGACCAGGAAGAACATGATAATGACGACAGCCGGCAACGGAAACAGATAGAGAGCCGGATTAACACGGGTCGGCGACCGGCGCCGGCCGTTCCTGGCTGGCGGTGTGGGAGGAGACTTTTTCCCCTTGGCTATCGAGGATTTCCCTCCAATGTTGACGCTCATAGCCGTTCGTCTACGATCTTTTGTGCTGCTTCCGCCGCCTGCTGGGGGGAAGTGCCAGATATGACGGAGGTCGCCGTGGCTTCTACAGCATTCCGGACATCGAGGTTCTGGAACTGGAACCTTGGCGCCAAAGCCGTCTTTTTCTTCAGCCAGGGGCTCATGCGCTGCAGATCGGGGTTGGTGTAGTCCACGCCGGACACTGCGACGTGCTGCGCCGTTCCGTTGGCGTAGTAGGAGGCATTCTCCGGGGTGGACAGGAAGTCGACCCAGGCCATCGCGGCCGGTTGGACGTCGCTGGCGGAGTTGACGCCAAGGATGAATGTCGCGTTGTAGACCCCTTCAAATTTGGGCGTCCCGGACGTCGTCGTTTGGGGAAAGATGAGGTCCATGGGGAACGCCGCTCCGAGGTTACGGACTGCTGCGATGTGGTATGAGCCGGTGGCAAGCATCGCCGCCTGCTGCCGGGCGAAGAAGTTCTGTGCGGGCTCAACCGCTGTGCCCGTGGCGTTCGGCTGCAGAAACGGGATCAGGTCACGGTACTGCTCGAGCATCCTGATGAACCAGTCGTCAGTGAGCTTGAGCTTTCCCTGCTCGATCTGTGTACCCACATCGACTACGGGTGCGTTGTTGACGATCATGCAGTTGAAGAGCTGCCCGCCGTTTCCGACGTCACCGCCGGGCCAGGAGATCGGTATGACCCCGGAGGATTTGAGTGAATCGCAGGTGCCGAGGAATTCATCCCACGTCTTAGGGGTCAGGTTGGCTCCGGCTTTGTCGAACAGGTCCAGGTTTGCCAGCGGCATGGGGAAGACTACCTGATAGGGCAGGCCAACGACCTTGTCCCCATTCTTTCCGGCAGCCAGCAACTCGTCCGTGTACTGAGAGGCCGCCTTGGTGGACGTCAAGTCGGTGTAGATGCCGGCCTCGTTGAAGTTCTTGAACTGCGACCCCCGGAAAGTGGCGAACGCGTCACCGATCGCAGCCCCACGGACCTTCTGCAACCCCTGCGCGTTGTAGTCATTCGAGGTAGAAATGTCCTGCGTTACGGTCGTCCCCGGGTTCGCATCCATGAAGCGCTTAATGAGCTCATCAAAAACGACTTTGTCCTCGCCACGCCAGTGAGCGAAGGACACCTTACCCGTAACAGCTCCGGTAGCGGGGCCGCCCGCTCCTGTTGTCGGGGCAGTAGTGCCACCGGGTCCTGCGCAGCCCGCGGCGGCTACGCCGATACCGGCAAGCCCGAACAGGCTGAGTGCGTGTCGGCGGGAAATCTGGTTCACGGTATTCTCCTCATTGAGTACTGATTGTGCTGGTGTAGGAATTGCGTATTTGCTGCGGTGTCACCATCGATAACGAAGGTCGGCGGCAGTGGCGAGCATCAGGACGCGGGGCTTGCGTTTTCCTGGCTCATGCGATGGTCCGCTGCGCCGAAACCACCTCATCGACAACGTCGCAGAGTCGGGTCAGCCGCTGCACGGCGTCCGTTTCCAGCGACTTGATTACATCCTCGGATCCAATGCATGACAGCCACACGGCGCGGCCGGCAAGGAAGCCGCTGGCACCTTCAAGGCAGGCCCAGCGCACCGCAACCGGGAAGACGTCTTCGGGGACGCCGGAGGACAAGACCACCCAGGGACCGTCTACGGCGCGGGTAATTTCAGCACACGCTGCGCGGACCTCGGACTCGGATGCCTGACCATGGAACGGAATTTCGGCCTTGTACAAGTCGGCGCCGAGTGAACCCAGTTCCTTTGCGGCCTCAATGACTCCCTTGTCCCAGTCGAATTCGCCGCCACCGAGCGGTTTGCGGGACAGTGGTTCGATGATGCTGATCAGTCCTGCGGCGCGGCACTGCTCCACAAATTCCTTGACCATCGCGACTCGACCCCCAGCAGGCTGGTCCGGACGGTAGAGGACGAGGAGCTTGAGCGCTTTGACTCCCAGTGCGGCGTATTTGTGGGGCTCAACCTCGCGGTCGATGCTGACTTCCCCGACCAGTTCACCGTGGGCTGTCTCGAAGTGGTCAGCTGAGGCAATTAGCCCGCACTGGTCGGCCACGACGCCAGCCTCAATAGCCTGATCAAGCGCGAACTGCTTGTCGATCAGGATCGCTGAAGCGTAGGGCGTAAGAATACGAGCTGCGTTCAGCTTAAAGTTTGTCAGGTCGGCATCGGTGACGGGCTCATCCTGGTGTTCGGCGAACATATTTCGCATGGCTTCACGTTGGTCAACGGCGAGCATGGCGAAGGCACCAGACGGGCGCTGGAGGGCGGAAAGATCGGTACGTGACATGACTGCTTCTTTCAATTAGACGGATTGAGTAAAAGTTGAGGAGGCTGTGAGGGTCAGCCGTGGGATCATCGACCGGCCATCAAGGCCCTCGCAGGACGTCGTGGCCACCTGGCCTGCTACCGCTGCGGCTTCGACCAAGTCCAGACCGGCCGATACTGCTGCCAGTAGGGCGCCGTGGTAGACGTCCCCGGCTCCTAGAGTCGAGACGATGGTTGCTGTAGTCGGCGGGACGTGGACCGCGCTTCCGGTCCCCCGATGTACCCACGAACCCTGGGATCCTGCCGTGGCCACAACGCACGAGGCGCCTTCGTCGATGGCCCGCTGCAGGAGCACCACTTCGTCCAGGTCAGCCCCGTATCTTGAAGACAGCTGCTCGATAGTCGGTACGTAGAGACTCACTTCGGCCGGATGGAACCCCGGAATAGGATTACCGGCGTCCACGCTGATGTTGAGTCCTTTGAATCCGGACACCGCACCCCACCCCAGGTGGTCCACATGGACCCAAGCGGCGGCTTCCACCGCATCGCGGAATGCGCCCGTTGCGGGGAAACGTACAGGGGGAAGGGGCCGGGTCACGATAGCCCGGCTCTGACTTTCGCGGCTAACGACAATGACACTCGCCCCAGTCCGGACACTTTTATCGCGGACAACGGCGGTTGTGTCTATGCCCTCTGCATTGAGCCCGCTGATGACGCGGTCCCCTTCTTCGTCGTCGCCGACTATTCCGGCAAAGGCAGCCCGGGCTCCTAGCCTGGCTGCCGCCACTGCCGCAGTTGCTGCCGGCCCGCCGCCGGCGGTGACGAAGTCCTCTGCGATCGTCCGGCTGTCAGCGGTCGGGTATTCCGATACCAGCGCAATCGAGTCGAGAGTTGCGCAGCCCACGAACAGCAGGGTTCCGCTTGATGACGTATCGGACACAGTCCACCTCGTTGTAGATAACGGCTAATACTGATGAAATATACACACGCTATGTTGGAAAGACAACACTTTCTGTATAGTTCTTAGGGTAAATACTCAGGCTTACCCCACCCTCAACGTAGAGAAAGCGGAGCATCTCATGTCAGCACCGAGCACCGAAGAATCAGTACGGACAGTCCGATATGGCCTGATTGGAGCTGGACACATGGCTAGGGAGCATGTCCGGAACCTGGCACTCATCCCAGGGAGCCAGATCGTGGCCGTTTCGGACCCTGAACAGTCATCCCTGGATAAGACGCGTGACCAGATCGGATATGGCGTGGAGAGCTTCACCAGCCACAAAGAGCTGCTGGAGCACGCAACCGTGGATGCGCTCGTCATCGCCAGCCCCAATGACACGCACATGGAGATACTTAAGGACATCTTCAGCAGCGGCAGGGAACTTGCCGTGCTGGTCGAAAAGCCGGTCTGCACCACAGAGAAGGATGCCGCTGAACTGGAAAGCCTTGCAGCCTCCTACCCGGCCCCTGTGTGGGTCGCAATGGAATACCGCTACATGCCTCCTGTTCAGGAGCTCATTCAGGCGGTGCACAACGGTCGGCTTGGTAGGCCCGTGATGCTGTCAATCACCGAACACCGGTTCCCGTTCCTGGAGAAGGTTGGAGACTGGAACCGTTTCAATGAGCGGACCGGCGGGACTCTGGTCGAGAAGTGCTGCCACTTCTTTGACCTGATGCGCCTCATCCTGCAGGACGAACCCACTCGTATTTACGCAAGTGGCGGAAGCGATGTGAATCACCTGGACGAGAAATACCAGGGACGGACACCGGACATCATCGACAACGCCTTCGTCATCGTCGATTTTCAGAGTGGAAAGAGGGCCATGCTGGATCTTTCCTTGTTCGCTGAGGGCTCCAAGTTCCAGGAGCGGATTTCGATCATCGGAGATGAAGCAAAGATTGAATGTCTCATCCCGGTTGCCGCCAGCCACTGGATCGAGGGCGATGAGCATGAAGCAGTGGTCGAATTCAGTCCCCGGTCACCGCTGGGACCCGAAAGCCACGAAGTTCCTGTAGATGAGGCTGTCCTGGCCGCCGGTGCACACCATGGTTCGACGTATTACGAGCACTTAGGTTTCCGCAAAGCCATCCTGGGAGAAGGCCCGGTGGAAGTAACCATTGCAGACGGTGTTCAGTCTGTGCGCATGGGCTTGGCCGCCGAGCGCTCGATCGCGGAGGGCCGTCCGATCGAGCTTGCCAACGCTAAGGCGGCAGTAGCGGGCTAATCGCTAAGAACCGGCGGAAGAGGGGCAAGGTTCGGGCAGCACAAGCTGCCCGAACCTGAATCAGCACGCCCAAAATGCCCTCCAGCCGGTCATTCTCTCCTCTCAAGCCGGCCGAGGGGGACTAGTCGACGCCATACCGCTGGGCATCCGCTACTGCCACCGACTCCGGATCTGGGCCTGCTTCGTGGCCACCAGTGCAGCAAGCCAAGAACGACCAACAGCTATGACGACGAAAACGGGCGCGAAGTCGCCTCACTGATGCCCCATCAAGAAGAGGAATGCTTTGACCAACCATCATCTTCCCCAGCTCCCCGATGCCAAGAAGCGCCGGCAGTCCGTCACGAACCTGCAGGACCGCCCCCCCGCGCGCAAGTACTGATTATCGGTGGCGGTGTAAACGGAGTGGGTACCTTACGCGATCTCGCGTTGCAAGGCATCGACGTCGCCCTTGTGGAACGCGGCGACTTCTGCCAGGGAGCATCCGGCGCCTCCTCGCACATGATTCACGGCGGGATCCGTTACCTGGAAAACGGGGAATTTCGCCTGGTGAAAGAATCTGTGACCGAGCGCAACGCACTGCTCAACCTTGCTCCTCACTACGTCAAGCCGCTGAAGACCACGATCCCTATTTTCAGTACTTTCTCCGGAGTACTCGCTGCTCCCCTCCGCTTCCTCACCCACAAACAGCAGTGCAGGCCGAAAGAGCGGGGAGCGTTCCTCATCAAGGTCGGATTAAGTCTTTACGATGCGTTTTCCAGGGATGGGGGTTCGGTTCCCCGATATGAGTTCAAGGGACGCAAGAAAGCCCTGCGCGAGTTGCCTCGGCTCAATTCCGGGATTAAGTACACGGCCACCTACTTCGATGCACACAATCCCGAACGAATGACGCTTGACCTCCTTCAAGACGGCGAGCGTACCAACGAGAACGCCCGGTCCTGCAACTACGTCAACGTATCGGGCATCCGCCAGGACGGCATCGAACTGACCGATGAGCTGACCGGAGAATCCTTCACTTTCGCCGCCGACGTCATTGTTAACACCACAGGAGCATGGGTCGATCTGACCAACCAATCCCTCGGCGCTCCGACATCCTTCATGGGCGGCACTAAAGGTTCCCACATAGTGCTTGACCACCCTGAGCTGCTGAACGCGTGCAACGGCCGGGAAATCTTCTTCGAGCACACAGATGTGACTGTTGGTTCGAAATGGCGGTTTCTTCACAGCTCGCTTTGGCGGTTAGCTGATTCCTATTACGAGGGTTGAGCGTGCGGCCTCGATGACGTCGTCCGTGATCGTGTTGAGCTCGTTGATTTTCATGACCCGTTCGACCTGGGTGAAGAGCCGGTCGATGAGGCGGATGTTGCCGCGGGTGATCCGGGCGACGGCCGCGATGGCCTGGGCGTCGGTGAAGTCTTCCGGGTTCAGGGTCTGGCCAAGTTTGTGCCACCGGCGCTCCAGGACGAAGTGCAGTTCTTCCTGGGCGAGCGGACGGTATTCGTGGGCGAAGCCGACCCTGCTGTAGAGCTGTGCGTAGCGGCTGAACCATTTTTCGATCCCGGGCATCCCGATGAGAATCAGGGCTATGTTGTCCCGGTCGTAGCGGTCACGCAACAGCTCCAGGGCCGTGGCGTTGAGCCGCTCGGATTCGTCAATGATGAGCAGCTCCACATGCTTGCCGGTGCGGGTGGGTGGTCCTGTCTTCTTGCCGATCTTTTCCAGATGCTGGTCAACACAGATCGATACGCGGGTGCTGATGTGCTCGAGTTCGGCATGGATCTGTTTGGGCGAGGTGAGCGCAGCGGGGGTGTAGAAGACGCTGCGTGCCCCGGGCCAGCGCTGCATAGATCTGGTAGTCAGAGTCGTCCCGGGGACCCCACTGATCAGGAGGTTCTCGGCCTTGTGCCAGTTTGCGTAGCGCCTGGCGGAGAGGGTCTTGCCGATTCCGCGAACCGGCGGTGCTCTTTCGTTGCGATGAAGCTCTGTGTAGTCATTGGCCGTCCTCCAGGTAGGTGCTTAGCTTTGGGCGCTTCTTGGGTGGATCAACAGCGTCCGGGGCGGGAGTCGGTTTCGCTGATGCCAGGTCCGGCAGGTGCCGGGCCACGACTGCGATGCGCTGGTTGATTTGTCCGCGCAGTTCCCGGCGGCGGGCCGATCGCGCGGCCTGGATGTCTTTCAAAGTGAGAGTGGAGGTTTCATGGTCAGGGTCCACGGCCCTGCAGATGAACTGGTTCTTGTGGAAGACGCGGATCTCGGTGATGTCCCGCGGGTCGTAGCGGACGATGACCGGTTCTCGGACGTAGGCGGCCAGGAGTGGCGAGACGTATCTGAGCCCCTGGAAGTGCACGCCGTCGCGGTGGACGATCCGGGATTTGGCCACGGTCAGCAACAATAGATTCAGTTCGTCCATGGTTGCCGGGAGCCTGGGCAGCCAGCCGTCGCCTACCCAGGCAAGATGCGGGGTGTCTTTGATCTCGAGGTGCTCGCTCTGGCGGTAGTCATCCGTGATGAAACGGCAGATGGCCGTGTCTAGCTCTTTGAGGGTCAGCACCGGTGCCGGCTGCGGGTGTCCGCGGGTCAGGTGTCCGGGCAGTTCGGTCAACAGCTCGGTATTAACGCTGCCGGGTGGGTCGGCCACGCGGCGAGGTGCCCTTGATGGGGTCCTTTTCCGCGTGGCCTCCCTCCGAACCGGACGTGCCAGTTTCCCGGCATCCGACTCTCCAATGATGTTGACGTGACGCCAGAAAACCCGCCTCATGAAAGATCGAGGCTAGGGCATGTCTCCTAATTCCTTGAGGCAGATGGTGATGGCGCGGAGCACAACTCCGCCGCGGTAGGTCAGGGCGGGCTTGTCGTCGCGGTGGCGAGGCCACGCCATTTGCTTGAAGATGTTGAAGGACCGTTCGGCGACGTTTCGGCGCTTGTAGGCTTCCTTGTCCAGCCCTACTGGTCTGCTGCGGCGTTTGCGGTTCGCTTCCTGAACGGACCGTTCCGGGATCACCGCCTGGATGCCGCACCGGCGCAGAAGTTCCCTGTTGGCCTTTGAGGAGTAGGCCTTGTCCGCCAGGGCTCGGGCGGGAACGGGCCCAGCCCGGACCCAGCCGGGGAGCGCTGAGGGAGTCCAGCAGGTGCGGGAACATTGGGGAGTCCCCGCCCTGCCCGGGACCGAGCAACATGACCAGTGGGCGCATCTTGCCGTCGCAGAGGTGATGGATCTTCGTTGTCAGCCCGCCGCGGGATCTCCCGATCCCGTGGTCAGGCGGTTCCTCTAACAGATTCATGTAATTCGACAGGTCCCCCTGTGTGGCGGGGAAGGTTCGTGGCGTGTTGGTGGGCCCGGTTGACCGTGGAGTCGAGGAGACTTCCCAGTCGGTCATCCCGGCCGCGTCGGCCTCCGCCAGGATCCGGGAGTGGATCTTGTCCCAGGTTCCGTCGCCGCTGAAGCGGCGGTGGCGTTTCCAGACTGTCTGTCACGGGCCGAAGGCCTCCGGCAGGTCGCGCCAGGGAATTCCCGCCCGGAAACGGTAGATAATGTCTTCGACGATCAGACGGTGGTCTTGGAACGGCCTCCCACGGCTCCCGTCGGAACTGGGCATCAACGGTTCAATCCGCTCCCATTGGGCATCGGGCAGGACGGGCAGTTCGCGACATGATTCCAGCATGCCAGAGCAGACAATAACCAATTGGGAGACACGCCCTAAGTGCCTTACGCATGCTGGTCAGGGGAAGCTGGGTACGTAGCTGGGCACCCCGACGGCGTCCGTCGAGACCGGAGCGCCGGTGTCGTTGATGACGTGGTCCAGGGTTCCTGCGCCGAGGTTGACGGTCAGCAGGCTGTGGAGCTTCACTCCGGGTGTGACCGGTACTTCGAAGCCCCGGGTGGCGTGAATCGTGGGGTCGACGTTGTTGTAGACGTAGCTTCCCCCGCCCCAGAGTTCGTGGGTCTTGACGGAATCGGCGATTTTGTAGCCCGCCCAGCCAAGGACCCCGTCATGCTGCCAGGCTGCCTGGTTGGGAGCGTCGTAGGGCAGTTCGTTCTGGAAGAACACCGTCCTGCCGTGTTCGCCGTTCCAGATGACGTTGTACTGCTGGTAGTGCTCCACGAACAAGCCGGTGGCCGTGACGTGGTCGCCGTTGATGATGACGCCGTTGTCCCCCGTATTGGTGGTCCAGCCGACGCCGTTGCCGTGATCCGCCCGCCAGGCCCAGATGTGGTCCAGGAGCACGTTGTCGCTGTTGACTTCCAGGCTCACCGAGGCTTTGCCCACGTGCGGGCCGCCGATGCGGAAGAACACGTCGTGAAGCGTGGTGGGATTGGCCGGGTCGCTGTGATTCAGGGACTTCCGGGCTGCGCCGGCCTCAGGTTTAGCGGCCTTCCCGATTCGCATCAGCGCGGGCGAGTTGACCTCGCCCGCATCAACTGTGATGGCGGCGATATCGACGCCGGGGACATCCGCGACCGTCAGTGGCACGGCGCCATTGACAGCCGTGAGGGTAGCCATGCCGAGTCCGAGCACAACCGTGTTGGCACGCTTGACCTCAATGCTTTGGTCGATGTCGTATACCCCGGGGGTCAGCAGCAGGTCCTTGCCGCGAGCCAGCTGGGAGTTGATGGTCTTGACTGAATCACCGGGCCTGGCCACGTAGAAGTCGGACAGCGGGATACTGCGGCCGGCCGTAGGGCCGTTTTCCCACGTCGTCCCGGCGGAGTCCTTGCGGACCGCGGGAACGAAGACGCCGTACTGGCCCGCGGCGTCGAGGGTGAGGTATGGCTTCTCCCGGCTGACCGGGGTGCTCGCCAGATTGGTGTACGGCGGATTCGGGAAAGACTGCTCCGGGGCGCCCTCCACTCCGGAGAAGACCTGATTCCAGACCCCGTTGGACCAGTCGCCGATGCTGCTGTCACGCACGAAGTACTGCTGCTGTGAACCGTTGATCACAGGGCCGGTCTTCGAGTCGGAAATGAAGCCGCCGCTGGCATACTGCGGTCCGGCGGTGCAGTAGTCCATGAGGGAAAGGTTGCCGCCGGTGACGTTGACCCGCCGCATGGGGGAGGCCTGCGAGGCAGCCCAGAAGTTGGCCGAACTGCGGCAGCCCTCGAGGCCGGTGACGTTGATGGTGAGGTTGGACAATGAGCGCCAAAAGTTGTTTAGGGCAATGCAGTTGTCCGCGGTCAGGCACCGGTTGTAGACGTCAACGTGCCCGTTGATGGTGACGTCCGTGGGTGAGGCGCCCAGGCCCGCGACCTCCGTCGAGTAGCCAACCTGGACAATGAGGGGCTCCTCGGCGCTGCCGTAGGTTCCGGGCTTGAACAGCAGGGAATACCGCTTGGATCCCATTTCGTCGTCGACCTGTTCGGCCGCAATGGAGTCGACGGTGGCCTGGATATCGGCCACCGGCATGCTGGGGTCGAAGATTCGGACATTGGGGCCGAAGCCGGGGTCGCCCGCCTGCGGGGCGGCCGGGGCCTGGCGGGGTGCGGGCGCGGGGGTCTGCGGCGCTCCCGCCACCGAGGCAGCCGCAACGCCGCCGCCGCTGCCGATGAGGCCGATGAGGAGTGCGGCAGTGCCGGCAATGGACCGGATCCGGAGACGCCGCTGCTGCGGAACGTCGGCCGGGGTGCCCGCTGAACGAGCGGGGAAATGGGCTAGCGGCATTGCTGGTCCTGTTCTCTGAGGGCGGGTTTCGTCGCGTTCGGCGGGAAAGGCGGTTGATCCCGACTGGACCACCACCGTAGTGGGAGCGCTCCCGCACTGGAGCGTAACATCGCCCCAGGCCCCGGGCAAGGGTTTGCTACCCCGGAGGAGCCCGGCCTTGACAAGCGGATGTGAGGTGGGACACCATGTTCGTGAGAGCGCTCCCATATGATCGCCCAGCCCGCAGACGGTGCGGCTGACCCCCCACCGGCCACGGCGACTTCCGGCGCTGTGAACCGGATGGAATCTTGACGAAGGAGTCTTCCCTGTGAAAAACCCAAACAAGTTCTCTGTGCTGTCGGCTGCGGCCGCCTGCCTGGCCCTTTCGCTGACGGCCTGCGGTTCATCCGCCCCCGAGAAGGCCGGTGCGGACGGGGCCACCGGTTCCAAGCCGGTGACCCTGACGGTTGGCACGTTTAACGAGTTCGGCTACGAAAAGCTTTTTGAAGAATACGAAACGCTGAACCCCAACGTGACCATCGAGCACAAGAAGGCCGCCACCACCAACGAAGCCCGGGACAACCTCACCACCCGGCTGGCCGCCGGCTCCGGATTGTCCGACATCGAAGGCGTCGAGGTGGACTGGCTGCCCGAGCTGCTGCAGTATCCGGACCGTTTTGCCGACCTAAGCGACCCCGCTGTTGAAGGACGCTGGCTGGACTGGAAGGCCGACGCTGCGAAGACTGCCGACGGGAAGCTTCTGGGCTACGGCACCGACTCCGGGCCCGAGGCGGTCTGCTACAACGCCGAGCTGCTCAAGAAGGCAGGCATGCCTACCGAGCGCGGGGAAGTTGCGAAGATGCTGGGCACAACCTGGGACAGCTACTTCGAGGCCGGCAAGACATTCAAGGCCGCGAACCCGGGAGCGGCGTGGTTCGACTCCGCAGGAGCCATCTACCAGGGAATGAGCAACCAGCTCGAAAAGGCCTATGAGGAGGAGGACGGGACCGTCATCGCGACGGACAACGAGAAGGTCAAGGACACCTACAACCAGGTCCTGGAAGCCTCCACCGCGGACGGGCTTTCGGCCCACCTGGGCCAGTGGAGCGATGACTGGGCTTCCGGTTTCCAGACAGGCGCCTTCGCCACAACGCTTTGCCCGGGCTGGATGCTCGGGGTCATCGAGGGCAACGCGGCCGGAGTTACGGGCTGGGACGTGGCCAACGTCTTTCCCGGCGGCGGCGGAAACTGGGGCGGCTCCTACCTGACCGTCCCGACCCAGAGCGAGAACCAGGCCGAGGCCAAGAAACTGGCCGGCTGGCTGACCGCCCCCGAGCAGCAGGTCAAGGCTTTCACCGCAAAGGGCACCTTCCCGAGCCAGAAGGCGGCACTGGAAAGCAGTGAGCTGCTGGGCCAGACCAATGCGTTCTTCAACGGTGCCCCCACCGGCAAGATCTTCGCCGAGCGGGCCAAGGCCGTCGAAGTGACGCCGTTCAAGGGCACCAAGTTCTTTGCCATCAACGACGCCATGCAGCAGGCCCTCACCCGTGTGGACGTTGACAAGACGGACGATGCAGCCTCCTCGTGGGAGAAGTTCGTCACTGCCGTGAAGTCCCTGTAAGCCATGACGGTTACGGACCAGGTCAAGCCCGGGAGCGCCGGTGCTGAGGCACCTCCGCCGGACGCCGGCGGCAGGGGTGTCCGGCGTCTGGCCTTCTCCCAGCAGGTCTCCAAATGGGACGTAAAACTCTCCCCCTACCTCTACATTTCCCCGTTCTTCCTGCTGTTTGGCGTCACGGGCCTCTTCCCGCTGCTCTACACGGGCTGGGTATCGCTGCACAACTGGAACCTCATCGGCGGGCAGGGGAAGTTCACGGGCCTGGAGAACTATGCGTTCGTCCTGGCGCAGCCCTACTTCTGGAACGCGGTCGGCAACACCCTCAGCATCTTCCTCCTCTCCTCCGTGCCCCAGGTCATCATTGCCCTGGTGATAGCGGCGGTGCTGGACGCGAACCTGAGGGCCCGGACGTTCTGGCGGATGGGGGTCCTGGTTCCGTTCGTCGTCGCGCCGGTGGCGGTGGGCCTGATCTTCAACAACCTCTTCGCGGACCAGTTCGGCCTGGTCAATGAGATGCTGAAAGCTATTGGCCTGGACCCGGTCCGGTGGCATTCCGAGTCGCTCGCCAGCCACACGGCGATCGCCACCATGGTGAACTTCCGCTGGATCGGCTACAACGCCCTCATCTTCCTCGCAGCCATGCAGGCGATCCCGCGGGATGTGTTTGAAGCTGCCACGATCGACGGCGCCGGCCGGCTGCGGCAGTTCTTCTCCGTCACCGTACCCATGCTGCGGCCCACCGTGATCTTTGTGGTCATCACGTCCACCATCGGCGGACTGCAGATTTTCGATGAGGCGCGGGTCTTCGACCAGTCCGGGCTGGGCGGGGCCGACAGGCAGTGGCAGACCCTGACCATGTACATCTGGGAACTCGGCTGGGGCCAGCGGAACTTCGGCAGGGCCTCCGCCGTGGCGTGGCTGCTCTTCGTGATGATCGTGCTGATAGCCCTGCTCAACTTCATCATCACCAAGCGCATCGCAAGCCAGGGAGGCCGCAAATGAGCTCCATCCCCATGATCGAACAGAGCGCCGGCAAGGGCGCCGCCCGGGCCGCGGCACGGCGGGGGCCCGGCGCCGGGCACCGAACGGGCTCCTCCAGCGTCCGCCGGCCCGGGTTCCTGACGTACGGGTTCCTCGGCGCCGTTCTGCTCGCATCCCTTTTTCCCCTGTACTGGTCCTTCCTCGTAGGCAGCCATGACAACACCGTCCTGAGCCGGGGAATCCCGCTGCTGCCGGGCGGGAACTTCCTGGCCAACGCGGGGAAGGTCTTCGACAGCATCCCGTTCTGGAAGGCCATGGGCAACAGCCTCATCGTCTCCAGCGTGACGGCGGCATCCGTCGTGGTGTTCTCCACGCTCGCCGGGTTCGCCTTCGCGAAGCTTAGGTTCCGGGGGAGCAAGGGGCTGCTGGTTTTCGTTGTCGCCACCATGGCGGTCCCGACGCAGCTGGGTGTGGTCCCGCTGTTCATTGTGATGTCCAAACTGGGCTGGACCGGCTCGCTGTGGGCCGTCATCATTCCCGGTGTTGTCACGGCTTTCGGGGTGTTCTGGATGACCCAGTATCTCCGGGACGCCCTACCGGACGAGCTCATCGAGGCGGTGCGGATGGATGGCGCCTCGATGATCCAGGCCTTCTGGTACCTCGGATTCCCGGCCGCCCGGCCCGCGGCCGCCATGCTCGCCCTCTTCACGTTCGTAGCCACCTGGACAAACTTCTTCTGGCCGTTCATCGTCCTGGACCCCTCAAACCCCACCCTTCCGGTGGCACTGCAGCTGCTGCAGGCCGCACACTTTGTGGACTACTCGGTAGTTCTGGCAGGTGCGGTCCTGGCCACCGTTCCACTGCTGCTGTTGTTTGTCGCTGCCGGCCGCCAGCTCGTTTCCGGAATTATGCAAGGAGCAGTAAAAGGATGAGTTCCACCCAATTTCCGTTTCCGCAGGGCTTTCTGTGGGGGGCAGCTACCGCTGCCTACCAGATCGAAGGCGCAGCGCACACCGACGGCCGGCAGGACTCCATCTGGGATACGTTCGCACGGATCCCCGGCGCCGTAGCAGACGGCCACAACGGCGATCTGGCCTGTGACCACTACCGTCGCTACAAGCAGGACGTGGCGCTCATGAGCCACCTGAACATGAAGGCCTACCGGTTCTCCACGTCGTGGGCCCGCTGCATGCCCGACGGCGTCACCCCGAATCCCGAAGGCATCGCCTTCTACTCCCGGCTGGTGGATGAACTGCTGGCAGCCGGAATCACGCCCTGGCTGACCCTCTACCACTGGGACCTCCCCCAGGCCCTGGAGGACAAGGGCGGCTGGGCCGACCGGGACACCGCCTACCGCTTCGCCGAGTACGCAGCCCTCATGCATAACGCGCTCGGGGACCGGGTCCGGATCTGGACCACCCTCAACGAGCCGTGGTGCTCGGCTTTCCTCGGCTACGCGGCAGGCATCCACGCGCCGGGACGGCAGGACCCGCGGTCAGGGCTGGCTGCCGCCCACCACCTGCTGCTCGGTCACGGTCTGGCGGCCCGTGATCTCCGCAGCCAGGACCCGGATGCCACCCTGGGCATCACGCTGAACCTGACGGTCGCCGACCCGCGGGACCCCGACAGCGCCGGCGACCGCGACGCCGCGCGACGGATCGATGGCCAGTTCAACAGGATCTTCCTGGACCCGTTATGCAGGGGAGAGTATCCGGCCGACCTTCTGGCAGACGTGGCACACCTGGGAATAGCTGACTTCGTCCACGACGGGGACCTGGACATCATCTCCACCCCCGTGGACCTGCTCGGTGTCAACTACTACCACGGGGAATCGCTCACCAAAGACCCTGCGGACCCGGAGGACCACGCGGAGCAGAAGACGGCGGCGGACCCGGAACAGGCGGCCCGCCCGGTGTCCTCCCCGTTCGTGGCAGCCGACGGCGCGCGCTCGGTATCCCGCGGCCTGCCAGTGACGGGAATGGGCTGGGAAGTCCAGCCGGAAGGGCTGCGGCGCCTGCTCAACCGGCTGCAGGCCGAATACACCGGCCCGGCCGGGATTCCCATCTACATCACCGAGAACGGCGCAGCCTACGACGACGTCCCTGACGACGTAGGGTTCGTGGACGACCAGGACCGGCTGGGATTCTTTGCAGCCCACCTCCAGGCGGTGCACGGCGCCATCGCAGACGGCGTGGACGTCCGCGGGTACCTGGCCTGGTCGTTGCTGGACAACTTCGAATGGTCCTTCGGTTACCACCAGCGCTTTGGCCTGGTCCGGGTGGACTACTCAACCCAGGAACGCATCCCGAAAGCCAGCGCAGTGTGGTACGCGGCGGTGGCGGCCACCAACGCCATCCCGGTCGGCAGCATCCCCGTGCCGTCTTCGGAGTCTGGTGTCGTATTGTCTGTGTAATGAACGAAAACACCCGCCGCCCTGCCCTCCTGCAAGCAGGGCGGCCCAGTCCGACGCTGGAGGATCTAGCCACGGCTGCCGGAGTGTCCCGCTCCACCGCGTCCAGGGCGATCAACGGCGGACTGAAGGTCAGCCCCGCAGCCCAGGCCGCCGTTGACGCCGCGGTCGTGGCCCTCGGGTACACACCCAACCGGGCGGCGCGGAGTCTGGTAACAAAGCGCACCGCTTCGGTTGCGCTGGTGATTCCGGAGCCCGACGCGCGGGTCATGATGGATCCCTTCTTCGCCGCCGTCATTACGGGCGTCAATGAGGCCCTCCGGGGTACCGACATGCAGTTGGTGCTGCTGATGTCCCGCGCAGGCGATGACTCCGCGCGGACCATACGGTACCTGCGCGGCGGCCACGTCGACGGCGCCATTGTCGTCTCGCACCACAAGGGCGACGACTGGGCGGAGACGCTCGGGAGCACAGGCCTGCCGACCATCTTCATAGGCAGACCCTGGGATACGAGCTTCGGCGTTCCGTTTGTGGATCTGGACAATTTTGAAGGCGGCAGGTTGGCCGCACGGCACCTGGCCGGCATCGGACGCACCCGGCTTGGGACTGTGGCCGGACCTGTTGACATGCCCGCCGCAGCCGACCGTCTCGATGGATGGCTGCAGGGGTTGCGGGACGCCGGATTGCAGCCTGGGCCCGTCGTCCATGGGGACTTTACGACGCCGGGCGGTGCGGATGCCGCACGGCACCTGTTCACCGAGGCGCCGGAGCTGGATGGCGTTTTTGCCGCCTCGGACCTGATGGCGCTGGGCGTGATCGAGTTAGTGCGGAGCGGAGGCCGCAGGGTGCCGGAGGATGTAGCCGTCGTGGGGTTCGATAATCATGCTCTCCTGGCAGCCCACGGCTTGGGCCTGACCACGGTGACACAGCCCATGGTGGACATGGCCGTGACGGCCGGGCAGCTCCTGATCCGTGCCATTGAAGATCCGGAGCTGCCTCTGGAGCCGGTTATCTACCCGGCCGAGCTCGTGGTGCGCGGCAGCACTGCAGGGCCAACCACTTAGAACCCGGGCCCGCCTGCTGGGCCCGTTTCACTTTTCCGTCACCCTCCCGAAAAAAGTCCTTGCGCTTTCCAGCGGGGATGCCTACTCTGTGTGAGAGCGCTCCCACGACCCCGTATGGGTTGACCCATGGGTTGCTTGCCCGTGAAGCAACGTCGCGACACGGAACACAGGGAGAGCATCATGACCATCCACCACAACGTCCGGGCACCAGGAGAGATCCGAAGGAGGGGAGGCACCACAGCCTCCCGGCTTGCCGTTCTCAGCGTCGCCGCCGTTCTCCTTGGCGGGCTTATCCCGGCCGGCGCGGCGCAAGCCGAGACCCTGCCCGCTGGCAGCGGCAGCTACACCACGGACACCATCGGCCCGGCTCCCGAGGGTTGCGCACCGCTGGCCACGGATGCCCGCGCCTACGTGACCGACACCGCCCCGGCCGGAGCTGTTCCCACCAATGACTGGTGGTCCTCGCTCCTCTTCAAGAAGTACAACTGCGTCGGCAGCGAGCCCCTGCACGCGCATCCGCTCTCCTACCTCCCCCAGGCCGCCGGCCTGGGACTCTCAAACACCACGACGCCGACCATGAGCGGCACCCCGGGCGAAATCGGCGAGTTCCACTATGCCTACGCGCAGGACGTGACGGTCGGCGTCGCCGGGCTCACCGCCCCGGTCGTCGAGGTCGCCGACTGGACCGACTGGACTGTCACCCCCTCGTGGAGCGACGGCACCCGGTCGATGACCGCGACCATCGGCCACGGCCTGCCATTCAGCTGGTACGACATCGCCGGCGGAGACGCAGTCATCACCGCAGGAGCCGACCTGCGCGTCTGGCTCAATGACGGTGAGCGCATCGGGTTTAGCTCCGGCGGCGGGGACTACGTCGCGTTCGCCCCCACCGGCGGGGCCTGGACTGTCTCGGGCACGAAATTGAGCAGCACCCTCGACGGGAAGGGGTATCTCTCCGTGGCGGCACTGCCGACGAGCCCCACCGACACGGACGCGGCGCGCACCGCAGTCGCCGACAGCTACACGCCGTACGCGTACGCCAAGGTCACCGGAACCCGGGCTGATTTCGTCTATAACGAGGCCGGGAGCGTGGTTGAGACCACCTACTCGGCCGAGACTAAGGTGCAGGAGGGAGCCAACTCAGGCACCGTGCTGTCGCTCTACCCGCACCAGAGCGCCTACCTCGATGGCGTGACCGGCGACGGACCATCGGCCGGAGCGACCCTGGACCGCACCTACGTGTCCCCCCGCGGGGCCATGACCACGCTGGTCGGGGCAACCTCCTTCACCACGGCCACCCCCTTCACCGGGGTGCTGCCCGAGGTTCCCGCCGTTGCGACCGGGGCCGGTGACGCCAACGCCCGCCTGGACGCCCTGCTGGACCAGGTTGCGGCCGATCCGATGAGCATCGACAAGGACGACACCTACTGGACCGGCAAGGCCCTCGGTCGCGCCGCCCGCATCGTGGAGATCGCCGACCAGCTCGACCGCACGGCCGTGCGCGACACGGCATTGGCCCAGATGAAGGAGACCCTCACCAACTGGTTCACTGCCTCACCCGGCGAGACCGAACAGGTCTTCTCCTACAACTCCAACTGGGGCACCCTCGTCGGGTTCCCGGCGTCGTACGGCTCCGATAAGGAGCTCAACGACCACCATTTCCACTATGGCTACTTCGTCGTGGCGGCTGCCACCCTGGCACGGTTTGAACCGGAGTGGGCAGCCGATGCGGCCTACGGCGGCATGGTGGATGAGCTGATCGCGGATGCGAATAACTTCGAGCGCGCCGATACCCGCTACCCGTACCTGCGCGACTTCGACATCTACGCCGGCCACGACTGGGCCTCCGGCCATGGCGCCTTCGGTGCCGGAAACAACCAGGAATCGAGTTCCGAGGGACAGAACTTCGCCAACGGCCTCATCCAGTGGGGAACGGCCACCGGCGACACCGCCACCCGCGACGCCGGAATCTACCTCAATGCAACCCAGACCGCCGCCATCCAGCAGTACTGGTTCGATGAATCCGGCGCCATGCCCGACTCCTTCGGGCACACCACCGCGGGCATGATCTGGGGCGACGGCGGAACCTACTCCACGTGGTTCAGCGCCGAGGCCGAGATGATCCAAGGCATCAACACCCTGCCGATCACCGGCGGGCACCTCTACCTGGGCCTGCGCCCGGATGACGTTGTGTCCAACTTCGCCGAAATGGTCGACGTGAACAACGGCAACCCGACCGTCTGGCAGGACATCCTGTGGTCCTACCTGGCCCTCGGGGACGGGCTGGCAGCGCTTTCGGCACTGGATAACGACCGTGAATACCCCGAGGAGGAAGGGGAGAGCCGGGCCCACACCTATCACTGGATTGCCAACCTTGCAACGCTTGGAAACCTGGACAGCAGCGTCCACGCCGATGACCCGATGGCCGCCGTGTTCACGAAGGACGGCGCCAGGACCTACGTGGCGAGCAACATCACCCAGGAACCCCTCAAGGTCACCTTCTCCGATGGCACCGTGCTCGACGTCGCCGCCGGCAAGACAGTGACGTCCGGTGCGCAGACCTGGAGCGGTGGCGGAGCGCCGAGCGGCACGGAAGAGCCCACGGACCCCACGGACCCGCCCGCCCCGACCACCACCACGTTCTACCTCGGCACCGACGGATCGTTCCTGTCCCAGCCCGGCACCGCGCCGGTGGCGACACTCGCACCCCGCAGCGGACCCGACGCCGTCGGTGATCCGACAACCGGCCTCACCCTAACGGCCGAAAACCTGAACGGCACTTTCGCGGGCAGCAGGACCGCGTTCGATATCGGTGTGGACACGGCAGGTGTCGGGAACGGAACGCGCATCAGGGTCTCATATGACCTGACCGGCGACGGCACCTTCGACCGGATCGAAACCTACAACTATTTCCCCACCGACCCGGTGGCGGGATTTGAGCGGTACACCTCGGAGCTCGGCTTCACCTCCGTCGAAGGGGAGCTTGGAGCCTTGGTGGATGGTTCCATGAAGGTTGAGCTATGGAACGTCCTGGGCACTTCGCCGTCAACCATCGACTTGGCCACTTCGGTGGTCAAGGCACCCTTTGCAGGGCTCACCCTGACGGGCGGCGGTTCGGAGCCCGAGCCGGAGCCTTCAGGTCTGCCCGGTAGCCCCGCCGAAGTGAAGCTGACTCCTGTCAGTGGTTCCGCTATTGATGTCGTCTGGGCGGCCCCGACCGTCACCGGCACGGCTCCGGTCACTGACTACCGGCTGCAGTACCGTGCCACCGGTGCCACTGAGTGGGTGCCGGTGTATGACGCCGTAACGTCCACGCCGGGAGCCCGGATCCAAGGACTCAACCCCGGGACTGAATACCAGGTCCGGGTGCAGTCAGTCTCGGCAGCGGGGCTCGGCGAATTTTCCCAGCCGGTGGCGGCCAGCACCTCCCCGGCACCATCCGCCCCCCGCGGTGCGGTAATAAAGGTCCAGGGCAAGTCTTTGCTGGCGTCCTGGACCGCACCTGCCTCCGATGGCGGGTTTCCCATCACCGATTACCTGATTGAGACATCCACCGACGGCGTGAACTGGAAGACCTTCGGCGACGGGGTCAGTACCGCAACCAATACCAAGATCACGGGACTCCTCGGGAAAACCGAATACCTAGTGCGGATCGCCGCGGTCAGCGAGATCGGCACCGGAGCCTGGTTGACCACCAAGGCTACGACCAAGTAGCCCCTACAGGCAGCCAGCCGGCGGCCGCTGCGACTCTCTCATTATGGAGAGTCGGAGCGGCCGTTCGTTTGCAGACATAGTTCCGTACCCCCGCCCGCCGCCAAGGCAGAAAGGAAACCCCACGATCCTGACGAAATTCGCCCTCGTGCGCCAAGGCCGGTCCGACGGATGGGCAGCCTGCAAGGATCCACGGACACGTCGCTCAACGACGACGGCCGCCGTCAGACGCGTGACGACTCCCCTGACCGGCATTTGACTGTCACACAGGTTTGGATCGGCCCCGGTACGACCGGGGTGGATAACCCTTGCCGCAACACCCAAGCACCTTCAGGAGTTGCATTGGCTTCGGACAAAGACACCGCAGTTGAGGCCGCGGCGTGCGGGAAAGGCGGCCGTGTGGAAGCACTATGTTCGGCTCACGAGGCAAAGGGAGCATCTCCTCGGCACTGAATATTTCCTGTCCACTTCTCTCATAAAGTGACCGCTCACCGACGACGTTCCGTTAATCCGCTCGCTCGATCCTCGTCATAGGAATCTGCTAGAACCGCCATATCTAAGTGTGATTTGACCGCCAATGCCACCTAACATCCACAATTGGGTACGCCCGCATCTCGACCGCGAAACAGGACCTCGACCGGCAGATCGACGCACTGCGCAGCGAAGGCATCCCTGCCCGGCACATTTACGTGGACAAGAAATCCGGATCCACCGCAAACCGGCCTGGACTTCATGAAGCACTCGACCAGGCCCGCGACGGGGACGTGATCGTGGTGCACACCCTGGACCGGTTGGGCCGCACCGTCCGCGACACCCTGAACCTCATCCACGACCTGGCCGGTCGCGGCGTCGGAGTCCGGAACCTGGCTGACCCGATCCGGGTTGATTCCGCCAAACCGGAGGATCCCATGTCGCAGCTGGCAGTTGTGATGCTCGCGCTCTTCGGCCAAATGGAACGAACCTACGCGATCGAACGCGCAGCCCACGCGCGTGCCGTTGCTGCCGCTAAAGGCAAGAGGATCGGCCGCCCCAGCGTGGTCGATCCAGCGAAACTCGCCTACGCCGCGCACCTTCGCGACCAGGAAAATCAGTCCATCTCCGAGATCGTCAAAGCCACCGGTGTCAGCGCTCCAGCCTCTACCGTTACCTGCCGCCCCGACCACCGGAGACGCTGACCGCCGATGACCAGCCGAAAGCCTAAAAGTCCCTGACGTCGGCGGCGGTTCGTGCAGGCGGCTTCAGACAGAATGACGGTTGGTGCACGCGACTTCGAACAAAACGACGGTTTGTGCAGACGACTTCGAGCGCTTCCGTGTCAGGAGTCGTCTGCACAAGGCCCGTACTTCCACGGGATCCAGTGCAGACGACTTCTGAAACTGACAAACGGCCTGCGCTGGCTTTCCCGCCGCGGCAACGCCTCCGGGCAACAAGTTCGGTAAGTTAGGAACTGTGAAGATTGCTACCTGGAATGTAAACTCCCTCCGTGCCCGCGCCGACCGTGTGGAGGCCTGGCTGCAGCGCAGCGATTGCGACGTCCTGGCCATCCAGGAGACCAAATGCAAGGACGAAAACTTCCCCTGGGAGCTGTTCGAACGCATGGGCTACGAGGTGGCCCACTTCGGTGTGAACCAGTGGAACGGCGTGGCCATCGCGTCCCGGGTTGGCCTGGAAGACGTGGAGCGCACGTTCCTGGACCAGCCTCCGTTCGGGAAGGCCGGCAAGGATCCCGTCCAGGAGGCCCGCGCCATGGCGGCGACGTGCGGCGGCGTCCGGGTCTGGAGCCTCTACGTGCCCAACGGCCGCTCCCTGGACGACGAACACATGCCCTACAAGCTCAAATGGCTCGAATCCCTCAAGGGCCATGCCCACGGACTGGTCGCGGCGAACCCGGATGCCCAGGTTGCGCTGATGGGTGACTGGAACATCGCGCCCCTGGATGAGGACGTCTGGGACATCGGTCTCTTCCTGGCCCAGGGCTACACCCACGTCAGCCCGCCGGAGCGGGCGGCCTTCCACGCTTTCGCAGAGGCCGGCTTCACCGACGTGGCACGCCAGTACACGCCCGGTCCCGGCGTCTACACCTACTGGGATTACACCCAACTGCGCTTCCCCAAAAAGGAGGGCATGCGCATTGACTTTGTCCTTGGCTCCCCCGCGTTGGCGGCCCGCGTCACGGGCGCGTCGATCGACCGCGAGGAACGCAAGGGCAAGGGCGCCTCGGACCACGCCCCCGTTCTGGTGGAACTGGCGGACTGATGGCTGCAGCCGGGGCCCAGGAAGGGAAACTGTAATGACGGGAAACCTCTACCGGGGCCAGGCCGGGCTGCCGTTCTCCTCCACCCTGCGCGTCTACGAACCGCTGGAAGCCTTCCCGGAAGGACAGCGGGAGGCCATCCGGACCGCCGGTGCCCGCACAGCCTCCCGGGCCGCCGTCGAAAACGCCGAACTGCTGGCCTCGCTGGGCCGGATCACCCGCTCCGGTGGTGACCCGTTCCCCACCGGGCGGACGGACCTGGTCCGCGTCACCAGCATTCCCGGTGTACCCCCCGGGCGGACGCCGCAGCCAGGAACGCCCGACGCCGGTGCTGCCGCCGGCCCCGGTGGTGCTGCCGGCCCGGGTGCCGAGGCCGGGGTGGGTACCGAGTCAGGCTTGGGTACCGGGATAGGCGCCGGTTCCGACCTTGGGCCTGACGCTGGGGGCGACGGCGGGCGTGACGCTGGGTCCGGGCGCGTCCTGCTGTACTGCCCCAGCCAGCTGGTCCTGCGCGCCGGCCTCGCCGCCAATGCCCTCATGGAAGGCATCCACGGCCCGCTGGCCGAGATGCTGATTCCGGAAGAGCAGCGGGACAAGCACCAGGAACGCATTGACCAGGTCAAAGCACGTGACGGCGCCATCCGCGTGCATACCCGCGCCTCCACGTGGGGCATCCCCTTCAGCTGGTTCTCACTGTTTATGGAAGGCGACCATAAGGACGTGGTGGAATCAGGCGGGCGCATCCTCACCGTCAGGGTGTGGGCTCCCATCACCGAAGCCATGGAGCGGGCCCGGTACGCCGTAGCCCACCTGGCATTGGCCGCCCCGGACCTGGACATGCTGGACGACCTCGCCCAGCTGACCGAATGGCTGGAGCTGTTCCACATCAATTCCATGGTGGAACTCGACTATGGCGCCGTGGCGGACAAGGTGTACCCGGACGAGTCGCCGATGGACATCAGGCTGGGCATCGAATGCCTGGCAGAAGGCGACATGACGGGCGCCGCGGCGGCCTACCGCAGGCTGGCCTCCCGCTGGATTCCCATCCGGCAACTCGCCCGCGCGTCCTGACCGAGGCTTCCTGGATCAGATGCGGCGCAGCGCCTCCTCAGGAAGGAGGCGGCGCCGTCGTACGCCTGATGATGAGTTGGTGGGGCGCGACGGCGGACCGGACCGCCCCGGCTGTGCCGTCCAGTTCATCGATGAGCATCTTGGTGGCCAGCTCGGCCTGTTCGTCGGGCCGTTGTCCCACTGTGGTCAGGCCCATCGCGTCGGCGAAATCGTGGTCATCGATGCCCACCACCGAGAGGTCCTCAGGGACCCGCACGCCTACGCGTGTGGCCTCGAAGATGACGCCCATAGCCATTTCGTCGGAGGCGCAGAAGATGGCGGTTGGTTTGGGGCCTGACCGGGCCCAGAGGCGCCGGAAGGCCTCCTGGCCGCTGCGGACCGTGAAGTCTCCCCATTCGTCCCACTCGGGGCGGGTGGGCAGCCCGGCTCCTGCCATGACGTCCTTGAAAGCCAGGATCCGCACGCGGGGAACGTCGAAGTTAAGGTCCGTTTCGTCGTCGCCGTGCAGGAGGGCAATGTCGCGGTGACCGAGGTCGATCAGGTGCCGGACGGCGGTGGATGCAGCGGCGTAGTCGTCGATGCCGATGTACGCGCACTCCTCCACATGACCGCCCACCACGATCAGCGGGATATCAATCTTCTGGAGGTGGTCCAGTTCGTCGTGGCTCAACGCCATACAAAGGACAAGCAAGGCGTCAATCTGCTTGTAAACCATGGTCTTGCTGAACAGGCGCTCACGGTTGCTGCCGTGACCGCCCAGGTTAAAGAGGGAAAGGTTGTAGTGGCGGGCGTGAAGTTCGCGGTCCGCGCCCTCGATGGCCTTGGAGAAGAACCAGCGGCTCACGAACGGGGCCAGCACGCCGATGGTCTTGGTGCGGCCGGTGGCCAGTCCTGACGCCGACGACGACGCCACGTAACCCAAAGCCCCCGCCACCTCGAGGATCTTCTCCCGGGTAGCGGGTGAAACCCTGGGCAGCCCGCGAACGGCCCGGGAAACGGTGGCGGTGGATACGCCGGCGGCCGCTGCCACGTCCTCAATGCTGACGCCGCTGTGGCCACCCCGTTGAGACCTTTCAGCCATGCGTGCCACCGTTTCCCCTCATGGGCTCAAACTTAATATCCGCTATGCATTTGCCCCCAAGCCATGCTAGGTTGCGGGCCGTCCGACGTCACAGTGTTACCTGCTTGCCTCCCCTTGCATCCGGTCAGCCCTTGAGGCCGCCGGCCAGGAGACCCCGGACAAAGTAGCGCTGCAGGCCGAAGAACACAGCGAGCGGCACAATGATCGACACGAACGCAGCCGCAGGGTTCAGGTAGTCCCTGTTTCCCCGGGTACCGGAGATCTCGGCGAGCCGTTGGGTGATGGGCGCTACGTCTGCCGTTCCACCGGAGAACACCAATGCCACCAGCAGGTCATTCCAGACCCACAGGAACTGGAAGATTGCCAGGGATGCCAGAGCCGGCACGGACAACGGCAGGATGATCCGCCAGAAAATGGTGGTGTGTCCTGCCCCGTCCACCTTCGCGGCCTCGATAACTTCGCCCGGGATCTCCGAGATGAAGTTATGCAGCAGGAAGATGCCCAACGGGAGCCCGAACATCGTGTGGGCGATCCAGAGCTGGGTATAGGAACCCGGCGGAATCTGAAGCACCTGGGTGAACAGCGTCAGCAGCGGAATGAGGGCCATCTGCAGCGGGATGATCTGCAGCGCGAAAACGATAATGAACGCCCATTCGCGGCCTTTGAAGTTGCCCCACGCGAACATGTAGGCCGCCATGGAGGCGAGCACCAGGACAAAGACGGTTACCGGGATGACAATCGCCAGGGAATTGACGAAGTACTGCGAAAGGTTTGCCGACTGCGATCCCGCCGCTGCCGTGACATCGACGTAATTCTTAAAGGTGAAATCCCAGTCCGCAAAAAAGTTCCACCAGCCATCCGAACGCGGGCCCACCTGCTTGGCCGCCGGACGGATGGAGGACACCAGGAGACCGAACGTGGGCACGGTCCAGATCGTCGCAATGATCACGGCGGCCGCGGTGGCCCACCGTGAGGTCAGCTTGGTCTTGACCCGCCGCATGATCGGCGCGGAATCCTCCGGGGTCGCCGGACGGACCTTGTCTTTGCGTGACTGGGTCCGGGAAGTGTTGGCCGCCTCATCCGGCGCTGGCATCACGGTCATCGAATTTCCCTTTGCTGACGGAGTACGCGGGCGTTGTAGACCACGATTGGCAGGACGAGGAGGAACAGGATGAGGGCAAGTGCTGCGCCCCTGCCCGGTTCGCCGGCACGGAAGGCCTGCGTGTACATCTCGTTGGCGACCACTGAGGTGTCATAGTTGCCCGCCGTCATGGTGCGGACAATGTCGAAGACCTTCAGCGTGGCTATGGTGATGGTTGTCAGCACCACCACCAAAGCACCCCGGATGCCGGGAACGGTCACATTGCGAAACTGCTCCCAGGCGTTGGCTCCGTCGAGGCGCGCGGCCTCAACCAGTTCCATCGGAACGCCCTTGATGGCAGCAGAGAGGATCACCATGGCAAAGCCTGTTTGGATCCAAACCATCACGATGATGAGGAAGACGGTGTTTTCCGGGGCATCGAGGAGGAACTGCTTGGGATCCATTCCCAGCATGACCCGCAGAGCGTTAATAACGCCCGTCTGTTCGATGCCGGGGCCGCGGTAGTCGTAGACGAGCTTCCAGATGATGCCGGCGCCAACGAATGAGATGGCCATCGGCATAAAGACCAGGGCTTTGAGGACCTTTTCGCCGCGGGCTTTGTCGATGAACACCGCGTAAGCGAGGCCGAAACCGGTGGAAAGGAACGGCACCAGCACCGTCCAAATGACAGTGTTTCGCAGCGTAACCAGCGCCTCGGGCTGCGTGAACATCCAGACGAAGTTATCGACTCCGTTTGGTTGTCCGGAGGCATTCGTGAATGCCAGGAACGACGTCTGAACTGCGGGATAGACCAAGCCCACCAGCATCAGGATTGCCGCTGGCGCCAAAAAGCCAACGATCGTCAGTTTGTCTTTGACTGATTTGGGAGCCCTGTCCACAATCAGCATGATCAGCCCAATTAGCGCGGCAAAGACCGCTAAGGCGATAAAAACTTGAAGAAACTTTCCTCCAAGAAACTCCATTGCCCAACCTCCGTGGTGTGCGTGGATTAGTTTGTTCGGTATCAACATTGCGCCCTTGGGACTTGTTGTCCCAAGGGCGCGATGCGAGGAGGTTAGCTCTTAGGCCAGCTGCCTTCGATGCTGTCGGCAACCTGCTGGGCGGGAGTGCCGTTGATCCATGCAACGATGCCCTTCCAGAAGGAGTTGGAGCCTACGGCGCCGGGCATCAGGTCAGAGCCGTCGAAGCGGAAGACGGTGTCCGGATCCTGGAGCAGGGCGATGGACTGCTTGTCGAGTTCCGTCTGTGCGTTTGCCGGGTCAAGGCCCTTGTTGGCGCTGATGCTGCCGCCGAGTTTGACGCGGTTGTTGGCGAACTCGGCACTGGCCAGGTAGGCCTGGAATGCCTGGACCTCGGGGGTGTCCTTGTAAGCGCCCACCATCTCGCCGCCGCCGGTGATTGCCTGGCCCTTGCTGGCGTCAACGGGAGGCGTCATGAAGGCCCAGACGTCGCCCTCGGGAGCCACAACGGTCCCTTCCGGCCAGTTGGCTGCCTGGAAGTTGGCCTGGTGGTGCATGGCGCACTGGCCATCGAGGACAGGCTGACCTGCCTGCGCGAAGCCTGTTGTCAGGATGGAGCGCACATCGCCGAAGCCGCCGTTGACGTACTTAGAGTCAAGGAGGATCTCGCCGGTCTTGTTCATGGCATCCACGATCTTGGGATCGTTGAAGGGGATCTCATGGGTCACCCACTGGTCATACACTTCGGGGCCCTGGGCGCGGAGGACAACGTCCTCGACCCAGTCGGTGCCGGGCCAGCCGGTCGCTTCGCCGGATTCGAAACCTGCACACCAGGGCTTCATGGCGCCGTCATCAGCGATCTTCGACGACAGTGTCATCATTTCGTCCCAGGTCTTTGGAACTTCCCAGCCCTTGTCCTTGAACGTATTCGGGGCGTACCAGACGTAACCCTTGACGTTCGCGAGCATCGGTGCCGCGTAGAAGGTCCCGTCCACCGTGCCGTACTTCTTCCAGTCAGCGGACCAGTTCTTGTCCACAAGATCCGAGACTGCCTTCGGAGCCGGCTTCAGGCCGCCTGCCTTGGCCTGATCGGCCAGGAGGCCTGGCTGCGGGAAGATGGCGAGGTCCGGGGCGTTTCCTGCCTTGGCCCGGACACCGATCTGGGTCTCGAATTCCTTGCTGCCCTCGTATTTGATGGTTGCGCCGGTGCATTCCTCAAACGTTGCCCAGGCGGTTTCCAGGTTGGTAGCTTCGATGTCCACGATGGTGGAGTAGACGGAGACGGTCTTGCCGTCGTGCTTGCCGTAACTCTCGTAGGCAGAACAGTCGCTGCCGGTGGTGGTGCCGCCACCGCCACCGCCGGGACTACATGCCGTCAGGGACAGCGCCAGAATTCCGGTGGCAGCAACCGGAAGCAGGTATTTGCGGTTTTTCATGCTGAGGACTCCTCGGTGAGTTACAGAACTTCAACAGGTGAGACTAAGGTGACCGACATCTTCACGTGGTGTGAATCACACACTAATCAGGCTCCGGCAAGGAATGCAAGCGTTTACATGCGGTTGTGTCCGAAAAGATATCTAGGCCCAGTCCACGGGCGTTTGACGCCGCAGCGTTGTCGTTCGAGGCGCTAAGATGCCCTCGACTCAGTGTTCTCATGCCCGCAGGCTGCACAAAGGAATGGGCGCCGCGCTCCCTGGGGAGCGCGGCGCCCGATAAGGCCTTTTTGGGGCATGCCCCACTGATTTGGCCTACTTGCCGCCCTTGAACAATCCCGCGATTCTGGCGCCGAGGCTCTTGACGAACTGCTTGACGTTGTCAATGGCTTCGCCGGCGAACTTCCTGGCCTTTTCAGCAGCGCCTTCGATTCCGTGTTTGGGTGCTTCGGTGCCGGTTACTTCTTCGCTCATGTTGTTCTCCTTTAGTTGACCGGCATTCCAGCCGGCCGGTGAGACCCTCCGCCAGGCGAGGACCGCCGGGCAGGGATGACCAGCTGTCCCCGCATCACCTTACGGCCAGGAAGCGCGCACCATTCACCAACAGGGTCGTTTCGGGTCACTTGGCCACCTTGACATGACGCGGAGGGCATCCATGCCCTATGGGTCGTCCCCTTCAGAGCAGCTAACGGACGCGTTCGGCCCGGCTGAACCGTGTCCTGGCCCCGGCACCGATGTGGATCAGGACCGGCGTCTGCTTGCCCACGACTTGGTCCAGGGCGTCCACCAGGGCAGAGACCTCGGCCGCCAGAAGGTGCGGCGCCACGCCCTGGCGCGGCTGGAGCCGGATTTTCAAGGCGGGGCTGCCCTGGACATCGTAGGTTGCCACCGTGGCACCCGCCAGGTCGGGCCGTTCAGCCAAGGCGTGCTTCAACGCCTGCTCGGCTACTCCCCCGCTGATCCGCACATCCCCGGCCACTGTCCCGGGATCGTACTCGGCCACCAGCAGGTTGCTCCGGCCTTTGCCCTGCTGCGCGATCCAGGCAACCATCAGGCCGATCAGAACCACCAGGGCAAGCGCCATCACAATCCAGAGCCAGCTTTCCGGACGTCCCGGAAAGCGGGTGTTGTCGAAGGACTGGTTGACGCTGCGCCAGGCCGCGCCGGACCAGGCATGCCACCAGGTTCCCACGGGCGGAACCGTGGCCAGCAGGACGAGCAGGATGCCCACGGCGAGCAGCTTGAGACCGAGGAGGCCCAGCAGGATCCTGTTGAGGAGCGAGGGTGTGGCCGTCATGCTCCAATTACTCCTACGGTGGAAATGTTGACGCGGACGTCAGGCAACGGGACCAGTGACATCCCGCTGAGTTCGGCCTGGACCGCGGCCAATACCATCGCTTCGGCCACGGGAACCCCTGACGTGGGGCGCACGTTCACGATGACCTGCCGCCGGGACACCACCACCATGACCTGTTCCGGGGTGACATTGGCGGCGAGCCGTGCGCTGCGCGCCAGGGCGGAGGCGATGACTTCGTCATCGACCACCACAGCGGACGAAGATCCGGTGCCGTTCAGCACGTGCCGGGCGAGTCGTCCCGGCAGGATGGCGTTGAGTAGGAAAAACAGTCCCACCATGGCGACGACGGCGCCACTGGCACCGAGTAGCAACGGCGGGATACCCGCCGGCAGGGCAACGATGCGCTCCGCCGCCAGCTGTGGTTCGATCAGCCAGGCCGGCTGTCCAATGGCGTGCACGGCCGCTTCGAGAAGACCGTAGCCGGCCAGCCCCATCACCAGGACAGCCGCCATTGTTGCCACCGCTGCCCGGGTGGAATGCGTTTCCCGGTAGACGACCCTGCGCATATCAGGTTGCGCCTGGGCCCGGGCGCGGCTTGCTGGCCTCGAATCCGCCAGGTCCCCGTCAACTGATCCGCCGCTCACTGGACCCTGCCTCCCTCGATCGGCTTAACGCCACTGATACGGATATCTACCCTGCTCAGACGGGCGCCGCTGAGGGCCGTGACCGTCGAAAGGATCCTGGCTTTAGCATCGACCGTCCGGTCCCAAATGGATCCGCCGAACGCGGCGACCCGGCCTGCGTCCCTGAGCACGGTGGCCAGCGGCGGGATCCTGATAGGTGACACCAGCGACAAAGCCAGCAGGCCGTCGTCGTCCGTCCAGTCCGCCCGGACATCGTGGGGATCCACACCGAGGGCCTCCGCGGCCGCCGTCCTGGCAAGGCTGGTCAGGGCCTGCGTGCTGATGCGGTTGTGTCCGCTCAGGACCTGCCCGGGGACGGAAGGTGCCACTGACGTCATGACGAGGAGCGCCGGCCGATGATGGCATCCAAGACGCCGCGCAGGTCCAGTTTCCCTTCCGCAGCGCGGCCCAGGAGGGCGCCGATGGCCATAAAGAGGAGCGAGACCAGGAAGCCCCACAGCCCGAACTGGAAGGACATAAACGCCACGAAGGCGCCCATGGCGATCCCCACAACGGTCAGATTCACAGCAGTGCCTCCCTCTCGGCGACGGCAGGGGCTCCGGCCTTCACCGGCGGCGCCACGTAGACATCGGTTACTTCGACATTGACTTCAATGACCTGCAGGCCGACGAGTTCCTCGACCGCGCGGTAAACGGCTGATCTGACCTGATCGGCCAGGGAATGCAGGGGCGTGCCGTAGGAGGCCACCAGGCTGATGTCCACTGCCACCTGTGTCTCGCCGACCTCTGCGCGGACACCTGCAGCATGGTCCGAACCGCCGACGGCGTCCCGGATGGCTCCCAGCGCCCGGGACGGGGCCGAGCCCAAAGAATAGACACCGGGCACGGCACGGGCCGCAATGCCGGCAACTTTTGCCACGGCGGTCTCAGCGATCACGGTGCGGCCATGCCCGGGTACGGGCGCCTGGCTGGCGGCATTGTGGCTGGCAGCCAACTGGCGCTCGACGCCCGCATCGGGTTGTGGGTTCTGGTATTCCATCAGGCACTCCCCTTCTATTGCTCCCAACCCTATCTCCTGCGTGCGCAGGGGTGCCCGCATGGATGGTCCGGGTTGCCGATGGCCCGGGGTTAAAGAAGAAAACACCAGTTCGGAAGAACTGATGTTTCCCGGGGTCCGCATGCCGCTCGACGAGCGAGCTGGCGGCTACTTGCCGTATTCGATCGCTAGGCCCATGAGGGAATGTATCGGGCGTACTTCTTCGCTACGCCGTAGCTCACATCCTGTTTGATGAGTCCTTGTTCGATGGCAGCGCTGATTATTTGTGAGGTAGTCGAGGACTTGTCAGGTCCCAGCCCAAACCGCTTGCGCAGTGACGCATTGGTCATGTGGTCGCTGGCCAAATACCGCAAAACGCGTTCCAGAACGTGGTGCATTCCCGGAATCCTGATGGCCCCACCAGCTGCCGGGTTAAAGAAGAAAAGCACCAGTTCCGAAGAACTGATGCTTCCCAGTGGTGGCTCCGACCGGCGTCGATCCGGTGACCTTTCGATTTTCAGTCGAACGCTCTACCAACTGAGCTACAGAGCCTAGGTGACATGTCACCTTGACCGCCGGAATTTCTTCTGGCAATCAGAGCGACCCTGACGGGACTTGAACCCGCGACCTCCGCCGTGACAGGGCGGCGCGCTAACCAACTGCGCTACAGGGCCTTGATTTTTCTTGCTTCGCGGCATCGCTACCGCTTTTTTCAAGGCTTCCAGCTTACCAGACCTTTTAAGCCTGCCAGACCACTTCCTTGCGTACCCCCAACGGGATTCGAACCCGTGCCGCCGCCGTGAAAGGGCGGTGTCCTAGGCCGCTAGACGATGGGGGCCAGAACCCGTTCGGCACAAAATAAAAGGCTTCGAGCCGAGGCTCTCAGTCTTTCGTTTGCAGTTGCTCCGAACTGGACTCTAAAACTATAGGGCCTCGGCGGGAATAACTCAAAATCGGCTCCCAGACACCTGACCGAAGCCGCCGATACAGGCGAAGATGGACAGATGGATGCCGTCGCCGCGCTCAATGAAATTGCTTTCTGGTTGGAACGGGAACGCGCTGCCGCCTTCAAGGTCCAGGCTTTCCGGAAGGCGGCCGGGATCATCGCCGGGCTTGACCCTTCCGACGTGACGGCCCGGGCCCGTGACGGCAGGCTCAAGAGCATGAAGGGCATCGGTGACAGGACCTACCAGGTGGTCCGGCAGGCAGTGGACGGCGAGGTGCCCGAGTACCTTGAGGGCCTTCGCCAGCGCAGCGCGGCGCCCCTGGCGGACGGCGGGGCCGAGCTCCACGCAGCACTCCGCGGCGACCTCCACAGTCACAGCGATTGGTCCGACGGCGGCTCACCCATCCAGCTCATGGCAGACGCCGCGCGCCTGCTGGGCCGCGAGTACCTGGCCCTGACAGACCACTCTCCGAACCTGACCATCGCCAACGGGCTCAGCGCCGAGCGCCTGACCGAACAGCTCGACGTTGTGGCTACCGTCAACGCCGCCGCCGCAGTTGACGGCAAAAAGGACGGATTCCGGCTCCTGACCGGCATCGAGGTGGACATCCTGGAATCCGGCGAACTGGACCAGTCGCCGGACATGCTGGAACGGCTGGATATTGTGGTGGCCAGCGTCCACTCCAAGCTTCGGGCGGACCGCGACACGATGACCCAGCGGATGCTCCAGGGCATCCAGAACCCCCAGACCAACGTGCTCGGCCACTGCACCGGACGCCTGGTGGAGGGCTCCCGTGGCACGCGGCCGCAATCGGACTTCGACGCCCGGGAGGTCTTCGCGGCGTGCGCGGAATCCAACGTGGCGGTAGAAATCAACTCCCGCCCCGAGCGGCAGGACCCGCCGGATGACCTGATCCAGCTGGCCCTCGACGCCGGCTGCCTGTTCTCGATCGACAGCGACGCCCACGCTCCGGGCCAGCTCGACTTCCTCCAGTACGGGGCTGCCCGCGCCGCGCATAACAACATTCCCGCGGAGCGCATTGTGACCACCTGGCCCCTGGAGCAGCTGCTGGAGTGGTCGGCCCGGGATTGGCAGAAACTCGACTAGACGTGACCGATTCCCGCCAGCTGCCGGCGTCGCCCCGGGGATAGATTGGCAGCATGGCTTCAAGCACCCCTCCCAGCGCAGCAACAACAACGGCGCTTCGCCCACCACCTGGCCGAACAAATGCGCTCGGCGTCGCCGCCGTGGTGGTCACCGTGGTGCTCTGGGCTTCGGCGTTCGTGGGGATCCGGGCCATCGGCCCCACCTTCTCCCCCGGATCCCTGACCCTGGGCAGGCTGGCGGTTGCCGCCGTCGTGCTCGGTGCACTGGTGCTGCCGCAGCTGGCCAAGAGCAGAGGGCTGCCGCAAGGCCGCGAATGGTGGCCCATCCTGGGGTACGGCGTGATGTGGTTCGGCGGCTACAACGTGGCCCTGAACGCGGCGGAACACCTGCTGGACGCCGGGACCGCCGCGCTGCTGATCAACGTCAACCCCATCCTCGTTGCCATCATGGCCGGTTTCTTCCTGAAGGAGGGCTTCCCGCGCTGGCTGATTATCGGGAGCCTGGTGGCGTTCGGCGGGGTGGCGCTGATCGCGCTCGGATCCGGCTCAGGTTCCGGGGAACGTTCGACGGCGGATGTGGCGGGCGTGCTGCTCTGCCTCCTTGCCGCCGTGCTCGCCGCCGTCAGCGTCATCATCCAGAAGCCGGTGTTGCGGAAGTTCCCGGCGGGCCAGGCCACCTGGTTCGGCATCATGGTGGGGGCGGTCTGCTGCCTGCCCTTCAGCGGCCAGCTGGTGTCCGAACTGCAGTCCGCCCCGCTGCCGGCAACACTGGGCCTGGTGTATCTGGGCGTCTTCCCCACCGCCATTGCATTCACCACGTGGGCCTACGCGCTGTCGCTGATTGACGCCGGAAAACTGGCGGCCACCACCTACCTGGTGCCGGGCACCACCATCCTGATCTCCTGGCTGGTCCTCAGCGAAGTCCCCGCCGTGCTGGGCCTCGTAGGCGGGGTGGTCTGCCTGGTGGGTGTGGGCCTGACGCGCCGCAGGTCCCGGTAGGAGCGGTCCATTCAGCGTCAGGAGCGCTTCACTGCCGTGCCCGCGATGATCGGCGTGGCCAGGGCAACAGCCGGAGCCTCCAACCTGCTGACTTCCGTGAATTCGAACCCGGCTTCGCCGATGGATGCCACCGTGTTCCGGTTGAGGTGGCACCCGGGCGCCACGCAGCGGCCCCACAGACCGTCCAGCCTGTCCTGCCAGCGGGCCGCACGGCCCTGTCCGCGGACATGTTCCAGCACCGCAAGGGTACCTCCGGGTTTGAGCACCCTGCGGGCCTCCAACAGGGCAAGCCGCTGATCCGGCACCGAGCACAGCACCAGGGTGAAAACGACGGCGTCAGCTGTCCCGTCCGGCAGGGGCAGGTGCTCCGCATCAGCGTCGGAAACCTCCACCGGAACGGGCGACTCCCCCAGACGTGCCCTCAATCTGGCCCGCATGTAGGGATCCGGTTCCACAAGGATTACGCGGTCAGCATGGCGGAAGTGCCGCAGGTTGGCCCCGGTGCCAGCGCCGACGTCCACCACTGTTCCCGCCAGCGCGGAGAGCAGACGCGCCCGGCGCGGAGACAGCTCCCTGCGCTCTACAGAGGCCGACAACGTGTCGTACATGGCGGCAAAAACGCGATGGCGGACGGACATCCGGCTCCTCACAGGCGGTCAGGGATCGGATTCAGTATGCGCGCCAACCCGGCTGCGGACTAGAGTCTGCTTATGCCCGTCAACCTGCCGCCCGGCCTGCCCATCATCCCCGATGGCCCGCAAGAGTCCGGTCCGTTTGAGATGTCCGCTGACGATTTCGAAGCCGCCGTCACGGATGCCCTGGGCCTGATCCCCGCCAAGCTTGCGGCCGCCATGGACAACGTGGCGGTGTTTGTCGAGGACGACTACGTGCCCGGCCCGGGCGAGGACCCGGACACCGTTCTGCTGGGCCTCTATGAGGGTGTTCCCTTGACGGAGCGGGATTCCTGGTGGGACGCCGGTTCGCTGCCGGACCGGATCACCATCTTCCGCCAACCCATCCTGGACATCTGCGGGTCCCGCGACGAGGTGATCCAGGAAGTGGCCGTGACGGTGGTCCACGAGATCGCCCACCACTTCGGCATCGATGACCGGCGGCTGCACGAGCTCGGCTGGGACTAGCCTTGTAGGCATGGGACACGACCACAGCCACACACACGGGATCACGGCAACAGGACGGCACCGCAAACGGCTCATCGCCGTCCTGACCATCACCCTTGCGGTGGTGGTGGTCCAGGTGATCGGCGCGGCACTGTCCGGATCATTGGCCCTGCTGGCGGACGCTGGCCACATGCTCTCCGACGCGGCAGGCGTGACCATCGCGCTCCTGGCTGCCTGGATCGCCGGACGCCCGGCGAGTGACCAGCGGACCTACGGCTACCAGCGTGCAGAGGTCCTGGCCGCCCTGGCCAACGCCCTGATCCTGATTGTCATCTCGGTGGTCATCTTCACCGAGGCCATCCGGCGGATCGGCTCGGCGCCCGAGGTCCACACCGACATCATGCTCTTCGCCGCTATCCTGGGCGCGGTGGCCAACCTCGTTTCGCTGCTGATCCTGCGCGGCGCGCACCAGGACAGCCTGAACGTCCGGGGCGCCTACCTTGAGGTGCTGGGTGACCTGCTGGGCTCAGTCGCTGTCATCGTTGCTGCCCTCGTCATCATGTTCACCGGCTACCAGGCCGCCGATACGATCGCCTCCGTGCTCATCGCCCTGATGATCCTGCCTCGGGCCTGGAGCCTGCTGCGGGATGTGGTGGACGTCCTCCTGGAGGCAACCCCGAAAGGCGTGGAGGTGCAGATGATCCGCGAACACATCCTCAGCGTTGAAGGAGTAGTCGACGTCCATGACATCCACATCTGGACCATCACGTCCGGCGTGCCGGTGTTTTCGGCCCACGTGGTGGTGGAGGACGGCGTCCTTAATGCCCGCGGCGCCGACCAGCTCCTGGACAAGCTCACCACCTGCCTGGGCTCCCACTTTGACACCGAGCACTGCACTTTCCAGCTGGAACCCGCCAGCCACTCAGAGCACGAATCGCGCCAGCACGCCTGACCCTTGCGGCGGACGACACAGGGACGGCCTCCGACACGCCGGTCCAGATGTGCCGGAATCGCACTCTTGTTGTTTATGTTATTGATGTGACCAGTGTTGCCAAAGTGCACACGCTCACGTAGCCTCGGACTGCTGGGAGATCAGCAGAGGGGCCCCTTGTGCCGCCACCAGACCTCGCTCCCCCAGCCTTACTGCGTGCGAGGTTCTGCGAATGGGTTTGACCGGATCCGGCCTGAAGGCCGCCGTACTGTGCACCGCCGTCGTACTTTTCGGCACCCTGACCCTCCCCGCCCAGGCAGCGCCGCTACCGCAGGCTCCAACACTCCAGCGCCCGGCGTCGCCGGAACTTCCCACCCCGGGGGACATTGCCACGGCTAAGGCGAGTGAACGCGCGACGGCGGATCAGGTCGCCGTCATCGAGCGCCTCCTGGCCGACGCCACCAGCGCCCAGCAAGCCACGTTTGCCTTGTCGCTGCAGGCCAACAACGCCTACGGCGAAGCCTTGGTTGAACTGCAGGACCGCAGGATGACGGCGGAAGCGGCCACGGCCAAGGCCGCCGCTGCGACGCACGAGCAGGACAGGACCCGGAAGCAGGTAGGCCAGCTCGCCGGTGACCTCTACCGCAACGGCGGGCTGAACCCGACGCTGGGCACGTTCGTCAGCGGCAACGCCGAAGCCCTGCATCAGGCCGCGACGCTGCAAGCCATTTCGGCCAGCCGGAGCCGCGCCTTCGAAGCGGCCGCATCCGCAGCGTCCGCGGCGCAGTCCCTGACGGCCGCCGCCGACGACGCCAACCGGGCCTCCGATAACGCCGCCCAGAAGGCCGAAGCCCGCAAGGAAGAGGCCGAACAAGCCAACGCCACCCAGGCCAAGGCCGTAGCCGAAGCCGCGGCGCAACGGACAATCCTCGTGGATCAACTCGCCCAGCTGCGGAACACCACTGTTGCCCTCGAATCGGCACGCATTGACGCCTTGGACCGGCAGCGCGAGGACGCCAGGCTCGCTGCGGTGACGGCGGCTGCTGATCGGGCTGCGGCGGCGCAAGCAGCAGACCGGCCTGCCGCCGGACCGGCCGCCGGCGGGAACCTGCCGGCCGCGCCGGCTCCCGCTCCAGTTCCAGCACCGGCTCCAGCACCCGCCCCTGCACCCGCTCCAGCTCCAGCTCCCGCGCCTGCACCGGCTCCGGCACCCGCGCCTGCACCAGCTCCGGCTCCAGCACCCGCGCCGGCTCCAGCCCCATCGCCGGGCGGTTCCAACGAGACTGCCATCTCCGTGGCGATGTCCAAGGTGGGGGCGCCGTACTTCTACCAGTACGGCGGGACCGGCCCCAACGGCTTTGACTGCTCCGGCCTCGTGCAAACGGCGTTCGCCGCCGCGGGCAAGTACCTGCCGCGCACCGCTGCGCAGCAGTACGCGGCAGCTCCCGTTCACGTGCCGATCTCCCAGGCGCGGCGTGGAGACCTGCTGGTCTGGGGCTCAGCGCCGGGCTTCTATCACGTGGCGATCTACCTGGGGAACGGCCAGGTGGTGCAGGCGCTGAATCCGGACGAGGGCATCGGCGTGACCCAGTTGAGCTGGATGGCCGGGATGCAGCTCCACCCTTACGCAGCCCGCTACTGACCGGGCCTGGGCTCCGGCCCGGGATTCCAGGCGCAGCGCTCCAGTCTCAGGGAGGAATGGCCCCAGGAGGAAGGCGCAGGCATGAAAGCTCAGGGCATTCAGCCTCAGGACAGAACGTCCTTGGTGACGAACCGGCCATAGGCGAGCGCCCCGAAGACGGCGATGTAGCCCGCCTGCAGCAGCGCGTTGCTGGCAAAAGAGTCCCACAGCATCGGTTGGCGCAGGACGTCCGCGAAGCCGAACCAGTAATGCGTAAACAGCCAAGGGTGCAGCCATTCCAGCTGCGGCAATTGGTCCAGGACCTGCGAGACGACTGACAGCACCACAGTGGCAGCCATGGCGCCCACCGGGACCACCGTCAAGGTGGACAGGAACAGGCCGATCGCCGAGAGTCCGGCCAGGGACACCGCAAGGTAGGCAGCAATCAGGACCAGCCGCAGCGCGGCCTCAGGGGGCTGGACGACGTCGCCGGACAGGAGCGTCACCGGCCCAACAGGGAACAGCGAAGCTCCGATCGCCGCCCCGGCAAGGGCCACCGTGACGGGGGCGGCCAGGCAGAACGCCAGCGCTCCCGCGTATTTCACCAGCAGCAGGCGCACGCGCCCGGCGGGCGCCACCAACAGGTACCGCAGCGTGCCCAGGCTGGCCTCGCCGGCGATGGTATCGCCCGCCACGACGCCAATGGTCAGGGGCAGGAACAGCGGCACCGACACCAGCATCGCCGTGACCGCGACAAACAGCCCGTTCTGGCTGATCCGGTCCAAGAAGGCAGGTCCCCTTCCGGGCGGAACGGATGACGAGAGCCGGACGGCGACGGCGATCAGCACCGGTATCGCGGCAAGGGCCACCAGCATGGCCGCGGTCCGGCGACGCTGGAACAGCGTCTTCAGCTCAGACGCCAGCAGGGACAGGCTCGACGGCGCACCTGGAGCGCTCATGGGCCCGGAACCACTGCCGGTTTCGGAACCACTGCGGGCATCAGGAACGCTGCTGGCTGAAGGAAAACTACTGGCGTCGGAAGCACTATTGGGCAATGTCGAACCCCTCCCCCGTCAGCGCCACAAAGCGCTCCTCCAGGCTCTCCCGCTCAACGGAAAAGCCCCGCACGCGCACCCCGGCCGACACGAGCTCCGCCACAATGTCCTCCGGGGCCTCCAGCCGGGACGCAGCCGCGACGGCGGTCAGCACGTCCCCGTCCGGTTCAGGTGTTCCGGCCTCAGGGCTTCTTTCCGGGGACATGCCCAACCGCAGCAGGACCTCACTGGCCGTCCCGGCGTCGGGCGTTAACAGGCGGATCCGGGTTTCGCCGGCCTGGCGGAGCTCCGCCAGCGGCCCCTGGGCCACCAGCCGCCCGGCGCTCATGATGGCCGCGTGCGTGCAGATCTGTTCCACTTCTGCCAGGAGGTGGCTGGAGACGAAGACGGTGGCGCCGTCGGCGGCCAGCGACCGGACCAGGCTCCGCACTTCCCGCGTTCCCTGCGGGTCCAGCCCGTTGGTGGGCTCATCGAGCACCAGCAGTTCCCGCGGCGACAGCAGCGCGTTGGCGATCCCCAGCCGCTGCTTCATGCCCAGGGAGTAGGCGTGGACCCGCTTGCCGGCGGCGTGTGAGAGGCCCACGCGCTCAAGCGCGGCAGCAACGCGGGCGGCCCTGGTAGCGGGCGCCGCATGCCGGCTGGCGGCATCCAGGCGGTGCAGGTTGGCGGTGCCGGAAAGGAACGGATAAAACGCCGGCCCCTCCACCAGCGCACCGACGCGCGGCAGGACCTCATGCAGCCGCTGCGGCATCTGCAGGCCCAGGACGCTGACGGTTCCGGCCGACGCCGCGGCAAGGCCCAGCAGCATCCTGATGGTGGTGGTTTTGCCCGACCCGTTGGGGCCCAGGAACCCGAACACGGCGCCGTGGGGAACTGCGAGGTCCACGTTGTCGACCGCCAGCTGGTGGCCGAAACGCTTGGTCAGGCCTTGGGTCTCGATGGTCAGCCCGGCTGTCCCATTCCCTGCGGAAGTGGTCCGGGCGGCGGCTATCCCGGCGGCAGCCGTCCCCCCGGCCGCGGTCACGCCGCGCCGGCGGCGGCCTGCAGCCGCTCCGCCGGGACCATCCCCACAAAGATCCTGCCGTCGTCGGTCAGCAGGATGTTGACCAGTGCCGTGGACAGGAGCCGTCCGCCGGGAACGACGACGGCGGCCTGGGACAGGAGCGGATCTTTCAGCAAGGATTCAGTCCACGCAGCCCCTTGCCCGTTGGGTGCCGCGGGGAACCCGATCACCGTTTCCCAGCCCCGGCCGGTCACCGTTGGCCGGGGTGCATCGCGGTGCCGCAGGCTGGCGTCGCTGCCGGGAACCTTGTCCGGGGCGGGGAGCCATTCCGGCCGGGTGGACTGATCCGGCGGAACCTGATCCGGAGGTGTAGGCTGGCCCGGCGCGGCAGGCTGGTCCGGGGCTTGCTGATCGGGCGCGGCGTCCGGGACTACGCCGGGAGTAACCCCGCCGGGAGCGGGCGGGAGGGCTGGCATGCCGGGCTGGAGCGGGAGCGGTGGTACCTTCAGCTCCTTGACCGTGGCGCCCGGCGGGGCAACAAAAGTAAACACCGAGTCGTCCGGGGCCGCCAGGGACAGGCTGGTGAAGCCGGCCTCAAAGGCCGGTTCCGCCTGGCCGCGTGCCATCACAGTTACGCGCAGCGGCATTCCTGTCTCGCCGTCGACGGCGATGACAACCTTCTCCAGCAGTGTTCCCTGCGTCCTTGGCGCCAGTGCCAGGCTGTAAGCGGACCGGCCGGCGACTTCGACGTCCGGGCCCACCGTCACCTCGGTGGAGTTGTCCACGACGGCGAGGAACTTCCGGGCCAGATCCTCGGGCGTCGGCATTACGGGCGGGCCGGGCAGGTTCTCGCCGGGCAGGATGGGCAAGGGCAGGTCGGGCTTCGGAAGGTCCGGACCGGGCAAGTCCCGGCCCGGCAGGTCGCCGGGCGGTGCGGGAGGTTCAGGCAGGGCGGGAACTCCGGGCACAGGCAGCGGCAGGTCGCTGGCGAACGCCGGCAGGGCCAGGTGGGCGGCGGTGTTGTCCTTGGAGTTGTAGAACCACACGTCGTTGTCGCGCCGGATGACGTCACGTTCAGCGAGCCGGTCCATCACTTGGACCCGCATCTTGGTTGGCCCGTCCATAAAGATCCGGGCGGTGTGCTCACCGGTCAGGAACTCCAGGACCGACGCGGCCCCGCCGGCCGACACCGGTCCGGAGCTGGGACCGGCGGTCGGCAGTTCGGGCAGGCCCAGCTCGGCGGACTGCTGGACTGTTCCGGAGAATGACTTGGTGTTGTGCTGGCCCAGGAGGGTCAGGACCTCAGCCGGAGACTTTTGTGGCAGCGGATCGCCGGCCCGCGCCGGAATGGATCCCACCAGCACACCGGCGGCGATCACTGCAGGTACAGCTGCGGCAGGCACCCAGCGCAGCCATGCGCGCTTCATGCCAGCCCCGCTTCATCCTTGGAGCCCATACTTCAGGTTACGCCTGGGGACCGCCGCCGCACACGTCCCTTCTGGAAGTCAGGCCGAGGGGCACTCCGGCTACGACGGCACCACGGTTCCGGCGCCGCCGTCGACCGTTATTTCCTGCCCGGTGAAGAGCCGGAGCGTGGCGTCCGGGACGCCCACCACCGCCGGGATGCCGTACTCCCGCGCCACCACGGCCCCGTGCGAATTGGGTCCGCCCATCTCCATCACCAGTCCGCCCGCGGTGAGGAACAACGGCGTCCAGCCGGGGTCCGTGGACGGCGCCACCAGGATTTCTCCCGGTTCCAGATGCGCACCCACCGGGTCGAGGATCACGCGGGCGGCCGCTGTGACAACACCGGCCGACGCCGGGCTCCCGCTCAGTGCCCCCGGCACCTTGGATGCCGTCACAGCGTCGCCGGATGGAATGGCTTCCGGCTCCGTGCCGTCCGACAGCAGCACCCGGGGTATGTGCCGCCGTTCAAGTTCCACGGCGTAGTCCGCGCGCCGCTGCGCCACCAGGTCCCGGAGGTCAGCTGCTCCCGAATCGAGGCCGGTCCGGGCTTCATCCATGTCCAGGAAGAAGATGTCATCCGCCTCGGCTACCACCCCTGCCGCAGCCAGCGCCGCGCCGGCCAAGGCCAGTTGCTTCCGCACTTCGGCGAGGCCCACCACCAGCTGGTACTTGGGCAGCTCGCGCAGTCCGGCGAATAGCCTGGCCCGACGCAGCGCGGCCCGGACCACCGTTCCGCGCAGCCGGCCGCGGCTCCGCGCCTCCGCGACGAGGCGGCCAATGCAGGCGTCCGCTTCCTCGGCGGCGTTGCTGAACTGGACATCCGGCGCCAGCGCGGAACCCTCAAGCCGGAGATAGTTGGCCAGGACACCCAGGATATGGGTGGGATCATCAGACCAGCGCGGCATACCGACATCGATCTCGGCCACCGCCCGGTGACCGTACTGGCCCATGAACCGCGCCAGCCCGGACTGCAGCACCGCGGGCAGCTGGCCCGCGCGGAAGTCTTCGGCCAGCTCGGCGGGTTTCCGGTCCGTCACGGCGGCGCGGGAACCGCCGTCGTCCTTAATCACCTGGGCGAGGCGCCACAGCTCCAGGTCCATCTCCGTGGTGACGTTGTTAGGCAGCCCGCGGAGCACAACCTGCAGGTCATCCCACCGGCCGCCGCCCAGCAGTTTTCCGGCGAGCGCCAGGGCAGCGAACCCGAGAGCCGGAAGCGGCAGGATGGACGGCACCACCGAGAAGATGCGCGTGCCGAGTACGTGTTCAGCGTGGTCCAGGCGCTGCAGCGGGGTGAGGCCGGCGGGCGGTTCGAGGGAGCCAGCGAACTCGCGCGCCCGTCGGTTGGTCCTGCGGAGGGCCGCGTCCGGGCGGAAAACGGCCCGGAGCAGCGTCTCCGGCACCCTGGCATGCACCGCCGCCGGGACCACGTGCCGCAGCAAGCCCAGCGGCGTCCTGCGCGTCACGGAAAACCGTGGGTCCTCGAAAACCCTGCGCAGCACCGTGGCCGAGCGAGCTTCCATCACGTCAAAGACGCGGGGAACGATCCGCCGGCCGGTGGTGCTGCGGGCTACGGCGGTCAGATCAAAGTAGATCCGTTGGGCCGCCACTGCGTAAGGGGACGGACCCTTGCGCGGCTCGGGCACATCGAACTGCGCCGCGCGGGCCACCGAGGAGGCAATGAGCCGGAAGGCTGCCAGACCCATGGGCGTGATGGGGCGGGTCAGGCCCTGCGCCAGGCTGAAGCAAAGGTAAACGCGCGTGCCCGCCCCGCCGGCGGCAGTGCCCACCCCGGCCGCCCGTTGCGGGACGGGGAACAGTGTGGTGATGGGCCGCGACTGGGTCAGCCAGAAATGACCATCGCCGGCAATGGCCCATTCAATGTCCTGCGGCGAGCCAAAGTGACCCTCCACCCGGTGGCCTAAGGCTGCAAGCTCGGCGGCCTGCTTGTCCGTCAGGCACGCCGCGGCCCCGCCGTTGCTGATGGCCAGAGTCCGTGTGCCGCCGCCGGGGATGGGTCGGACCGCGATCCGTTTGTCGCCAAGCCGGCGTTCCAGCACGCGCCCGGCGAGTGGGTCAACGACGAAATGGTCCGGGTTCACGGCCCCGGACACTACCGCTTCCCCCAAGCCCGGGCTGGCATCGATCACGGCCTGTTTCCGGCGGCCCGTCAGCGGGTTGGCCGTGAAGAGCACACCGGCGGCAGTGGCGTCCACCATCCGCTGGACCACCACGGCGAGCGCCACTGCTGCCGGGTCAATCCCCCGGCTTGCCCGGTAGCTGACGGCCCGGTCCGTCCAGAGCGAGGCCCAACAGTCACGCACGGCTTCCACGACGGCGGCGGCACCCACCACATTGAGGTAAGTGTCCTGCTGGCCGGCGAAGCTCGCCGACGGAAGGTCTTCCGCAGTGGCCGAGGACCGGACGGCCACCGGAACGTTGTCCCCCAGGGCTGCATAGGCCTGTTCGACGGCGGCGGCGACCTCGGTGGGGACCGGGGCGTTTTGGATAATACCCCGGGCCCGGGACGCCAGCGCAGCCAAGGCGGGGAGGTCGCCGTCGGGCGTTGCCTGAAGAGCAGTGTGGACGTCGGCGAGCAGACCGTCCGTTCGATGCGCGTGGCCCGCGGTCGCCTCGCGGTAGGCCTCCGTGGTGAGGCAAAAACCGTCCGGCACGGGCAGCCCGGCGGCGAGCAGCTCCCCCAGGTTGGCCGCTTTGCCACCCACCAGGGGAACCATTGCTGCGGTTACCGCCTCCAATCCGAGGATGGGAGACGAACTGCCGGTGTCAGGCATTTTCATGCCTCCTGCTGCGAAGGTGATGGGTCAGGCTGCGCCGGGGATCGGTCCGAACTGCGCCCGGTCCGCCAGCCGCGGATCGTCGCGGTCCGGAACCACCAGGACCGGGCTCTTGGCGTGGTGGAGCACGCCGCCGGACGTGGAGCCCAGGAGCATGCCGGTGAACCCGCCACGGCCCCGGGTGCCCACAACCACCAGTTCTACGTGCCGGCTGGCCTCAACGAGAACATCCACGGCCGAACCGTCCAGCAGTTCCGACTCCACGGAAAGGTTGGGGTAATGGCTTTTGAGCCAGGCCATCCCGGCGTTAAGTTGGACCCGGATGTCATCGAAGAGGGCTTTGCGGTCCATGGGGGCCGGAACCCAGGCCAGGGAGCCGCTGAACTGCGGCACCGCACAGATCACGCGCAGGGTTGCCCCGAGCCGTTCAGCCTGGTCCGCAGCCTCCAGCACGGCGATGCGTGCCTGTTCGGACCCGTCCACGCCCACCACCACAACGTTCTCGACCTGCTTGTGCCCGGGCTTGGCCTGCTCGGCCCTGATGCGCTTGTCTTCGGTGGTTTCGCCCAGCCGGTCCGAACACACCAGCGGCACCGTGACCGTGGGGCACTTGGCGTGTGCCGGCAGGGCGCTGCTCACCGAGCCCAGCAGGCGTCCCACAAATCCGCCGCGGCCGCGGGTGCCGAACACCAGCAGATCCGCTGTCTCGGACATTTCCAGGAGCACGCCTGAAGCGTCGCCGTTCTCCACGGAGCCGTCAACTTCGATGTTGTAGCCGGAAACCTTGTCCAGCGCCTGCTTGACGATTGCTTCAGCGCCCTCGCGGATCACGGAATCATCCACGGTGGCGTACCCGCCGTCCAGCCCGGACGCCGCAAAGATCGGCACTGAATACGCGGTGACAATATGCAACGGCCGACGGCGGCGCTCGGCTTCCCGGGCAGCCCACACCAAAGCGCACTGGCCGTGGTCGGAACCATCCACCCCCACAACAATTCCCACCGGAGCAGCCGAATTTCCGGCCCGGTCCTGTTCCGGATCCGGATGCATCTCTTGTGCGCCCATCGGGCCGCCTCCTCGCGATACTGCCTTATGTTGCGGCTATTCTGCCAGAAGCGGCGCCCTCCGCCCGCACCGGCCGCGATGTGGGCCCCGACGGGCTGGAGAACCCTGCTTCCGCTTCTCACTATTCTCGGTCCGCAGACACTTAGCAAGCGGCTGCGGACCGCTGGATGGCGGGTTATCCACAGCCCATGGCAAACGGAGTGGCAACCGTATTCAACGATAAGAAGAATGTTTGTGTTTGGGCTATCCACGGCCCTGAATGTTCTGTAGTCTTCGAGGCACTGCCGGTCCGCCGACGCCCAATTCAGGTGCGTCCCGGGCCGGTGCTGCGGCCGGACTTTGGGGGTAACGGAACGCATGCGGGGCAACGCTGCCTGCATCCGAAAGCCTTTGAAGGAGGAAAACTGTAGTGTCAAGCATGCCTGTGAATGGCGGGACCGAACGGACCACCACGGTGATCATCGGCACGGGGCTCTCAGGCCTGGCTGTTGGCGCAGAACTGCGCCGCCGCGGCGTGGACGCCATTGTGGTGGACGGGCTCGACATCCTCGGCGCCGGACAACCGGCCAACACCGCTTCACTGCAGCGCTGCGACGCAGCAGACTCCGACTCTCTCCGGGAGCGCAACGAGATCCTCCGCCACCTGCGCAACTACGCCGCCAGCCACCACATGGATGTCCGCAACACCACCCGGGCGGTTCAGCTGACCATGGTGGGCGGCGCACCAGGCGGAAATACTGCGGGAACAGCCGCGGGCTCCCCGTCCGGCAAGTGGGAAGTCCATACGCCCAACGGAATCCTGCTGGCTGACAACATTGTGCTGACCCGGTGCGCGCACAGCCAGTTGCGGCGCATGCTCAGCGACTTCGGCATCACGGTTGGCCGCAACCTAGTGACAGCCATGCGGCAGATCGGCATCTACCTCGTGGGAGTGGGCGAGCTCATCACGCCCTCACCCAAGGAAGTCCTGCGTCAGGCGAAGACCGTGGGCCAAGCCATTTCAGCCACGGTCCAGGCCACGGTCCACCCGGAAAGCGCCGCCGCCGTCTAAGCCTGTTCGGTTTCGTCGATGTCGCTGCCCGCAGTGAGGCGGCGCTTCGCGAGGATACCGATGGCCACCAGCAGCCCGACGGCCACTGCGGCAAAGATCACCAGGCTCCAGGGGAACGGTTCGGACGCGCTTTCTGCCGGGGCCGGAGACGCCACGGTTCCCGGCTGCGCGGTTCCCATCGTGGGAATGGCGGCCGACGGCGATGCTCCCGCCGACGATGTTCCCGGGGGCGCGGCTCCCGCCGCCGCGGCGGTCGCCGTGAAGCCGAACGTCCCCTCGATCGGGTGGGAATCCGAGCTGACCACCCGCCAGGCCACCGTGTACGCCCCCGCCGGAGCGCCGGCCTTGAGCTTTTGGGTGGCAGTGCTGTCCACGATCTGAACAGCGCCGTCCGCCCACTCAGCCCCGGCGGAATCCTTGACGGAGAACTGTGCGCCGATGCCCAACGGGTTCTTGTTGAACGTGACGGACACCTGCTCCGGGGCCGTGGCCACCGTGGCGCCCTGCGCGGGGCTGCTGGACTCGGCGGCATCGTGTGCCGAGGCCGGAGCCGCGAATCCCAGGACCGCGGCTACGAAAACGAAGGTCCCGAGCACAACACTCAGCAACTGGCGGCGGATGGATCGCATAGGTGTACTGCTCCCTTGGGTTGGCGTCCTTCCAGCGTAGGCGAACTTCCGTAGGCGAGCTGCCCGGGCAGCGGCCGCGCACACAGCCCGGGCACTGGCATTCAGCCGCCGGCGTTCAGCCGGCGACGTACGCCGCGAGGTGCTTGCCGGTGAGCGTGGACTTGGCGGCCACGAGCTCGGCGGGAGTCCCCTCGAAAACGACCTTGCCGCCGTCGTGCCCTGCTCCCGGGCCGAGGTCGATGATCCAGTCGGCGTGCGCCATGACCGCCTGGTGGTGCTCGATCACGATGACCGATTTGCCGGACTCGACAAGCCGGTCAAGGAGGCCGAGGAGGTTTTCGACGTCGGCGAGGTGGAGGCCAGTGGTCGGTTCGTCCAGGACGTAGACGTCGCCCTTCTCCGCCATCTGCGTGGCCAGCTTGACGCGCTGCCGCTCGCCGCCGGACAGCGTGGTGAGCGGCTGGCCGAGGGTCAGGTAGCCGAGCCCGACGTCGACGAGCCGGTCCAGGATCTTGTGGGCCGCGGGCGTGCGGGCCTCCCCTTCGCTGAAGAAGACCTCAGCCTCTGTCATGGACATGGCCAGCACCTCGGAGATGTTGCGGCCGCCCAGGGTGTACTCCAGGACTGACACCTGGAACCGGCGGCCCTCGCAGTCCTCGCACGTGGACTCGACCGTGGCCATCACGCCCAGCTCGGTGAAGATGACGCCCGCACCGTTGCATGTGGGGCAGGCACCTTCGGAGTTGGAGCTGAACAGCGCCGGCTTCACGTTGTTGGCCTTCGCGAAAGCCTTGCGGATCGGCTCGAGCAGGCCTGTGTACGTGGCGGGGTTGCTGCGGCGCGAGCCCTTGATGGCGCCCTGGTCGACTACCACCACGCCGTCACGTCCTGCCACCGAACCGTGGATTAACGAGCTCTTGCCCGAACCCGCCACACCGGTCACCACGCAGAGCACGCCGAGGGGAACGTCGACGTCGACATCCTGGAGGTTGTGGGTGGATGCGCCACGCACCTCGAGGACGCCGGTCGAGGTTCGCACGGATCCCCGGACCTTCGCACGGTCATCGAGGTGGCGGCCGGTGATGGTGTCGCTCCGCCGCAGCCCCTCCACGCTGCCCTCGAAGCAGACGCTGCCGCCCGCGGTGCCGGCGCCCGGACCGAGATCGACCACGTGGTCGGCCATGGCGATGGTCTCGGGCTTATGTTCAACCACCAGCACGGTGTTGCCCTTGTCGCGCAGCTGCAGCAGCAGCTGGTTCATCCGCTCGATGTCGTGCGGATGCAGGCCGATGGTGGGTTCGTCGAAGACATAGGTGACGTCGGTGAGGGACGAGCCCAGGTGCCGGATCATCTTGGTACGCTGCGCCTCGCCGCCGGAAAGGGTGCCTGCCGGGCGGTCAAGGGAGAGGTAGCCCAGCCCGATTTCGGCGAAGGAATCCAGCAGGTGCCGCAGGCCCTTGAGGAGCGGCGCAACCGACGGCTCGTCGAACTCGCGGACCCACTCGGCCAGGTCACTGATCTGCATCTCGCAGAGATCGGCGATGTTCTTGCCCTGGATCCTCGACGACCTGGCCTCGGGGCTGAGCCGCGTGCCCTCGCACTCGGGGCAGGCCTGGAAAGTGATGGCGCTTTCCACAAAGCGCCGCACGTGTGGCTGCATCGCCTCGACGTCCTTGGACAGCATGGACTTCTGGATCTTGGGGATGATGCCCTCGAACGTGAGGTTGATGCCCTCGACCTTGATCTTGGTGGGCTCGGAGTACAGCATCGTCTCAAGCTGCTTCTTCGTAAATGTGGCAATCGGCTTGTCCATCGGGAGGCCCATGCCCTCGAACAGCCGGCCGTACCAGCCGTCCATGCTGTAGCCGGGGACGGTCAGTGCACCGTCGCCGAGCGACTTGCTGTCGTCGTACAAAGCCGTGAGGTCGAAGTCGGAGACCGAGCCCATGCCCTCGCAGCGCGGACACATGCCGCCCAGGTAGACAACGTTCTGCACCACGGCCTTCTCCACCCGGCCGCCGGCCTTCTCGGTGCTCATCACACCGCTGGCCTTCCGCGTCGGGACGTTGAAGGAGAATGCCGTGGGCGGCCCGACGTACGGCGTGCCCAGCCGGCTGAAGAGGATCCGGAGCATGGCGTTGGCGTCCGTGGCAGTGCCCACCGTGGAGCGAGGGTTCGCGCCCATCCGCTCCTGGTCAACGATGATCGCGGTGGTCAGCCCGTCGAGGTGGTCCACGTCGGGCCGCGCCAAGTTAGGCATGAACCCCTGCACAAAGGCGCTGTAGGTCTCGTTGATCATGCGCTGGGACTCCGCGGCGATCGTCGCGAACACCAGTGAGCTCTTGCCCGATCCGGACACCCCGGTGAACACCGTCAGGCGCCGTTTGGGGATCTCGATGCTTATGTCCTTGAGATTGTTCTCCCGGGCGCCCTGCACACTGATCAGATCGTGGCTGTCGGCAACGTGGGCTGCGGGGAGCTGCCGGACTGTCGAAGTGTCAGTAGTCATGGTGTCTCCAACATTGCTCGGCATTGTGAGGTTCCTGACAGACATTCTAGGCGCGCATACTAGGCGCGGTCCCCGCCCTCTAGGATCAAGTAACCCCAACAACACATCCCGGAGGACTAATGCTTAAGCAGGGCTCTGCCTTGGACCGGTACTTCAAGATATCCGAGCGGGGGTCCAACCTCTCCCGCGAGATCCGCGGCGGCTTTGCCACGTTCTTCGCCATGAGCTACATCGTGGTCCTTAACCCCCTGATACTCTCCGGCCCGGATTCCAGCGGCAACACACTTGGTTTTGCCGCAGTGGCCGCTGTGACGGCTTTTGTGGCAGGCATCCTCACCATCCTGATGGGCGCCTGGGGCAGGCACCCCTTCGCGCTGGCCGCGGGGCTGGGCGTGAACGCGTTTGTGGCCGTCACGGTCGCCACGAACCCGGGCCTGACGTGGCCGGACATGATGGGCCTGGTGGTCCTGTCCGGCGTGACCATGATGATCCTGGTCCTCACCGGCTTCCGGACCGCCGTCTTCAAGGCCGTCCCGGACGGGCTCAAGACCGCCATCGTGGTGGGAATCGGCCTGTTCATCGCCCTGATCGGGCTGGTGAATGCCGGCTTTGTTCGCCGGATCCCCGACGCTGCCGGCACCACCGTTCCCGTGGGCCTGGGCTTCGACGGCAAGCTGCTGGGCTGGCCCACGGCCGTCTTTGTTTTCGGTCTGATCCTCACCATCGCCCTGGTGGTCCGCAAGGTCAAGGGCGCCATCCTGATCGGCATCATCGCCTCCACCATCGTTTCCGTGATCCTGGAAATGACCCTCCACATCGGTCCCAGCTTTGACGGCACTACCGCCAACCCGCAGGGGTGGTCCCTCGTGGCGCCGTCCTTTACGGGGTGGAGCGCCCCGGACCTGTCGCTGATCGGCAAGGCCAACCCATTCGGCGCTTTTGAACACCTGGGCTTCGTGGCCGCCACACTGCTGGCATTCGTGATCCTGCTCAGCATCTTCTTCGACGCCATGGGCACCATGGTGGGCCTGGCCAACGAGGCCGGCACGGTGGACAAGGACGGCAACATCCCGGACGTGGACCGCGTGCTCCAGGTGGACGCGCTCGGCGCGATCGTGGGTGGCGGCGCCTCCGTCTCCTCGAACCAGATCTACGTTGAGGCCGGCGCCGGGATCGGCGAGGGTGCGCGGACCGGCGTGGCGTCCATCGTCACCGGCCTGCTGTTCCTGGTGGCCATGTTCTTCACCCCGCTGATCAACCTCGTTCCGTTCGAGGCGGTGGCCCCTGCCCTGGTGGTGGTGGGCTTCATGATGGTCTCCCAAGTGGGCAAGATCGACTGGCAGGACTGGGGAATCGCCATCCCGGCGTTCCTGACCTTGACCCTGATGCCGTTCACGTACTCCATCGCCAACGGTCTCGGCGCAGGCTTCATCGCCTATGTCCTGATCCGGACGTTCCAGGGCCGCATCAAGGACGTCCACCCGCTGATGTGGGCGGTGGCCGGCGCGTTCCTGCTGTTCTTCGCCGTCGGTCCGATCGAGGCTGCGCTGGGCATGCCCTAGCCCTTCAGCACATACCGCCGCTCGGGCCTGCCCACGCCGTACTTGAGCCGGACCTCCAGCACACCTTCGTCGTGGAGGTACTCCAGGTACCGGCGCGCACTGACCCGGGACGTGCCCAACTGGACGGCCACTTCGTTGGCGGACAGGTCGCCGTCGGCCTCCTTCAGGGCGGCTTCCACCAGCTTCAGCGTTTCGATGCTGCAGCCCTTAGGCAGCGGCCGATCGGTCCGGTCCAGCCCGAAAACCCGGTTCACGTCCGACTGCTCCGCCACATCCTTGGCCGAGTCGAGGCCCTGGTAGGCGCTGCGGTAGTGCTCCAGCCGTTCCTGCAGGTCAGTCTGCGAGAAGGGCTTGATGAGGTAGTGCACAATCCCGCCGCGGAGGGCCTTGCGCACCGTGTCCACCTCACGGGCCGCGCTGATCACCAGGACATCCAGCTCCGGCGCCACCTCGCGCAGTTTGTGCATAAGGTCCAGTCCGTTGATGTCCGGCAGGTGGATATCGAGCAGCACCAGGTCCGGTTGCAGCCGCCCCGTTTCGATGACCGCCTGGGCGCCGGTATGGGCCACCCCGACGACGGCGAACCCGGGGGTGCGCTGAATGAACCCTGCGTGGACCTTGGCCACCATAAAGTCGTCATCGACGATCAGGACTTTGATCATTGCTGCAGTCTCCGTGTTCGTTCCGGCGTAGTTGGTTCCGGCCGTGTTGGTTCCGGCCGGGTTCGTTCCAGCCGGGCGGTAAAGACCGCCCCGTTGTTGTTGGTTACCGTGAGGTCGCCGCCGCTGCGCCGGCAGACCACCCGGGAGAGCGCCAGGCCGAAGCCCCTGCTGCCGCCGGGGCCGGGGTCCTTGGTGGTGAAACCCTGCTGGAAGATTTCCCCCGGATCCCCGGTGACGCCGGGGCCGGAATCGCTCACGGTGACCGTCACGCCGTCGGCTGTGTCTTCCACGAGCACCCTGACCACTGCCTCCGGAAGCCCGGTGACGGCGTCGAACGCGTTGTCCACGAGGTTCCCTACGACGGTGGTCAGGTCGCGGGACAGCTCATCATCAACGCGCTTCAGCCCGGATTCCGGGTCTAGCTGCAAGGTGACCCCGCGTTCGGTGGCGAGGCTCGACTTGGCGATCAGTAGTGCGGCGAGCGCCGGGTCCTCGATGCGGCTGGTGACCTCGTCGTTGAGCCGGGTCCGGTCCAGCGTGGCACCGTTGACGAACTGGACCACGGAATCGTATTCCCCGATCTGGATGAGGCCGGATATCACGTGCAACTGGTTGGCGAATTCGTGGGCCTGGGCGCGGAGGGTGTCGGTGGCGGTCCGGGTGGCTCCGAGTTCCCGCTCAAGGGCGGACAGCTCCGTGCGGTCACGCAGCGTGGTGACGGAGCCGATGTCGCGGCCGCGCGAACGGATGAGAACCCGGTTCAGCACCACCAGCCGGTCGCCAACGAGCACCAGCTGGTCCGGCTCCGGCTGCTCGCGGGTGAGGACTTCCTTGAGCGCGGGCTCCACGGACAGGCTGGCGAGCCGCTTGCCCACGCATTCGGCGGGGAGGCCCAGCAGCGCGCGGGCGCTGTCGTTGGCCACGGTGATCCGCTCGTGCGGGTCCAGCGCCACGACGCCTTCCTTCAGGCCATGCAGCATGGCCTCGCGGTTTTCCACCAGGCCGGTGATTTCGCTCGGTTCCATGCCCAGGGTCTGCCGCTTCACCCGGCGGGAGAGCAGCAACGAGCCGGCAACACCCAGCACACTGGCCACGCCTAGATAGGTGAGAAGGTTGGGCACGGCATCCCCCAGCCGCTCCAAAGTGGAGGGGTAGTTCCGGCTGATGGACGCAATGCCGATTATTTTTCCGCCGTCGTCCAGGACCGGCACGTGCGCGGACAGTTCCTCCGTGCCGGATCCGTCCACCACGCCGGTCCACGCGCGGCCTTCCAGCACGCGGCTGGCGCCAAGTTCCAGCGGCTGGCCCAACAGGCTGGGATTGGAGGAGGCAACCACTGTGCGGTCGAGCTTCGCCAGCGCGACGTGTGAGGATCCGGAGACCGTCCGCACCGATTCGGCCACGGTGGGAAGGGCTGAGCCACCGCGGGGCTCGGCCGCCGGTAGAAGGGCCCGGACGGTTGGATTGGCACCCAGTGCTTCGGCCGCGGAGAGCGCCCGGCGGCCCTCAACGCGCTCGAACGCCGCCGCGGACTGGGCCAGGGAGATGGCCACCACGGCCACCAGGACGGCGAAAACGATAAGCAACTGCAGGACCAGGTACTGCCCCGCAAGGGACATGCCTCTTCGTCGAGTCACTGTGGTTCTTTCCTCTTGTTGCGTGGTCTTTGATTGTCGGGTCTCTGCTGGTCAGGCTACCTGAACTATGCCTGCTGCAGGGCCATGGTGTACCGCCGGAAACGTGAACGCAATGAACTTAACTTTCTCTGCGTACACAAGAGTGATGCCGATCACTTGCGGGCCTAGCATCGGATCACCAGTCAGTTTCTTGCTGATCCGATTTAGAGAAGAGGAACACCATGCGCCAGATCCGCGCATTGCGAATTGCCGCCGTCGCCGCCGGCATCGCCCTGATGGCCACCGGCTGCGGTGCCACCGGGAAAAGCTCCACCGACGGAGCCAGCTCCGGCGCCCCCGCCGGCCCGCTGACCGGGCTCCAGATCATGGTCCCCAACACTCCGGGCGGCGGCTACGACACCACCGCCCGTGTGGCGGCGAAGGTTCTCGATGACGAGAAGGTCGCCACCAACACCGAAGTCTTCAACCTCGCCGGCGCCGGCGGAACCGTGGGCCTGGCCCGCATCGTCAACGAAAAGGGCAACGGTGACCTCACCATGCTCATGGGCTTGGGGGTGGTGGGCGCGAGCTACACCAACAAGTCCGAGTCCAAGCTGACGGCCACCACTCCCCTGGCCCGGCTCATCGAAGAGCCCGGTGCCATCATGGTCAACAAGGATTCGCCCTACAAAACCATCGATGACCTGGTCACCGCCTGGAAGGCTGACCCCGGCTCCATCAGCGTCGGCGGCGGTTCCTCCCCCGGCGGCCCGGACCACCTGCTGCCGATGCAGCTCGCCGGAGCCCTGGGCATCGACGCCACCAAGGTGAACTTTGTATCCTACGACGGCGGCGGGGACCTCCTCCCGGCCATCCTGGGCAACAAGGTGGGCTTCGCGGCCTCCGGTGCAGGTGAATACCTCAAGCAGATTGAATCCGGCGAGGTCCGCGTCCTGGCCACGAGCGGCGAGAAGCGGCTCGACGGCGTGGACGCGCCCACCCTGAAGGAATCGAACATCGACCTGGTCTTTACCAACTGGCGCGGCATTGTGGCCCCTCCGGGCATCACCGACGCTGACAAGGCCAAGCTGATCGCGGCACTCGAAAAGATGCACGGAACGGCCGCCTGGAAGGAAGCCCTGAAGACCAACAGCTGGAGCGACGCCTTCATCACCGGCGCCGCGTTCGAAACCTTCCTGACCGAGCAGGACAAGCGGGTGGCGGACGTCCTCACGAAGCTTGGCCTGGCGTGAGCTCCTCACCAACTTTGGCCTCACGGCTCAAAGGCCGCTCCGAGCTGGGGGTAGCCCTCTTGCTCGGGGCGGCCGGGGCCCTGGTCATCTGGGATGCCACCCGCATCGGCACCACCTATTCCCGTGCTGATCCCGTAGGACCGAAGACCTTGCCCTTCATCGTGGGCGGCCTGCTGCTGGTCTGCGCCGTGATGCTGGCCATCAACGTCCTCCGCGGCGGCAAGGGTGAAGCGGAAGGCGGCGAGGACGTGGACCTCTCCCACCCCGCCGACTGGAAGACGGTCCTGCCGCTGGCTGGCGCCTTCATCGCGAATATCCTGCTGATCGACTGGGCAGGGTGGGTCATCTCCGGCACCATCCTGTTCTGGGGCAGCGTCTGGGCACTGGGCGGGCGGAACTACATCCGTGACGGCCTCATTTCTGTGGCTATGTCCCTCCTGACGTTTTACGGTTTCTACCTTGGCCTTGGCATCGCACTGCCCGCCGGCCTCCTGGAAGGGATTCTCTGATGGATGTCTTTGCCTCCCTGATGGACGGCTTTGCCACCGCCCTCACTCCCATGAATTTCCTCTACGCCGTGATCGGCGTCGTCCTGGGTACCGCCGTCGGCGTCCTCCCGGGCCTCGGCCCGGCCATGACCGTGGCGCTCCTGCTTCCGGTCACGTACGCCCTGGAACCCACCAGCGCCTTCATCATGTTCGCCGGCATCTACTACGGCGGCATGTACGGCGGCTCCACCACCTCCATCCTGCTGAATACGCCGGGTGAATCGTCGTCGGTGGTCACGGCCATCGAAGGCAACAAGATGGCGAAAGCCGGCAGGGCCGCGCAGGCACTGGCGACGGCGGCCATCGGCTCGTTCGTAGCCGGCACCATCGGCACCACCCTCCTCGCCGTCTGCGCGCCGATCGTGGTGAAGTTCGCCATCAGCCTGGGTGCCCCCAGTTACTTCGCCATCATGGTTCTCGCCCTGCTGGCGGTCACCGCGGTCCTCGGTTCCTCACGGCTCCGGGGCTTCGCGTCGCTTGGCCTGGGCCTCGCCATCGGCCTGGTAGGCCTGGACGTGGTCACGGGCCAGGCCCGGCTCACGTTCGGTGTGCCGCTCCTGGCTGACGGCCTGGACATCGTGGTGGTTGCAGTGGCTATCTTCGCCGTGGGCGAGGCGCTGTGGGTTGCCGCGCACCTGCGCCGCACACCCCTGCAGGTCATCCCCGTGGGACGTCCGTGGATGGGCAAACAGGACTGGAAACGGTCCTGGAAACCCTGGCTCCGCGGCACCGCGTTCGGCTTCCCGTTCGGCGCACTTCCTGCCGGCGGAGCCGAGATCCCCACCTTCCTCTCCTACGTCACCGAAAAGAAGCTCAGCAAGCACCCCGAGGAGTTCGGCAAGGGCGCCATCGAGGGCGTGGCCGGTCCGGAAGCAGCCAACAACGCTGCCGCTGCCGGCACACTGACCCCCATGCTGGCCCTGGGCCTGCCCACCAACGCCACGGCTGCGGTAATGCTGGCAGCCTTCACGCAGTACGGCATCCAGCCGGGACCGCAGCTGTTCGAAAGCCAGGGACCGCTGGTGTGGGCGCTTATCGCGAGCCTCTTCATTGGCAACTTCCTGCTCCTGATCATCAACCTGCCCCTGGCACCGTTGTGGGCCAAGCTCCTGCAGATCCCGCGGCCCTACCTATATGCCGGCATCCTGTTCTTCGCCACGCTGGGCGCCTACTCGGTGAACCTGCAGGCGTTCGACCTGGTGCTCCTGTTGGCGCTCGGCGCGCTGGGCTTCATGATGCGGCGGTTCGGACTTCCCGTCCTGCCGCTCATCCTCGGAGTCATCCTCGGACCGCGCATCGAAAAGCAGCTCCGCCAGACGCTGCAGCTCAGCGCCGGCGACCCCGCCGGCCTTTGGAGTGAGCCGATTGCCGTCGGCATCTACATCATCATCACCCTCATCCTCCTGTGGCCGCTGCTGTTCAAGCTGTTCAAGCTGATCCGCAGGAACCGGCCGGCAGCAGTGCCGGCAGGGGTGCCCGCCACCCGCTCCGGCGCATCCGAACCGACGGATGCCAGTGGCAGCGCCAGCCATGGCAGCCACCGCGCCACCACTGGCGGCGACGGGGACGGCGACGGCTAACCGGACGGCTACCCAGTCCTGGGCATCAGCCCCGCATCCGCCCAGCAGCAGCATCCGCCCCGCAGCAGAAGATCAACTGACAGAAAAAGAGGTACAGCCATGACGATTGTGGTGGGATACGTCCCTACCCCGGAGGGCGAAGCGGCCCTGACCCAGGCCATCGCCGAGGCCAGGAAGAGCAACACCACCCTGCTGGTCATCAACTCCTCCAAGGGTGATGCACTGGTGGACAACAGGTACGCCCAGGAACCTGAGATCCAGAGCATCGAGGACCGCCTGGCCACCCAGGGCATTGACCACGTGATCAAGCAGCCGGTCCGTGGGCATGACGCGGCAGCGGAAGTACTCGATGCCGCGGAGGAGCACAACGCCGAGCTCATCGTGATCGGGCTGCGCCGCCGCACCCCGGTGGGCAAACTGATTATGGGCAGCACATCGCAGCGGATCCTGCTCGAGGCTGATTGTCCAGTACTGGCCGTCAAAGCGGGCATGGCGGGCTGATCCGGGCACCACCTTCTATCCGAAGTTTGTTCGCCGGACCCCGCCTTGACGGCGTGGTCCGGCGAACAAGCTTCGGATTTTTGGCGTCTGGGCGCACGAGACAGCAGTCATCTGACATCCTAGGTCCTGTATCCGGTACAGTGGATCGAGCCCTTTGGCACGAGACACAGAAAGTTCGGCATATGACTACAGCTATTTTGGAACGCCCCCTGACCGCCGTGGCGGCCGTCGAAGCCGCGGCTTCCCTGTCCATCGACCTGCAGTTTTCCACAGCGCACGAGATGCACGAAGGACTGGAAAACGCAGTTGCCACGCTGATCGAGCCGGCAAAAGACGCCGCCTGCGGCATCCTTGTTACGCGCCTGCGCCCGGGACGCTTCACCGTGGCCCTGGACGAGTCAGTCCCCTTTGGTGAAACGTACGAAAGCATTGCGGCCTGAGCTGATTCGGCCCTAGATCCGGGCTTCAATCCAGCCCGCGATCCACGCAAGAGTCCCTGCCCTCCGGTAACGGAGGGCAGGGACTCTTTTTGCGTTTTGGTCTTGCGTTCCTAGCTCCTGCGGACTTCTACACCGTCGGATTTAAGGAAAAGTTCCCTTTCTGACGGAGTGGCCGGCACGAGCCACAGCACGTTCCCGCTCTGCGATACTTCTTCCACTTCGCCCGCCGCAATGACGTGCGCGTGTTTGATAATTTCCACCTGGTCCCCAGCTTTGAGCGTTCCCCACTCCGAGATGGTGGCCGAATGGACATTGCGCCTCGACAGGACAGCCCCACGTGCTTTCATTTGAACTACTACCCCTTTGTATACGTCCTGCGCCACAGCCTCTTTGATGTGACTTTTACTACACCTTCAGTTCTACTACACTTCCCGCCGTCGAATTGTTCGTGTTGCACCATATTTCGACATTGGACGAATATGGCGGAAGCGCCGAAGAATATTCCCACTCAGGCAAGAATTCCGACGGCGGATTCGGCGGCCTCTCGGACCTTGCCGGAGGAAACCAAACGGTCAGCCGCCTCCAGTTCAGGTGACAGGAACCGGTCGGTTCCGGGGCCTTCGACGACGGACCGCAGCACCCCGATCACGGCCGCGCCTGCCGGGCCGGGGATGAGCTCGCCGTCGGACAGCTGCGTCCGCATGTCGATGGCGCGGGCGCTCGTCACGAGTTCGATGGCCAGGACGCGGCGAAGGTTCTCCACGGCCTTGCGCAGCTTCCGGGCCGCGTGCCAGCCCATGGACACGTGGTCCTCCTGCATGGCGGAGCTGGGAATGGAATCCACCGACGCCGGGACGGCCAGTCGCTTGTTCTCCGAGACCAGCCCGGCCTGCGTGTATTGCGCGATCATCAGGCCCGAGTCGACACCCGGATCCGCGGCCAGGAACGCCGGCAGCCCGTGCGAACGCGCCGGATCCAGCATCCGGTCCGTCCGGCGCTCGGCGATGGAGCTGAGGTCCGCAACGGCAATGGCCAGGAAGTCCAGGACGTAGGCCACGGGTGCGCCGTGGAAGTTGCCGTTGGAGCTGACGCGCCCGTCCGGCAGGACCACCGGGTTGTCGATGGCCGCGGCGAGCTCGCGGGATGCCACGAGGGCGGCGTAGTCCACTGTGTCCCGCGTGGCCCCGGCCACCTGGGGTGCGCAGCGCAGCGAGTAGGCGTCCTGGACTTTGGAGTCCCCCACCCGGTGCGAGGCCACGATCGGGGAGTTGGAAAGCACACGCAGCATGTTGTCCGCGCTGGCGGCCTGGCCGGGGTGCGGACGCAGCGCCGCATGCAGCTCCGGTACAAAGACCTGGTCCGTACCCAGCAGCGCCTCGACACTGAGCGCGGCGGTGATGTCCGCCGTCGTCAGCAGTTGGCGAAGGTCCGCGATGGCCATCAGGAGCATGCCCAGCATCCCCTCGGTGCCGTTGACCAGCGCCAGGCCTTCCTTCTCGGCGAGGGTGACCGGTTCGATGCCGTGCCCGGCGAGCAGCTCGGCGACAGGCGCCTCACCCCGCCCGCCGTAAGTCACGCCGTCGGGCCCTTCCGCTTCACCCTCTCCCATCAGCACTAGGGCGCAGTGGGACAGCGGGGCGAGGTCGCCGGAGCAGCCGAGCGAGCCGAATTCGCGGACCACGGGCGTGATGCCGGCGTTGAGCACGTCCACCATAGTCTGAAGGACGACGGGCCGGACGCCGGTGCGGCCGGATGCCAGTGTCTTGGCCCGCAGGAACATGATGCCGCGGACCACCTCGCGTTCCACGGCCGGGCCCATGCCGGCGGCGTGGCTGCGGATCAGCGATTTCTGCAGCTGGGTGCGCAGCTCGCTGGGGATATGCCGGTTGGCCAGCGCGCCGAAGCCGGTGGAAATGCCGTAGGCGGGGGTCTCGCTGTGCGCGAGTTCGTCGATGTGCGCGCGGACCTTCGCCACCGTGTCCAGCGCTTCCTGGGCGATGGTCACCTGGGCGTTGTGACGGGCGACGGCGACAACGTCCTCGGGCGTGACGCCGCTGGAGCCGAGGGTGACGGTGAGCGGTGAGTGGGTTGGGGCCACGCGGACAGGGTTCCCTGGCCGAGCCTGCGAGGTTAGGGAGTTCGTGGGGATGGTCACTTTGTGATTCCTTCTTGCATCGGGATGCGGACGCCGCGTTCTTTGGCTACTTCGGTGGCGCGGTCGTAGCCGGCGTCGGCGTGGCGGATGACGCCCATGCCGGGGTCGTTGGTGAGGAGGCGTTCGAGTTTCTGGGCGGCGAGGTCGGTGCCGTCGGCGACGGAGACCTGGCCGGCGTGGATGGAGCGGCCGATGCCGACGCCGCCGCCGTGGTGGATGGAGACCCAGGTGGCGCCGGAGGCGGTGTTGAGCAGGGCGTTGAGCAGCGGCCAGTCCGCGATCGCGTCGGAGCCGTCGGCCATGGCTTCGGTCTCGCGGTAGGGGGAGGCGACGGAGCCGGAGTCGAGGTGGTCGCGGCCGATCACGATGGGCGCTGTGACCTTGCCTTCCTTGACGAGTTGGTTGAACAGCAGGCCGGCCTTGGCGCGGTCGCCGTAGCCGAGCCAGCAGATCCGGGCCGGCAGGCCTTCGAACTCCACGCGTTCCTGGGCGGCGTCGATCCAGCGGTGCAGGTGCTTGTTCTCCGGGAAGAGGTTTTTAATGGCGGCGTCGGTGACCGCGATGTCCTCCGGGTCACCGGAGAGAGCCACCCAGCGGAACGGGCCGAGACCCTCGCAGAACAGCGGGCGGATGTAGGCCGGGACGAAGCCGGGGAACTCGAAGGCGCGGGCGTAGCCGCCCGTGCGGGCCTCGTCGCGGATGGAGTTGCCGTAGTCGAAGACCTCGGCGCCGGCGTCCTGGAACTCGACCATGGCCTGGACATGCCGGGCCATGGAGGCCTGGGCTTTTTTGGTGAACCCTTCCGGGTCGGCGGCGGCCTCTGTATGCCATTCCTCGACCGTGATGCCTTCGGGCAGGTAGGACAGCGGGTCGTGGGCGGAGGTCTGGTCCGTGACGATATCGACCGTGAGCTCGCCGGCGTTGTGGCGGCGCAGGATCTCGGGGAACACCTCCGCGGCGTTGCCCACGTAGCCCACGGACCAGCCGCGGCGCTCTTCCTTGGCCGCCAGGACCTTGGCGATCGCGGTGTCGAGGTCGGTTTCGACCTCGTCGAGGTAGCGTTTGCCGGCGCGGCGGCGCAGGTGACTTTCGTCGACGTCGACGATCAGGCAGGCGCCCTCGTTCAGGGTGACGGCGAGCGGCTGGGCGCCGCCCATGCCGCCGCAGCCGCCGGTGAGAGTCAGGGTCCCGGCGAGGGTGCCGTCCTCGTCGCCGGTGAGTTTGCGGGCGATCGCGGCGAAGGTCTCGAAGGTGCCCTGCAGGATGCCCTGGGTGCCGATGTAGATCCAGGACCCGGCGGTCATCTGGCCGTACATCATCAGGCCCTCGGCCTCGAGCCGGCGGAACTCGGGCCAGTTGGCCCAGTCGCCCACGAGGTTGGAGTTGGCCAGCAGCACCCGCGGCGCCCATTCGTTGGTGCGGAAGACGCCGACCGGTTTGCCGGACTGGACCAGCAGCGTCTCGTCGTTCTCCATGGTTTCGAGGGTGCGGGTGATCGCATCAAACGCCGCCCAGGACCGGACGGCACGGCCGGTCCCGCCGTAGACCACCAGGTCATCCGGGCGTTCGGCGACCTCGGGGTCCAGGTTGTTCATCAGCATCCGCAGCGGGGCTTCGGTCTGCCAGCTCTTGGCGGTGAGCTCGGTGCCGCGGGCAGCTTTGACCGGGCGGGCACCGGTAGTGAAATCGGCGGGTGCCATGAGGGGCTCCTTCTCGTGTTGGTGCTTGGGGAAGAGGTTCTGTATCAACTAAAGCCGTTCTAAACCGGGCGGGACAGGGCTTTCGGAGGGGTGGTGTCCGGGATTCCAGACCGCTGCAGTTCCTGTCGGGCCGTCGGCGGGCAGCGCCAGCCGACGGCGGGCAGGCCTACTTGGCAGGGCGGCCGTGGATGCGCACCGACAGCTCGTCCGCCACCTTCTGGACCCGGGCGGCGAGCGCCGGCCATTGGTCCGCCGGCAATTTGTCCTCGAGGAACGTAACGGCGACTGCCGCCGTCGGCCATCCCACGTGGTCCGTGACAGCGGCGGCGATCGAGCCGAAGCCGGGCGTCACCTCGCCGTGTTCGGTGGCGTAGCCGCGCTGCCTCACCTGGTCCAGGTGCGAGGACAGCGCGGAGTACTTCATGATGGCGCCCTCCACCTCATGCCGGGCGGTAAACGCCTCGGCATTCGGGTAAAGCGCACGGACCTGCGACTTCGGCAATGCCGCGAGAATGGCGCGTCCGCTGGCGGTGAGGTGGCTGGGGAGCCGGACCCCGACGTCGGTCACCAGGGACGGGCGGTTCTTGGCCCGTTCCTCCACGATGTACAGCACGTCGCGGCCATGAAGCACGGCCAGGTGCGCGCTCTCACCGATGACGTCCACCAGCGACGCCAGCAGCGGCCGGCCCAGGCGGGACAGCGGTTCCTGCCGCGAATACGCCGAGCTCAGCTCGAAGGCACTGATCCCCAGCCCGTAGCGCTGCTCCTCGTGCAGGTGGAGGACAAAACCGTTCGCCTCCATCACCCCGAGCAGGTGGTAAACGCTGGAGCGCGGCAATCCCAAGGAGGTGGCAATGCTCGACGCCGCCATGGGCCCCCGCTTCGAGGCCAGCAGTTTGAGGATACGGAGGGTGTTCTCGGCAGCGGGGACTTTGGACGTCGCCCTTGGTTCATTGCCGGCCTCAGGCCTGGCTTCCGTGCTCGACACCACTGCACTCGACTCCACTGTGCCCTCCGTCATTTCTCGCGGGGCTTCCAGCCATGTCCGGGATCCCGTACTTAACCTTGCGCCCACGACTGGTCCCCTCATGGCCATCAAAACACGGCCGGTGTCCGGGATGCCAGACATAGCCAGGCGTGCGCCCCCTTCCCGCCTACTGGGCCTGGCCGCCCGCCGGGCCCGCCCGGGTCCGGCGGCGCTGGTCGTAGGCTGAAGCGTATGGCCTCAACCACCGATATTCTTGCCGCGTACGATTCCCAGCTCCGCCGGCTGGTTCCCCCAGCCGTTCCGGCAGGCCACGAGTATCAGCTGCTGGGCCCCCTGCTACGCGTGACCGGACAGCGGCGGGGCTTCATCGAATCGGCTCGTGACCTCGGTGTGGAGGGCGGGATGCTCGACCTGCTGATCGCCGAGCAGCGTGACTACTTTGCCGGCCGCGGGGAGGCCGTCGAGTGGAAGACAAGGGCGCATGACCTCCCGGATGATCTTGAGGCCCGCCTCCGCGCAGCAGGCTTCGTACCGGAAGACCGCGAGACCGTCTTGGTGGGTGAGACGGCCGCGATGGCCGGTGACCCGGCGGTCCCGGAAGGTATTCGGGTGAGGCTGGCCAGCGAACGCCCGGACCTGGAGCGCATTGCGGCGATGAAGTCTGAGGTGTGGGCGGCCGACTACAGCTGGGTGGCCGCTGATCTGCAGCACCGGCTGGCCTCGGACCCAGAAAACCTGGTGGTCTTCCTGGCCGAGGCCTCGGGGGAAGTGGTTTCGGCGGCCTGGCTCGAGATCAATCCCGGCACGGACTTCGCCGGTTTGTGGGGCGGGTCAACTTTGCCTGCATGGCGCGGGCGCGGGATCTATAAGGCTCTGGTTTCCGCACGCGCCCAGGTGGCGGCCGCCCGGGGAGTGAAGTACCTGCAGGTGGACGCGTCCGTTGACAGTGAGCCGATCCTGCGAAGGTTGGGATTCAGGGCAGTCACCACCACCACTCCGTTTGTGTGGACACCTCCTGCGACGGGACGCTGAACCGCAGAGCGACTCACCGTCCTAGATGTTCCAAGACGCTGACGTTCGATGTGGTCGGAGACGGCCGCTCATCCGGGGACGCGTCTTCTGTCCGGGGTTGGTCGGGCTGGTGGTCCTCGGGCAGGGACAGGTCGCCGGGCGGGTTTTGAGGATCCGGGCCAAAATCTTGACGTCTTAGCCATTCGCCAATTTCTTGATGCCCCAGCTGTTCTTCGATCTGGTGTGGCCAGGTTGGTGGTTCCCAGTCGGGGTATTCGCTGGCGCAGTGCCGTCCGGTGGGAGATATCCAGCCCGGTGGTTCGTTCTTGGTGGCGGTGGTGGGTTTCCAACTGGTGGTGTGGCGGAGTCTGTGATGTTTGGGGCAGGGCTGGCCGAGATTTGAGATGCCGGTGCTGCCGCCATGGGCCCAGGCGAGGAGGTGGTCGGCTTCGTTGTCCAAGGACTGGTTGCTGCAGCCGGGGAACGGGCATTTCCCGTCGCGCAGCCGTAGCCATTGGCGTTGGGCTTTCGTCACCCGGTAGCTGGTCCGCCCGATCTCCAGCGGTGCACCGTCGCGGGGATCTGTCAGGACCCGGTGGAAGGACTCGGCGCCGTCGGCGGCGAGCGCGCTGGCCATGGACGGCGGTATGGGCCCGTACCCGTCCAGCATGGCGGGTTCATCGGTCAGGCCCATCAGCGCGAACACCGGCACGGTCACGAGGACCTGGGCCTTCGGTGACGGGATCAGATCGGCTTCGCCGCCCAGAAGCCAGGCCGCGGCCACGTCCGCCCGCAGCTGGGTGAGGGTCCGGGATTCGTCGGGGCCCTGCAGGGCCCGGGCTGCGGTGGTGGTCCGGTTCCAGATCCCGGCTGCTTGGTCGGCGGGGAGGTAGGCGGAGAGCCAGGCCATGCCGTCCCGGTCCGGGGAATACTCCACCCGCCGGTCAGCGGCGCTGCGGGTGTGGCGTTTTTCGATGCTGTCCGTGTGGTGGCGTTCGCGCCAGGCCCGTGCCTTATGCCGGAACCGGCCTGGGACCATTTCCCCGGCCGGGCAGCCCCGCGCCGGGTTCACCGCGTCAGGATCCAAGAAATGCTGCTCCAACGCGTGCTTGCCGGCAGGGTCCAGGTTCACGGTTTCATCGACCATAATCCTCGCGTGCTGCCACGAGATCGTGCCGGCCTGCAACGCCGAGAACGTCAACGGCAAGGCCATGGTTAGCGCGTGCGATTCGCCGAGCAGCGCGCTGGCCGTGCGTTCACTGACCGTCATGGCGCAGGCGACCTCGGCCTGGATGCCCATGTCCTGGGCGGTCTGGTCTGCCGGGGATGTGATAGGTGCGGCGATGGCCTGGGCCGCCTCATCGAAACCGTTCACTGCATGGACCTTCACGGCAGCCATCATGGCTTCCATCCCGGCAGTTCCGGACAGAACGGTCAGGCACGCCTCAGCCTGCCAACGCAGCAGGTCCGAGCCCGTAGCGGGGCCGGTTGTGGAAGGGGCATCAGCCGGGCAAGCGGCCGACGGTCCAGCCGCCAATGAGCCTGTTGCCAGGCCCTCAGCCGGATTTACGGCTGCCCCACGGAGCACACCGGCCATCTGCAAAGCAGAAGCCGCGATGGCCTCCAAAACCCCTGCAGCTGCCGTGTTATCCATACTCACGTCATCCTGCGAGGCACTGACAATAACCGGGCAGAAGATGGCTCATGTGGATATCCCGCGGCCACCCTGGCCTTCAAAGCAGCGAGCTCAGCTTTCACCCGAGCGATGTCGGCGAGAATGGCCAAGAACACGCCCTGACGGGCCACTGAATCAATGTATGGCCCATAGCGCGACGGCTGGTCAGGCGCGGCCGCGACTATTCTCCTCGCGAGAGCGTAGGCCGTCGAGCGGATTGCCTCCACGGCTTTTCGATTTTCGGCTTCCCAGGCTTCTCGTCTTTCCATACCTCCAGCTTTCCGCGGGAGTCCGGCAAAAGCATCGTGCCCTCTTGCCTATGTGGATAACGTGACCCATTCAGACTCTGACAATCGCTCAGATGCTGACAACTACTTTGCCGCGGGCCCGGCCCTCGTGCATGTATTCAACGGCGGCTGGCGCCTCAGCGAGCGCGTAGACCTTGTCCACGGCAGGCTTCACACTGCCGGCTTCAATAAGCGTGGTCAGCGCCTCGAGATCGCGATAGTTCTCCGTCGAAACAAGCCCTTTGAATTTCTGGCCGGAGAACAGCGACACCAGCGGCGCACCCATCGAACGCTCAAACCCGCCGGTCAGCTTCCCACCGCCCTCGCCGCCGACGATCACCAGCGTCCCCCGCGGGGTCAGCACGCGCCTCAGGACTGAGAGCGGCCGGTTGCCGGCGGTATCCAGGATGACATCGTAATGCTGGCCGGCGCGGGAAAAATCATCTCGGGTGTAGTCGATGACGTGATCAGCGCCGAGCGACCTGACCAGCTCCACTTTTCCCGTGCTGCAGACGCCTGTGACCTCCGCCGCCCCGAATGCCTTTGCCACCTGCACCGCAAAGGACCCTACTCCCCCGCCAGCACCGATGATCAGCACTTTCTGGCCAGTAGTTACCTGTCCGGCATCGCGGACAGCCTGCAACGCGGTAACAGCCGAAATGGGGGCCACAGCGGCCTCCTCAAACGTGAGGTTCGCGGGCTTTGTGGCCACCCTGCCCTCCCTGGCGCAGACAAATTCCGCGAAGGACCCCTCACACGTGCCGAACACTTCGTCGCCCAGCTGGAAGCGCGTGACGCCAGCCCCCACAGCCTCCACGACGCCAGCAACCTCACGGCCGCGGACCGGAAACTTGGGCTTCTTCAGCCCGAAGCCGAAGAGGCGGAGAAGGTACGGCCGCCCGGTCATGAGGTGCCACACACCCTGGTCGACGCCGGCCGCGCGGACCCTGATCAGCACTTCCCCATCGCCGGGCACCGGCTGCGGAGTATCCCGTAGCTGAAGCACATCGGAATTCCCGTAAACGTCCTGCACGATAGCTTTCATGATGCGTCTCCTTGGTGATTCGGGTACTGGAACACGTCCTCAAGCGGCACGCTGAGCACATGGGCGATCTGGAACGCCATCTCCAGGGACGGTGAGTACCGGCCCTGCTCTATGGCGATGACGGTCTGGCGGGTGACACCCACACGTTCGGCGAGTTCGGCCTGCGTCATCTCGCCCCGTTCGAACCGCAGGCGGCGGATGGAATTGGTCACCCGCGTTGGCTTCACCACGGCTGGAACCCCCGGCGGTAGGCAACGATTTTGGCCACGGAGCCCAGGATCGCGGACAGCACAAACGTCAGGTAGATGACGTTTGCGATCCAGAAGTGGTCCACCTCGGCCATCGCCAGGAGCAGCGCCGCGACTCCCCCGATGACCACAAACGACTGCCCGATGTACTCGCCGAAACGGTAGATCTCCCTGTCGCGCTGGTCCTTCTTCCCGGCTTCCTTGGGCGAAATAATGCCCAGGAGTATGTTCAGTGCGATGGACGCAGCAATGGATGCCCCGATGGTCCACAGCAGCGGAGCCACGTACGGAACCTCGGCAACGGGCATTGTGCCGGCCATGCCCAGGACGATGGCCAGATACACGCCATAAGAGCCCGTGGCCACCACCCCCATGATCCAGGCGCTCTTCTCTTCGAAGGACATTTCCGCTCCCGCCATTCCCAAAAAGATGTAAAACAAAGCTGACATCTCAAAAGTAAAGAAAACCAGACATGATGTCAATAGTTTTGGACTACGTGCCACGCGAAGTTCAAATGCCAGCCCCAAGTCTGAGATCGAAGACACGAACCTCCAGTGAGTCTCATCACGTAAGGCGCCAAAGTGATCTGCTGGTTGGCGATCCCCCTCCCAATGACGAGAAGGTATTCGTATGCAGCAAGCACCAAGCGCCGCCCAAGACGCAAGCCCGGCCGAAAAGCTCAGGCCGGGATCCGCCGTCGCGCACGTCCTGAACCGAGGATTGAACGTCCGCCATATCCGCTTTATGGCCCTGGGATCGGCGATCGGCACCGGCCTGTTCTACGGCTCAGCCTCCGCCATCCAAAAGGCGGGCCCGGCGGTACTGCTCGCCTACATCATCGGCGGCGCGGCGGTGTTTATGGTCATGCGGGCCCTCGGCGAGATGGCCGTCCGCCACCCCGTGTCAGGCTCGTTCGGCCAGTACGCCAGCCGCTACCTCGGGCCCCTGGCAGGGTTTGTAACCGGCTGGACCTATGTCTTTGAGATGGCGATTGTGGCCATCGCCGATGTCACGGCCTTCAGCATTTACATGGGCTTCTGGTTTCCGCAGGTGGACCGCTGGATCTGGATCCTGGCCATCATCTGCTTCCTCGCCGCCTTGAACCTGCTCAGCGTGAAGGTCTTCGGCGAGCTCGAGTTCTGGTTCTCGCTGATCAAGGTGGTGGCCATCATCGCCATGATCGTCGGCGGCGCCGCCATCATCGCGTTCGGTTTCCAGGCCGGCGGGTCCACGGTAGCTCCGGGACTCGGCAACCTCGTGGAGCACGGCGGGCTGTTCCCCAACGGCTTCGAAGGGCTACTGGCGTCGTTCGCCGTCGTGATGTTCGCGTTCGGCGGGATCGAGACGCTCGGCATCACCGCCGGCGAGGCCGCGGACCCCAAGAAGGTCATCCCCAAGGCCGTGAACACCGTTCCGGTCCGCGTCCTGCTGTTCTACGTCCTGACCCTCGGCGTCCTGATGAGCCTCTTCCCCTGGAACGAGATCGGCACCAACGGAAGCCCGTTCGTCCAGATCTTCAGCGGGCTGGGCATCCCGGCCGCACCGCACATCCTCAACGCCGTGGTCATCACCGCCGCTCTGTCCGCCATCAACAGCGACATCTTCGGCGCCGGCCGCATCCTGTTCGGGCTGTCCAACCAGGGCCACGCGCCGGCAGTCTTCGGCAAGGTCTCGCGCCATGGCGTGCCGTGGATGACGGTGGTGATGATGGCCGGCATCCTTCTGGTGGGCGTGGTTCTGAACGCGGTCATTCCCGAAGACGTCTTTATCCTGATCGCCTCGATCGCCACGTTTGCCACTGTCTGGGTGTGGGTCATGATCCTGGCTTCCCATGTCGCGATGAAGCGGGAGATCGCACGCAAGGGACTGCCGGCGTCGGAATTCCCGTCCCCATGGTGGCCGGCGGCCTCCATCCTGACCATCGCGTTTATGGCGCTGGTCATCGCCGTCCTGGGCGCCTTCGAAGACACCCGCGTAGCGCTGTACGTGGGAGCGGTGTGGCTTGGGCTGCTGGTCCTCGCCTACCGACTCTGGGTCAGAGGGGACGGACGACGCCGGGCCGAACTTGTGGACGAAACCTCACCGCTCCCGGTGGTCGCCTCAGCCCGCCGGAGCTAAGATCAGGCATGGTTCAGCTCTCAAACCTGCTGGCGTTTGCGCTGGCATCCGTGGTGCTGATCGCTGTCCCCGGACCCAGCATGCTGTTCGTAATAGGCCGTTCCCTGGCCCTTGGCTGGAAGGGCGGCGTCCTGACGGTGCGGGGCAACGCGACCGGGCAACTGGTGCAGGTGGCTGCAGTCGCGCTCGGCGTGGGCATCATCGTGGCGCAGTCCGTGGTCCTCTTCAGCGTGGTGAAGCTGGCCGGTGCTGCCTACCTGGTCTATCTGGGCATCAAGGCCATCCGGAACCGTCGGCACAACTCCTTCACCGATCGTCAGCCAGTGGCCTCCTCGCCACGACGGCTGGTGGCGGAAGGCCTGGTGGTGGTATCACCAACCCCAAGTCAGTGGTGTTCTTCGTAGCGGTGCTGCCGCAGTTTGTTGACTACCCTTCCGGGGCCGTTCCGTTCCAGCTGGCGCTGCTGGGGGCGGTGTTCCTGCTGATCGCCATAGTCTCAGATAGCCTCTGGGCCGTCGCCGCAGGTTCAGCCCGCCAATGGTTTGCCCGTTCGCCCAGCCGGGTTTCAACGGTGGAGGCAACAGGGGGGCCTTGATGATCGGCCTCGGCGGGACGTTGGCCCTGACCGGCAGCAAGTCCTAGGGACCACCCCCCAACGCTCTCTCGCTTTTGGGGCGATTTGCCGCACCGCTCTCTCATATGAGGTGAGAGAGCGTTGGCGCAAACAGTGCAGGATGTGAGAGAGCGTTGGGACGTCCGCCAGGCCGCGTGCTGCTTAGGCCGAAGCGAGCGCCGAGCGGACCGCAGCCGACATCGGCGTGGTGGGCCGGCCGATCAGGGTGCGGAGGTCCGAGCCGCTGACCAGGAGGTCGCCACGGGCAATGCCAAGGTCCGAGTCCGCCAGGATGTCAGCGAAGAGCTCCGGCACGCCGAATCCGGCAAGAAGTCCGGCGTAGTCGCTGGCCGGAAGGTCTTGGTAAACCACGGGCATGTTGGCCGCAGTGCTGATTTCCTGGGCCAGTTCGGTGAGCGTGAAGGCGTGGTCCCCGCCGAGCTCGTAGACCTTGCCGGCCTGGTTTTCGGCAACAAGCACGGCGGCGGCGGCTTCGGCGTAGTCCGCCCGGGACGCGGCACTGATCTTGCCTTCCCCGGCGCTGCCGGCAAGCGCGCCCTGGGCCAAGGTGCCCTGCAGCTGGTCGGTGTAGTTTTCGAGGTACCAGCCATTGCGGAGGATGGCGAACGGCACGCCTGCATCCTTGAGGATGGCCTCCGTTGCCTGGTGCTCGGCGGCCAGCTTCATGCCGGTGGTGTCTGCGTTGGCGATGCTGGTGTATGCGATCAGCTCGACGCCCGCCGCTGCAGCTGCCTCAATCACCGTGCGGTGCTGGTCAACGCGCTGGCCAACCTCGCTGCCGGAAATCAGGAGAACCTTGCTGGCGCCGTCCAGCGCCTGTGCCACGGACGCGGCGTCCGTGTAGTCCATTGCCCTGACCTGAACGCCGCGCGCTGCGAAGTCGGCAAGCTTTTCAATGGACCGGCCGGCGGCCACGATCTCTGCTGCCGGAACGTTGCGCTCCAGGAGGGCCTCGACGACGTGGCGGCCAAGCTGTCCGGTTGCTCCGGTGATGACGATGCTCATGGTTGGTTCCTTTCACTATTTCTTAGGGGGTCACCCTCCACAACCAGCCGCCGCGCCGATTACTTCCTGGAAGACAGTACGCACTTAGAGGTAAGGTACTCACCTTTTGGTAAGTTATGGGTATGGAAGCAACTGTATGGCCCGCCAGCCTGCCGGCAGATCTCCGGGCACACCTGCCGGAAGGATTGGCCGACGGCGTGTTCCCGGCCGGGTGCCCCAGCCGCACTGTCCTGGACCACATCACCAGCAAGTGGGGCGTGCTGATCCTGCTGGCGCTCTCGGAAGGTGAGCAGCGCTGGAGCGAACTCCGGCGCCGCGCCGAGGGAATCAGCGAGAAAATGCTGGCGCAGACCCTCAAGACCCTGGAGCGCGACGGCTTGGTGCTGCGGAAGGCCCAGCCGGTCATCCCGCCCCGCGTGGACTACAGCCTGACCGAACGCGGCTATGAACTGTCCGGCCTGCTGGTTCCCCTGGTCACCTGGGCCTACAACAACGCTGATGACATCCTCAACGGCGAGGGCTGATTTCCGGCCGCCCCGATTCATTGCCAACGCTGATTTCGGCCCACGCCGACCCCAAAATCCCCTAAGTAGTACTCGTCCGCAAAGACGAGTATATGTTACTGGTGTGACTGGTGTGAATAGCGTCTAGCGTAAATGTGAGGTGCCAGCCAGGAATAGGAGGACCATCCTCTGCTGGGAGCTTTCCGGCTACCGCACCAAAGTGGGCGGCTCCACGCCGCTTCAAGGAGTGGTTCGCATGGTGAAAGCACATGTCCAGGACCTGGCCAGCATGGGGCGGCCCGTCAAACTTTCTACCCTCGTCCACCGCGCCTGCGGCCGGGTCTTCGCGGCGTTCCGCCCGCGGTGCCCCTATCGCGTGGGCGATGCCGTGGTGGGCGACGATCCGTTCAACGGCCGGCACGAGGGGATCATCATGTCCCACCGCGGTCCATCCGTAGAACTCGGCGCCGCGGCTGGGGTCTTCTTCTACGACCACCGCCACCTGAGGCCGCAGGATTAGCTGCCTCAGGTGGCGGGTTTGCAACGGGCCGAAGTCGGCAGGCCGGACTGCGCGTGCGGACTGCGGAGGCGCCGGATGTCAGCGCGCCGACCAGCCGCCGTCCATCGCGTAGCTGGCCCCGGTGACCATGCCGGCGTGATCGGACGCCAGCCAGGCCACCAGGGAGGCCACTTCCTCCGGTTCCACCAGGCGTTTCACGGCGGACTCGGTGAGCATCACCCTGGCCAGGACCTCGGACTCGGGGATGCCGTGCACCTTCGCCTGGTCCGCGATCTGCTTCTCGACGAGCGGGGTCCGGACGTAGCCAGGGTTGATGCAGTTGGACGTGACTCCGTGCCCCCCGCCCTCAAGCGCCGTCACCTTGCTTAGCCCTTCCAGTCCGTGCTTGGCGGAAACGTACGCGCTTTTGAAAGGAGAGGCCCGGATTCCGTGCACGGATGACACGTTGATGATGCGGCCAAAGCCGTTGGCGTACATGTGCGGCAGCGCGGCCCGGATCAGCAGGAACGGGGCCTCGAGCATCAGCGCGATGATCCGGCGGAAGTCCGCCGGATCGAACGCTTCGATGGGGCTGATGCTCTGGATCCCGGCGTTGTTCACCAGAATGTCGCAGTCCAGGCTCAGGGTGGCGAGCACGTCAACGTCCAGCAGGTCAACGGCCCAGGCGGTGCCGCCCACTTCATCGGCGAGGGCGGCAGCGCCGGTGGAGTCGACGTCGGCCACCACCACTTTCGCCCCGCGGGCGGCGAGTTCCCGGACACAGGCAGCGCCGATTCCGCTGGCGCCGCCGGTCACCACGGCCTTGCGGCCGTTCAGTGTGTTTTCCATTGCAGATCTGTTTCCCATCGTGTGCGCGCTCAATTTCCCTGCGGTGAACTGCTCAAGCAGTTCAGCGTGAGCCGGCCGGGAGCAGTCCCTCGCGGGCGGCGTCGGCCTTGTCCACGTCTTCCAGGGCAATGCCCTTGGTTTCCTTCAGGCTCAGCACCGCCACCGTAGTGATCGCGCAGGCAACCACCAGGTAGATCGCCGTGGGCAGCCAGGAACCGGTGTCCTTGAGCCACTGGGTAGCCAGCAGCGGGGCAAGCGAACCGGCGAAGATCGAGGTGACCTGCGAGCCCAGCGAAACGCCCGAGTAGCGCATCCGGGTGGGGAAGAGCTCGGCCATGATGGCGGGCTGGCCGGCATACATAAACGCGTGCAGGCACAGGCCGATGGTCACGGCCAGGACAATCACCACGGCGTTGCGGGTATCGAACATGGGGAAGGCGAAGAACGGCCAGGCCGCACCGGAGATGGCGCCGATGAGGTAGACGGGCTTGCGCCCCAGCTTGTCCACGAGCCGGCCCACCTGTGGGATGACCAGGAAATGGATGACGTGGGCGATCAGGAGTGCCAGCAGGAGCGAGGACGTGTCGTACTTGTGCACGCTCTTGAGGTAGACGATCGCGAAGCTGACCACCAGGTAGTACATGATGTTCTCCGCGAAGCGCAGCCCCATGGCCTGCAGGATGCCCTTGGGGTACTTGCGCACCACCTCGAAGACGCCGTAGCTGACAGCCTGCTCCTTCTCCACGAGGGCTTTGGCCTCCAGGAAGATGGGCGCCTCGGTGACGTGGGTGCGGATGTAGTAGCCAACGAAGACGATCACGGCGGAGAGCCAGAAGGCCACACGCCAGCCCCAGCCGAGGAATGCCTCGGGGCTCAGGGCGGTGGACATAATGAACAGCACCAGCGTTGCCAGCAGGTTGCCCACCGGCACTGCGGCCTGCGGCCAGCTGGACCAGAATCCGCGGGACTTGTTGGGGCTGTGTTCGGCAACCAACAGCACCGCGCCGCCCCATTCACCGCCGAGCGCGAAGCCCTGGATGAAGCGGAGGGCCACCAGCAGAGCCGGAGCGAGGTAGCCGATGTCGGCAAAGCCCGGGAGGCAGCCCATCAGGAAGGTGGCCACGCCGACGATCACGATGGTCAGCTGCAGCGTGGGCTTGCGTCCCAGTTTGTCGCCGATCTGGCCGAAGACGATGCCGCCGAGGGGGCGTGCCACGAAGCCCACCGCGTAAGTGAGGAACGCCTGGATGATGCCGTCCAGCTCGTTGCCGGTGGCGGGGAAGAAGTACTTCCCGAAGACCAGGGTAGCGGCGGTGGCGTAGAGGAAGAATTCGTACCATTCCACCACCGTGCCCACCATCGAGGCGGCCACAATCTTCTTAAGTCCGGATCCCTTGGGTGCGGATCCGGCGGCGTTGTCCGCCGAGCGTTGCTCTACGCTCATGAGTTTCTCCTTAGTGTCCACTTTGACACGCGCTGTGATCCACAGCACTAATGGCTCCACTGAGTATTACTGCACAAACATGCGCCTTCAATACCCAATCCAGCACCTGCTGTGTGCACAATTGCAGACATGAAGGCGAATCCCGATGACCTCCTGGTCCTGCTGGCGGTATCCCGCTCCGCAAAATTTACGACGGCGGCGCAAGTGTTGGGGCTGAACCACACCACCGTTTCGCGTCGGATAGCCGCCCTGGAGAAAGCGCTCGGCGGCCGCGTCCTGGCAAGGGCGGCCGGCGGCTGGGAACTGACGGAGCTGGGCACGGAGGCTGTCCTGGTCGCCGAACAGGTGGAGGCTGCGGTGAGTGCGCTGGGACCGGCAGGCCAGGCACCGGACCCGATTACCGGCGTCGTGCGCATGACGGCGACCGACGGCTTCAGCGCCTACATCGCCGCGCCCGCCGTGGCACGGCTGCGCCGGAAACACCCGGGACTGAGCGTGGAAGTGGTGACCATGACCCGCCGTGCGCTACAGCAGCGCTCCGGGCTGGACATCGAAGTAGTGGTGGGCGAACCGCAGGTCCACCGGGCCGAAGCCGTCCAACTGGGCGAGTACATGCTGGGGATGTACGCCTCGCGCGCCTACCTTGCCGAGAACGGGACGCCGGCGAGCGTTGCCGAACTGACGGAGCACCCGCTGGTGTACTTTGTGGATTCGATGCTGCAGGTGGACGACCTGGACGCACCCCGGCGCCTGGTGCCGGCCATGCGCGAAGGACTTACGTCCACGAACGTGTTTGTCCATGTGGAGGCCACTCGTGCCGGCGCGGGCATCGGATTCCTGCCGTGCTTTATGGGCAATCTGCACAACGACCTGGTCCGGCTGCTCCCCGACGACTTTGCCGAACTGCTCCCTTATTGGATGGTGCTGCGGCCGGATTCGATGCGCCGCCCCGCTGTGGCCGCCGTTGTGCAGGCATTGCGCGACCAGACCGCGGCGCACCGGGACGCCCTGCTGGGTCGCACTCGGACCCCATCGATTGCTCCGTAGTGGCCGTTTTCGGCACTGAAAAGGGCCACTACGGAGCAATCGATGGCACTGTCGGGTCGTGACGCACCGGGGAGTTCGCGGCGAAGGCGCGGACCTGGGCGTCGTTCCAGATGTGGGCGGGGACGGCACCGCCGAGGAGCCGGCGTGCCAGCTGCGGGTCTCCGTCCAGCGGGGTGTCGCTGCCGGCCATCACCATGTTGCCGTAGCGGCGGCCCTTCAGCATGGAGGGGTCGGCGATGATGACGGTGTGTGCGAACGCGGCCGCGATGGTGGCGGCGTCTTCCCGCGCATTCAACAGGCTCGGGGCGTCGCCTGAGTTCACCACATAGATGCCGCCCGGCGACAGGACCCGCTTGATGTGGTCATTGAACTCGGCGGTGGTGAGCGGCCGCGGTGTGAGCGAACCGGCAAACACGTCACGGATGATGAAGTCGCGGCTGTCCGGCGTGAGCGTCTCGGTGACCTGGCGGGCCTCCCCCACGCGCAGTCGCAGGAGTGGTGCCTTGGGCAGGTCGAACCAGCCGCGGACGTACTCGGCCAGCTTGCCATCGAGCTCCACCACCACCTGCCGGGCGTCCGGATAGGCGGTGTGGAAGTACCGGGCCAGCGAACAGGCCCCGCCACCCAGATGCAGCCCGCGCAGCCGCACGGCCTCGCCCGCGGCGGGTGCGGCCGCCTTGGTCCCGCCCCTTCCGGACTTCGGCGGCCACCGTGACTCAATCAGCGCCGCCATCCAGCGCATGTACTCAAAATCGAGGAACAACGGATCGGCGAGGTCAATGTGGGAGCTCATGACACCGTTGATCTTCAGGAGCCACCCGTTGGAGTTGTCCTGGTCCGCAATGAGCTCGCAGTCGCCCGTATCAATGTAGTAGACGCCCTCAACAGGGCCATCGGGACGGCTTCCCTTGGGCACCTCGATGACACCCGCCGTCGAATGCTGGCCGTTCCGGCCGCCTGACTTGCCGCGCTTTGCCATTACCCGTGTGCCGCTTCAGTCATAGATCAACCCTAATTGACTACCCTGCGTCGGCGGTCCAGCGGGGTCGCGGGTCCCAGAGGTGGTCCCGGCCTCGGGACCACGTCCAGGTGGCGGGAAGAAAGTCAGGTTGAAAGCGGCCCGTCCCGGTCTGTCCGGTCACGCCGAAGTTCCTCCGTCCGGGAGGCCTCGGCATGAGCCTCGCGGTCCGGATGCGCCTCTTCGTCCGGATGCGTGGTGGCGTCGGCGCGGGAGTGGTCCGTGCGGGCGGCGTCCCTGCGCGCGTCCCCGTCCTGATTTATGTCGGGGTCCAGGGCATCTGCTTTCTGGGTGCGCTCGGCCACGTCTTCCCGGAGCGACCTGGCGTTGTCGGTCTTCTGCTCAGCCTCCTGCTTCAGCCTCGCAGCGTCCACCTGCGCCTTCTCTGCGTCGGCACGGGCGCGGGTGGCCCGGGCCTCGTTCTCACGCGCATCGAGCTCGATGTCCTCGGCTTTCCGGCGCATTTCGGCGGCCTTTTCGCGGTGCGATTCGTCCCGCTTCAGCTGCATGGCCTGACGGCGACGCCCGGTCACCAGCCACAGCACAATCAGGACCACCACCACGGTGCCAACAATCACCCAAACCCACGATGTTGTATCCACGACTACCCATCCTTTCCACTCTGTTGTGACAGGTCCCTGCGATGCCGGGCGGCAGGCGATTCGGACCCCTTTGAAATTCAGGTAGGAAGGGTACTTACCTTCCGGTAGTAATCATGCTTACTATTTTACGGCCAGTATCGCTGGTTCTTAATCAACAACCGGCCTTCTTTGGAAAGAGAGAGCGAAGATGACAGAGAACCAATGGTCCGAGGATCCGGCTTACGCGGCTCCACCGGCCACCCGCGCAACCACAGGAGAACGTGAGCCCACTACGTTCCCCAGCACGCTACCCACAGCAGCGACTCAGTCGCGTGATCCGTACGGGACCTCCCGCACGGATGCAGCCAAAGAAGAAGCCGGAGATGTGGCGCGGACCGCGGCGGATTCCGCCCAGAGCGTGGCGGAAACCACCAGGTCGGAAGCGGCCAACGTCGCATCAGAGGCCAAGGCGAACGCCAAGGACCTCCTACAGCAGGCCCGCCACGACCTCACCCAACAGGCCAGCACGCAGCAGCAGAAGGTAGCCAGCGGCCTCCGGTCAGTGTCGGACGAACTGCACGCCATGGCGCGGGCGTCCGACCAGCCCGGAGTGGCCACTGACCTGGTCCGCCAGGCTGCGGAACGTTCCTCGTCCGTCGCCACCTGGCTGGACGGAAGGGACCCGGGATCGCTCCTGAACGAGGTCAAGGGCTTCGCCCGGCAGCGCCCGGGCACATTCCTTCTTCTGGCCGCCGGGGCTGGCATCCTTGCCGGCCGGCTCAGCCGCAGCCTGAGCGCCGGCGCACCAGAGTCCGCGTCGAATTACCCTGGCACTGGCGGCCAGCATGGCGCGGGTCCTGGCGGCTACACGCCGTCGGGCGGTGGCACTGTCCCGCCCCCGCCGGTGCAGATGCCCGGCCCGGCCACCACCACGGCAGGGTTCGACGGCGGTGCGCCAGGGAGCAGCTACGGGGACCCTTCGCGTCCCGCCAGCCCACTGGACAGTCCACAGCTCGCCGAGGAGTGGTCTGATGAGCGCCGCAGCGACGATCCCTTGCGGGATGGCGCTTTCGCTGACGATCCAATGGCCAACGACCCGCTAACCCGGGACCGCTCCGCAAACGGCCAGGCTGGCAGGCTCCGATGAGCAGCCAGATACCTGCGCCTCCCCCGTCGGCGGCGCACGCTAAGGCGGACAACACGTCGTTGGGTGACCTGCTCGGCGAGGTGACGCGCGACCTGTCCACGCTGATGCGTCAGGAGGTGGAGCTTGCCAAGGCCGAACTCAAGGAATCCGCCAGCAAGGCAGGCAGGGGAGGTGGCATGCTGGCCGGCGCCGGCGTAGCCGGCCACTTCGTGCTCCTGTTCCTGTCGATCGCCCTCTGGATCGCGTTAGGCGGGCTGATGGGACTCGGCTGGTCCGCCGTCGTCGTCGCTGTCATCTGGGGCGTCATCGCCGCAGGGCTGGCGTCCGTGGGCCGCAGGGAGCTCAAAACTGTAAAGGGCATGCCCCAAACCGCTGAAACACTCCAAAAAATTCCCCCAACCCTAAAACCCGGTGAGGTAAAACCATGAGCGACAATCCGGACGTTATCCGTTCAGATATTGAGGCAACCCGTGCCCGCCTGGGCACGAACGTGGATGCGGTGGCAGACAAGGTGACGCCGTCGAACATCGTCCATCGTCAGACAGACAAGGTCAAGGACGCCGTGTTCGGAGTGAAGGAGAAAGTCATGGGAACAGCCGACGACGTCACCAGCCGCGTACACGGTGGCGCCCGCGCCCGCACCGACAGTGCAGGCAACGCCCTCAGTGAAGCCGGTGTTGCCATTGGTGACGCTCCGCACCAGGTGAAGGCCAAGACGCAGGGCAACCCGCTAGCTGCTGGACTCATCGCGTTCGGCGCCGGCCTGCTTTTGTCATCGCTGATCCCGGCGAGCGAGAAGGAACGCGAAGCAGCGGATGCCCTCAAGTCCGCCGCCGAGCCGTTGACCACCGAGCTGACCGAGGCCGCTAAGGAGATCGCTGAGGGCTTGAAGGAACCGGCGCGGGAAGCCATGGAGAACGTCAAGGCCACAGCAGCCGACGCCGCCGAACACGTCAAGACAGAAAGCCAGGTTGCGGCAGCGGACGTCAAAGACCGTGCCGCGGACGCGAGGGAGAATGTGCAGAACACGTAACGGCGACAGCCCCTGAGGGCGCCAAAACCTTACGAGTACAGCGCACAGACAGGCCGGTTCCGCCTCCACCGGCGGAACCGGCCTGCTCGTTTTCCAACCCCGGGAGGACACCCCATGGCCGCTCATGACTCACCCGAAACCAGCACCGCCAAGGCGGGCAGTGCTCCGGCACCCGACGACTCCCGGAAACCGGACAGCCCCACCGACGTCACCAAACCGTCGTGGCAGTACATCGCCAAAAAGACGTTCAGGGAATTCAATAAGGACCAATGCCCCGACTTGGCGGCAGCCCTGACCTACTACGCCGTGCTTTCACTTTTCCCGGCGTTGCTGGCGCTGGTTTCGCTGGTCGGTCTTTTCGGCGATGCGGAAAAGACCACCTCGGCCCTGCTCGAAATCGTCCGGGGCATCGTGCCTGCGGACACGGTGAACACCGTCAGCGGGCCCGTGCAGGAGCTGGCCACCGCGCCTGCCGCCGGGCTGACACTGTTCATCGGCCTCGCAACCGCGCTGTGGTCAGCGTCCGGTTACGTCGGAGCGTTCGGCCGGGCCATGAACCGCATCTACGAAGTGGATGAGGGCCGCCCGTTCCTGAAGCTGCGCGGGACCATGCTGACCGTGACGTTGCTGGCAGTGGTCACCGTGGCCGCCCTTGCCGGCATGCTGGTGCTGAGCGGACCGGTCTCGGAGGCAGTCGGCGGGGCCATCGGACTCAGCGACGCGTTCCTCACTGTCTGGAACATCGCAAAATGGCCCGTGATCGTGGCCCTGGTCATGGCTATCATCGCCATGCTCTACTACGCCACGCCGAACGTGAGGCAGCCCAGGTTCCGGTGGATGAGCATCGGCTCGTTTATCGCCCTGGTGGTGTTCCTGCTGGCCTCGCTCGGCTTCGCCTTCTATGTGGCCAACTTCGGCAATTACAACAAAACGTACGGTGCGCTCGGCGGTGTGATCGTTATGCTGCTCTGGCTGTGGATCCTGAACATGTCGCTGCTGTTCGGGGCAGAGTTCGACGCCGAGATGGAGCGGGGACGGCAGCTCCAGGCCGGAATCGAGGCCGAGGAGACCATCCAACTGCCGCCGCGGGGCACCAAGAGGAGCGAGAAGATGCAAGAGCAGGAAGAGGACGACATCCGGCGCGGCCGCGAGCTGCGTGAGCGCCCCCGGAACGGCGCGGAACAGTCGGAACGGAACACCGCCACGCGGGACTAGGCAGGGCATCCCACTTGGAGGAAAATCAATACCAGCAGATTCCTACCGGTTTCCCGGGGCCGTGACGTCCCGGGTGTCAGGCGGGGTCGGCGGCGAGGTGGCCTCTTCTGAGACCGAGGCCAGTCCCCCCAGTCGTCGTCGGCCCCCTCATTGTGTCTGCTGCGCAGCGTCCACGTGGTTCCACCGGCCATGCTTCCTCAGCGTTCGAACGCCACGGCGGATTCCATGCCAAGGGACAGCAGATATGCGCCGAATCCCTGCGGCGCCCGGGCCTCGGTCCGCCCGGAGGTCACAACCCGGACCGCGTCCGTGGAAGTAATGCGGTAACCGTGGCGGCGTAACTGTGCTGCCAGTGCCCGGTCCTCATGCGAGCGCTGGCGGGGAAAGCCACCAGCACGAATGTAGGCCGAGGCCCGTACCCCAAAATTCGCACCGTACACATGGGGATGGTCCTCCCCCAGCGGATGCCGGACGTGCCAGCGCCGCAGGAGTTCGCCGTCCATCCCCGCCGGATCCGGTTCCACCGTTCCCAAGACCGCATCGGCGCCGCGGCCAGCCAGTTCCACCTGACGGAGGAGCCAGTTTTCCGGTACCCAGGAATCGGCGTCCGTATTGGCCAGCCACACCCGTTCGGTGGCCAGCACGCGGCCCGCCCGCGCACGGTCCGGCCAGCGTCCTGCGAGGAGCAGGTTGATCCCTGCCCGCCGGCTCCTCCCCACGCTGCGGAACGCGACCGGCAGCAGGGTGATGCGGCGATCCGCCGCCGCAAACCGCGCCGCCACGGAGCCCGAGCCGTCCGTGCAGGCGTCCAAAACCACCACGATGGTGACCTCCGTGTCCGGCTGGCTGTGCTGCAGGGCATCCGCTGCGGCACAGACCGCTGCCAGGGCACGTGCCAAGTGGTGTTCCTCGTTATGGACCGGAATAACCACGGCAACCTGCGCGATTCTGTCCACGTCAGGACACCGGAGGTCCTGGATCGCCGGCATCGGCGGGGGCTACGAGCGTTTCCAGCACAAAATCGCGTTCCTGGTACAGACCGGCGGTGGGCCACCGCAGCCGGTTCCGGGCCAGCGCGTGGACCGAGTCGCCGTCGAGCTCCCATCCGGAAACCGGGTGCCGCCAGTGGCACAGCAGCAGCGTTCCTCCCGGCGCCATCGATTCCTGGATCCGCTGCAGCAGCAGATCAAATTCTGCAGCGGACAGGTAGTAGCCCACCTCGGAGACCACTACAAGGTCGAAGCTGCCCCCGGGCCAGTCACCAGGGAGCGTCAACTGCCGCGTGGAGACCCCAGCGAACGGCGCGAGCCGCCGGGCCGCAAGCTCGAGCGCGGTGCTGCTGGCATCCACGGCAAGCAGCCTGGTGCATCTGGTGGCCAAATCGGCGGTCAATGTTCCGATGGAGCATCCGATTTCCAGGCCCGACTGGTACTTCTCCCGGGGTAGTGCGGCGAGCGTCAGGGCGCGCTTGCGCCGCTCGTACCAGCTGGTGGTGTACTCCCAGGGGTCTTCGGACTTCGAGTGCACGGCGTCGAAGATCCGCTGCGCGTCGGCGCTGGTATGGGGCAGGGATTGAACCGAGTTGGCCCAGGGCGGCGTCCAGGCGAATGTCTCAAAGGCGCGCCTGAAATGTTGCAGCAGGCTCTCGCCGAGGAGCACTTCGTCCCCGGGCAGTCCAGACAGCGGACGTATCTGGCTCGTGTGTGAGCCCATGGCCGATCTCTTCGCCGCCTGCTGTTCAGTACTCAGCGAAACTCGCGACCAGGACCGCCAGGCGGGGTCCTCCGGGGAGGCCCACAGCCAGTACCAGATGGGATACTCCAGCAGGGCGTGCCCACCTTCGCCGGCGACGTCGGCGGCCACCGCACCAAGGGCGTTGTGGTCCGCATGGCCGTCGTCTCGGTACGGGGCCACAATTGCCAGCTGCTGCGGTGGACCGGGGAGCCGGCCGATGGCCTCCCGCAGCCAGGCGGCGATTTCCGGCGTCAGTTCTTGCAGGCCCCGGTCCGGCAGCCCGAGGAAACGCCAGCGTCCGGCCAACCCCAGGACTCCCATCGCTGCCGCAAACTCCTCAAGCCGGACGGCGGCGAGCTGTTCAGGCGTGGTTGTCGCCGAGTCGGGGTGCGAACCCTCCCCCGCCGTGCACAGCAGCACCTCGACGTCGGCGCCCAGCGAGTGCAGCAGCGCCAGCAGGCCCCCGGCGCCCAGGGTCTCGTCGTCGGGGTGTGCCGCCAGCACCACGAACCTCATGGCAGCCAAATCGTGCTGGCCCAACGGCAACTCAGCCATAGCTGCGAGCCCGCTCGCCGCCCAATGGGCCTCGTCAGTCCCCTGGTCCGTGTGCGAGAAGGTCACCACAGGTGTTCCCCCTTCAGCGTCAGCTTTCCCAGCTGCGCATCGTCCCGCATGGCATGGTGCTGGCGCACGTACAGCGCCAGGTCCGCCATGCGCTTGGCATACGGTTCGTCGAACGCCAGCGGCGCCGGTCCCCGGTTCCAGCTGACAAGGGACAGGACACGCTCGACGGCGGCAGCTACGGTTCCGCGCACGCGCAACGCTTCGCTCCACCCGCTTCGGTCCGCCGCCGGGTGTGCCCCGGACTCCCGTCTGTCTTCCCCGGCGGACAGCTGGCCGTCCTCGGCCTCCCGCGTGTCTTCCCCGGCGGACAGACTGCCGTGGTTGGACAGCTGGCCGTCGTCAATGAGAGCTGCCGTTCGCGCCAGGTACTGGAGCGCGGCAGTGAGGATCCTGTCTGTCTCGCCCAGGGCGGCCAGCGCGATCTGGTCAGGTTCGCGGCCGGACTGAGCGGCGGCGGCCAGGGAGTCCTTGTAGTCCCGCGCCACGCCCACGGCGCCCCCGAGCCAGCAGGCAGCTACCCCCATGCCACCCCAGGCAAAACCGGGTCGGCTGAAATACCAGCCGTCGATGCCCAACTGCTGTGCTGGCACCTGGCTGAAATGGACCGTCCCGCTGGGAATCTCGCGCAACCCGCGCGCCACCCACGCCGGCTCCTCACACGTCACTCCCGGATGCCGGAGGTCCACGGCAAAGGCGGCCCGGCCTCCGGTTTCGGTGTGGGCGGTGATGATGGCCCGGTCCAGGAGTGGCGCCAGTGAACACCACGGCTTGGACCCGCTGAGCAGGATTCCACTGTCGCCGGTCTTGGCATCGAGACGGAGCCCCGGCCCCTCGGCGGCAAACACACCCCACGCACCCGCCCGGTCGGCGGGAACAAGGCCCGCCGGATCACGGCGCGGCCGATAGTTCCCTGTATGGTCCATTCCCGCCTGGGCAAGGATTGCTTGGGCATCCATGTGTGGTTCAAAAACGCGGCCCGCGGCAACGTCAACGGCGGAGACGGAAGCGAGTAGCTCCCAGAGACGGGCAGTATGCCCGCCCCCTGGCTGCGGCCAGTTGCCTCCCGAGTCTCGAGCCAACAACAGCAGCGCGGGAACATCGCCTGCCGCGGAGGCCACGGAGTCGAGCAGGGGCACTGCCCCAGCCAGTTCCGCTTGTGTTGAGATCAGCCGGACGGGCCCGTGGGATGATGCAGGCATGTTGGCGTTTCTCCCGCCCGGCCTACTTTGCCGCCGGTTCGGTGACGGCCGCGGACGGAGTCATAGTTTCGGCGTTAACCATCCACGCGAGCTGTTCCAGGCGTTCGATGGCTGCATGCAGCAGGTCGGCGCTGGTGGGATCCTCTTCATCCACCTCATCGTGGACATCCCGCATGGTCTTCACCGTTCGCTCCAGCCTGGCTGTGACGAGTTTGACGGCATCCTTCGTGGAAATCAGCCCGCCGGTCAGCTCATCCAGCCGGGTGTCCGTGGACACGGTGTTGCTCCGTCCGTCCGGCAGGGCATGCAGTGCCCGCATCCGTTCCGCCGTGTCGTCGGCAAACTGCCTGACGCTGGCGATGATTTCGTCCAGCTGCAGGTGAAGGTCACGGAAGTTGGTGCCCACGATGTTCCAGTGGGCCTGCTTGGCCTGGAGATGCAGCTCAATCAGGTCCGCGAGGACCATCTGAAGATTGCTGGCAAGGGTGGGTGACGCTTTCATCGTGTTCCTCCACTGCAGGCGGTTCCGGACGGGACATCGGCCGGACAGTCATTCTAAGCATACTTAGCAATATTCGGGGAAGGATCCGGTCCGCGCCCAAGACTCAGCTGCCGGGTCACGGGCTCGCGGTTAGGTGCCTGCCCTTAGATGCCTGCGGTCAGCACTCAGCGAATGCGTGCCAGCGCGAACCCGTCCCAGCCTTTGGACCCGACAGTCTGGATCACGGTGGCATCGAGCTGCGGATGCTGGCCCAGCAGTTCCAGGGCGCTGATGATCCCGGGCGCGTTGACCTGGTCGATGGAAGGATCCAGCACCGCGCCCTCCCAGACGGCGTTATCCAGGACCACCACAGTTCCCGGCCTGCCCAGGCGCACGGCCCACTCGACGTACGCGGCGTCGCTTTCCTTGTCCGCATCGATGAACACAAAATCGAACGGCTCCTGGCCCTCCGACTGCAGCGCGGCCAGGGTGTCCAGGGCAGCGCCCACCCGGACTTCCACTTTGTCCGCCAGTCCCGCCGCCTCCACATTGGCCTTGGCGATGTCCGCATGTTTAGCGAGGTATTCGCACGTCACCAGCCGGCCGCCGTCAGGCAGTCCCTGCGCCATCCAGATGGTGCTGAACCCTGCGAGCGTGCCGATCTCCAGCACCCGGCGGGCGCCGGACAGCTGGACCAGGAGCTTGAGCAGTTTTCCGGCGTTGGGCGTCACTTCGATGGGCGGCATCCCGGCGTCGACGGCGGAGCGCACCGCCTGCGTCAGCGCAGTGTCTGGGTGCACCACGGTAGTTGTGAGGAAGTCTTCCACTGCCACCCACCCCGGCTGGGTCTTGTGCTCAAACATGGCCACAGTCTGGCACGCAGGCACACGACGGTCTAGGACTCGGCGCAGGAAACCTGCTTAGGAACCGTCCGAGAGTTCCCCTTCGAGGCGGTCGACCTTGGCGCTGAGCTCGCCCTCATAACCGGGCCGGATGTCCGCCTTGATGACCAGCGAGACACGGCTGCCAAACTTGCCCACAGCTTCGGTGGCGCGCTTTACGACGTCGAACACCTCGTCCCATTCGCCCTCGATGGTGGTGAACATTGAGTCCGTCTGGTTGGGCAGGCCCGACTCCCGGACGATCCGCACAGCGGCCGCAACGGCGTCGTGCACTGATGCGTCGGTGGGACGCGATCCCCCTGCGGGCGTACCGGACGGGGCGACTGAAAATGCAAGCAACATAGGGCAAGTCTGTCATGCGACCCAACCCGAAACGGGTTTGGCGAGGCCGGCGAAGCGTCACATAGGTTGCTACCCTCCGGTAACCATGAAGGCTGCCTGCGGCATTGCTAACCTGAACGAATGAGCATTGCTGTCGTCCGCAAGCCACTACGCGCAGACGCTGCCCGGAACGTGGACAAGATCATACTGGCCGCGCGCCAGTGCTTCCGCGAGCATGGGCCGGAGGTTCCCCTTCAGACCATCGCACTGACGGCAGGCGTAGGCCCGGCCACCCTGTTCCGGAACTTCGCCGACAAGGAGGAGCTGGTCCTGGCCGCCCTCAACCGGCAGCTCCGGGAGTCGGTGGACCCTGTCATGGCGGACGCGTTGGCGGACATCGACGCAACAGCGGGACTGCTGCGCGTCCTCGAAGCCATCATGGCCGCGGCCAGCGCTGATGCCAACCTGTTGGGCGCCGTTGCGGGCCGCCGCGAACTCCTCACCGGCATCGCCGGCTCGCTGATGGATTCCATGAGCGTCCTGCTGGGCCGCGGCCAAGGTCAAGGCACCCTGCGTTCCGATATTTCAATGACTGACATGTTCCGCCTGCTCGCCATGCTGATCGGCGTCGTGGACACCATGGAGCCGGGTTCGGATGCCTGGCGCCGCCCCCTGGCACTGATCGAGGACGCCATACGCACCGAACGGCCCCACCGCCCGTTGCCCGCGCATGTGCCGCTGCCCGCCCCGCAGCTGCAAGGCCCGCAGTTCACCTGACACCCGCGCCCTCCCGCAGGACCACCACCACGGGCGCCCCATTGTTGGTGTCCAAACGTTGGATTAGACTCAAGTAGGGTTACGCAGTCAGCCTCTGAATCTTCTGAGGGAGTATGAGTGAAACACCTCCAGCGCAGCCAATCCGACGCCATCGTCCGCCGATGAACCAGACGCACTTGTCCCGGGTTATCCACGACCCCCGCGGCCCCGAGGAGATCCTGCCGTCGCTGGCGGCGGAGGACCTGGCCAATTTGCTGGACGCCCTCTACCAAAACCTCGACACTCCCACCCCGGTATTCGGTGCGCAGGCGTGGTATGAGCTGGCTGTCGAGGAAAGCGCCCGCCGGACCGGGTCGCCAGAGGATGAGCAAACCGCCTGACCGGCCTACGGCCCGGACCACGAGGGTGGCGGTGCCGCACTGACGATGAACCCAATCAGCTGGCGTCGCCCCCGGGGTTCTTTTGTTGAGGTTTGATTTCTTCGGGCTTGTTCTCCTGCGGCCCGGCACTGTCTTTCCCCTCCGCCGTGGGAGGCGTTTGGCCGTGCTTGTGAGGCTCATGATCGTAGTGATGGGGCACGTGCTCCTTGGCCTCCAACAGGTGCTGCTGCAGCTTCTCCTCCGCGTCGCGGCGGCGACGGGAAGTATCCCGCAGTTCCCGCGTCGACTCGGAGACACTGGTGTCATAGACCGGCCGCGGCTTCGGGTCCGAAGCCTGGGGGTTGTCGGTTCCGCTATCGGGATCCGGGGTGTTGGGCTCTGGCTGTTCGTTCATCTAAGTGACTCCTTTAGGCCATAGCGACCGCCTCACGACCGGCCGGCCATCAATCGTCCGGTTCCGGTTCCGTTTCCCGGTTTCGGAGTTCGGCCCGTACCGCCGCGTGCAGGGCGGTGATGTTTGCTTCCTGGATGACGTCCAGAGCCAGTCTTATCCGCTCGGAGAGTACGTCCAGGTCCTCTGGCGGCAGGTCTGCCAGGGACCCGAACCGGGTAAAGAAGCGCTTGACCGGCAGCCCGGCGCGCCAACCATCAGGTGCTGGACGGCGGGTTTTGCCGGGTCTCGCACCGGCTGGGTGCAGTCTTATTTCCATGGTCAGCGCTCTCACGAGAGTCCACGGCCAACTGCATAGCCAGGCCAATGCTATAACGCATCTGAGCCGCACCACCAGTGCTTCGGAGTCGGTTTCACCAGATCGGCGGTCAGTTCCATCCCATGAGCCGCAGCAGGGCTGCGGCACCGGCTCCCACCACCACTACCAGCAGGAAGGGCGCCCGGAAAGCCAACGCGACGGCGGCGGCGGCGAGGGCTCCCAGCCGCGCGTCGGCGGCCAGCGTCTGGCCGGACGCCACAGTGTTGACAATGGTCAGGGATGCCAGAAGTCCGATGGTCAAGGTGCCGGCAATACGCGACATCCGGGGGTCCTTCAGCAGCTTTGCCGGGACGAAATAGCCCACCAGCTTCCACGCGTAGGCAAGGAAGCACGCCAGCAACAACCAGATCCAGAGATTCATGCGCCCGCCTGCCCCGCCTGCCCGTGCTTGTCCAGGTGCGCGTCCCGGTTTTTGTCCCGGCGCCCATGGTGCTCGTCGTAGGGATCCACGTCCGGCTCCAGGCCTTCGTCACTGCGTCCGTGGCTGAACCAGCCGATCAGCGCAGCCACCACGGCGGCAATCAGGATGGGCACGCCCGCGGGAACGAACGGCACGGCTACAACCGTGGCGAGTGCGCAGACCACGGCAATCGCCGCCGGTTCCCGCCCCTTGAGCCGCGGCCACAGCAGGGCCAGGAATGCGGCCACTGCCGCACCGTCCAGGCCCCACTGTTTGGGATCACCCAATCCGCTTCCTGCAAGGGCCCCCACGGCGGTGAAAAGGTTCCAGAGTACGTAGATGCCAATGCCGGCCGTCCAGAAACCGCGGCGTTGCTCGTCGGGGTCAGCCTGTCCGCTGCTGGTGGCGGTCGACTCGTCAATGGTGACTTGCGCGGCAACATACTTCCGCCAGCCCGTCGGGTGCAGGAGGGCGTTGAGCTGCATGCCGTAGATGCCGTTCCGCATGCCCAGCAACGTGGCTGCGCTCATGGCGGCAATACCGGAGCCTCCGCCCGCCACCACACCGATGAACGCGAACTGGGAACCGCCGCTGAAGAGCAGCAAGCTGAGCGCCATGGTCTGCCAGAAATCAAGTCCTGAGGTGACGGACAGCGCGCCGAAAGACACTCCGTAGAGGCCGGTGGCGATGCTGATCGAGATTCCCACCCGCACAGCGGGCGAGGCGAGCAGCTTCACCGCCGTCGTCCCGGGTTCCCCAGGCTCCAAGCCCACAGGATGAGCGGCAGCTGAAGCGGAAACCGGACGGTATGTACCTTACGCTGCGCCGGGGAACCGGCGGGGCCATAGGCGCGGCGAAGTGCGTCCACGTGGCCGGCCAGGAAGACCGTGAACATTGCCGTCACGGCGGTGGCGGTTGCCCGCCGTGTCACCGGGATCAAGAGGCCGACGGCGGCACCCGCCTCCAGCAGTCCGCTCACCGCAATCCATTCCTCCCGTGACATCACCGCCAGGGGCCGCCTACCGCCGTCGGTCGCTGGTATTTCGCGCCCCTCCGGCGACTGGCCGCCGGCAATTGGCGCCTCGCGGCACAGATAGTCGGGGACCACCTGTTCGAAGAACCGTGGCTCGCGGAAGTGCTTCATGGCGCTGGCCATCAGCAGCGCGCTCATGGCCGCCGCGGAGACTGTTTGGGTGGCCCGGGCGGACCAGCGAAAGGGCATGGGTCCACTCAATCACAGCGCCGCCCCGGGGGCTAAACAGCAGCGGCTAAACAGCAGCGGCTCAGGACGGCAGCTGGACCTGTTGCCCGCTCGATTGCAGCTGCGCCAATACCCTGGCCGGTTTATTCGTGGTGATCTCGTGGATTCCCAGCCCTTGGCAGAGCGCCACATCCCGCTCTGAATCAACGGTCCACACGCGGAAGCGGCGGCCGGACTCCAGCCAGCGCTGTACGGTCCGGGCGTGCTCGCGGACGTACATGATTCCCGGCCCCGCGAGTCCCACGTCGCACTCGTCGAGGATGCGTTCGCCTTCCAGCTGCGCCGCCTTCATCAGGTTGGCGATGGCGCCGCCAGCCAGGGGGCCGAGGCTGAGTTCGTCGCGGAGTTCGTCGACGTCGATGTCGTCCACCAGTTGGCAGATGAATTCGGCCGGCACACTCCGGAGCAGGTGCTTTACGGAATCCGGGCTGAAGCTCATGAACGTCACCTGGATGTTGTCCACCGAGGAAGTTCCGTCGTCCCAGCCTTCGCCCCGGAGCACGGCCAGCACACGGTCTTCCAGTTTCAGCTGGTAAGGACTGGGGTGCTTGAGCTCGATTGCCAGGCCGATCGGCCGGCCAGCGCCGCGCAGGATGTCCAGGAGTTGAGGGAGCGTGAGGAGCTGCTCTGACTTTGCGCCGTATTCCTCCGGGATCCGGGCGCCTTTCCAGGACGAGAAGTCCAGCAGCCGCAACTCCGCCAGTGTTCGGTCAGCAACAGGTCCGGTTCCGTCCGAGGTCCGGTCCAGGTTGGCGTCATGGAGCAGCACGGCGTGCTGGTCCCGCGTCAAGTGGACGTCGCACTCCACCCCGTCCGCGCCGTCGGCAATGGCCTGGAGGTAGGCGGCGCGCGTGTGTTCGGCAAATGCAGCGCTGGCGCCCCTGTGGGCAAACACCAGCGGCCGTTCCGGCTCAGGCTCCTCGAATGTCATGAGGACACGCTAGCGGACGCGGCCCGGCGGCGCGGGGCTAGGCTGGGCACATGCAGGTGAACTCTGAGCCAACTACCCGCCAGTCCGCGCCCGGGCCCCCAGGTCCCGCGCCGCTGTCCCCCCAGGCGAGGGCCGCCGTCGTCGGTCATCAACTCAGCGCCGGGGACGCCGAAAAGGCGGCAGCGCTGCGGAAAATGAAGCTTGTGGCACTGGGACTCCTCATTGCCATGGCCATCATTTTTGTGTTCGCGTTCGCGCTGCAGAAGGAGCATCCGTGGCTGCAGTACGTCCGCGCCGCGGCCGAAGGCGGCATGGTGGGCGCGCTGGCCGACTGGTTCGCCGTCACCGCGCTGTTCAAGTACCCCATGGGCATCAAGATCCCGCACACCGCCATTATCCCGCGCCGCAAGGACCAGATCGGGGCGTCGCTGGGTGAGTTTGTGGAGACCAATTTCCTGTCCGAACAGGTGGTCCAGGACAAGCTGGCCAGCGTGAACGTCGCCCGGAAGGCCGGCCAATGGCTCGCCGGGCCGGGTGGCGCCGAGCGCGTGGCGAAGGATGGCGCCGCCGTCATCCGCGGTGCGTTCAAGGTGTTGAACGACGACGACGTCCAGGCGGTCATCGAGGGAATGGTGCGTAAGCACCTGCTGGCTCCGCCGTGGGGACCGCCGGTGGGCAGGATGGCGGAACGGATTTTTGCCGACGGGCACCACCACAAGCTGGTGGACCTGCTGGTGGACCGCGCCGCGGACTGGGTGGACGACAACCACGAAACCGTCAGCCGGCTGGTCTCGGACCGCTCCCCCACCTGGGTTCCGCAGTTTGTTGACGGGCTCGTGGGCGACAAGGTGTACGTGGAGATCCTCAAGTTCACGCGCGCCGTCCAGTCCGATCCGAACCACCAGGTCCGGCAGCAGATCGACAAATACCTGAACGACCTCGCGCAGGACCTTCAGCACGATCCCGCGATGATCGCCCGGGCCGAGGACATCAAGGCACAGGTTCTGGGAGATCCAGAGGTCCGCGAATTAGCCTCCCGCACTTGGGGAACCGTGAAGGGCGCCCTGTTGTCTGCGGTGGACGATCCGGAGAGTGAACTGACGGTTCGGTTCAAGGCGGCCGTGCGCGATTTCGGCTCACGCCTGGTGAACGACGCCGAGCTGGCCGGCAAGGTCAACGCCTGGATCGGCGACGCCGCCGGTTACCTGGTGCGGACCTACCGCTCCGACATCGCCGCAGTGATCACCGATACTGTGGCCCGCTGGGATGCCGAGGAAACGTCGCAGAAGATCGAACTCCAGGTGGGCAAGGACCTGCAGTTCATCCGGATCAACGGCACCGTGGTGGGCTCCCTGGCCGGGCTGGTCATCTTCAGCGCGGCGCACCTGGTCTTCGGTTAGCCGCGCCTTCCCGTCTCGCCCTTCCCGTCTCGCGCCGTTAGGTGCTGGCGGCTACGCGAATGACTCGAGCTGCACGCCGGCCGCTTCGAGCCCGGCACGAACACCGGCGGCCATCTCCACAGCCCCGGGGGTGTCGCCATGGATGCACAGGGAGTCTGGCCTGACCTGAACCACCGTTCCGTCCACGGCCACAACTTCGCCCTTCGTCGCGAGGCGCACGGCGCGCTGAACGATCGAGCCGACGTCGTGCAGGACAGCACCCGGCTGGGAACGCGGCACCAAGGTCCCGTCCGCCTGGTAGGCGCGGTCCACAAAGGCCTCCACAAAGACGGGGTGGCCGGCTTCTTTGGCCTGGATCAGCAGCTGCGAGCCCGGCAGTCCAAGGATCGGCAGGCCGGGGTCGTAGGCCTGGATGGCGGCAACCACGGCGGACGCCTGCTCGGCGTCGTGGACGAGGCGGTTGTAGAGGGCGCCGTGGGGTTTGACGTAGTCAACGGAGGCACCGACAGCGTGCGCCACGCCGTCGAGCGCGCCCAGCTGGTAGAGGACGTCGCCGAAGAGCTCGTCGAAGGACATGTCCAGCGACCGGCGGCCGAAGCCGGCCAGGTCCCGGTACCCCACGTGCGCACCAACGGTCACGTCAAGTTCGAAGGCGGCGCGGCAGCTGTCCAGCATGGTGACGGGATCCCCAGCGTGGAAGCCGCATGCCACGTTCGCGCTGGTCACCAGCCGGAACATGGCGGCGTCGTCCCCCATGTTCCACGAGCCGAACGATTCGCCGAGGTCAGCGTTAAGATCCAAGGTTGTTGCCTTCCAGAGTAAGTTTTTCCGGTTCCGCCGCCACGGCCTTGAGCTCCCCCGGGATGGTGTCCGGCATGGGGCCAAAGGCTTCCTTGGCGTTCGCCACCACGGCGCGGCCCATTATGAGGTTACCGGCACCGCCCACCACCGCGCCGATGCCGAACGGAAGCGCCCGGCCAAGCAGCGCAGTGCCCTGGCGTTTGAGCAGGTTATTGAGGAAGGCCTTCTGGATCTTGTTCCGGATGGCACCGAAGCCCGACGGCATGGACTTGGTCAGCACGTTGCCCCATGCCTGGGTGGCGCTGGCTCCCTTGCCCATGGCCTGGCCGCTCAGCGTTCCCAGCAGTGAAGTCCCCTCCTCGCCCAGCATGATGGCCATGACCATGGTGCTGGCCTTCTCCGGGTTGGTCAGCCGGATGCCATGAAGTTCCGCCAGCGAGGTGGCATAAAGTGCCGTGGCTTCGAGGAAACCAACGGTCGCCGCAGCGGAGAGGCCCAGGGAGGCCACGGTTCCGACGCCGGGTACGACGGCAGTTGCCCCGACGATCGCACCGCCGCCGGTCACCGCCCGAAGGTAGTCGCGTTCGAGGATCTCCGCGAGCCTGGCGGCGCTGGCGTGCGGGTGTTTGCGTTGCAGCCGCCGGACGTAGGCGAGCACCAGCGGCCGCTGGATTTCGACTGCCCTGAGGAGCATGTTGTGGACTCCGGGTTTCGGCCTGCCGTCGGCGTCGAATACCGCGTTGTGGGCGGTCTCCTGTGCGATACGTACTGCGGGATTGCTGCGCTTGGCCATGGTCACCTCTGCTTCGGTACTGCTTCTGTCCGCCGGCAGTTTTTGGCTGCGGCCCTGCCTTAACACTAAGGGTGCTTAAGAATAAGCGGTCCCGGCCCCAACCGACCCACGCCGTGGAGTTCTGCCAAAAACCAGCCGAGCCTAGACTTGCCCTATGCCCACGCTCCAAGCCCTGCGGCCCTTTGCGCACCGCGAGTACCGGGTCCTCATAGCGGCGCTGGCCATCTCCATTTTCGGATCGGGAATGTGGGCTGTCGCCATGGTCTACCAGGTGATCCACCTCGGCGGCGGCCCGCTGGAACTGTCCCTGGTGGCCACTGCCGGCAGCATCGGCCTGGTGGCGTTTGTCCTCGCGGGCGGTATCGCCGCGGACCGCGTGCCGCAGCGGCTCCTCATCATTGCCGTTGAAGGTGCCAACCTCGCCGTTATCGCGGCGATCAGCGGGCTGGCCATGGCCGGCTGGCTGCAGCTGTGGCATCTCGCCGTGGGCAGCTTCGTCCTGGGCGTAGGCGCCGCGTTCTTCTTCCCCGCCTACTCCGCGATCCTGCCGCGCATCCTGCCGCCCGAAGACCTGCTGGCCGCGAACGGCATGGAGGGGACCATGCGGCCCATCCTCCAGCAGGCGGCCGGACCCGCCGTCGCGGGCGTGGTGGTGGCGGCGCTCTCGCCGTCGCACGCCGTGACCGGAGTGGCCACCTGCCACCTCCTGGCGTTCATCGTCCTGAATTTCCTGGGGCGCCATGCCCTGGAGGCGCCAGCGAACGGGGCCGACGGCGGGGCTCACGGCCGGGCTGACCGCGGAGGCGCCGAGACAACGGGCGCCGCGAAAACGTCCTTCTTCCACGACCTCCGCGAGGGCATCAGCTACACCATCCTCACGCCGTGGCTGCTGTGGACCTTGCTGTGGGCCTGCGTCTCGGTGCTCTTCCTGATCGGCCCCATCGAAGTGCTGATGCCGTTTGTGGTCCGCGACCAACTCGGCGGCGATTCGAGCATGTTCGGCTTCCTGCTGGCCGTGATGGGCGTGGGCGGGGCCGTCGGCTCGCTGATCACCGCGTCCCTGAAACTGCCGCGCCGCTACCTCACGGTGATGATGGTGTCCTGGGGTGCGGGCAGCCTGCCACTGGCCGCCGTCGGCATTCTGGACAGCTTCTGGACCGTGGCCGCCGCAATGTTCGTCTGGGGCGCCACCGGCAGCGTGGGCATGGTCATCTGGGGAACGCTGCTGCAACGACGCGTGCCCAGCCACCTGCTGGGAAGGGTCTCCAGCCTGGACTTCTTTGTGTCCCTCGCGCTGATGCCCATCTCCATGGCACTGGCCGGACCGGCAGCCGAGGTCTTCCCCATCTGGGCAATCTTCCTTGCCGCCGGCGTCGTCTGCCCCGTCCTGGCGGTGATCGCCATGATCGCCGCCCGGATGCCCGCCGACGAACTGGCTCACCCGCTGGACAGGCCAGTTGTGGTGGAACGCACGACGGCGGCAGGAGACTGACGCACCCCGTCACCAGAGACGGCGCAGTCACGTCAGGCGCGTCACCCCAGGCGGGAGCCTCACCTCACAGGCGCCTCACCTCACAATGGGGAGGCTCGCCGTCGGGGGCCCACTGGGGAAGACAGTACGTTCCGGAACCTCAAAGGGGTCCAGGGCAACCCGGACCGCTTCTTCGCCGATGCTATGCACCTGGCCGCGGACATCCACGTCCAGCGGTCCGCCGCTGCGGACGCTGAGCGTGAGTGCGCCGGCGTCGAGCTCCACCAGTAGCAGCCGGCCCTGGATCTTCAGGTGGAAGGACAGCGCCTCCCACTCCGCCGGAAGCCGCGGATCGAAGAACGGCACGTGGCCTTGGTCCCGGAGCCCCGCAAAGCCGGAGACCAGCGAGCTCCAGACTCCCCCGGCGGAGGCGATGTGCACGCCGTCGATGGTGTTGCCGTGGGTGTCGTCGAGGTCAATGAAAACGGCGTTGGTGAAGTGCTTCAGGGCAGCTTCGGGGTGCCCCACCTCGGCGGCCATGATCCCCTGCACGCAGGCGGACAGGGTGGAATCGCCGGTGGTGATGGGGTCGTAGAAATCGAACGCGCGGCGCTTCTCATCGGCGGAGAAATCCTGCCACTGCAGGAACATGGCCAGCACAGTGTCTGCCTGCTTCAACACCTGGTGGCGGTAGATCACCAGCGGGTGGAAGTGGAGCAGCAGCGGGTACTTGGACCGGGGAGTGGTCCAGTCCCACGACTCCAGGGTCATGAAGTCGTTGTCCTGCGAGAAGACCTGCAGGTCTTCGTCGAAGGGCAGCTGCATGCGGTTGGCGGCCTGCTCCCACAGCTCGCGTTCGGCGTCGTCGATCTCCGGATGGTCCAGCGCTGCGGCGGCGCGCAGGTTAAACCGGGCCATCACGTTGGTGTAGAGGTTGTCGTTGACAACCGCCGTGTACTCGTCCGGTCCGGTGACGCCGTGGATGTGGAAGAGGCCGTCCTTGCCGAAGAAGCCCAGGGAGCTCCACATGCGGGCGGTTTCGATCAGGAGTTCAGCGCCCATGCCCTCGCGGAAGGTTGCGTCGCCGCTGGCCCACAGGTAGCGGTTGGTGGCAAAGGCGATGGCGGCTGCGATATGGAACTGCGCCGTGCCGGCAGCGTAATAGGCGCTGGCTTCCAACCCATTGATGGTGCGCCACGGGAACAGTGCCCCGTCCACGCTGAGCTCCTTGGCCCGGATCTTGGCGGCCGGCAGCATGTCGTGCCGGAACTCCAGGACCTGGCGGGCACCGTCGGGGTTCGTGTAGGTGAGGTAGGGCAGGAGGTAGACCTCCTGGTCCCAGAAGTAGTGCCCCTCGTAACCCGATCCGGTGACCCCCTTTGCGGGGATGCCGGCGATGTCCGCCCGCGCGGTGGCCTGGGCCAGCTGGAACAGGTTCCACCGGATGGCCTGCTGGAGCTCGGGCTGGCCACCCACCACGATGTCCGAGGTATCCCAGTACGCGCGGTAATGCTCGCGGCTCTCGGTGAAGATGTCCTCCACAGACCGGAGCCCGGCTTCGGCGGCCTCCGCCGCGTCCCGGTCCGAGTCCTGGACGCCGCGGCCGGCGGCATAGCTGACGCTCTTTTCGAGCCGGAACGGCTCGTCGGCGCGGACGGCAAGGACGTACCGGACGCTGCTGTCGTCTTCGCCTGCAACGGTCTCAAAGGGCTGGTGGCCGGCGGAAGTCCAGTGGTCCACGGCGATTCCCACGCGCTGCCCGGATTCCGCCGCTTCCCAGGAGAGACGGAGCGAGCCGTCGCCGCCGTCGGTCCTTACCGGCAGGAGAACCCGGCCTGCGTGCCGGCCTGCCCGGCGCGGGTCGTGCGCCGAGTGGTCCTCCACAGGCTGGTCCTGGCGGTTGATAACGGAGGACGTCACGTCGGCGGAAACCTCGCGGTCCGCGGCGACTTCGAGCGAGATGCCCAGGCTGCCGCGTGAGGCGAAGCCCACGGCGCGGCGTTCTGTGGTGGTCACCGTGGCGCCGGACCGGCACAGCCACGTGATCCGGCATTCGTAGATGCCGGTGGCGAAGTCGACGGAGCGGCGGAAGTCCAGCACGGCTGATTCGGCGAGGGTCAGGCTCTCGCCGTCGATGATCACCGTGAAGTTGTTCGCATCCGGGATGTAGATGATCCGCTGTCCGGTCCGGGCGAAGCCGAACGCGTTCTCCGCATGCTTGATGTCCCAGATCTCATGGAGGCCGTTGATGAAGCTGCCCGGAAGGTCTGCGTCCGAGGCCGCCCAGTGCGCACCGCGGATACCCAGATGGCCGTTGCCCAGGGCAAAGAGCGTCTCAAGGGTGCCCGCGCTGCCCGGCTGGTGCTGTGTTTCCACAAGCTGCCAGGGGGTGTTGGGGAACCGTTCACGGTCCGCGGTGATAAGAGCCATGGTGTTGGGGTCCTTTGGCGTTGTGCGTTGCGGGGAAGTGCTTCGTGCCTGAGGCCGGGGGAGCGTCAGGCGGCGATGGCTGTTAGAGCAGTTCGTCGAGGTCGTTGACCACGCTTGTGGCTCCGGCGTCGATCAGGGTCTGCCGGCCGGCGCCGCGGTCCACGCCGATCACCGAGTGGAACTGCCCCGCGTGTCCGGCCTGGACACCCGAGACGGCGTCCTCAACCACCACGCATTCTTCGCTGGGCAGCCCCAGCAGTTCCGCGGCGTACTGGTACGTGGCGGGGCTCGGTTTGCCGGGCAGGCCTTCGGCCGCGGCAACCACACCGTCAACCACTATTTCGAAGTACCCGTTCAGGCCGGCGGCCTTCAGGACAGCCGGTGCGTTCCGGGATGAGGATACGACGGCGACCTTGAGTCCGCGGTCCACGGCGGCTTCCAGGAAGCGCACCGAGCCCTCAAACGGCTGGACGCCAGCGCTGACGATTTCGTTGAAAACCTTGTTCTTCCGGTTGCCCAGTCCCTGGACGGTGGCGTTGGCGGGGTCCTGCTGCGTGCCGTCCTGCTGGGTGGCGTCCTGCCCGGCGTCCTCGGTGGAATCTTGACCGGCATTGCCGTCACTTGGCGCGCCTTCTGGCAGCACGATGCCGCGGGACGCCAGGAAGTCCCGGACGCCGTCGAACCTGGGCTTGCCGTCGATGTGATCGAAGTAGTCGTCCTCGCGGTAGCCGGGAACATCCGGACGGGACTTCAGGAAGCCCTCAAAGAGTTCCTTCCACGCCTGTTCGTGAACAGTGGCCGTGGGGGTCAGCACGCCGTCGAGGTCGAACAGGATGGCGGAGGCAGTGGTCCAGCTGGTGCTTTGGGTTTTCAGAACGTCAGTCATGCGCGGTGTCCTTTCAGACGGCGGGCAACAGGCGGGATGTCACGGGCGGGTTGTCACAGGGAGGTAAGTAATGGGGCTATGTAAGTGGGGCTGTGCAAGCAGGCGGAACGTGGAAGAGCTGGCAGAAAAGCGGCGGGCAGCAAGTAGGGGTCCAAGCAGGAGCGGAGAGGGCGGCCACGATGCCGCCGGGTCAACAGGGGCGGCTAGGGCCACGGTAAAACCACGGCGGGCCGATGGGCTGCTGTTAACGTCTTCTTCCATCATGAGCGCCTTGGCACGGCCTGACAACTTGGCGGAGCAGGCACCGCGGCGCAGAGCGGGCAGGAGGCCTGGATGGAGGCCTGGCACATGGCATCTGTCCGGCTGCCCTTTCCGATGGTTTCAACGGCCCGCAAAGAGTGGGCCACCGACGAGTGTAAGCGCTTACAAATTTCGCGCGCAACTGTTTTTTCTCATATTGCGATGCGGGGCACACGCCCGGCCGGGCACAGGGTTCAACCGACGCGCTTGAACCGATTACGCAGTTCAGCCGAGCACGTAGTGGCGTAGGAAGGCGCTGACGTCCACCATCTCCGTCTTGCTCATGGCGTGGCCCATGCCCGGATACGTCCTGGCGGTCAGCCGGGTGTTTTCGTTCAGCCATTGTCCGGTGTAGGCCGTGGCGTCCTCATTGATCACCAGGTCCGCCTTGTCCCGCCCCCAGAAGAAGGGCGGCGGGGCTGTGAAGGATTCGGTCAGGGACAGCAGCTCGTTCTCCAGCACAAAACCGGAAAGCCCAACCGTGGCCTTGTAATCCGAGGGATGGAGCCGGAGCAGCGTGCTGGCCATGGCCATTCCCTGCGAGTAACCCAACAGACTCACGCTGACGTGCTGGCCCCTGACAGAGTTAATCCACGCCTGGACGGTATTGGTGGCAGCGATGACATCCGCGAAATCGTTGGCCAGGAAGTAGTCCAGCAGGAACCAGCCGTAGTGGTCGCCGATAACCACGGGGGCCCGCAGCGCAACACAAGTGAACTCGGCCGGCAGGTATTCGAACAGCCGCACCATCCGCGACTCATCGGTGCCATAGCCATGCATCAGGACAAGCAGCGGCGTGCCGTCCCGTTCAGCCTCCGGCTTGGACCAAACAACTGTCTCCATTAGATCAGCCTAGCCAGTGGCGCCACTGAGCAGGCACGACGCCCACCCGAGGCCCGCCCAGTGATTGAATCGCGCCCCTCCGGGCTGTAGCGTGAGCGTACGACAGCATGCTTATCAAGTTCGGCACCACTTGTACTCGAACAACAAGGAGCAAGTCATGAGAATCGGTTCCTCCATCTTCCTTATTGCACTCGGCGCCATCCTGGCCTGGGCCGTCGCCCCGGGACTGATCCCCTTCATAGACCAGGTCATGGTGGGCTACATCCTGATGGCCGTTGGTGTGATCGGGCTGATCGCCTCCCTCATCCTGGCCTCACCGGGCCGCAGCCGCCGCGTCAGCGAAACCCGTTCGGTGGTTGATCCCAACACCGGCGAGCGCATCACCCGCAACGAAAGCCGCGACGGCGGCATCTAGGCCCCAAGACCACCCGGACGCCGGGCCGGACCACACAGGTCCGGCCCGGCTTTTCCGTTTCCGAGCGAAGGCCCGGTCCGGCTTTCTGTGCTTTTGTGGCTTTCGTTGACAAACCAACATGGACACAGATAAAGTCAAGTAATTCAACATCATGTGATGCCAGTCACTGGACTTCACAGCCGCTGGGATTCAGCACTTTACGCAATGGAGGGTACGTGTTCGCCGAGGAGCGCCAGCAGAAGATTGCCGAGCTAGTCGCCGGCACGGGCCGGGTCAGCGTGACCATGCTGGCGGAGCGCTTCCGCATCACCACCGAAACCGTCCGGCGCGACCTCGCCACCCTCGAAACCACCGGCACCCTGCGGCGGGTCCACGGCGGAGCAGTTGCGGCCGACCGCTTCAGCACCACCGAGGAAAGCATCAACGAACGGACCATCCAGCGCCCGGACCAGAAGATGCGCATCGCGCAGGCTGCCCTGGCCCTCATCCCCCAGGCCGCGTCCGGCAGCATCCTGCTCGACGCCGGTTCCACCACCGAAGCGTTGGCCGACCTCCTTTCCCGCCGCGCCGCCGTCGAGCCTTCCGCCGGCGGAACTGGAGCCGAACTGGTGGTCATCACCCACGCCGTTCCCATCGCAGCCAAACTGTCCAGCGCTCCCGGAATCGCCCTCCAGATCCTGGGCGGCCGGGTGCGCGGCCTCACGCAGGCCGCCGTGGGGCAGTCAACCGTGGAGGCCGCGCAGCGGATGCGCCCGGACATCGCCTTCATCGGCACCAATGGCATCCACCCCACCTTTGGCCTCAGCACGCCCGATCCTGAAGAAGCCGCCGTCAAGGCAGCCTTCGTCCATTCGGCACGCCGCATCGTGGTGCTGGCCGATTCCTCCAAGCTGGACGCAGAAACCCTGGTCCAGTTCGCCTCCCTGAAAGATCTGGACACCTTGATTACAGACAGCGAGCCCAGCCCCGAACTGGCGGCAGCCCTGACCGAGGCCGGCGTCGACGTGGTGGTCGCGTGATCGTCACCTTCACGGCGAACCCCAGCCTGGACCGCACGGTGGCCCTGCCCGGACCCCTGGAACGCGGCGAAGTCCAGCGCGCCGTCTCGGTCAGCCAGGAGTCCGGCGGCAAGGGCGTCAACGTCTCCCGCGCCCTGGTTGCCTCCGGCCTGGAAACCATCGCGGTACTCCCGGGCGCCGGGAGTGATCCCGTCCTCGCCGGGCTGCTCCACGATGGCGTGCCGTTCGCGGCCCTTCCCATCGACGAACCGCTGCGCACCAACGTGGCACTCACCGAGCCGGGCGGCGTGACCACCAAGATCAACGAGCCCGGTCCCCTGCTGAGCGAGGACCAGCAGGAAGCCCTCATCAAGCTGCTCCTGGAACGCGCCCGCGGCGCCAGCTGGGTGGTCCTGGCCGGTTCCCTGCCTCCCGGCTTCCCGGCCGACTTCTACGCCACCGTCACCCGGCGGTTGCGGGCGGCAGCCGACGGCGGCGGCCCGCTGATCGCCGTCGACTCCTCCGGCGGCCCGCTCGTCGCTGCCGTCTCCGGCCCCTCGCCGGACGGCACGGTACAGCATGGCACTTCACCGGACGGTGTGTCCGGGAAACCGGACCTCCTCAAACCCAACGCCGAGGAACTGGCGGAACTGGCTGCAGCAGCCGGCTTCGCCACGGCGTCCACCGCAGACGAACTTGAAGCGGATCCGGAGGCTGCCGCAGCAGCCGCCGCCGCCGTCGTGCGTTCAGGTGTGGGTGCTGTGCTGGCAACTCTCGGATCCAAGGGAGCTGTCCTGGTAACGGCCGACGGCGCGTGGCTGGCCACGCATCCGCCGGTCGCCGCGGTCAGTACTGTCGGCGCGGGCGATTCATCGCTGGCCGGCTATCTGCTCGCCCACGGCCGGGGCGCCGCCCCGGCCGATTGCCTCCGTCAGGCGGTGGCACACGGTGCCGCCGCCGCCTCCCTGCCGGGTTCCACTGTCCCGGCAGTCCACCAAACCACCCCGGACGCCGTAACCATCACGGCCCTTCGAAAGGATTGACAGTGACTCAGCTCATTACCACCGAACTGGTCGAGCTCGACCAGAACCTGGGCACCTCGCCCGAGGACGTGATCCGGCACCTGGCCAGCAAAGTAGCTGCCACCGGCCGCGCGTCAGAAGTTGAAGGCCTCTTCGCCGATGCCTTCGCCCGCGAGCAGAAGACCGCCACCGGCATCCCCGGCGGCATTGCCATCCCGCACTGCCGCTCTGCTGCGGTCGTCGAACCCACGCTGGCCATGGCCCGACTCAACCCCAAGGTGGACTTCGGCGCCAAGGACGGCCCGGCGGATCTGGTCTTCTTCATCGCCGCCCCCGAGGGCGCGGACCAGGAGCACCTGAAGCTGCTGTCCAAGCTGGCCCGGTCCCTGATCAAAAAGGACTTCACGGCAGCGTTGCGTAATGCATCCTCCCGCGAGGAAATCGTGGAACTGGTGGACGGTGCTCTGGCGGACAAGCCGGCATCCCACGCGGCGGCTGTGCCTGCCGAGGCGGCGCCCGCTGCTGCGGTTTCGACTGGCTCAACCACCGCCGCCGGAGGAGCCCGGCCCAAGCGCCTCGTGGCCGTGACCGCATGCCCCACCGGCATCGCCCACACCTACATGGCCGCCGACTCGCTGGTTGCCGCCGCCCAGGAAATGGGCGTGGACCTGCAGGTGGAGACCCAGGGCTCCTCGGGCGCCAAGCCGCTTGACCCCGCCGTCATTGCCGCTGCCGACGCCGTGATTTTCGCGGTGGACGTGGATGTCCGCGGTAAGGAGCGCTTCGCCGGCAAGCCCGTTATCAACGCACCCGTCAAGCGCGGCATCGACGAGCCCGCCAAGATGGTCCAGGAAGCTCTCGCCGCAGCTGACAATCCGAATGCGCGCCGCGTCCCCCACTTCGGGGCGGAGGAACAGGCTGAGAACGAGGCCACCGAAAAGGGTGAGCACATCGGCCAGAAGCTGAAGAAGGCACTGCTCACCGGTGTCAGCTACATGATTCCGTTTGTGGCCGGCGGCGGTCTGCTGATTGCCCTGGGCTTCCTGCTCGGCGGCTACGACATCACGGCCGTCGCTGACAAGGTGGTGGTGGAGAACAACTTCGGCAACCTACCTGAGGGCGGCCTGGCCATCTACCTCGGTGCGGTCATGTTCAAGATCGGCGCCCTGTCCATGGGCTTCCTGGTTCCCGCACTGGCCGGTTATATCGCGTACGCGATCGCTGATCGGCCCGGCATTGCACCGGGTTTTGTTGCCGGCGCCGTCGCAGGCTTTATGGGTGCGGGCTTCCTCGGCGGCATCGTCGGCGGCCTGCTGGCGGGCTACATGGCCCACCTGATCGGGACCTGGCAGGTACCGCGCTGGCTGCGTGGCCTGATGCCCGTGGTGATCATTCCGCTGCTGGCTTCAATCTTTGCCTCCGGCCTGATGTTCCTGGTCCTCGGCGGCCCCATCGCCGGCCTCACCACCGCACTGAACTCCTGGCTGTCGGGCATGACCGGCGCGTCCGCCGTCGTCCTCGGAATCATCCTTGGCCTCATGATGTGCTTTGACCTCGGCGGCCCGGTCAACAAGGTTGCGTACGCGTTCGCTGTTGCTGGCCTGAGCGCCGGCAGCGCCACCAACCAGGCACCGTGGCAGATCATGGCGACGGTTATGGCTGCGGGAATGGTTCCGCCGCTGGCGATGGCCCTGGCCACCGTCCTGGACAAGAAGCTCTTCAGCCTGGCTGAGCGCGAAAACGGCAAGGCAGCCTGGCTGCTGGGCGCATCCTTCATCTCTGAAGGCGCCATCCCGTTCGCCGCTGCCGATCCGCTGCGCGTCATCCCCGCCAGCATGGTGGGTGGCGCCCTCACCGGCGCACTCTGCATGGCCACCGGCGTCACCTCGCAGGCACCCCACGGCGGTATCTTCGTATTCTTCGCCATCGGCAACCTGGTGATGTTCGTCGTCGCCATCCTCGCCGGAACCGTGGTCAGCGCGCTGGCTGTCATTGCCCTCAAGCGCTGGGCGGCCGCCAGGCCCGCTGCTACCGTGGAGTCCGTTCCCGTAACGGTCTGACCCCGGCCTTACCCACTACCGATCCACGGCGCTGAACCAACAGGCAGCCGAGAGACAAAAGGAGCAACAATGTCAGAACGCACCGCAACCGTCGCCAGCCGCGTGGGCCTGCACGCCCGCCCCGCCGCCATCTTTGCCGAGGCCGCCGGCGAGTTCGACCTGGACATCACCATCGCCCGCCAAGGCGAGCCGGCCGATGAGGCAATGGACGCCGCGAGCATCCTGTCCCTCATGAGCCTGGGTGCCTCCCACGGCGACGTTGTGGTGCTCCGCGCCGAAGGTACCGGCTCGGATGACGCCCTGGCGCGTCTGGTCCAGATCCTGGAAACGGATCACGACGCCGAGTAAACAGCTTGACGCCAGCGGCCGCCGTCGCGCCTGTCCCCTCTCTTGGGGAAGGTACGACGGCGGCCGCCGGTTCTTAAGCGTCTGCCCCACCCAACTAGGTAGCGCTAACTGTCGTTTTGAAGGCTCATAACGACAGTTAGCGCTACTTAGTTGGACTGCTTAGGTGATGACCTCCCAGACGCGCTCCGCCGCAGCATCAATGGTGATTGTGGATGTGGCCACGAGGTTCCCGGGCACTACCGGGCCTCCTTGGCGGTCAACAGCAGATATTCCCATTCCATTTGCCATACGGCATCACCGTGGGCCTCGCCAAAGGAATCGGCCAGTTCGGTGAGCGCTTTGTCCAGGGCTTGGGCCTTGTCCTGGTCATCGCCGATGAACTTGTAGACCGAGATGGTAGGACCGTAGTGGGACTTGAAGTACCGCAGGAAGTCCTCCGGCTGGTGGAAACTGCGGATGGCCAGCGTGCGCTTTTTCGCCTGGATATCGGTGATCCTGTCGCCGAAGAGTTCCCGCACGTGGTCTTCGCTGCCCCACAGCGGGGGCGGCTGGGCTCCGGGCGGGGGCGGCGGCGCGAACGGCTTCATGGTGGCAAACATCCTTCCAATGAAGCCTTCGGGCGTCCAGCTGAGCAGGCCGATGGTGCCGCCGGGTTTGCACACCCGCACAATTTCGTCCGCTCCCGCCTGATGGTGCGGAGCGAACATCACGCCCAGGCAGGACGTGACCACGTCAAATGAACCGTCCTCGAACGGCAGCGACTCGGCGTCTGCTTCCACCCATTCAAGCCCGACGCCGCGATCGGCAGCCTGCCGGCGGCCGGCGTCGAACAACTCCGGGGTGAGGTCGCTGGCCACCACATGGGCACCCATCATGGCCGCAGGGATGGCCGCGTTGCCGGCACCGGCAGCCACGTCCAAAACGTGCTGCTTCGGCTTGATTCCGCAGGCATCAACCAGAATGGCCCCGAGATCCTGCACCAGCTCACTGGCCAGTGCCGGGTAGTCCCCCGAGGCCCACATGGCCCGGTGCTTTTGCTTCAGTGCCCGGTCTGCCTCGTCTACGTCCGCTTTGTCATTCATGGTGGCGCCCCTCTCCTTTGACAGGCTTTTCCCTTTGACAGGCTTCGAGTGACAGCTTGCTGTTGCACAGGGCTGTAATGCGACCCATTGTGGCCGCAGCGGCGCGGGCTGTAAAGCGCCTGGAGGTAGGGGCCCGACGCGAAAGCAAGCAAACTTAGTGTTTCCTTGTGTTTCCAGAGGCCCGGAATTAGCGTGGAAGCCTGACCAGCGAATACGGTGCTACGGCGTCCAGGATTGCCTGGTCCCGGTTGAAGGAGGACTACATGCCCGGCAAAAAGAACCCGAGCCTGAAAGATCCTGAACTCTACGAGGAACTGCGCGAGGACGGCGCGTCCAAGCAGAAGGCCGCCCGCATCTCGAACGCGGCAGCCAAGAAGGGCCGTTCCGCGGTGGGACGCAAGGGCGGGAAAGCCGGCGACTACGACGATTGGACCGTCCCGCAGCTTAAGGCCAAAGCCAAGGAAATAGGCCTTACCGGCTACTCCGCGAAGAAAAAGAGCGAGCTTATCTCCGCCCTGCGGAACTCCTAGGCGGCGGCCATCCCCACCAACAAAGAGTCTTCGCGGACCATCTCAAGCGCCCTTTCGCGCCCGCGTGGTAGCGGCCTTCGCCGCAGGCTTCGCAGCCGTGGATTTGGTCGCCGTGGACTTACTGGCGGCGGATGTGGCGGCGGTTTTGGTTCCGGAGGACTTCGCCGCAGCCGTCTGGGTTCTCGTCGTCCTCGTCCCCGCAGTCTTGGCACCGGCTTTGGCGGGAGCCTTCCCGCCGGAACTGTCGGCACTTTCTCCTGTGCCGGCGTCGTCCGCGTCCTCAGCGTCCGCATCCTCAGAGGCGGCAGGCTTCCCGCCGCCGCGCTTCCGCTCCAGGCTGCGCTTCAGCGCCTCCATCAGGTCGATGACCTCGCCGTTGCCGCCCCCACCCGCTTCCGCGCCGAACGTTTCGTCGGTATCGAGCGAATCGCCCTTCTCCAGCTTGGCCTCGATGAGCTTCCGGAGCTGCGCCTGGTAGTCATCGGTGAAGTGCTCGGGTTCGAAATCCGCGGCCATGGACTCCACGAGGGCAGCGGACATTTCGCGTTCCTGGGCGGAAATCCGGATGGACGTGTCCAGCGCAGGGAAGCTGGCGTCCCGGACCTCGTCGGGCCACAGCAGGGACTGCAGCACCAGCACCTCGTCCTTGATGCGCAGCGCCCCCAGCCGTGTCTTCTCGCGCAGGGCGAACTGGACGATGGCCACCCGGTCCGTATCCTCGAGCGCCCGGCGCAGCAGGACGTAGGCCTTGGGCGACTTGGAATCCGGCTCGAGGTAATAGCTCTTCTCGAACATCATGGGTTCCAGCTGCTCCGACGGAACAAACTGGACCACCTCGATCTCGTGGCTGTTCTCCGCCGGGATGGATTTGAGCTCGTCCTTGGACAGGACCACCGTCCGGCCGTCGTCCTCGAACGCCTTGTCGATGTCCGAATAGTCGATGATCTTGCTGCACACCTCACAGCGGCGCTGGTACCGGATCCGGCCGCCATCGGCATTGTGGACCTGGTGGAGGCTGATGTCGTGGTCCTCGGTGGCGCTGTAGACCTTCACGGGCACGTTGACCAGGCCGAACGCGATGGCACCTTTCCAGATGGCTCTCATCCCTCAAGTGAACATCACTCGGGTCCGGAGGTGAAGACCCATGGCCGGCCCTAAAGAGCGCGTCCGGGTCGCGGGGCGGGAACTGACCCTCACCAACTTGGACAAGATCATCTACCCGGAGACCGGCACCACCAAGGCCGATGTCCTGGCCTATTACGCCGCCGTGGCCCATGTGCTGATTCCCGCCGCGGCCAACCGGCCCGCCACCCGCAAGCGGTGGGTCAACGGGGTGGGCACCGCCGGGCATCCCGGCGAGGTGTTTTTCCAGAAGAACCTGGAGGATTCAGCGCCGGGCTGGCTCCCCCGCGCCGCCATCACGCACAAGGACCGGACCATCTACTACCCGATGGTGAACGATCCCGCCACGCTCACCTGGTTCGGCCAGATCAATTCGCTGGAAATCCATGTCCCCCAGTGGCAGGTGGACTCCCACGGCAAGCAGCTGAACCCGGACCGTCTGGTCCTGGACCTCGATCCCGGGGATGGTGCCGGGCTGGAGGAATGCGCCGAGGTTGCCAGGCTGGCACGCGCCATCCTGCAGGACGTGGGCCTGGAACCGGTGCCGGTGACCAGTGGCAGCAAGGGCATCCACCTCTACGCGGGCCTTGACGGAACGCAGACCTCCGACCAGATCTCGGACTTTGCGCACGAACTGGCCCGCGCGCTGGAAGCGGACCACCCGGATCTCGCCGTGAGCGACATGAAAAAGACGCTGCGCACGGGCAAGGTGCTGGTGGACTGGAGCCAGAACAGCGCCGCAAAGACCACCATCGTGCCGTACTCCCTGCGCGGCCGCCTCACGCCCACAGTGGCCGCCCCGCGGACCTGGCAGGAGATCGGGTCTCCCAAGCTCGAGCAGCTCGACTACAAAGCCGTGCTGCGCCGGGTCAAGGCGGGCAAGGACCCGTTCGCCGCCGTCGGCAGCGGTGCCGGGCACGCTGGGGACGCCGGGAACCCCAGTGCGAATACGGACGACGGCGGCGCGCACGCCCGACTGGAGCGGTACCGGTCGATGCGGGACCCTGATGCGACGCCTGAGCCGTTCTCCGGCGCCTCCGGAAATGGGGATACTTTCGTGATCCAGGAGCACCACGCGAGCAGGCTCCACTTCGACTTCCGGCTGGAGCACGAGGGTGTGCTGGTGTCGTGGGCCCTGCCGAAGGGCGTCCCGGAATCCGGCGAAAAGAACCACCTGGCGGTCCAGACCGAGGACCACCCCTTGGACTACGCCACGTTTGAGGGCACCATTCCCAGAGGCCAGTACGGCGCCGGCGAAGTCACTATCTGGGACCACGGCACGTATGAACTGGAGAAATGGATCAACGGCCGGGAGGTCATCGCCACGCTGACCGGCGCCGAGGGCGGCGGCCTGGGCGGAACCAAGAAGTTCGCCCTCATCCACACCGGTCGGGGGCAGGGCAGGGACGCCGAAGGGCAATGGCTCATCCACCTGATGGACAAGGACCACCACACTTTTCATCCGCGGCGGGCTCCGGCGGAGGACGCGGCGGATAATTCGGCGGAGACTTCGGCGGCGGACGCTTCCGGGACTGAGCCTGCCGCGGACGTTTCCCCGGCCGCGGCCGCGCCTTCCCCACTGCGCGCTGAAGATTTCAGTCCCATGATGGCAACGTCCGGGACCGCCGCCGACCTTCACGGCAGCGACTGGCAGCTTGAGCTGAAGTGGGACGGCGTACGTGCCCTGTTGGTCGCGGACGAAGAGAGGGTCCGTGTCTTCAGCCGCAACGGAATTGACGTCAGCGCAACCTACCCCGAGCTGACGGACCGGACCTGCTGGCCGGCGGGGCCGTTCGTCGCCGACGGTGAGATTATCGCCGTCGGGCCTTCCGGCAGACCCGATTTCGGGCTACTCCAGGGACGCATGAAACTGACCCGGCCCGCCGACGTCGCCAAGGCCCGAGCAGCAATCCCTGTCCGGCTAATGCTTTTTGACCTCCTGTCCGACGGCGGCGAGGACCTTCGCCGGCTGCCTTTCGCGAAGCGTCGGCAGCGGCTGGAGGAGTTCCATCGCCCGTCGGAGTGTCCCGTGGAACTGTCCGCCGTCCTGGACGAGAGGGTCGAGCACATCCTGGAGAGCGCGCAGGAGCTGGGGCTCGAGGGTGTGATGGCCAAACGGACCGACAGCCGCTACGTCAGCGGGCAACGGACCCGGACGTGGATCAAGATCAAGCTGGAGCAGACCCAGGAAGTGGTGGTTGGCGGTTGGCGGCCGGGCAAAGGCGGGCGGCAGAGTTCGGTAGGTTCGCTGCTGGTGGGCATCCCCGACGGCAACAGGCTGCGGTATGTGGGCCGGGTGGGCAGCGGGTTCAGCATGCGCGAACTGCAGGAACTACGCCAGAAAGTAGACGATCTGGCGCGCAAGACGTCACCGTTCGACGATGTTCCCCGCGAGGATGCCTCGGACGCGCACTGGGTGACGCCACGGCTGGTCGGTGAGGTGACTTTCGGGGAATGGACGGGCAGCGGGAAGCTCAGGCATCCGGTGTGGCGGGGCTGGCGGCTAGACAAAAGCGCTGACGAAGTGGTGCCGGAGGGGTAGCGACGCTGCGTTGGCGACGCGCAAATTTTCCTGGGACACGCAAAAGGCCTGGCGACACCCGAATTCGGGTGTCGCCAGGCCTTTTGTGTGTCGTCAGATCAGATGCGCGTCGTCAGCGGGGGTGTTTCTAGGACGAGTGCGGCATCTGCGGCCGGCCGGTACGGTGCACGGCCGTCACTGCAGCTTCCTGGCCCACGCGGCCGTGGCCTGCATCCCGCTCTTTGGCGTGCCGGCGCTTGCCGTTGCCGTCCGGCCAGTGGCGTTCGCCGGCCATCGCCGCAGTCACCGCAATGGTGGCCGGGTCCGGCATGGACGGGGTGTCCATGGCTGCCGCGAGATGGTCCGCGACCTCCGGTTCGATCTTTGTTCCAGCATGTTTTTCAGCCATTTTTTCTTCCTTCCGCAATGAAATGAAGTGGTTACCAATAGTAGGTCTGGCGTGCTGTCCTGGCGCTGGATTTACCAGCGGACCTTCTTCTCTGCCGGGCCCTGCTTGCCGCTGACATGGGTGGGCTTGTGGTTCTTGCCGACGCTCTGCAGCCCGGAGTCGCCGCCCCTGGATTTGCTGGCCAGCATGGCCCGCTGCGCTTCGGTCAGCCCGGCCCGGATGCCCTTGGCTTCGGCATCGTCCTGCGCGGATTCGGGCTGGCTGGGAGTGTTTTCAGTCATTTGGTGGAACCTTTCTGAGGAGAATCAGTGTGTCTGACGAGATCAGCATGGACGGGGCCGGTGGTACCAGGCCGCAGGCGTCCGCCTACTCAAAAATCAGTGTTCCCATGAATCAACAATAGGCAGTTTCAGGCTCGGTTGTGAACCCCCGGTTTCCGGCCTGTACATGGGGCCGGGTGGCGGCCGGAACTGGTGCCCGAACGGCCGTGGCGGCTGTCACTTTTCCGCGCGACTCAGGGGAAAAATGGCGCAAAAAAGGGGTCGTGAACAAAAAGATTCCATAGCGATGGGCCCGAACCGCCAGAATCCCAATGATGACGGGGCGAGAGCAGCCAAAAGAAATCCCTGAAAACCGGTGGAAACCCTCTCTAAGGAAGGCACTTTACGGTATAAAACTCTCATTTGCCATGGAATCCGCGTAAAATTGAAAGCCTGCCCAGAGCGGGGCAGCTACAAGTCGCAAGCAAATGACCTCCATAGGAGTCGCCCAAATGCCCACAGACCGAAGCACGACCGACTCTTCAGCAGGCGTGAACAACGCCAGCCGACCCAACGATGCAGTACCAAATAGCGCACTACCAAGTGCGCGTAAACCGAAGATCCTTGCGCGTCGCCGACTCAAAGAGTCCGACGTGAACGTTGTAAACCAGCCCATGCTGAAAAAAGCGCTCGGCGGAACCATCGTGGGTAACACCATGGAGTGGTTCGACGTCGGCGTATTCGGCTACCTGATCACCACCATGGGACCTGTCTTCCTTCCCGAGGCCGACAAGTCCGTCCAGACGCTGTTCCTGCTTGGAACGTTCGCTGCGACCTTCATCGCCCGTCCCCTCGGCGGTGTTGTGTTCGGCTGGCTCGGCGACAAGATCGGGCGGCAAAAGGTCCTCGCCGCAACACTGATGATTATGGCTGCCAGTACGTTCGCCGTCGGGTTGTTGCCCGGATACGCCCAGATCGGCATCTGGGCCGCTGCGCTGCTGGTAATCCTGAAGCTTGTACAGGGCTTCTCCACCGGCGGTGAATACGCAGGCGCCACCACGTTCGTGAGCGAATACGCCCCGGATAAGCGCCGTGGATTCTTTGCAAGCTTCCTGGACATGGGCAGCTACCTTGGCTTTGCCCTGGGTGCGGCGCTGGTTTCTGTCCTGCAGCTGACCCTTGGCCAGACAGCCATGGAGGAATGGGGTTGGCGCATACCCTTCCTCATTGCCGGCCCGCTGGGCCTCATCGCCATCTACTTCCGGAACAAGATCGAGGAATCCCCTCAGTTCCAGGCCACCTTGGATGCCCAGGAAACCATCGGGCAGGACGCCGCAGCAGCTGACGTGGACGCCGCCAAGGGTCCCTTCGGAATCGTCAAGGCCTACTGGCGCTCGCTCATCGTGGCCATGATCCTTGTCGCCGCAGCCAACACGGCCGGCTACGCCTTGACGTCCTACATGCCGACTTACCTCACCGAGTCCAAGGGCTACGATCCCGTCCACGGAACGCTGCTGACCATCCCCGTGCTGGTCATCATGAGCCTCTGCATCCCCCTGACCGGGAAGCTGTCTGACCGGATCGGCCGCCGTCCCGTGCTGTGGATCGGCGCCATCAGCACCGTGGTGCTGGCAACCCCGGCGTTCCTCCTGATCGGCGTCGGCGACGTCTGGTCAACGCTGGCAGGCCTCTCGCTGATCGCCTTCCCGGTGACGTTCTATGTTGCGAACCTCGCCTCTGCATTGCCCGCGCAGTTCCCGACAGCCAACAGGTACGGCGCCATGGGCATCGCCTACAACTTCGCCGTGGCGATCTTCGGAGGCACCACCCCGTTCATCGTTGCCGCGCTGATCACGGCGACCGGCGATGACATGATGCCGGCCTACTACCTCATGGCGACTTCAGCCATCGGAGCTGTGGCCATCTACTTCCTGAAGGAATCAGCCCAGCGTCCGCTGCCCGGCTCCATGCCCAGCGTGGACACGCAGGCAGAGGCGCGGGAACTGGTTGCCACCCAGGACGAGAACCCGCTGATTGACCTGGACGACATGCCGTTCGAATCCCAGGACGTCACCGATGCCGCGGCCACTAAGGTTCCGGCCGGAGTCTAGGCACCACAGTCTAAGCACCGCAACAACAAACCGGCCTGACCGGGCCGTCTTGTAGCCCGCGCTCAAAGGCCCGTCCCGCGCGTTTTCCTTGGGGGAAGCACGCAGGGCGGGCCTTAGCCGTGCCCGGCGCTAGCCTCCCGGCCGCGCCCACGCGACGCCCTGTGACCCAGCTAATGGTCAGCATTCCGGGCTTCTGCTAATTTTCGAACAAGGGCTTGATTGATAGGTGGTGTTGGCTGTGCGCAGAGTCATGGCCCATGCCCGCACCCTGCACGCCCTAGGCCCGGCGAACAACGACCGGCTGTCGGCCGTACGGGTTGCCCTCAGCGTGGCAGTACCCTCACTGGTGCTCCTGGCCATCGGCCGTCCCGAGCTCATAATGTACGCGGTTTTCGGTGCCCTGACCGGCATGTACGGACGCTCGGAATCCCACCAGCTTCGCCTCAAGCACCAGGCGCAGGCGGCAGTGGTCCTGCTCAGCGGCATCACGGTGGGCGTGTTCCTGTCCGTCAACCACCTCCACTCCTGGTGGCTGGTGCTCGTGGAGGCCGTGCTGGCCGGTGCCGGTTCCCTTTTCTCCGACAAAGTGCGGCTCAAGCCCAACGGACCGTTCTTCGGCATCCTGGCATTAGGCGCCTGCGCCTCTGTCCCGACGAACGTGCCGTTCCTGACGGCCGTGCTAATCGGTGCGGCCTCGGCCGCGTTCTCTATCCTGGTGGGCTTCGCCGGCTGGCTGCGGGTCCGGGCTTGGCAGGCGGGTGCCGTGCGGGATGTTCCGCGGCTCAGCGGTGAACTCCGGCAGGCCGCGTTGGTGCATGCCGCCCGCTATGTCCTGGCCGTCGGTGCCTCCGGCGCCTGCGGAGTGCTGAGCGGCAGCGGCCATCCGCACTGGGCCATGGCCGCGGCCGCCGTCCCGCTCGCCGGGGCCGACCTGCCCAGCCGCGTCCACCGCGGGATCCACCGCATCGTGGGGACGTTCGTCGGTTTGGCGTTGGTCGCCGTCGTACTCTTCCCGGGGCCGTTGTCCCCGCTGCAGTATTTCCCCGGCCACACTGCCGCCGTGCTGGCGCTGCTGGTGATCGCATTCCAGTTCCCCACCGAACTCTTCATGGCGCGGCACTACGGCTGGGCCATGGTCTTCTTCACGCCGGTGATCCTGCTCATGACGCAGCTTGCCGCCCCCGCGGACCCTGGCCTGCTGGTCACCGAACGCGCGGTGGAGACCTTTGTGGGCGCCGTGATCGGTATCGCCGTGGTGGTGGCCGTCCGTGCGCCGCGGAGGGCTACCGCTTCGGACGCCGCGGCGGCCCGGACGTAAACCGCGCCGGCAGCACACGCGAGATGGCGGCCACCAGTTTGTAGCGTTTGGTGGGGATCGAAACGCCCTTGCCGCGGGCGTTGTCGGCCAGGCCGTCCCGGACCACCCAGTCCGCCCGCAGCCACATCCAGTGCGGGGCGACCGACTTGTCCATGCCCATGCGGTCATGGAATTCGGTGTGCGTGAATCCGGGGCACAGCGCGGTGACGTGCACGCCTCTCGGTCCGTAGGCAAGGTTGGCCCAGCGGCTGAAGATGACCTGCCAGGCTTTCGCAGCCGAGTAGCTGCCGCGGTTGGCGAAAGCCGACACGCTGGCCACGTTGATGATCCTGCCGGAGCGCCGCTCCAGCATCCCCTGCAGCGCAGCATGGCAGAGCTCCATGGGGGTCTGCACGTGCAGGCGAAGGTGCCTCCGCTCGTCCTCCAGGGAATTTTTTTCGAACGAATGCAGCAGCCCGATCCCCGCATTGTTCACCAGGACCTCAACCGGCCGCGCAGCGTCCGTGAGGCGCCCGACGACGGCGGCCACACCGGCGTCGTCCGTCAGGTCGGCGGGCAGCACCTCAGCGGAAACGCTGTAATCGCGCTCGAGTTCGTCAGCGATCTGCTGGAGCCGGGCGGCGTCGCGGGCCACCAGCACCATGTGGTGGCCTTCCTGCGCAAGCTGGCGGGCGAACTCCGCTCCCAGCCCTGCTGTTGCCCCTGTTACGAGCGCGGTGGTGGGTGTCTCCATGCGCCCAGACTAGCCGTGTTACGGCGCAGGCCGAAGGTTGAGCCCTGATCGTCCCTGCAAAGCATGAATCTTCCGTACTCCGCCGGGTCCTCGTCGCCCAGTTCCGCGCTGTCCGTCGAGCCGCCAAGTTCACGCACCCGGGCCAGGGCGGGGTCCATGTCGTCCACCCGGAAGAACAGGTAGGGCACCGCGCCCTTGTCGCCGCCGTGCAGCCCGCCGGGGTGCCGGGGGTGCCGATTATGAACCCGCCCTCATCGGAGGGTCCGGGGCTGAAGTCCCAGCCGAAGAGCGCGCCGTAGAACGCCCTGCCCCGTTCGGGATCTTCGACGCCGATTTCAAAGAACGCTGGTTCGCCGGCCATGGCTTCTCCTTGTCTCGTGGGGTCAGGTGGGTCGAGTGCGGTCCATCGGACGAACCCACCGTGGCACTTGCCCGGCCGCGGGTTCCGGGCGCGGGCTGGGCGCCTACGGTCTCCAGGCCTCCATCGCCGAGTGCCATGCGGTGGCGCACTCGGTGGCCGATACGGACTGGCAGCGGATCGTCGTCCTCTACGAGGCCCTCGGACAGCTGGCCCCTCCCCCGTCATCGAGCTCAACCGTGCCGTCGCCGTCGCGACGCCTTCCGGCCCGGAGCACGGGCTGGAACTGGTGGAGGCCCTCGCCTCGCGCGGGGAACTGGCGGGCTCGCACCTGCTCCCCGCGGTCCGCGGCGAGCTACTCACCCGGCTCGGCAGGCATGACGACGCACGGTCCGCACTCCTGCCGGCCCTTGCGCTGTGCGGAAACGCCGCCGAGCGCGCGGTGCTGCAGCGCAAGGTGGACGAGCTCAGCTGACCCCGGGGTGGGCCGCGGTCCAGCACTCGCGGCGCCCCGCCGCCGGATTCTGCTCCATCATTCCTGCAAGCCCCGGGACCGGGCCCGGAATCACCGGCCCACCTGGCCGAAACCCGCGAATGATGGAGCAGAATCCGACGCTAGGCGAACCTTGCCAGCGGGTTGGCGAGCCGGCCGGCCATCTGCAGCCCACCGGACGGATCCGTGAGGTCAAGCATCTGCTGGTTGTTCCGCAGCTGCAGCCGGTTAAGGCACGACAGTTCAAAGTCAGGGGCGAACAGGTCGTGGCGGGCGAACTGGTCCGCCAGCTCAGGGTGTTCAGCCTGGTAGTCCTGGATGACCCGCGCGGCCGTGCCCCAGAACTCCTCCTCGCTGAGTTTCCCGTCCTCCACCAGCAGGGCACCCAGGAAGCGGAAGATGCAGTCGAACACATCCGTAAAGATGGCCAGCACCTTTTCGCCGTCAGGGATATCAACCTGGATCCTCGATACCTCCTCGGGCAGGTCCAGCCGGCGCCCCATCACCACGATTTCCTCGGCGATGTCCTTCATCACCGCACGGACGGGCACACCGTTATCCAGCACCAGGATCACGTTCTCGCCATGCGGCATAAAGGCGAGTTCGTACCGGTAGAGGCAGTGGACCAACGGGACGAGGTAGGCCTCGAAGTAGCGGCGCAGCCATTCGGCAGGCTCCAGTCCGGAGCGCTCAATCAGGGCAGACACCATCGGTTTGCCGGTCGAATCGACGTGCAGGAGGGACGCCATGGTGGCAAGCTGCTGGCCGTCCTCCAGTAGGGGGAGCGGACTTTCCCTCCACAGCGCGGACAGCATCTTCTGGTAGGGCGAGCCCTTCGCGGACGCGGCCTGGTAGTAGCCGTTGTGGTAGCCGATGGCCGCGATCTCGCTGATCATGGCCAGGCCGCGTTTCTGCAGGGCTGCGTCTGACCGGATCAGGTCCTGCAGCCAGTCGTTGATGGCGGGGGTTGCCTTCATGTACTGCGGCGAGAGTCCCCGCATAAAGCCCATGTTCAGGACGGACATCGCCGTCTTGACGTAGCTCTTGGCGGGCGCGGCCGTGTTGAAGAACGTGCGGATGGACTGCTGGGCCTGGTAACTGTCTGCACCGGTCCCCAGATGAATGATGTGCTGCTGGGCGATCTCGGCAGCGAACGTGACGGTGAGCTTGTTCTCCCACTGCCACGGATGCACGGGCATCAGGAAGTACTGTGCGGGGTCCACACCCTGGGCGGTGAATTCGGCATCGAAGGACTGCAACGCAGCGGCGCCGAGCTCGGCCTCCAGGTGGGCGCGGTACTCCAGTCCGGCGCTGGCAGTGAAGACAGCCTTGCTGCGGTGGACCCCGATCCACTCCAGGCGGACGGGGGCTCCGGTCTCCGGCGCGAACGCCCGGTAGTCACTGATGCCGAAGCCCAGCCGGCCGTTGTTGGCCACGAAGCACGGGTGGCCCTCCGTCATGCTGCGTTCGATGGCCTGGAAGTCGGCGGCGGGGTCCGTTCCGCCGGTGACTCCTGCCACGAGTTCCCCGGCGGACGGCTGTCCCAGCCACTGCTTGTAGGAGTGGCCGGCCAGGGTGCTGCTGATCTCCTCGAGGTAGACCGGGAGCATCTCCTCGCGGATGCCCAAGTTGTCCCTGAACTCGATGATGAAGCGCAGTGCATCCGGGGCGGCATCCTCGCCGCTGCGCGTGCAGCGGATGGATGCGGCGTCCACCGACCAGTGCTCGAGCTCCAGGACGCGGGCGGCGAACGAGTAGGCCGTGAGGCCGTCGTCGCTGCGGACCACGTACACCGCGGGTTCCTCCGGACCTGTGGCACCCCCGCCGGAGCCCAGGCGCTGCGGCTCCAGGATGCGTTCGTGCAGGAATTCGGCGAGCGCCTTGCGGACCAGGTGGCGGTTTGCCGCCGCCCAGCGTTCGGGTGCGAGGTGGGGAACGGTATTGGCGGTGCTGTCCGGCCTGTCGGCCGCGTCAATTTCGGCCGCGTCAGTGTCGGCGGTGTCAATGGCGGGGGCGGATTCCCGCTCGATGGCGAGGTCCAGCTCGATGATGGTCACAATGATGCTCCCTGGTGGATCGGGGCGGAAAGGTCATGGGAGTGGACTTGGGGGTGGCCCAGGGCTGCGCGGGCAGCGAGGTAGTCCTGGCGGGTGCAGAAGCTGAGGAGCGCTTCCTTGTCCGGCAGGGTGACAACCCCCGCCGGCCGGAAGCCCAGCCGCTCGTTGAGCACATGGATCTTGGCGTTCCTGGCGTCTGGTTCCACCACCACGCGTTCCACGCCCGGTTTTTCGAACAACCGCCCCAGCACGGCGTCCATCACCGCGGCCGTGTACCCCGGTTGGGGATCTCCCGACGGCGGCGCCACCAGCAGGTGCATACCGATGTCGCCCTTCTGCACGGCATAGACCGCGGCCAGCGGCGAGGCTGCCGGCAGGTATTCCTCCATCAGGAAGGCGGGGACGCTGTCGTCGTTGATCCCCAGCAAGGCATGGTGATGCCCCGTTGCCTGGATTCTCGAGTATTCCTCCACGACGCCGTCAACTGTTGAGGTCAGCATCCCCCAGAACGACGCGTACGGCTGGGTGACCCAGCTGTGGAGGAGGGGTGCATCGGCAACGGCGTCAACACAGCGGAACGTGAAGCTCATGCGGACACCTCCACGGTCTGGGTGGGAGCTGGCTCGGCGCTGCGTCCGGCCGGACCGGAGACTGAACCGGAGACCGGACCGGGCTGTGGCGCGTCAGGCTGGGGCGCGCCGAACTGCTGGAACGCGATGCTGCGCTCCACCGGGTAGACCTCGCGGCCGGTGATCTCGCGCAGGATGCACGAGTTGCGGTAGGCAGCCATGCCGAGGTCCGGGGTGACAAAGCCGTGCGTGTGCAGCTCGGCATTCTGGACGAAGAGTTCGCCGGGTTCGACGCCGGTGCTGTAGTTGCGTGCAACGGTGAACCGGCCGGCGGAGTCCCTGGCAATCCGGTCCTGGATGCCCGCCAAGAAGTCCGGCTCGCGGTAGGTGTAACCGGTGGCCAGGACCACGGCCTCACTGTCCAGCACATAATCGGACCCCTGCTCCTCGTGCCGGAGCCGCAGTGTGTGGGAACCGGCGGCCTGATCCCACGCGGCGCCGGTGAGCGACGAATGGGTGAGGAGCTGGGTGTCCACCATGCCGGAAAGGCTCTTGGTGTACAGGAGGTCGTAGATGGCGTCGATCAGCTCGGAATTGATGCCTTTGTACAGGTTTTTCTGGCTTTTGATGAGGCCGTCGCGCTGGTCTTGGGGCAGCCCATGGAAGTAGTCCACGTACTCCGGCGAGGTCATCTCCAGGGTGAGCTTGGTGTACTCCAGCGGGAAGAATCGCCCCGACCGGGTGACCCAGTTCAGCTGGTAGCCGTAGGTGTCGATGTCCTGCAGGAGCTCGTAGTAGATCTCCGCGGCGCTCTGGCCGCTGCCCACGATGGTGATGCTCCGCTTGGCCTGCAGCTCACTCTTCCTCGACAGGTAGTCCGCGTTGTGGAGGACAAGTCCCCCGCCGCCATCAGCGGCCGCGTCGAGTATTCCGTCACAGGACGCCGGCACGTAGGGCGCCGTGCCCGTGCCCAGCACCAGCCGCCGCGCCAGCAGCACCTCAGACCCGTCCGGACCTTCCACCGAAATGCGGTACACGCCGGCGTCGTACGCTACATCCAGCACAGCTGTGCTAAAACGGACCGAACGCAGCTGGCCGGCCACCCACTGGCAGTACTGGTTGTACTCGGCGCGCAGCGGATAGAAGTTTTCGCGGATATAGAAGCGGTAGAGGCGCCCCGTCTGCTTGAGGAAATTCAGGAACGAATACGGCGAAGTGGGGTCGGCCAGCGTCACCAGGTCCGCCATGAACGGCACCTGGAGGTGGGCCGGCTCCAGCATCATGCCGGGGTGCCAGTCGAAGGATTCCCGTTGCTCCAGGAAGACGCCATCCAGCCCGTCCACCGGCGCGCTGAGGGCGGCGAGGCCAAGATTGAAGGGCCCGACGCCGATGCCGGCGAAGTCGAAAATGCGCGGTTCGGTGGAGGTGCTCATGCGGACACCTCGCTGGTGCTGGCGCCCGCCAGCAGCTGCACGCCGGTGCTGCGCAGCAGCTCGATGATCTCGCTGATGTCCTCCAGGGTTGCTTCCGCGTTGAGGAGCGTGAACTTCAGGTAGTGCCTGCCGGCCACCTTGGTGCCGGCCACCACGGCCTGCCCGGACGCGAAAACCGCCGCGCGGATGGCCGGGTTAAGGGTGTCGGCCGCGTCCTCGGAAAGCCGGCCGTAAGCGTCGGTGAGACCGGCGCCCGAGACCCGGGGCCGGTACCGGAACACCAGTGTGCTGAGCTGCGGGTCGGCGGCGAGCTCAAAGTCGTCGTCGGCGGCCAGCAGGGATCCCACGCGGGCGGCGAGATCGATCGCCTCATCAAACAGGGCGCCGATGGCATCCGCTCCCATGATGCGCAGGGTCAGCCACAGTTTGAGCGCGTCAAAGCGCCGGGTGGTCTGGATGCTCTTGTCCACCTGGTTGGGGATCTCGGCCAGGGCGGCGCTTTCCGGGTTCAGGTAGTCCGCGTAGTACGTGACGTGCTGGAGCATGGCGCGGTCGCGGACCAGCAGGGCGCTGGAGCTGACGGGCTGGAAGAACGTTTTGTGGAAGTCCACGGTGACGGAGTCGGCCAGGCGGGTCCCGTCCAGCAGGTGGCGGTAGCGGCCGGAAACCATCAGCCCGCCGCCGTAAGCCGCATCAACGTGGAACCAGGCACCGTAGGCGCGGGCCAGGGCGGCGAGGTCCGCGAGCGGGTCCACCGCACCGAAGTCGGTGGTCCCGGCGGTGGCCACAACCGCCATCGGCACCAGCCCGGCGTCGTGCGTTTCCGCCATGGCCTCGGCGAGCGCCGCCGGGTCCATCTTGTGGTCCGCGGCGCAGGGGACGGAAATGACGGCGTCGAAGCCCATGCCCAGCATGGACGCGGACTTCTGGATGCTGAAGTGGCTGTCTGCTGATGTGAAGATCCGCAGCTTGTCCAGCAGCGCGGGCAGCCGGAGTCCGGCGTTGGCCGGGTCCTGCCGCAGGCCGGCAACGGCGTGGTTGCGCGCGATCAGAAGTGCCTGCAGGTTGGACTGGCTGCCGCCGGAGGTGAACACGCCGTCGGCTGCAGCCCCCAGCTGCAGCCGTTCGGCGGTCCAGTCGATGAGCCGGCGCTCGATCAGGGTGGCCCCGGCGCTCTGGTCCCAGGTGTCCATCGAGGAGTTCACCGCGGACAGGATGGCCTCCCCCACCAGCGCCGGGATCACCACCGGGCAGTTCAGGTGGGCCGCGTACTTCGCATCGTGGAAGTAGATGGCGTCCCGGAGGTACACGGCCTCAAGCTCTTCCAGCGCCGCGGCGGTGTCCGGGAGCGGCCGGTCCAGGTCGACGGCGCCGATGCGCGCCTTCATTTCTGCAGGCCCGACGCCGGTGAACGGCCGGGTGGTCCGGTCCAGTTTGGTGGCCACGGCGTTGACGCCCTGCAGCACCTGCGCCACGTACCGGGTGGAGTTCCTGGTGTTGAACAGATGGTTGGTGGCAGCGAGGGCCAGCTCCACGCGGGAGCCGAAATCCTGCCCGGGCAGGGTTTCACTCACCCGATTTTCATCCAGGTACATCTCATCGACACGGGGCAGCAGCGGCACAGTGGTCATCCTTAGTTCGACGTTGGGGGTTTGTCTTTAGCAAGGTAAGCCTTACTTAGGTGAACCTTTTCGTCAAACTTTAGTGACTTATTTATCTTAAGCCGCGGGAATACGGGCGGTCTTCAGGTCGCGAGCGCGTCATTGACTGGCCCCGATCGCGAATCGGGTGCAAAATACTCCGCGCGAACGAACACTTGAGGCCCTCCTGCGGGAGCTTTCAGGGGCTTAAGTGACCACTCGCGCCAGTGGGAGGGGGCTTAAGTGACCGTTCGCGCTAGGGCGTGTCTCCTAATAGGGTGCTCCAGATGACGACGGCGTGCAGAACGGTCGCTGAGCGGTAGGTGAGGGCCAGTTTGTCGTAGCGGGTGGCC
>NZ_JAMXBJ010000039.1 GCF_023913755.1 Pseudarthrobacter cellobiosi
GGCTCTCGGTTTCGAGGTGGAGGTCGCCGACCTGTCGATGGGGCTGCCCGACGGCGTCATCAACGGGATTGTCCTGCAGCAGCCGGGCGTGTCCGGCCGCGTCTTCAACCACGCCGACGTGATCGCGGCAGCCAAGGAGCGCGGCGCCCTCGTCACGGTCGCCGCCGACCTGCTGGCGCTGACGCTGATCACCCCTCCCGGGGAGCAGGGCGCGGACATCGCCGTCGGCTCCACCCAGCGATTTGGGGTGCCGCTGTTCTTCGGCGGCCCGCACGCGGCCTACATGGCGGTGGCGAAGGGCCTGGAGCGGTCCATGCCGGGCCGCCTCGTCGGGGTGTCCAAGGACGACGCCGGGACCCCCGCGTACCGTCTGGCGCTGCAGACCCGTGAGCAGCACATCCGCCGTGAGAAGGCCACGTCCAACATCTGCACCGCGCAGGCACTGCTGGCCATCGTCTCTTCCTTCTACGCCGTCTACCACGGCCCGGACGGGCTCAAGGCAATCGCCGAGACCACCCACAGCCACGCTGCAACCTTCGCGGCGTCCCTGAAGGCAGTCGGTCTGGACGTCCTGCACACAAGCTTCTTCGATACCGTCACGGTTTCCGTGCCCGGCAAGGCTGCGGCCATTGTTGCCGCCGCGGAAGCCAAGGGCATCAACCTGCGCCACATCGACGGTGACACCATCGGCGTCTCCGCCGATGAAACCACAACCCCGGCCATCGTCGCCGGTGTGCTGGAAGTCTTTGGTGCCGCAGCGGTGGACGCGGCCGCCGGCACTAACACTGAGTTCGCGCTGGATGCCGCCGTCGAACGTTCCTCCGGTTACCTGCAGCACCCGGTGTTCAACACGCACCGTTCCGAGACGCAGCTGCTGCGTTACATCCGCAGGCTGAGCGACCGGGACCTGGCGCTGGACCGGACCATGATCCCGCTGGGTTCGTGCACCATGAAGCTGAACGCCACGGCAGAGATGGAAGCCATTTCCTGGCCGGAGTTCGCCTCGATCCACCCGTTCGCCCCGGATTCCCAGACCGTGGGCTGGCGCGAACTGATCGGCGGGCTGGAGAATGACCTCGCGGAAATCACCGGGTACGACCAGGTGTCCCTCCAGCCGAACGCCGGTTCCCAGGGCGAGCTCGCGGGCCTGCTGGCCATCCGCGGCTACCACCTGTCCCGCGGCGATGACCAGCGCACGGTCTGCCTGATCCCGGCCTCGGCGCACGGCACCAACGCCGCCTCGGCTGTCCTGGCCGGCATGAAGGTTGTTGTGGTTGCCACCGCTGCGGACGGCAGCATCGACCACGATGACCTGAACGCCAAGATCGAGGCCAACAAGGACGTCCTCTCGGCCATCATGATCACCTACCCCTCCACTCACGGCGTCTACGACGCCGACGTCACCGAAATCTGCGACGCCGTACACGCTGCCGGCGGCCAGGTCTACGTCGACGGCGCCAACCTCAACGCCCTCGTGGGTCTCGCACAGCCGGGCAAGTTTGGCGGCGACGTCTCGCACCTGAACCTGCACAAGACCTTCTGCATCCCGCACGGCGGCGGCGGCCCCGGCGTTGGCCCGGTCGCAGCCAAGGCCCACCTGGCCCCGTTTATGCCGGGTGATGCGAACAAGGCGGCGCACGAAGCCGGCCACGGCGTGGCCATCAGTGCATCCAACTTCGGGTCCGCCGGCGTCCTGCCGATCTCCTGGGCGTATGTGAAGCTCATGGGCGCAGAAGGCCTGACCGAGGCGACCAAGTCGGCGCTGCTGGCGGCCAATTACGTTGCGGCCCGCCTGAACGAGTTCTTCCCGGTCCTCTACACGGGCGAAGGCGGTCTCGTGGCGCACGAGTGCATCCTGGACCTCCGCGACCTGACGGCCAGGACCGGCGTCACCGCCGAGGATGTGGCCAAGCGCCTCATCGACTACGGTTTCCACGCCCCCACCCTGGCTTTCCCGGTTGCGGGCACGCTGATGGTGGAGCCCACCGAGTCCGAGGACCTGGTGGAGATCGACCGGTTCATCGACGCGATGATCACCATCCGGAAGGAAATCGACCAGGTGGCCAACGGCGACTTCAGCGTGGAGAACAGCCCGCTGCGCCATGCACCCCACACCGCGTCCGCCGTCGTATCTTCCGACTGGACCCGTCAGTACCCGCGTGAGCAGGCCGCCTTCCCGGTCCACCACCTCAAGCAGGACAAGTACTTCCCGCCCGTCGGCCGCATCGACGGCGCAGCAGGGGACCGCAACCTGATCTGCTCTTGCCCGCCGCTGTCGGAATTCGAAGACTAAGGACCGCCGGCCGGCACGCCGGAGTTTTCACGCGTGCTGCGCCCACCGGCTCCCTAGCCTCGCAAGCTCGGCCAGGGAACCCTGCCGGCGTGGGCCCACGTCGCTTTGACGCACGCTTTCGAAACCCCGGCCCGCCGGCCCCTCGGGGGTTGAGCGGTTGGGGAGCGAAACCCCTGGATCTTGACAAGCTCGATCACTGGGGAGCGGTTCGGTCACTGAGTGGCCGGCATCCTTCGGGGGTCCGCGGTATCCGGCAGCATGCTCCCCACCGTCCCCCTATCCTCGCAAGCTCGGTCAGGGAACCCGGACGGCGTGGGCCCAGAGCATGCAGAGGATATAGGGGACCACCGTGCCACGACGGGTTGATGGCTAAGCGGACGGGGATGTAACAGGCTACGACGCAGGCTTCCTGCGCGTGCCCCTGGATCTGCCGGCTCCGGGCGAGCCTACGGTGCTTCTGGACTACGTTCATTTTCTCGGTCAGGCAGCTCCCGGCGCGGCGCCTCGCGGCCCTTGTGGGCGTCAACATCAACGGCCCGGAACTTCGTCCGCTGGCCCGCGAAGGCCGCTGGCACTTGGACGTGCGGATCCCCAAGGAGCAGCAGGCCGGCGCGGACCGCTACCGCAACAACGGCCTGGACCGCGGGCACCTGGTCCGCCGGCTTGACCCCGTGTGGGGCGCTGAGGAAACGGCCAAGGTGCGAACCAGGACACCTTCACGTACACCAACGCGGCCCCACAGGTGGATGACTTCAATCAGGGCAAGGACCTCTGGCCGGGACTGGAGGACCGTGTGCTGGACCAGTCACCCATGCTGGAACCGGCTGAACTGGAAGAGGCGGCCAGGGCCCGCAATCTGGTCTGTTCCTGCCTGGCAACACGACGGACTAAGATTCCGTGTCCGGCAGACCGGAGTTTTCAGAGGATGCCGGGGACCTACCGCCCTAACCGGAGGCTTTAGACTTGTGGCTACATGTCCGCACGTAACCACGAGTACAGAACCGCGCACAAACCCCTGAGATTGGACACGGCCCCCTTGCGAGAATTCACCGCCCGCTTTGCCACAGCGGAGGAAATTGAGAACTGGGACAAGCACGTCACGGCCAACCCGAACGGCGGCAACATGCTGCAGTCCGCTGCTTACGCGTCCGTGAAGAACGGCAGCGGCTGGACCGCCCGCTTCCTGGTCCTGGAGTCTGCCGGGACCGCCAGCTACAACCTGGTGCTGGAGAAGAAATTCCCGGTTCTGGGCCGCCTGTGGTACCTGATCAAAGGTCCTGACCTGGGTGCCGTCGAGGACCTGAAGCCGGTCTTGGACGCATGCGCTGCATTCGCCCGGAGCCGGAAACTCAATGTCTTCAGCATCAAGATTGAACCGGACATCGTGAGCACCCCGGAAGCCCGGGCACAGCTCGCCGCCGCCGGCCTGGTGAAGGCACCGAACATCCAGTCCAACGATTCCACGGCGCTGCTGGACATCGCGGCACCGGAGAACCAGGTGTTCCGGTCCATCTCCTCCCGCGCCCGCAACGCGATCCGCCGGGCAGAACGCGAAGGCTGCGCAGTGGTGCAGCAGGTGCCAAGCCCGGAAACGTATCGGGCGCTGTATGACCTGATGGCAGACACGGTGAACGCCAAGGGTTCCATGCCGTTGCGCAGCCTTGAGTACTACACCCAGTTCTGGGACGAATTCTGCACCCGCGGCCAAGGCAGCTTCTTCTTCGTTTACGAAGGCGGCAAACCCAGTGTGGGCGCCTTTGTGATCAACTACGGATCCAAGGCAACCTACAAGGACGGCGGCTCCACGCAGAACAGGAAGCAGTACGGCGACTCGCACCTAGTCCAATGGTCGGCCATCCGAAGAATGCAGGAACTCGGGTGCACCGAGTACGACTTCTGCGGCACGCCGCCGTCCGGCCTGATCAAGGACAAGTCCCACCACCTGTACGGCATGGGCATGTTCAAGACGAGCTTCACCAAGACGGTGACGGACTTCGTCGGCTGCTACGACTACGTGCTGTCGCCCGTCAGGCACACCTTGTGGGTCAAGGGCGCGGAACGGATCTTCCGCCGGCTTGAAACCGCACGCACCGGCCAGCAGTTCTACTGACAGCCCACCAGCCACTCTCACCACCCACACCACGAGGCCAGCGCCTGCCCCAGCGGCAGCGCAGCCATAGATGAGGTTATTTCTGTGAATCCAACCAAGGCCGGAGCCGGACTCGAGCTCAGCGTCCTCAGCGATGCCGAGTTTGAGTCTTTCTCCCACAAGCACCCGCAAAACAACTTCATCCAGTCCGCTGACTTCACCCGTTTCCAGCGTGCCCGCGGTCAGTCAGTGGAACTGTTCGGTGTAAGGCGCGACGGCGATCTGGTCGCCGCCGGCAAGTTGAACTACACCACCAACCGCTGGGGCTACAAGGTGTGCGAGTGCGCCAAGGGCCCCCTCCTGGACTACACGGACGCCGCACTGGTGCGTGACGTCGTCGGACTCCTCAAGGAACGTGCCGCGGAACGCAAGGCTGCCGAACTGCGGATTTCTCCGAACCTGACGTACATCACCCGCGATGCCGACGGCGCCGAACACCCCGAGATCGTGGACAACAGGCCGCTCGTGGCGGAACTGGCGGGACTGGGTCTTGATCACCAAGGCTCCGACATGAACTTCGCCAACGTGAACTGGATGTTCATCAAGCACCTCGACGGCTTCACGGACGTCGAGGAGCTCATTATGGGCACCAGCTACCGGACACGGAAGGCCATCCGGAAGGCTGAAAAGAACGGTGTGTTCCTGGAGCAGGCCACGCTTGAGACCCTCGACGAGTTCTACGATGCGCTGAGCACAGCGGGGGACGAGAAGGGCTTCTTCTACCGCGAACGCGAATACTACGAACAGCTCCTGCGGACCACCTCGGCCGAGTTCACCAAACTCATGATGGCCAAGATCGACATTCCCGCGTACAGGAAGTCCATTACCGAACGACTGGAAGCGGAATCCGCGTCCGCAGCCGAACTCCGCCGTGAAGTCGAAGAGACCGGCAGCAAAAAGAAAGCCAACCGGCTCAAAGTAGTCCAGGACCTCGTGGACAGCTACGAGCGCAGCCTCAAAGACATCGAGCGGTTCCCGGACTCGGTGGGTGTGGCTACAGTGGCCGCCATCCACTTCGTCTGCTTCGGCGACGAGGTGGTCTGCGTTATCGGCGGCACCAAGCAGGACTACATCTACTTCAACGGCGCCACGTCCCTGTACTGGGGAATGATGCTGCACGGGCTGGACAAGGGCTACTCGCGCTACAACTTCTACGGCACCTTCGGCATCCAGGGACAGGACGAGGAAGGCCACGGCGGCTACGAGTTCAAGAAGGGCTTCGGCGGCGACGTGGTCCAGCTGCTGGGTGACTTCGTGATGCCGGTGCGGCCGGTAGCCTTCCAGGCCAACCGCCTGTTCCGAGCGGCCATCGCGGCGGCGCGCACCCTGCTGGGCAAACTGCCACTGAAGCGCCAGGCCTAACACCAAACCACGAACTGCCAGAAAGGGAGGAGCACCAAGGTGAACGATCGACCTGAAAACCCAAGGCGCAGGCCTCCAACCGACGGTCTGCCCAAAACAGAGCCTCTCACCCCCTCCCAAATCCACCAGGATGCGGCGGCGAAGAGGATGCTGCGGCGCCTGGTGCGGGGGGAGAACCCGCCGACGGCGCCACTGAGCATTGTGGACAGGCTCGCCGGAAGCCCCTACGCCAACCCCATGATCCAGGTGGGAGGCGTGGACACGTCCGCACGCAAGACCCTGGACTTTTCCCTGCACCTGGCCGAGACCATGTTCCGGTACGGGGCAGGCGCCCTGGAAGTGGAGACGAGCATTATTGCCGTCACCGCGGCGCTGGGGCTGAAAAACATCGAAGTGGACATCACCAACCAGTCGGTGGCCATCAACTATGCGCCCAAGGACCAGACGCCCATCTCGCTGCTTCGGGTGGTGCGGTCCTGGACCAACAACTATGCCGGGCTGGCCAAGGTACACCGGCTGGTGACGGACATCGTGGCCGGGGGAGTGGGCCGCGATGAAGCCATCCGCCGGCTGGACGAGGCCATCACCAGCCCCAAACCCTTCCCGCGATGGATGGTCACCATAGCGTTCGGCGTGTTCGCCGCAGTCTTTGTGGGTGTGCTTGGCGGCGGCCCGGTGTCCTCGGGCATTGCCTTCGTGGCCAACATCGGCGTCAGCCTGCTCGCCCGCCAGCTGGGCCGGTGGCGGGTTCCGGACTTCTTTACGACGGCGGCATGCTCCTTCGCCGTCACACTCACCGCGTTGCTGTTGTGGCGCTTTGACCTCACCAACGCACCGGCGATTGTGGTGGTGGGCGGCATCCTCCTGCTCCTGCCCACCGGGCGCCTGGTCTCCTCGGTGCAGGATGCCATCAACGGGTTCCCCGTGACCGCAGCGGGCCGGTTTCTGTCCACCTTGCTGACCTTTGGTGCGATTGTGGCCGGGATTGCCGTGGCCTTTGTGGTGGGCGCCATGACCGGAATGCAGCCCATTAGTGTTACCCAGACATTCCCGCCGGCCTACGACCTCTGGGTCCTGGTGATCTTTATCGCCGTCGCAGTGATGGCCATCGGCGTGACGGAGCAGACCTCCTCGGAGCTGCTGCTGCCTACCGCGGGCGTGGGTGTGGTGGGCTATCTTGTGCTGCTGGGTGCCGCGTCCCTCGGCGTCGGTGACCGGTTCTCCCCGGCGCTCGCCGCCGTCGTGATTGGCCTGCTGGCGCGGGTGGTGGCGTTGAAGATGGGCGCACCGCAGCTGGTGGTGGCCGTCCCGGCGGCCCTGATCCTGCTGCCCGGGCTGACCATTTTCCGGTCCATGTATGTGCTGACCATCGAGGAATCCGAAATCCTCCTCGGCGCTGGCGGCATGCTCAACGCCGGCGCGATCGTCCTGGGCACAGCGGCCGGCATTGTCCTCGGCGACACCCTGGCCCGGCCGTTGACGCGGAGCCTGGCCAGCAACGAACGGCGACGCGCCCGGCGCCGCTAGGTACAGCTCAGATCTTCCCTGCTTAGATCTTCCCGACGGAGAGTTTCTTCTCGGCCTGGAAGTCGTCCTCCACCCGGCCCTGGGCCCAGTAGCCGGACAGCGAAACCTGGCTCCGTTCCAGGCCGCGCTGGACGAAAAACACGTCCCGCAGGCCCTTCATATAGCCGCGCTCGCCGTGGGCAAAAACGTCGACCCGGCCAGCGGCCCATTCGGCGTCGGCCACCGCTGAGACGAGGAGGTCCCCTACGCCGGCCGGCGCGCCGTGGCGGCGTAGCCAGGTCACCTTAACCCCCGCCGGGGACGCGAGGGGCTGGATGTCGGCGTCGCTGTCCACCTCGATGAACGCCAGGCCGGCCGCTTCAGCAGGCAACGATTCGATGGCGGCGGCGATCGCAGGAAGTGCGGCTTCATCGCCGGCAAAGAGGTACCAGTCAGCGTCCGGCGCCGGGTTGTAGGCACCGCCCGGCCCGGTGAAGGTGAAGGCGTCGCCGGGCTTGGCGGCAGCCGCCCACGGACCGGCCAGCCCTTCGTCGCCGTGGATCACAAAGTCGATGGCGAGTTCCTGCGCCTCGGTGTCCACCCAGCGGACCGTGTAGGTGCGGGTGAAGGGCCACTGCTCGCGGGGCATGGTTTCGCGGATGGTCCACAGGTCCAGCGGCTGGACATAGTCAACGCCGGGCTGCGGGAAGACAATTTTGATGTAGCGGTCCACGAAGCTGTTGTTCACGTAGGCGGTAAAACCTTCGCCGCCGGCCACGATCCTGACCATGTGTGGCGAGAGTTCTTCCCGTCGAATGACCGTGAGATCGATCTGCGGACGTGTTTTTTTCGTGGCGTTGGTGGCGGCCGGAAGAGTGATCATAAGGCAAGCCTAAGCTAAGGGATCGGGGGGGAGTTCCCAGGTTACGCCAGGGCTTCCCTGGTCCTCCAGCAGCTGGTTGATGGTGCTGAACGGCCGGGAGCCGAAGAACCCGCGCGACGCCGACAACGGGCTGGGGTGGGCGCTGGACACGATCGCCGCCCCCGGCAGGAGGGGCCGGACGCTCTCCGCGTCCCTGCCCCACAGCACCGCCACCAGCGGCGCCGGCCCGCCGTCGGAAGTGCGCCGGCTGGCAACCGCGGTGACTGCCGCCGTCGTGATGGCTTCCCAGCCCTTGCCCCGGTGCGAGCCGGCAGCCCCGGCGCGGACGCTCATGACCCGGTTCAGCAGCAGGACCCCTTGGCTGGCCCAGGCGGACAGGTCGCCGTGGGCGCGCGGGGCAAGGCCCAGATCGGACTCCAGTTCGCGGTAGATATTCGCCAGGCTCCGCGGGATGGGGCGGGTCCGCCCGTCAACGGCGAAGGACAGGCCGATCGCGTGGCCCGGCGTCGGGTAGGGGTCCTGGCCCACCACCAGGACCTTCACGGCGGCCAGCGGCTGCCGGAAGGCGCGCAGAACGTTCGACGGCGCCGGCAGGACCCGGTGCCCCGCGGCAACTTCGGCAGTCAGGAAGCCCAGGACACCGCGCAGCTCACTCTCTACGGGGCCCAGCGCCTCCGCCCAGTCGGCCGCCATCAGCTCACTGAGCGGCAGAATGGCCATCTCGGCAAAGCCAACGGGATCCGCCGGGTCCGCCGCCAGTTCGAACAGCGCGTCAGAATCAAACACGCTCCCATTCTCGCAGGGTTACCGGACACTGCGGCCGGGGAGCAAATGACAACCGTGTTATTCACGCCGTAGCATGAGGAGGAGATTTGTAACTCAACCGGTGATTCAGCGAGACCAGCGAAGGGGTGTGCCGTGGCGGAACCTGCTCGGGAACATTTGCCGGAGCCGGAGGAGCGCGGCTCTTGGCTGGCGGAATTTACCCTCCGCGACTCCCCATTGAGCGAGCGCGACCAGCAGATGCTGGCACTGGAGCGGCAGTGGTGGAAGTACGCGGGAGCCAAGGAACAGGCCATCAGGGAGCTGTTCGATCTGTCCGCGACCCACTACTACCAGCTGCTCAACGCCCTCATCGACACCGAGGCTGCACTGGCCCACGACCCCATGCTGGTCAAGAGATTGCGTAGACTACGTACGTCGCGTCACCGGGCACGCACTGCACGACGCCTGGGTTCCGACGCCTGACCACGCTCGTGCTGAGCCATCAGCAGCAATCAACAAGGACGTCTCCCCACCATGACCAAATACGCTCGGGATGAATTCGATAAGGTTCCGGAGTCCGCCTCGCGGCAGGGCGTCCACCGGGCGGCATCAGCGCCTGCCCGCCGGAAGCTGTGGCCCATCCTTGCTGTGGGGATTGTGGCATTGGCCATCGGAGTGGTGTCCTTCCTGATCCTTCCTAAGCTTGGGTTCACCCAGGCTGGCAGTGAAGCCTCCACCAGCCTGGAATCAACCGCGGCACCCGAGGCAAGCGCGGCTCCGTCGGTCACCGCTGAATCCACCGCGGACCCGGAGCCCTCTAAGAGCCCGGACGCCGAGCCCAGCGCTTCGCCCAGTAACGTTCCCTCCTCGGCTGTGCTGGACAAGACCAAGGGTGTTGCCATCTACAACGCGGCCGGTACGGCCGGACTCGCCGGACGCATCAGCTCGATGGTCCAGGCCGATGGCTGGACGCTGGGCCAGGTGGGAAACTGGGCCGGCGCTCCGCAGCAGACATCCGCAATCTTCTATGCGGGCCCGGCGCAGAAAGCCAACGCCGAAGCAGTCTCCGAACTCCTGAACATCCCCACGTTGGTGGAGAGCCAGGAATTCCAGGTGCCCTTGGTTGTTGTCCTAGGGCCGGGCTACCAGTAGTGCCTCGGGTCACGCCTGAATAACTTTTGGGCACCGGAGCGGCCGTGTGGTTCGGCCCGCCGGATGGCTTGTCGCTAGAGTGATTTCAGGCTTCGGTCCGTAACAAGCGGCACACTTCCGACGGGGACCGACGGCGCGACGGAAAAGAGTGGACATTATGGCATTGGGAACGGTTAAGTGGTTCAACGCCGAAAAGGGCTACGGCTTTATTACGGTGGACGGCTCCGGGGACGATGTCTTTGTGCACTGGTCGGCCATTGAGGGCGAAGGTTACCGCGCGCTGGATGAGGGACAGCGCGTCGAGCTTGAAGTCGGCGAAGGCGAGAAAGGCCCGCAGGCAGAAAACGTCCGGCCCGCTCAGTGATCTCCCGCAGCTTGCGTTCAACAATCGTCCGCACAACTACAGGGGCGGCACTCTTGCTCGCCCTGGCCGGCTGCGCCGGGGCAGGCGGCAACGCCCGCGTTGACTCCGCTGAAGCATCCGGTGACGGCACGCTGCGGATCGGGCTGATCCAGGACAGCATAGGGGAGCAGGCCTTCCTCAACGACTCGCAGCTCGCCGCGGCACAACTTGCCATCAAGGAAATCAATGCGGCCGGCGGTCACAAGGGCAGACCTGTTGATCTGGTGGTAGGCGCCGGTGATGGCGCAGATGCCCAGGCCAGGAATCTGGCCTCAGCCAAGGTTGATGCGGTGATCGGCCCCACGGATTCGAGTCACGCCGCCGCCGCCATCGACGTCCTCTCGGCCGCGCGCGTCCCGCTCGTCTCGCCGGCCAACTCCGCAGCCGGACTGTCCCGCTACAAGAGCGGCGGCTATTACTTCAGGACGGCCGCGGCGGACGTTGCCCAAGCCTCGGTGCTGGTGAAACTGGCCAAGGACGGCGGCGCCAAGAGCCTTGCGGTGGTCCACCAGGACAGTGCCTACGGCAAGGACGTTTCGGCCGCGGTGACCGGTGCCGCCAAGAACGCCGGCCTGGAAACCGTTTCCACAACCGCATTCAAGCCCGGCGACGCCGGGAACGCTGCAGCCGGTGCCAAGGCCGCCAGACCTGACGCGGTAGTGCTGATTGCGAGGGACGACGCCCAGGGCGCCATCGCAGAGCTCAATAACGCAGGGCTTTCGGGCAAGAGCATCATCCTGAGCGACGGCGCCTTCGCCCAGTACGGTTCGGGGCTGGGATCCAAGGCCCTCGACGGCGCCCGTGCAGTGGTGCCGGGTCTGTTGCCGTCTGCGGACTTCCAGGCCCGCCTTGTGTCGGTCAACCCTGCCCTGAAAGACCTTTCGTTCGCCGCAGAGACCTACGACGCCGTGAACCTTGCGGTCCTGGCGGCAGCGAAGGCTGACGACGATGCCGGCCGCTCCATCGCCGCCAACCTGATCGCCGTCTCCGGCGGAACAGCAGGCGGGACAGCAGGCGGGCAGCCCGCCGCGCAGGCCTCGGGCCCGGCCACCAAACCGTGCCTGTCCTACACCGACTGCCTCGCGGTCCTGAAGACCGGGGCAGGCATTAATTACGACGGCGAATCGGGGCCGGTTGCCTTCGACGCCAACGGTGACATCACCACGGCCAACTACATGGTGTTCACCTACGGCGCAGACAACCGGGCAGTGCTCAGCGGCCGTGAGGCGGCAGGCCGGGCCGCAGGCTGATCGCCGGTGGCGAACGGGCCGCCCTGACAGGACGATTTGCGGGACCTTTCGCTTGCACTCTCACCTAGGGAGTGCTAATTATTGAGTTAGCACTCCTACGTACCGACTGCTAAAGCAACGTCCGGTTTGTCCGGCATCGGGGCTTTGTGGCGGTCGTGGAGCGAGAGAAATACCTAGCTGGAGTGAGATCCCCAGCCGCGGCATACAGAGGCCGCCGGTGAAGGATCGTCCGTCGCGGGCACTGCAGTGAGGTTCATTCTTAACGACTGTCCCGAAAGGACTACTGCCGTTATGGCCAAGATCATTGCATTTGATGAAGAGGCACGCCGCGGTCTTGAGCGGGGCCTGAACATCCTCGCCGACGCCGTCAAGGTCACCCTCGGCCCGCGTGGACGCAACGTCGTCCTCGAAAAGAAGTGGGGCGCCCCCACGATCACCAACGATGGTGTTTCCATCGCCAAGGAGATCGAGCTGGACGACCCTTACGAAAAGATCGGCGCCGAGCTGGTCAAGGAAGTTGCCAAGAAGACGGACGACGTCGCTGGCGACGGCACCACCACGGCTACCGTGCTGGCGCAGGCCCTGGTCAAGGAAGGCCTGCGCAACGTCGCGGCCGGCGCTGACCCGCTGTCCCTCAAGCGCGGTATCGAGAAGGCTGTAGCGGCCGTCACGGTTGAGCTGCTGGCCTCCGCCAAGGAAATCGAAACCAAGGAAGAGATTGCTGCTACTGCCTCCATCTCCGCCGGTGACGACGAAATTGGCGCCCTGATCGCTGAAGCCTTGGACAAGGTGGGCAAAGAAGGCGTCATCACCGTCGAGGAGTCCAACACCTTCGGCCTGGAGCTCGAGCTCACCGAAGGCATGCGCTTCGACAAGGGTTACATCTCCGCTTACTTCGTTACCGATACTGAGCGCCAGGAAACGGTCCTTGAGGACCCGTACATCCTGATCGTCAACTCCAAGATCTCCAACGTCAAGGAACTGGTTGCTGTCCTGGAAAAGGTCATGCAGTCCAACAAGCCGCTGCTGATCATTGCCGAGGACATCGAGGGCGAGGCCCTGGCCACCCTGATCGTCAACAAGATCCGTGGCACCTTCAAGTCCGTTGCCGTCAAGGCTCCGGGCTTCGGCGACCGCCGCAAGGCCCAGCTGGCCGACATCGCTGTACTCACCGGTGGCCAGGTCATCGCCGAGGAAGTCGGACTCAAGCTGGAGACCGCCGGACTGGAGCTCCTGGGACGCGCCCGCAAGGTTGTTGTCACCAAGGACGAGACCACCATCGTTGAAGGTGCCGGCGACGCCGACCAGATCGCTGGCCGCGTTTCCCAGATCCGTGCCGAGATCGAAAACTCCGATTCGGACTACGACCGCGAGAAGCTGCAGGAACGCCTGGCCAAGCTGGCCGGCGGCGTTGCAGTCATCAAGGCCGGTGCCGCAACCGAGGTTGAGCTCAAGGAACGCAAGCACCGAATTGAGGACGCTGTCCGCAACGCGAAGGCTGCTGTTGAAGAAGGCATCGTCGCCGGTGGCGGCGTTGCACTGATCCAGGCCGGCGCCAAGGCGTTCGCGAACCTGAACCTGACTGGTGACGAAGCAACCGGTGCGAACATCGTCCGCGTTGCCATCGACGCCCCGCTGAAGCAGATCGCCTTCAACGCCGGCCTCGAGCCTGGCGTTGTTGTCGACAAGGTCCGCGGCCTGCCTGCAGGCCACGGCCTGAACGCAGCAACCGGCGAATACGTCGACCTGCTGGCTGCCGGCATCAACGACCCCGTCAAGGTAACCCGCTCTGCCCTGCAGAACGCGGCTTCCATTGCCGGTCTGTTCCTCACCACCGAGGCCGTTGTGGCCGACAAGCCGGAGAAGAACGCTCCGGCCATGGGTGGCGGCGACGACATGGGCGGCATGGGCGGCTTCTAGTCCCCAGCGCCCGGACTACGTTCCGCGCAAACCATAATGCGGCCCCCTCCACTGGAGGGGGCCGCATTTGTTGTACGCCCAGCGTGGGCATCCGCTTGGAGGTGTGAGTCCTCTGAAGGAGAAGGTGTTAACTTCTAGCCAATGGCAACTGCGTCATCGCGAGGTGGGGTGGCAACGAAGTCGGAGGCAATTCCCTGCACCGAGGGACACGATCCGCATAGAAGGCATGTTGGTCGGGGTAAGCCGGCAACAGATGGTGAAGCCCGTTCCACCGAAACGGCCAGTGTGTAGATGCGGCGGCAGGGGGAAAGTGAGTGTTCTTATCTGGGGAGGTCTGTCCCAGTGCGTCATCCAGGAGACCGGGTGGAGCGGCGCGGCTTTAAGGGTCGTCACTGATGCAACAGAATTCCTGATCGAGAACAACCGGTTGATTCAGAGGGTCCATTTCAACGCCACCTCCGCTTTTCCTGTTATCGCAGATCCGTTCTGGCTTCCTGTTCTGTTGATCCTGGCCCACGTCACCCGGCATGCGGCTATGCAGGCTGCCAAGCGCGGCGTACGTCAGGCACTCATCTAGCAAGTATTCCGCAACGGCGTTAGGTCCGCCCGAAACCAGGGGACATCCCGTCTTTACCAAGGATCAGGCACGAGCCGGATCCGGGTCATCGTTGACAACAGGACTGGCAATATCATTACGGTGACAAAGGGGTAGCCGATGAAAATTACCTATGACAAAGAAGCCGGCGCCGCATACGTCCAACTCGTCGATGAAGTCCGCGATGACGAAGCGTCGACGCAGGTGCATTCGATAGAAACACCCGGGCGGAAAGGCGAGATCATTATTGACTTTGATGCCGAAGGGCGCATTCTGGGCGTGGAAATTCTCGGGGCCAAGGATGTGCTGCGCGAAGAAACCCTCGCCCTGGCGGAACGTCTATAGCAGGCCCGGGCGGGCAGCGTGGACCGGCTGCCCGCCCAACAGGCGGCCCGCCGCAACCAATCTGCGCGGCTTTCCGGGCGTCCGCGGTCATCCGAAGCGGGACGGTGAATCCGAGAGATTCGGAATCTTCCCGACCGGCACAACAGCTGTCCGCACTAAGGGCGATGCTAACGACGGCGCCGGTCCTTCGCGAACTCGTGGTCCCGTAGCCGCTGATGTACGGTGCTCCGGCGGTCCTGATAACGATGCCGCGACGTCCAAACGGTCAACGCCTCGAACGTCTGGAAGGGCGAGGTCCCCGTTCGGAATCCCCGCCGTCTGCTAGCCGGATCGCTGGACTGTTCAGGCGGCCACCTGGCTGCCCTTACCGGGGCCGGGTTGTAGGTGGTGCCGGCGCGGAGCGGGGCCCAGAGGACGTTGAGACGGCGCCGTGCGAGGGAGAGCATGGCCTGGATGTGGGTTTTCCTTCGGTGCGTTTGCGGTCGTAGTAGGTCCGTGAGGCGGGGCAGCTTTTCAGGGCCGAGGGCCCGGAGAGGTAGAAGACCCGGAGGAGCCGCCGGTCGTAGCGCCGGGGCCGGTGGTGGTTGCCGGTTTTCCTGCCGGAGTCCCTGGGCGCCGGGGCGAGCCGGCGACGTCGGCGAACCGGTCCGCGGTTTGAAAAATCGTGAGGTCTCCGCCGGTGGCACCGAGGAACTCGGCGCGAGGACGGGTCTGAAGCCGGCCATGCTGAGCAAGGTCTGGGTGTGCCGGTGTTCGGTGACCTTGTCGCGGATCAGCGCATCGAGGTCGGCCCGATTGTGTCGCGCTTCGACTTCGGCGTCAAGGCTTTTCGGTAAGCGGTTTCCCGAATGCTGGCTGAACCGGTTGTCGCCGCTGTCTGGCAGGATGGTTAGGTGACAATTACTGCAGCGGCCGACGGTTCGGCTTTAGGAAATCCCGGCCCGGCCGGTTGGGCCTGGTATGTGAACGACGACTGCTGGCGCGCCGGGGGATGGCCGCACGGCACCAACAACCAGGGCGAGCTGATGGCCGTCCTGGATCTGTTCCGCGCCACGGCCCACGTCCCGGAGGAGGACCTGAGGGTCCTGTGCGACAGCCAGTACGTGATCAACTCCATCACAAAGTGGATGCCGGGCTGGAAACGCAAGGGCTGGCGAAAGGCCGACGGCAAACCCGTCCTGAACGTGGAGCTGCTCAAGGAACTTGACCGGGAAATCGCCGGGCGGAAATACACCTTCGAATGGGTCAAGGGCCACGCAGGCCACGACCTCAATGAGGCAGCCGATGTCCGCGCGCGTGCTGCCGCCACCGCGTACCAGCAGGGTGTGGCAGCGCGTTCAGGCCCAGGGTTCGCGGGAGCCCCGGAAGCGGTTGGCTCAGCGGTTGATAGCCGGGTCGCCGTCAGCTCCGGGGCAGGCACTGTAGTGACCGGCTCCGACGGTCAGGGTTCGTACGGCCAGGACCTCTTCAATCAAGGCCCCTACGACGAGCCGGACCTCTTCAGCGAACTGGAGAGCGACTCATTCATCCCGTCGGAGTCCGCCGGGGCTGAGATGAGCCCCGAAGCGATCGTCGAGGCCCTCGAACGCGAGTTGTCGGGCGCCGACATCCGTGGCGACATCGGCCGCACCGGCGTCCTCCTGCACCCTGATTTTATGGAGATCGGAACCTCGGGCAGGCTATGGACCCGTGACGCAACGATGATGGCACTGGAAGAGGAACCGGCCCAGCACACTGAACTGGAGGTCCTGGGTGCGGACCGCATCGGCACCAGCGCGATCCTGCTGACGTGCCGAAGCTACTCGCGCTTAGGCACGGTTCTCCATAGCTCATTGTGGGTCTTGGACGGCACCAGGTGGCGGCTCCGGTTCCGCCAGGGAACGCCGGAGGCCTAGAGGGCATTTCGGCCACGGACTCAGCTGAAACGCTGGGTGTTGCCCTGTTCGGCCTGGGCATAGGTGGACGCTGCCGATGCCAGCGCCATGTTGATGGATGCCAGCGACGCCTCCACCTTGCCCTGCGTGAGTGTCCACTCGGTCACCAGGGCCTGGAAGTTGTTGGCAGCCGAGCCTCGCCAGGTGGACTGCAGTTCGTCCAGGCCGCGCTTCATGGTCTGGACGTCCGAGCTGATCCGGTCCACGGTTGCTTTGACGTTGGCCGACTTGAGCTGAAGGAGTTCGGTGTCGACGGAAATGATGCTCATGGCTTGCTGCCTCTCGAAGTAGTGGGACAGCATCTGCTGCCCGCCCGGCTGCTCCGGGCCACTACAGCGAGCCTACGGACGGGCACTGCCCCCTTGCCACGCTCCATGGCTATATGTGGATAACCTTGCCATCTCCGTGGCCTCCGTCCAGAGGATCGCCATCCTGCCCGGCCGATCGGCCCGAAGGCGCTTCCGCTAGGTGCTCATCGCCGGAGGGAGCCTCGTTGGTGGCGTCGTCCCTGAGAGGCAGGCTGACCACCAAGGTAGCCCCGCCGCCGTCGGTCGTTTCCACCCTGACGGACCCGCCGTGTGATCCCACGATGGCAGCCACAATCGCGAGCCCCAGGCCGCTGCCGCCGGTCTCACGCGTCCGGGACGTGTCCGCCCGGTAGAAACGCTCGAACACCTTGGACGCATCCTCTTCCGAGATGCCAGGGCCATGGTCCCGGACCTCGATCACGGCGAGCGGCTGCCCGCCGTCGGAGGTCCGGACCCCGACGCCGAGTTCGATCGGGCTGCCCTCCGGGGTGTAGCGCAGGGCGTTCCCCACGAGGTTCCCCACCACCTGTCGCAGTTTGGCCTCGTCACCGAGCACCGGGGCGGGTGCGGCCCGGTCGTCACCAAGGCCGGTCAGGGATACGGGACGGGAGCGGTCGCTTGCCTGCGTGTCCACCACTGCATCGTGGGCGATCAGCTGCAGGTCAACGGGCTTTTGCTGGAGCGGGCGCTGTTCGTCCAGGCGCGCCAGCAGGAGGAGGTCCTCCACCATTGAACCCATCCGTTTGGCTTCACTTTCGATCCGCCCCATGGCCGTGGCCACGTCCTCGTTGGTGGCCAGCGCGCCATGGCGGTAGAGCTCGGAGAAACCCCTGATGGTCACGAGGGGGGTACGCAGTTCGTGGGAGGCGTCGGCTGCGAACCGGCGCATTCTGCCTTCGGAGGCTGTCCTGGCGGCGAAGGCCGTCTCGATGTGCGCCAGCATGGCGTTCAGCGAGCTGCCGAGCCGCCCCACTTCGGTGCCGGGATTCTCGACGTCCACCCGCCGGGACAGGTCGCCGGCGGCGATCGCCGCCGCGGTCTTTTCCACCTTGGCCAGTGGCCGGAACGACCGCGACACGGTCCAACTGGCGATCAGGGAGGCCAGCAGCAGGGTGAGCAGGCCGACGCCGGTGACCACCAGGGTGGCGTGCTTGAGGACATCGTCCACGCTTTGCAGCGGCAATCCAATGACAACCACGGCGGGACGGCCGATATAGAGCACGGTCACCGCGACCACCCGCCAGTTCTGGCCGTCGGTGCCCCTGACCTGGTACGGGCGGGTGCCCCGGTCCTGGGCGTCCTCAACGGAGATGGTTGAGATGTCGGGGTGGTCGTCCGGATCGCCGCCCAACAGCTGGGGGTCCTCACCAGGGGTGTAAAGGATCAGCGAATAGTCAGTGGGGACCATCGGGTTGGGTGCCTGCAGCTGGGTGAACGAGCGCTGCTTGCTGGCGAGGTCGACGGCGGCGTACAGCTTGTCATCCACCTGCCCCTGGAGGTAGCTGTGCAGCAGCGTGAGGGTGCCGGCGCCGGTTGAGGTCAGCGCAACAATCAGCAGTGCCATGATCATGGCCACCAGCTGGGACCTCAACGAGGCCGATTTCCACCGCTGGAGCAAGGTCAGCGCTTCTCTGCCGTCCGGAGCACGTAGCCGACTCCGCGTTTGGTCTGGATCAGGGCCGGTGCGTCCGGATCAATGTCCACCTTGCGCCGGAGGTAGGAGATGTAGGACTCCACGATCGAGGCGTCGCCGTTGAAGTTGTACTCCCAGACGTGGTCCAGGATCTGGGATTTCGACAGCACCCGGTTGGGGTTCAGCATGAGGTACCGGAGGAGCTTGAATTCCGTGGGGGACAGTTCGATCACGGTGCCGCCGCGGCGCACTTCGTGGGCGTCGTCGTCGAGCTCCAGGTCGTCCACCCGGATCACGGCGTCGTCGTCGAGCAGGGGCTGGGTGCGGCGCAGGACGGCACGGATGCGGGCTACTACCTCGTCCAGGCTGAACGGCTTGGTGACGTAGTCATCCCCGCCTACTGTGAGGCCGGTGACCTTGTCCTCGGTGTCGTCCTTCGCCGTGAGGAACAGGACCGGGAAGTGCTTGCCCGACGCCCGCAGCTTGCGGGTGACGGTGAAGCCATCCATGTCCGGCAGCATCACGTCCAGCACCGCCAAATCGGGCGCGTGGAGCTCGGCGGCGGCCAGCGCGTCACGGCCGTTGGCGGCAGAGACCACCTCGAAGCCTGCGAAGCGGAGCGAGGTGGACAGCAGCTCGCGGATGTTGGGTTCGTCATCAACAACTAGCAGCTTGGCTTCTGGGCCGGTCTTCTTCATGTTCCCATCATGCTCCCAGAATCTGTGAGTTGTCTGGATGTTCACTGTGCTTTGCGGGGGAGGCTGGAGGCCTTATCACCAGCCGAGCGTACCCGGGCCGCCTTTGAATGGGCCCACCACCTTGCCGGTGATCCAGCCTCCGTAAAAGCCGCCTTCCTGCGGGCGCACCCTTTCGCCGTCAATCTCACACCGGTCCATCCGGCCGGGGTAAAGAGCGACGCGGCCAGCAAGAATCTCAAACCCCGAGGCCGGCGTGGGGTAGTACCAGCCCGCTTCTTCCGCCACTGTCCCGCCGGAGCGAACGGTGAGGTACTTAGCCGTGCCCTTGAACTCGCAGAAACTGTTTCCGGGCGCCGGCTCCAGCATGCCCGGGCTGAACGCGGAACGGAGCAGGTAGTAGACCGGCGGGTGGCTTGTCTCCAACACCCGGACCGAGTCCGTCGTGTCCAGGATCAGTAGACCGCCCAGGAAGATCCGGACCCTTTCCTGACTTCGTTCAACGCCGGGCGGGCGTGGGTAGTCCCATACCGATTCCTGGCCGGGGAGGGGAACAACCCGCTTGATGTTTTTCTTCACTCTTCCAGTGTGGCAGGCGCCGTCGGGAACGTATTTGCAGTCCGGAACGTTCACGGCCTTTGGGTTCCCAGGTGGGGGGGCGCGGGAATATAGTGGGGCTATTGGCCCCGCCAGGGCCTACTTCCCGCTTCAAATCAGTGCCTCACAGCTTCACTGCCGCTTAAGGGGAACAACCACCATGACTGACTTCGACACGTCCGACAGCACCGCAACCACCGACCGCAGCATTCGGGACTGGGCCGACCTGGCGGAGGAGATGTGGTCTTATCTCACGGGCAAGGGCGCTGCCATCAATTACCAGTTCGTCGATATGACCGTAGAAGTTCCCCGGGACATCGGCCCCGATGCTCCGCGCGCGACTTGGAAGCTCAACGGCAGTCTGCGCGTGACCACCAGCGACAAGGATGCCCCAGGTTCCGACCAGAACGGCGCATGACTCCCATGTCCGGTTATCTGTTGGACATGAATCTGGACTTCTCCTACCAGGACGAATCCGGTTCCGTCACCCGCGGCAGTGCGAAGGCCGCGGGCACGGCGGTCAGCATCACCGTCGATGGCCTGGATGCGTTCCGCACCGGAGCAGTGCCTTCCCTGGACGAGATCCGGCCCCTGGCCAAAATGCTTGCCGACAAGGGACTGAGCGTGACCGTCAACGGGCCGGACGGTAGCATCGTCAGCCTGGGCGCGGTCAGCAGCCCGGCAGCCCAGCGGCTGGTCACCCGGTCCCCGCATATCAAACTGGGAAGGCTCGGCGCCCTTGTCCCCCTGATGCGGCGGGGCAAACGCCCGTCCCAGGTGTTCTCGCTGCTGCCTCCCGAGACCCCGCTGCCTCTGATGCCTATGGTCAGACGGAAGATCACGCGCCGCATAACAACCACGCATCACACCCGTGGCAGTGGGCGGCCCAGACTGATCTTCGTGCAGGACGCAGCCCATTGGACGGGCCAGATCCCACGGGAGGTGACCCTGGACCAGGAGACCTTCAGCATCGGCACCGATCCTGCCTCGGACTTGCAGCTCACCGGCCTGGATCCGTTGCACGCAGAGATCCGGCATGACCAGAATGACGAGTACATTCTGGTACCGCGCGGTCCCGTAAGCGGCAGTGTCAGCACATCCGGTCCCTCCGTGCTCCGCACCGGCGCCAGGATTCAGCTGGGCCAGTGGTGCGTTGCCTTCTTCCGGGAGGAGTTTGCCGATCACGGCAGGCCGTTCGGGGGCCGCAGCGGCGGCGAGCTGGCCTACCAGCGGCCCCAGTTTGATCCGCGTACCGGCACGACCGAACGTGACGGCTCACAGGGCATCACCTGAGCGGTCCTAGCCGGGCTGATCTACATCCTTGGCGTCCATGATCCGGTAGGCGTACCCCTGCTCTGCCAGGAAGCGCTGCCGCTTCGCCGCGAAATCCTGGTCCAGGGTGTCCCGGGCCACCAGCGAGTAGAAGCGGGCCGCCCGGCCGTCCTTCTTGGGGCGGAGCAGCCGGCCCAGCCGCTGGGCTTCCTCCTGCCGTGACCCAAAGGATCCCGAGACCTGGATGGCCACCGAGGCCTCCGGCAGGTCGATGGAGAAGTTGGCCACCTTGGAAACCACCAGCGTGTTCACGTCGCCGGCCCGGAATGCGTCGAAGAGCTTCTGCCGTTCCTTGACGGACGTATCGCCCTTGATGACGGGAGCCTGCAGGCGCTCGCCGATCTCGTCCAGCTGGTCAATGTATTGCCCGATCACCAGCAGCTGCTCGCCCTGGTGCCGGGCCACCAGCTGTTCCACGATCAGGGTTTTGGACTCGGACGTGGCGCACAGCCGGTACTTGTCGGCGTCCTCGGCCATGGCATAGGCCACGCGTTCGTCCCGGGGCAGGTCAATGCGGACCTCCACACAGTCCGCGGGGGCGATGTAGCCCTGGGCTTCGATGTCCTTCCACGGCGCGTCGTACCGTTTGGGCCCGATGAGGCTGAAGACCTCGCCTTCGCGGCCGTCCTCGCGGACCAGGGTGGCGGTGAGGCCCAGCCGGCGGCGGGCCTGCAGGTCCGCGGTCATCCGGAAGATCGGCGCCGGCAGGAGATGCACTTCGTCATAGATGATCAGGCCCCAGTCGTGGCCGTCCACCAGCTCCAGGTGCGGGTACAGGCCGCCGCGTTTGGTGGTGAGGACCTGGTACGTGGCGATGGTGACCGGCCGGATCTCCTTGACCGCGCCCGAGTACTCGCCGATTTCGTCCTCCGTCAGGGACGTCCGCTTGAGCAGCTCGTCCTTCCACTGCCGGGCTGCCACTGTGTTGGTCACCAGGATGAGGGTTGTGGTGGAGCTCGTGGCCATGGCCGCGGCACCTACCAGCGTCTTCCCGGCCCCGCAGGGCAGCACCACCACGCCGCTGCCGCCGGCCCAGAAATTCTCGGTGGCGAGCTGCTGGTAAGGGCGGAGCTTCCAGCCGTTCTCGTTCAGGGCGATCAGGTGGGGTGTACCGTCCACGTAGCCGGCCAGATCCTCCGCCGGCCACCCGATTTTCAGGAGCAGCTGCTTGAGCTGGCCCCGCTGTGAGGAGTGGACCACAATGGTTTCGCCGTCGATCCGCGGCCCCAACAAGGGCTGGATTTTTTTGGCCCGGATGACCTCCTCCAGTACGGGGTAGTCGTCCGTGCGCATCACCAGGCCGTGCTGGGGGTCCTTCTCCAGCCGCAGCCGCCCGTACCGGGACATGGTCTCTTCGACGTCGATCAGCAGCGAATGCGGCACCGGGAACCGCGAGTATTTGAGCAGGGTGTCGAGGACTTTTTCCGCGTCCAGGCCGGCGGCGCGTGCGTTCCACAGGCCCAGCGGCGTCAGGCGGTAGCTGTGCATGTGCTCCGGGGCGCGTTCCAGTTCGGCGAAGGGTGCGATGGCATGGCGCGCCTCGGTGGCCAGTTCGTGGTCCACTTCGAGCAGGATGGTCTTGTCACTTTGGACGATCAGCGGGCCGTCGTTCACGCGGGGGAGTCCTTCACTGGCGCAGTTCTTCTGCGGCCTCAATATCGATAATGCGGTGGATGGAGAGCACCCGCTCGGTTTCCTTGGCAGGATCGAAGACCCTGACGCGTCCGCCGTTTACGGAAAGGGGAACAACTGTCTCCAGGCAGGAATTCCCCTGGCTGTCCACCACGTTCATGCTCACGCGCTGCTTGAGCCGGATAGCCCGCTGCAGGGTCTCCAGCCCAAGCTGGGTCGCAGCTTCGCCGGAGCCAGGCACGGCGCCTGCATGGTTTCCGGCGGCTTCGGCCCGCCTGTTCCGCAGGACGGCCAGCTGCGCGGCGACGTCGTCCTCGGCGGGTGCGGTCCGCGGCGCCGTGTAGACGGGGCGGGCGCTTCCCGGAACACTGTTAGTACGGCGGAGCCGGACCACTCCGGGCTCGGCCTGGTCCACCGACGGCGAGAGGCCCAGTCCGCGCAGGACCTGGGCTGTTTCCCGCGGCGGAGCGGTGGAGATCAGTACAGTCGGCGCAATCCGGGCCAGCCCCAGGCCAGCCGCTTTGGACTCCGCCGCCAGCTCCAGCACCGTTGCCTCATCATCGCTTTGGATAAAGCTGGCGGCCGTTCCCACCCGGAGCCGGCCGTGCCGGGACGCGGTGTCCTCCACCAGGTATTCCAAGGGCTGGGGCACGGCCGTGGCCGAATGCTCACGCAGGAACTCCAGCAGGCTCGACGCGTCATGCCCGGCGTCCAGCGCCCGCCGGACCGAACTGGCGGAGAACCGGTAGATAGTGGCGGGCCCCTGCCCCTCGGCGTCGGCCATCACCAGGAGCTTTTCGGCCAGCTCGGGAGCCAGGTAGCCCGGGGCAACTGCGGTCAGGTCCGCCTGGAGCAGGACGTGGTTCAGTGCCGCAGGCAGATGCTCGCCCAGGATGCCCAATGCTTCGTCCGGGTTGTCTTCGGCAATGGCGCTACCCAGCTGGCTCAACGCACCGGACCCAGTCAGTCCCAGCAGCTCCGCCTCCGCCAGCACACCCCTGATCAGGGAACTGAACCGGCGGGCCATCCGCGGCTGCGTCCATTCAGCCCGCTGGAGCACAGCCGCGGCATCCAGGACCGGTGCCGTGCCGTCCGCAGCGGCAGCCTCCTGGGTGAGCTCCTCCAGAATTTCCAGGATCCGCTTCCTGACCACCGGGGCGTCCGGCCGCTGCGCCTCGGCTGAAAGGGCATTGACGGTGTTCCCGGCCAGGGCGCGGTGCGCGGCGGGGACACCGCCGGGGCCGTTAACGGGCTGGCCCACCAGTGAAGGCACACGCTCGCTCGCGAGCCAGGCGTTGACCAGCCACAGCCACTGCTCCTGGCGGGGGAGGGCCAGCCACTCGAGCTGCGGGGGCTGCACCCACGAGGACGAGTCCACATCAAGGCGCAACAGGCCGGAGAGGGCGCTGAGCTCCAGCAGCAGGCCCGCCCGGTGCTGGTCGATGCGCAGCGTCTCGGCCAGACGCTTCATTTCCCGGACACCTACGCCGCCGCTGCGCAGCGTGGCCAGCGGCTGCTCGCGGACGGCATGGAGGAGATCACCCACCAGCCGGAGGGTTTCAGCGATGGCGCCCAGCGCCGCGTTCCGGCGAAGCGCAGCGGTGGTGCTGCCCAGCTCCGGAACCGGCGGGGACAGGGAGAAGTCATTGATGATGGCGCCGCCACGCAGCGACAGCCCCACGCTGTGTGGCAGTTCCACGTGCGCGGCGTCCAAGGGGACCAGCAGGCCCCGGGCGAGGAGCCAGTCCACGGGCCCGACGTCGGCGCCCTGGTTCGAGACCGACGCTTTCCGTTGCGCCTGGGGGACGGCACCCATGGCCCAGTTGCGGAATTTGGCGAGCAGCGCCGTCGTGCGTTCCGGGGCGTCGGCCAAAGCCTCGCTGAGTGCCTCAGGCGAGGATGTCCAATGCTGCAGCGCGAGGGCTGCCTCCATGGGGGTGGTGGCGTTCTGGATAGAGACGCCGCTGCGGTGCAGCTCGGCGACGAGCTGGACTACCCGCTGGGCAAACGCGGGCTGAAGCCTGACCAGCTCGGTGTAGCTGCGCCCCAGCCCCGCAGGATAGATTCCCACCACGTCCTTGAGGCTTCCCACCGGCAGGTAGTACCGCTGTCGCTGGCCCGAAACCGCCATTCCATGCGGCGGCTCTGCCCGGTGCACCAAAGCCAGTTCCTGGAGCGAGGCCAGGATGCGTTCCAGCGCCGCCACCGTGGACCCTGCAATGAGTTTCCGGACGCCTGCCGCCGAGGCGCTGTGTTCGGTGTCCGTGTTCGTGCACAGGTGCAGGGTTTCCAGGACTTGCATCTGCGGCCTGTTAAGCCGTTCGAGAGCGCGCTGGACGCTGACCCGCGCGCTTGCCCGGGCGGCCAGGGCGGAAAAGTCAGGAACCGCGGGGGACATAAGGTCCGGCCGCGCTGCAAAGAGCGCCCGCAACGAGTCATCGCTGCGTGCTTCCAGTTCTTTGCTGAGAGCGCGGATAAGGGACATCAGTCCAACGTTACCGCCCGCTGGACTTTCCTGCCCGGCGCCGGCCCGCCACGCTGTCCAGGACCAGGAAGAGCATCAGCAGGAACGCCACAGGCAACCCGTACAGGGCAGTGGCAGTGACCCAGGCCGGAGCAGCGGAGCCTGCGAAGGCCAGCGCCATGACGGCTCCCACCGCCACGAGGGAAAGCATGGCAACAACCGCTGCGCAGATCATCAGTGGGCGCCGGTATCGCGAGGGTGTCATGCAGGTAACGCTAACAGCCGGGCGGCCGGCGGCGGCGCCACGGGCGGGCCTGAGCGGCGGGCGCACAGCCGCGGCAGGCGGCAGGACGAAGGGTGCGTGAAAGCAGGATTCCGGGCCCCGGCAGGATAACCTTGAAGAACAGACCAACACGGTCCGTCGCTGTCATACCCTGAACCCGCACATCAGTGCGGATGCGGTGACTGCCGGCCGTGTCAGAAGACGTCAGAACGAAGAAGGTTGATTACGTGCCTACCGGCAAGGTCAAGTGGTATGACAAGGAAAAAGGTTTCGGATTCCTCGCAGGCGAGGACGGCCAGGAAGTCTTCCTGCCCAAATCATCGCTGCCCGAAGGCATCACGGAGCTGAAGGCCGGCACCCGGGTTGAGTTCGGCGTTGCCGACGGCCGCAAGGGTGCACAGGCCCTGGGCCTGCGCGTCCTGGACAAGACGCCGTCCATCGCCAAGGCCAAGCGGCCCAGCGCCCGGGACCTCGCGCCGCTGGTCCAGGACCTGGTCAGCGTGCTGGACAACCTCTCCGGAACCCTGTCCGCGGGCAAGTACCCGGAAGGCAACAAGGGCAAGGCCATCGCGGCTGCCCTGCGTAAGGTTGCCGACGAGCTGGACGTTTAGGTCTTGGCCATGAACGCGGAAGCTGAACAGCCGGACACCACAACAGCGGGGAAAGCGGGCGCCAAGGCCGAGGCCAAGCGCCGCGCCGGCGTGCCCGTGTGGCGTACCGGAAAGCCGGATGCCTTCCTCGCTGCTGCCGTTGGCGAGGCGCGAACCGCCATCGAAGGCATCGCGGCGGCGTCGGACATTGGTGCGCACCTGGCTGCCAAAAGTGAGGGCGACCGCCTGGTCACCCACCTCTTCGAATCAAGAATGGCCGGCTACCACGGCTGGCAGTGGTACGCGGTCCTGACCAGGAACTCCCGCTCCAAGGTGGTCACGGTCAGCGAGCTTGGCCTCCTGCCGTCGGAGGACTCCATCCTCTCCCCGGAGTGGGTGCCCTGGGCCGAGCGCGTCCGCCCCGAGGACGCACAGGCGGCAGAGGAAGAGGAGTCACCCGCTGCGGAGGCTTTCGCTTCGGGGCCGGACACTTCGCAGGCCGAGGCTGACACTCCCGGGTCCGAAGACCGGGACGAAGAATCCGAAGAGGACGACCCCGCCGGCGAGGCTGACTAGGCAGTTGCGAATACGCAGGGTTGAGAACCAAGAAGGCCGGCACTGATGTCCACCTTCAAATCCCTGCACATCCCCAACTACCGGATCTGGTTCCTCGGCGCGCTGGTTTCCAACATCGGAACCTGGATGCAGCGGACTGCCCAGGACTGGCTGGTCTTTGACCACCTCACTGATCACGACGCCGGAGCCATGGGCATCACCATGGCACTGCAGCTGGGGCCGCAGCTGTTCCTGGCGCCCGTCGCCGGCCTCGTGGCGGACCGCTTCAGCCGCCGGCAGCTGCTGGTCATCACGCAGTCGCTGATGGCACTACTGAGCACCGGCCTGGGCATCCTGGTGGTGCTCGGCGCCGGCCAGCTGTGGCACGTCTACGGCTTCGCCCTGCTGCTGGGCATGGTCTCCGCCCTCGATGCCCCGGTGCGGCAGACCTTCGTTTCTGAACTCGTGCGGGACGACTACCTGCCCAATGCCGTGGCCCTGAACAGCGCCTCCTTCAACGTCGCCCGGATGATCGGGCCTGCCGTGGCTGGCGTACTCACCGTGGCGGTAGGTCCCGGCTGGGTGTTCCTGATCAACACCTGCACCTTCCTGGCCATGCTCCTGAGCCTGTGGAAGATCCCCGCCGCGTCACTGCGCCAGCTTCCCCGGGCGGCTCCGGGCAAGGGCCGGATCCGGGAGGGGCTGCGCTATGTGCGGTTCCGGCCGGACATTGTGGTGGTCCTGGTGGCCGTGTTCATCGTGGGAACACTCGGCCTTAACTTCGTACTGTTCATCGCCGCGATGGTGGGCACGGAATTCGGGTTGGATGCCAGCGCCTTCGGGCTCATGAATTCCATCATGGCCATCGGTTCCGTGGCAGGCGCGCTGCTCTCCGCCGGCCGCGGCAAGCCCCGCTTGCGGATGATCTTCGGCGCTGCGGCTGCCTTTGGGGTGACGTCGGGACTGGCCGCGCTTGCCCCGGACTACTTCTGGTTCGGCGTCGCGCTGGTGCCGGTCGGCCTGTTCGCGATCACCATGATGACCAGCGCCAACGGCTACGTCCAGACCACCACCGATCCCGTCATGCGGGGCAGGGTCATGGCCCTGTACATGGCCATCTTTATGGGCGGCACCCCCATCGGCGCCCCACTCGTGGGATGGGTGGCCAACGTCGCCGGCCCCCGGTGGTCGCTTGCCGTGGCGGCCGCCTCCGGGATCATCGCCGCCGTGATCGGAATGATCTGGATCATCCGCGCCCAGCAGCTCCGGCTCACCTTCAACCGGCGGGCCCGCGGCCTGCGGTACTTCGGCGTCGTCTCCCATCTGGGCGTCCAACAACCGGGGGACAACGCAAACGGCGCCGCCCGGGACGAAAACCCGGACGACGCCGTCGGACACTGACAACTGGCGTCACCACAAAACAGTGCGAACGGACACTTGGGGTCCCGGTATCTGGGCCCCAAGTGTCCGTTCGCGCGGGTGCGCTACTTGCGCAGCTCGCCCACCACGTAGTCGATGCTTGCCAGCAGCGCGGAGACGTCGGCCGGCTCGATGGCCACAAATGTGGCGATCCGGAGCTGGTTGCGGCCCAGCTTGCGGTACGGCTCGGTGTCCACGATGCCGTTGGCGCGCAGGACCTTGGCGATCGCGGCGGCGTCGATCGAGTCGTCGAAGTCGATGGTGGCGATGACGTTGGAACGGTCCTCCGCTTTGGCCACAAACGGGGTCGCGTACTCGGAGGCCTCGGCCCAGGAGTAGATCCGGCCGGCGGAGTCAGCCGTGCGGGCGGACGCGAAGTCCAGGCCGCCGTTGGCGTTCAGCCACTGCACCTGCGCGTCGAGGGTCACCAGCGTGGAGAGCGACGGCGTGTTGTAGGTCTGGTTCAGCCTGGAGTTGTCGATGGCGGTCTGGAGGTCCAGGAAGTCCGGGATCCAGCGGCCGCTGGCCTTGATTTGGGCGGCGCGTTCCAGCGCGGCGGGGGAGAAGAGGCCCAGCCACAGGCCGCCGTCGGACGCGAAGTTCTTCTGCGGGGCGAAGTAATAGACGTCGGCCTCGGAGACGTCCACGTCCAGGCCGCCGGCTGCGGAGGTGGCGTCCACCAGGACCAGGGAACCGGCGTCGGCGCCCGCCACGCGCTTGACCGGAGCCGCGACACCGGTGGAGGTTTCGTTCTGCGGCCAGGCGTAGACATCCACGCCTGCCTCGGCGGCCGATACCGGGCGGGCGCCGGGCTCGGACTTGATGATGGAGGAGGCGTCCAGGAACGGGGCCTTGTTGGTGGCTGAGGCGAACTTGGAGCCGAACTCGCCGAAGGACAGGTGCTGGGCCTTCTTTTCCACCAGGCCGAAGCTGGCGACGTCCCAGAAAGCGGTGGAGCCGCCGACGCCGAGGACCACTTCGTAGCCTTCGGGGGCGCGGAAGAACTGGCTGAGGCCTTCACGGACGGAGCCCACGAGGTTCTTGACCGGAGCCTGGCGGTGGGAGGTGCCCAGGATGGTCTTGGACGCCGCTGAGAGCGCTTCGAGCTGCTCCGGCCTGACCTTGGAGGGTCCTGCGCCGAACCGTCCATCTTTTGGCAGGAGGTCGGCAGGAATAGTGATGCTGGTTTCGCTCACGGGGGCTCCAATTTCGGCATGGACGTGACTCACGTCCGGGCGGTGGGTTGGCCGGTAGTCGGCGGTGACTGCATAAGGACCTCCTATATTCTGCCTGAACCCCTTGATTGGGCGGGAACCGGCGCCGTCATAGTCCGGCCAATGAGACCGTTCGTCCCCGCCCGGGGATTATCCAGACAAATTCAAAATAGGCTAAGCTTTTTACCGGACCTCGCCGCTGCTGGACGCGATACGGTGGGACAACGCAAGGTACTGCGCTCGAGGAGCTGAGCTGGATGACGGATCTGATCGATACTACGGAGATGTATCTTCGGACCATTTTGGAGCTTGAAGAAGAGAACATCGTTGCTCTTCGTGCACGCATCGCCGAACGGCTGCGGCATTCCGGACCCACGGTGTCCCAAACCATCGGCCGGATGGAACGCGACGGACTGGTCGTGGTCTCCGGAGACCGTCACCTGGAGCTCACGGAAGCCGGGCGGAAACGCGCTACGGAAGTGATGCGCAAGCACAGGCTCGCGGAACGGCTCCTGGCGGATGTGATTGGCCTGGACTGGGCCTATGTCCACGATGAAGCATGCCGCTGGGAGCACGTGATGAGCGAACGCGTAGAGCAGCGCATCTACGAATTGCTCAACCACCCGACCGAGTCTCCGTACGGCAACCCCATCCCAGGGCTGGCCGCCCTGGGCGGGCCGGCACCCGCGCTCCCTGACGCCGATGTGATTAATCTCCTTGATGCGATGCAAGGCTACGGGCCGGCGTCGAACGTGACAGTCAGCCGGCTGGCTGAGCCCATCCAGGTGGAACCTGAGCTGTTGGTCCAGCTGGATGAAGGCGGGATCAGGCCCGGTGCCTCGGTGTCCCTAGAGCGCGTGGGGGAGTACATTTCCGTGCGGGTTCCGGGAATCGAAGGGGCGCTCGAGCTGCCCCCGGAAGTGGCATCCCACGTCTTCGTTTCCGTCCGTTGACGGGAAGGCGGTCCGCCTGTGGGGCCGCCCCATAGCGCAGTGACCCCCGGTTCCGCAAAGATAACGGAATTGTTACTGTCCAGGTTAATCACTTATAGTTGGAACTCAGCGTCGATACAAAAGCGTTACCTGATCCGGAGCCGAGCTCTGCCAGCGGATCAGGTGCATCAGTCACCAACTGGCAGAGGCGGGGGAACCACAACCGGCAGTCGTAAGACTGCCTTGGGGTGAAGTCCGTCAGCAGCAAGCCTCTTCCAGCGAAGGATCCTCACGGGATATCTCTGCGCCAAGTGCTTGTCACGGCGGACCGGGTCTTTGAACTCTCTGACCCGAATCCGACAGCTAACTTCGCAGGCTATCCAGAGAGGAACATTCTTGACCACGCAATACTCCAGGGGCCGCCGCCGTGCGGTGGGTCCCGCCTCGGCGCCCAGAGTGGCCGAGGATTTCACCGCGGAGAGGCCCCGCGACCCACAGCGGGAAGCGCGCCGCCGCCGGGGTCCCTTCCGGCAGATGACGGATTTCGCCGCTGCCAGTGGCCTCGGCCAGAAGGCCGGCATCGCCTTGGCAGCAACAGGCCTGGCTCTCACCGTGACGGTTCCCGTAACCGGCCCCGTGATGGCCACTCCGGCACCCGGCCAGGCCGCGTCGGCCGTTTCCGCTGCTCCGCAGCCCGAAGTTACCGCCGAAGCCGCCGCCCAAATTGATTTCAGCCGCTCGTCCGTGGTGACCCAGGGTGATCCCGACGGCAAGCTGAAGCAGCTGCTGAGCGCACAGTCCGCGGGATCCATTACCCGCGCGGCCTCTGCCGGAAGCCTCGGCTCGCCGCTGGCCCAGCTGGCTACAGTCTCTCCGTTCGGATTCCGGGTCAGCCCCATTACCGGCGGCGCCGGAGACTTCCACCGTGGCCAGGACTTCGTGGCACAGTGCGGAACCTCCGTCCTGGCTGCTGCCAGCGGCACCGTGACGTTCGTCGGCTGGCACCAGTACGGCGGCGGCAACCGCGTGGTGGTGGATCACGGCAACGGCCTTGAAACCACGTACAACCACCTCTCCTCCGCCAGCGTCAAGGTAGGCCAGACGGTCAGCCGCGGCGACGTGGTTGCCCTCAGTGGCACCACGGGCGCGTCCACGGGCTGCCACCTCCACTTCGAGGTCCAGGTCAACGGCGAAGTCGTTGACCCCACCGGCTGGCTCTGACCCAAGTGATGGCGAACTCTCGAATCGCGGCGACGTGCCGTGACCTGAATGTGACATTGGCTCGGAACTCCTGTAACGTCTAAAGCGCGTCAACTTTTCCGAAGTTGACGTTCTTGAGTGGATTGCCTAGCTCTGCCACCGCTCAAGGTCCGTTCGCATGACATCGTCTGGCAGGGGCGGGGGAACCAATTTTGGTCTTCGATTCTGAAGGCCTTGGGGTTAAGTCGCAAAGCTTCCACTGTGAAGCAGCGCGGCCGGGTGACTCCCATCCGAATCCGACAGCTCACCTCGCAGGCATTGGGAGAGGCTACCTTCGTGTCTTCACGCCATACTTCTGCGCGTCACCGCGCACAACCGGTTCGCACCAACCCCTTGGGCTCCGTGTCCAAGGCCGTCAGTGCCAATGCCGGGACCGTAGGTCGCCAGGCTGCTGTTATCGCAGCTGCATCAGGTCTGATCCTGAGCATGGGGCTTCCGGCCAACGCCGCGGACACCACCGCCGGCGTTTCCGCCTCTACCGAGTCCGGTTCCGCGCAGACGGCACTTGCCGTAACTGCCGCGCCCACGGCTACCGTTTCCTTCGAACGCCCCGTCATCAAGACGACGCCGGCGCCGAAGGTTGAGACGGTCCGTGCGCAGTCCACGGCCTCCGAAACCGGGACTCAGGGTGGTGCCGCAACCGAGGCTGCGGCCTCCAAGCTCGCTGACACTGTCTCCTCCGCCGCCGCTTCGGGTCTGGCAGCACTTGCCTACACCGGTATCGGCAACCCCTACCTCTGGGGCGGCACCACTCCCAATGGCTGGGACTGCTCAGGCTTCACGCAGTGGGTCTACGCCCAGGCAGGCATCAGCATTCCCCGCACCAATGCCTGGACAGCCATGCGGCCCACGGCCACACCGGCCTCCGGTGACCTGGTCATGCAGAATGGCGGCGCCCACGTTGGCATTTACGTCGGCAACGGCATGATGATCAGCGCACTGAATCCGTCACAGGGCACGCTGCTCCACTCGGTGGCATCCACGGGCTCCTCCGCGTTCTTCACGATGGCCCCGTAGTTCCTGCAGTCCAGTAGTTCCTGCAGCCCTGTGCTGCCGGAACCGTTTCTTCACGAGAAACTCTTCGCTAAATCCCCGTTCGGGGCGTGCCGGCGTACCCCCAAGATGCCGGCGCGTCCAAAGCCCTTGGGCTGCCCACGCGGTCCTGAGGAAAACGAAAGAGAGAAAATTAATGACTACACGTGCAACTGTTGCACGGCACCGCGCCGAGGTCGCCAAGACCAACTCGCTGGCTGTCATTGCCAAGGCTGTCGGCGACAACGCCGGCGGCATGGGCCGTCAGGCTGCGGTTATCGCTGCTGCTTCCGGCCTTGTCCTGACCAGTGGTATCGCTGCGAACGCGGCTGACACCGGCATCCAGCGTGAAGCTGCATCCGCTTCGAACCTTGAAGCTGAGGTTTCCGCCCCGGCCATCATTTCGGCTGCTTCCACCATTGCCATCTCCTACGAGAAGCCCGCAGTGACCACCACGCCGGCTCCGGTTGAGGCTCCCGCACCTGTTGTTGAAGCTCCGGCTCCGGCCAAGGCCGCGGCCACCATCAAGGTAGCGTCGGCAACACCGGCCGCTCCGAAGGCGCCGGTCTCCGCAAGCGGCAAGGGTGCTGCCATCCTCTCCGCTGCCTACGCACAACTCGGTGTCAGCCAGGACTGCACCATGCTGGTCACCAACTCGCTGGCTGCCGTGGGGATCAACTTCCGCGACTGGCCCGCAGGCTACCTGTCCCTCGGTCAAACCGTGAGCGCCGCCGAGGCCCAGCCCGGCGATCTGTTGTACTACGCCGACGGCGGCGCGGGCGTTGCCCACATTGCCGTCTACGCTGGCAACGGCCAGGCCGTGCACGGGGGCTACAACGGCAACCAGACCGTTGTGTTCAGCGCCAATGTCGGCTCCGGCCCCGTTTACATCCGCGTGTCCTAGCACCAAAGTCAGCCTTCAAGGGACCCCTGCCTCACGGCTGGGGTCCTTTGCTGTTTCAGGGCTGCTGGCCTGATCCGGTGAGGTGCACGAATTCGACACGTGACGGCGGCCGCTTCTGCGATTAGCTGATCCCGGGATTCTTTGTTTACTCTTGTGGTGTCGATCCATAGCCCGGATATGCCGGGGGCAGCCGGCCCTCGTGCCCCTGACGGGTGCGGCCACAAAGAGGTACGTGCATGCGCACTCTCGTTCTGAATGCTGGATATGAACCGCTGGCGGTAGTCACCTTCCGCCGGGCGCTGGTGCTTGTGCTCACGGGCAAGGCCAGTGTTATTGCCGAGGGCGATGACCCTGTAGTGGGACCGCAGGAGATCCTGGGCCGCCCGTCCGTGATTCTTCTGAACCGCTACATCCGCCCCAGATACAACCAGGGCACCGCGGTCAGCCGCCGCGGAGTCCTGCGGCGGGACGGTCACCGGTGCGCGTATTGCGGCAAAGGTGCCCACACCATCGACCATGTGCAGCCCAAATCACGTGGCGGCGCCGACTCCTGGGAGAACCTGGTGGCCGCGTGCCTCCGGTGCAACAACACCAAGGGCGACCATACGCCGGCTGAAATGGGTTGGAAGCTCAGGTTTGTTCCGGAACCGCCGCATGGCACCATCTGGCAGATCAAAGAACTTGAGAAGCCCACTCCGGCCTGGGATCCGTTCCTGCTGCCTGAACGGGCCGCCTGAACGGGCCGCCTTGTTCCAGCCCCGCGGGGTATTCCAGCCCGCACGGTTAAGCTGGGAGGGTGGACGCTGACCCCCTCGACTTCGATGCCGTCATCCTCGCCGGCGGCCGTTCGTCGCGGCTCGGTGGTGTGCCCAAGCAGAGTCTGACGTACGACGGCGACTCCCTGTTGCGCCGCTCCGCCGCCGCTGCCGGGGGAGCCCGGGCCGCCGTTGTGGTTGGTCCGGACGCTGGCGAAGTGCCGGCCGGGGAAATCCCTGCCGGATTTCTCCGCTGCCGCGAAGAACCGCCGTTTAGCGGACCCGCGGCCGCTATTGCGGCCGGGCTCGCGGCCCTGGCTGCTGCGGGCGGCAGCCGCCCCGGGCTGACGCTGGTGCTGGCCTGCGACATGCCCAACGTGGAGCAGGCGGTGGTGGCGCTGAAGGCTGCGCTGCGTGCCCGGGCACGGGGCGCCGGAGGACCCGCCGCCGGAGGACCTGCCGCCGGAGAACCCGCCGCCGGGGGACACTCCGCAGGGCAGCCGGCAGGCTTGGGACCGGACGGCGTGGTGGCGGTCTCGGAGGATGGCCGCCGCCAGCCTTTGGTCGGTTTTTATAGCACAGTCGCGCTACAACGTTCCGTGGCGGAACTGGAAAGAACGGGACGCTTAATCAACGGGTCGGGGAGGGCACTCCTTGCTAGTCTGGACGTGCAGCTTGTCGCCGTTCCGGCCGGCTCCACGGCAGACGTGGACACCTGGGACGATGCCGCCGCACTTGGAGTGGCCGGTCCGGATCCCATAACCGGGCTCCGGGGCAACACTGCCGCAGACGATTTGGGAGGCAGAGCGTGAAAAGCCAGGAAGAGACGCTGGAAGAGTGGTGCAGGTCCTTGCTCCAGGCGTATGAACTGGAGGACGTCCAGATCGACGTCAACACCATCCTGTCGCTGGCCGGCGTTGCAGCCCACTCAGTGGTCCGCCCGGCCGCCCCGCTCACCACCTTTATTGCCGGTTTCGCCGCCGGCCTGGCTGCGGGAGCAGGGCAGGCCACGAACGCCGCCGCCATGACCGCTGCCATGGACCGTGCCCGCACCCTGGCTGCTGACTATGACGCCGAATCCGCCGGGACCCCCGTCGAATGACTCCCGTTCAGTGACCACCGCCCCCGGCGACGAATCCGATATCCCCGAGCAGCAGACAGCCCCGGCAAAGCACCTTGCCCACACCTGGGATGAGGCGCGCAAAGCCGCTTTTGATATCGCCACGCCGATTCCGCCGGGCCGGGTTCCCCTGGGCCAGGCCCTGGGCAGGGTCCTGGCCGGCGACATCACCGCGCTGCACGACATGCCCCACTACGCCTCGTCTGCGATGGATGGATGGGCCGTCAACGGCGGTGGCCCGTGGATCGTGGCGGAGGCCGGCCAGCGGCTGGCACCCCACCAGGCCAGCCCCATTGTCACCGGCGGACTGATCCCGCCCGGCGCCAAAGCGGTGCTACGCAGCGAAAGTGCCATGCTTGGAACGGACGACGACGGCCTGCCGCTGCTGATGACCGGCGGCACCGCCCGCCCCGGCGAACCCGGGAACGGCCAGCATATCCGCAGGGCCGGCGAGGAAGCAGCGGCGGGAGAGGTGCTGGTCAAGGCCGGTGTCACACTGAACCCGGCCCATCTGGCGGTCGCGGCGCTTGCTGGGCACGATGACCTGCTCGTCCAGGGCAAGCCCGTGGTCAAACTCCTGCTGACCGGCTCCGAAGTTGTGGCGCACGGGTTGCCGGTCCCCGGACAGGTCCGGGACACCTTCGGCCCGCAGCTCGCGGCCGTCGTGGAAATGCTTGGCGGTATCAACGGCGGCCAGGAACGGATCGGCGACTCCTATGCCGAGTGGCTGGACGGCCTGGCGGACCTCCCGCTCGAGGTGCCGGACCCCTCCGCGCTGCCGGCCGACGTCGTCATCACCACCGGCGGTACGGGCCGCTCGGACACCGACCACCTCCGCCGGGCCGTGGCGGAACTGGGCGGGCGGCTGGTCATCGACGGCATCGCCATGCGCCCCGGCCATCCGGCTGTCCTGGCAGAGCTCCCCGACGGGCGCTTTGTCCTGGGGCTCCCCGGGAACCCGCTGGCCGCCATGATGGCCCTGTCCACGGTGGGCGAACCGCTGCTGGCGGCGCTGGGCCACGGCACCCTGCCGCCGGTGCAGGAGGTCCCGTGCGGCACCACCATCGAGCCGGAGCCGGGCCGGACCAGGCTGATGCCCTTCCGCCTGCTGTACGGGATGGCCTCACCGGCCAAGCACACGGGGCCGGGGATGATGCGCGGGCTGGCGTCGGCACATGGGGTGATGGTTGTTCCGCCGCATGGCGTGCAGCTTGGCGAACCCGTGCCGGCGTTCGCCTTGCCGTGGGGGCCGCCCGTGCCCGCACCCGAGCAGCCGGGTACCAAGCCCAAGGGCCGGCCCGCCGCCAAGGCAGCCACCCGGGCGGTAGGTAAGGACACGGCGAAGCCCGCCGGCCCGGTGGACTGGAGTGCCCTGCTTGGGTAGGCGCCGGGCTGCTGGACCCAGTACGCCACAGGCTCGCCCGTGGTGCGATGATGGACCTATGAACAGTCCCAGCCGGCAGGTCCGGAACGTCCGCGGGGCCCTTCGAGACAGTCTGGCGGTTCGCTGATGGGGCGGGTGACGCAGCGCCGCAAGGTGCACAAGTACGTTCTGGATGGCTCGCCGAATGCCCTTGAATTCCCGGTCCGCCACCGCGAGGACGTCCTTGCGGTCGAAGAGCCGCTGGAAATACGGATCGGGGCGCTGTCGTTTTCGGTGACCATGCGGACGCCCGGGGACGACTTCGACCTGGTGGCCGGCTTCCTGGTGTCCGAGGGGATCATCTGGGCTCCCGAGCAGCTGGTGTCGTTGCGGTTCTGCGCCGGCGAGGACGAAAACGGCGTCCAGACGTTCAACGTGGTGGAAGCCCAGCTGCGGCCCGACGTCGAACTCCCGGCGAAGGGACGAAACGTCTTCACCTCGAGTTCCTGCGGTATCTGCGGCACGGACTCGATCAAGGCAGTGCGCAAGTCCTCCCATTTCAGCCCGGCGGCGGATCCGTTGACCGTACCGGCCGACGTTTTGGCTTCCCTGCCCGGCCGGCTCCGAGAAGCCCAGGACGTTTTTGACGTCACCGGCGGAGTGCACGCCGCTGGCCTCTTCCGCATAACGGACGACGGCGGCGTACAGCTCTTGTGCCTCCGCGAGGATGTGGGACGCCACAACGCCGTGGACAAAGTGGTTGGCTGGGCCCTGCGGGAGCGGTTGCTTCCGCTGGCCGGGCTGGTCCTGCAGGTCTCGGGCCGCGCGTCGTTTGAACTCGTCCAGAAAGCCGCGTTGGCCGGCATTCCCGTGCTGGCGGCGGTGAGTGCGCCGTCGAGCCTGGCCGTGGAGCTGGCCGAGGCCAGCGGCATGACCCTGGCAGGATTCAGCCGGGGCACCAGCCTGAATATTTACGCCGGACAGGGCAGGATTACGCTGCCCGCCGCGCAGGTTCCCTCGCCGGTTCCCGCGACGGTTCCGGGCGAGGACCCGGCGGAGGAAAAAGCGAACGTACCGGGATAAAAACGGCGCCAGTACCTTCGGCGAAGATTTCCGGTGACGCTTGGCTATTGAGCTACTAGCCGGTAGATTTTATCCATCGATTGGACGCGTTTGGTCCGGATTCGAGTACTCCAGTTCAAGCACCTAAGAGGGTTTACATTGCATGACGACCGCCGGATCACCGAAGTCCGCCTGGACCGGTTTGTCCGCGAGCGGATCATTCCCGCCGTATACGCCCGCACCGTTCCGCTAAACCTGAGCAGCTGGGATGCGCCCGGCGAACCTGTGTCAGTGATGGAAGCCCTGCGGAATCACTTCGCGCCGCAGGAACAAGGTGCCGCCTGGGGCCAGCCGTGGGGCACCAAGTGGCTGCGCCTGCAGGGCGACGTCCCGGAGGCCTGGGGCACCGGCCCGGACACCGCGGTGGAAATCGTGGTGGACCTTGGCTTCATCAACGAAGCCCCCGGATTCCAGTGCGAGGGAATCGCCTGGCGCCCGGACGGCACCATCATCAAGGCCATTTCGCCCCGCAACCAGTACATTCCCCTGAAGCTCCTGGGCAGCGGTATGTCCGTTGACTTCTATGTTGAAGCGGCCGCCAACCCGGACATGGCGCAGGGCTGGACCTTCGCCGCCACACCCTACGGGGACAAGGCAACGGCAGGCACGGCGCCGCAGTACAGGCTGGGCAGGATCGCCATCGCCGAACTCAACCAGACGGTCTGGGAACTCCAGCAGGACATCTGGACCCTCGCCGGGCTCATGCACGAACTCCCCCCGGAGCAGCCGCGGCGCCATGAAATCCTCCGTGCGCTGGAGCGCATGATGGACCAGATGGATCCCGACGACGTCCCCGGCACCGCCGCAGCCGGGCGGGCAACCCTGGCCGAGGTCCTGGCCAGGCCCGCCTACGCTTCCGCCCACCAATTGGTGGCTACGGGCCACGCGCACATCGATTCGGCCTGGCTCTGGCCGGTGCGCGAAACCATCCGCAAATGTGCCCGGACGTTCTCCAACGTGGTGGCCCTGATGGATGAGGATCCGGGCTTTGTGTTCTCCTGCTCCTCAGCCCAGCAGCTGTCCTGGATGAAGGAGTTCTACCCCGAGCTTTTCGGCCGGATCCGGGAGAAGGCCAAGGCCGGGCAGTTCGTTCCGGTGGGCGGCATGTGGGTGGAGTCGGACACCAACATGCCCGGCGGCGAGGCAATGGCCCGGCAGTTCATTGAGGGCAAGAACTTCTTCCTCGACGAGTTCGGCGTCGAATGCCGCGAAGCCTGGCTCCCGGATTCCTTCGGCTACTCCGCGGCCCTGCCGCAGATCGTCAAGGCGGCGGGCAGCCGCTGGTTCCTCACGCAGAAGATCTCGTGGAACCAGGTCAACCGCATGCCGCACCATACCTTCAACTGGGAGGGCATCGACGGCACCCGGCTGTTCACGCACTTTCCGCCCGTTGACACCTACAACGCCGAGCTCAGCGGACGCGAACTGGCGCACGCCGAACGGAACTTCCGTGACCACGGCCGCGGCAACACCTCGCTCGTCCCGTTCGGCTACGGCGACGGCGGCGGCGGGCCCACGCGGGAAATGCTGGCTGCCGCCAGCCGCACCGCAGACCTTGAAGGTTCGCCCAGAGTCCGTGTGGGTTCTGCCGAGAGTTTCTTCACCCAGGCGGAGGAGGAATATTCCTCCCTGCCCGTCTGGGTGGGGGAGATGTACTTGGAACTCCACCGCGGCACGTACACCAGCCAGGCCCAGACCAAACGCGGCAACCGGCGCAGCGAACACCTGCTCCGCGAGGCCGAACTCTGGTGCGCCACCGCTGCCGTCCGCAGCGCCGGTTCCTTCGAGTACCCGGCGGCCGAGCTGAAGCGGCTCTGGCGGCTGGTGCTCCTGCAGCAGTTCCACGACATCCTGCCCGGCAGCGCCATCGCCTGGGTCCACCAGGACGCGGAACGTAACTACGCCGCCATCAGCGCCAGCCTCGAAACCCTCATTGGGCGGGCGGCGGCCGTGCTCCTCGGCGAGGGATCGCGGACCTTCCTGCTCAACGCCGCACCCCACGCGCGCAACGGCGTTCCGGCCCTGGCTGCCGCAGAACTTTCGCCGGCCGGCCAGCCCGTTCAGGCAATCGCCGTGAATGGCGGATATGTGCTGGACAACGGCATCATCCGGGCCGTCCTGGATGCCGATGGCCTGATTGCCTCCCTCACCGACTACGCCACGGGACGCGAAGCCATCGCTCCCGGCGCCCGCGGCAACCTGCTGGAACTGCACCGGGACACGCCCAACGAGTGGGACGCCTGGGACATCGACGAGTTCTACCGCCGCAACGTCATGGCCATCACGGTGGCGCAGGCCATCCGGGTGGAGCACACCGGAACAAGTGCCGTTGTGGTGGTGGACCGGGTTGCCGGCTCGTCACCGCTCACCCAGCGGATCACGCTGGATGCCGGCAGCGGCTCCCTCACCATCACCACCACCGTTGAATGGCAAGAGAGCGAGAAGCTGCTCAAGCTGGGCTTCCCGCTGGACGTCAGGGCGGACCGCTCCGCCTCGGAGACCCAGTTCGGCCATGTCTTCCGTCCCACCCACGTCAACACCTCGTGGGAGGCTGCGAAGTTCGAGATCTGCGCGCACCGCTGGATCCACGTGGCCGAGCCCGGCTATGGCGTCGCGATTTCCAACGCGGCCACCTACGGACACGATGTCACCAGGAGCGTGCGGGACTCCGACGGCGGGACCACCACCTCGGTGCGTCTCTCCCTGTTGCGCGCACCGAAGTTCCCGGACCCGACGGCGGACCGGGGCCGCCAGGAACTGACCGTGACCATCCGCCCCGGAGCCGGAATCGCCGAAGCTGTGGAGGAGGGGTACCGCACTAACCTTGAACCCCGGCTGGTGAAGGGCGCCCGCGGCGTGGAGTCGCTGTTCTCCGTGGACAACCCGGCCCTGGTCATCGAGGCGGTCAAGCTTGCCGAAGACGGCTCGGGCGATGTTGTGGTCCGTCTTTATGAGTCCCTGGGGCAGCGGTCCGCCGGCGTGCTCACGGCCAGCTTCCCGGTCACGGCCGTCCAGGCCACGGACCTGCTGGAGCGCGCCACCGACGCGCCGGGCGTCAACACTGCCGCAGCAGAGCAGTCGGTGGAGCTTTCGCTGCGCCCGTTCCAGCTGGTCACCCTGAGGTTCGCTCGGTAGCTTCCATAGTTCCACCCGGATCCGCTTACCACTCATCGACTGCTCCGTAGAGGCCGTTTTGAGGGCTCAAAAGGGCCGTTACGGAGCAATCGATGATGGTTGGCGTGACCTGGCCGTTAAATGGCTGAGTGGGGGCGGTCCCCAACGGCCCGCCACCACTCATCCCCCCAAAGAATGCAAAGACCCAACGGGCCCGGCGTCCAGGAATCTATCCCCGTTCGCGAACGCCGGCACCCAACTTCACACATTCATGATTGTGCCATGTCTAATGATTTTGTGAAAGTTTGAAGGCTACTTTGCAGTAGAAGTCTTTTGTCTCGGCTCATTCTGCCCGGACCGCAGCTTGGCTACCCAGATCAGCGCCAGCCCGATGACAAAACATAGGACGGCTGTGTAGTTGATGACAAATTCCACTGAACCCAACGCCGATGGGAGCACAGGGAACAACAGGCTCGCGCCAATGGCAACCGCTCCGAGGGCCAGCAGGAATGCCGCGACCCGGACCAAGAGCGGAAAAGTACTCCGGCAGGCCCGCGCCATGGCAGGCAGCAGGACCAGCGAAACGTACGCAGGGTAGGCGCGGCCTGCGGCACCGTAGTACTCAACCAGCAGTCCGTGCCGGGCGTCCTTGACTGACACCGAGCCCATGCCCGCGGAGGACCCCGCCGTGTCCATCATGAGGAACACAACCACCACCATCAGCGAGGTCAGGCCCAGCACAGCCAGTCCGATCCGTCCGGTCAGCAGCCGGTAGGCGTCGTCGGCCCCAAAGCCCCGGGTGACGCGGATGCCCACGAAGAAAATAGCGGCGAAGATGACAAAGCGGAGCAGGAGGTTGGCCACATTAACACCGCCGAGCGCCTGGTCGATGGCAAGGTACGGTGCCTGGATGCTGAGCAGAATGGCGAGCGTCATCAGCGCAAAGATGTAGAAGAGTATCCGATTCCTCCCCCTCACGGCACTGGGAACCCGCGCGACGGCCACCAGGCCGCAGACAGTCAGCGTGGACCACTGCAGGATTTCGATCATCCCAGGTTCTCCCAGATCTTTTCGGTTTTCTCGTGGTCATGTTCCTGCCGGCGGAGGGCCCTGCCGAGAGTCTGCAGCCGGTCACCGGCCAAGGTGGTCAGCTGTCCGTCGGACAGGCTGTCCAGGGCGGCCTGCCGGGCTCCGGGAGGCCAGCCGGCCTCAGCTTCCGTGACAAGCCCGGTGGCCACCAGGCCGCTGGCAGGGCCGACGCCGGCGGCAAGGGAGGTGGCAACCGCCAGCTCCGGAGCCAGCCGGTTTGCGGTCAGTTGTGCCGAATAGTTCTGAGGAGCGATTCCGGTGGCGGCGGAGACCCGGTGCCTCAGTTCGCCGTCGTCGATTGCCTCCACCCAGTTCTTGACCGAGGTGGCGTGCGGGGCCGGCTCCAACGCAGTCGAACCGGCCGGCGCGGCAGCCGCCGGCACGCCGCCCGGGTCCGCAGCGGAACGGGCCAAAACTGCCCGCAGGAGGTCCGGGGTGGAGATCTGGCTGACCAATTCGGACCTGGTGGGCGGGTGCGGGTCCGCGAGCTGGCTGTAGGCATCGAAGGCCGCCAGCGCCGAGACGGGGTTGACGTTGTACGCCCGGCTGATGCTCACCACTGTTGCCTCTGCCACCTTGCCCCGGACAAGCTGCTGGGCAAGGGTGGTCCGCTTGATGCCGGAGACGCGGCAGATGTCGGACGTGCTCGTGTTGGGGGCGATGCCGTGCAGCCAGCGCTGGAACGCTTTGGCAGGAATTGGCATATCGGCTCTCTGCTGAACGGATGATTGCCTTTTGATATTAGCCTGACCTCTCGGAGGCGGTTTGATGCGGCGTGCTGAGTCGACTATGCTTGATGGTCGAGCCCGTTGGTCCGTACACCCCCCAAGTCCGGACCGGCGGGCTCTTTAGTGCCCCGGCACTTCTCGGGGCGGCACATTGCGGATTCACCGCAGTTTCGGGCCGATTCAGGCGGGCTCCTCCGGCCGGGCGGCGGCGAGAGGATGGACCAACCTATGACTGCAACACTTGTTGCCAAAGATCTTTCCGGCGGCCACGACCACCGGACACTGTTCGACAAACTTTCCCTCACGGTGGCTCCCGGTGACGTGGTGGGTGTGGTGGGCTCCAACGGCGCCGGCAAGTCCACCCTGCTGCGCCTGCTTGCCGGCGTCGACCAGCCCCAGGGCGGCAGCGTCAGCCTCGCCCCCGCCGATGCCTTTGTGGGCTGGCTGCCCCAGGAACACGAGCGCGTCGAAGGCGAGACCGTGGCCGGCTACATCGGCCGCCGGACCGGCTGCGCCCAGGCGACCGTGGAGATGGAGTCCACCGCGGAGGCATTGGGATCCGGCGTACCGGGAGCTGATGACGCCTACTCGCTGGCCTTTGACCGCTGGATGGCTTCAGGTGCGGCAGACCTCGACGAACGCATCCCGCCCGTCCTTGCCGACCTCGGCCTGGACACCGGAGCGGACGCTCCCATGACCGGGCTCTCCGGCGGCCAGGCCGCCCGCGTGGCCCTCGCTGCGCTCCTGCTCAGCCGGTTCGATGTTGTGCTGCTGGACGAGCCAACCAACGACCTTGACCTGGCCGGGCTGGCCAAACTGGAAGCTTTCGTCCAGGGACTGCGCGGCGGTGTGGTGCTGGTGTCCCACGACCGCGAGTTCCTGGCCCGCTGCGTTACCACCATCGTGGAACTGGATCTGGCGCAGAATTCCGTGGCGGTATACGACGGCGGCTATGAGGCCTTCCTGGAGGAGCGCGCCGTGGCGCGGCGCCACGCGAGGGAAAAGTTCGAGGAGTTCGCGTCCACCAAGGCAGACCTGGTCTCCCGTGCCCGGACCCAGCGCGAGTGGAGCTCCCAGGGCGTGCGGAATGCCATGAAGAAGAGCCCCGACAATGACAAGATCCGCCGGGCCGCCAGCACCGAGTCATCGGAAAAGCAGGCCCAGAAGGTCCGGCAGATGGAATCCCGGATTGCCCGGCTGGACGTGGTGGAGGAGCCGCGGAAGGAATGGCAGCTGCAGTTCACCATTGGCCAGGCGCCCCGGTCCAGTGCGGTGGTGGCCACCTTGCGTGACGCCGTCGTGAAACAGGGAAGCTTCACGCTGGGCCCGGTGAACCTGCAGCTCAACGCGGGGGAGCGGATCGGCATCACCGGCCCCAACGGAGCCGGCAAGTCGACGCTGCTGCGCCTGCTCCTGGGCGTGCAGGCGCCCGACGCCGGCAACGCTGCCATGGGCGCCTCGGTGGCCATCGGCGAAATTGACCAGGCCCGCGGACTGCTGGCCGGCCATCTCACCCTTGCCGACGCCGTCGAAGCCGTGCTCACGGACCTGACAGCGGCGGAGGTCCGCACGCTGCTGGCCAAGTTCGGGCTGAAGGCGGACCACACCACCCGCCCCGTGGATTCCCTGTCACCGGGCGAACGCACCCGCGCCGCACTGGCGCTGCTGCAGGCCCGCGGGGTGAACCTGCTGGTCCTGGACGAACCCACCAACCACCTGGACCTGCCCGCCATCGAGCAGCTGGAAGAGGCGCTGGGAAGTTATGAGGGCGCTTTGCTGTTAGTAACCCATGACCGGAGGCTGCTCGAGAACGTGCGGCTGGATGTCCGGTGGAATGTGGACAACGGAACGGTAACTGAACTGATGGCAGACACAACGGAGCAACAGCGATGAGCATGGATGGCGTCGCCTGGCACTCCCTGTACAACATCTCCCGGGCCAAGAACGGCTCCCAGCCCTTCTCCAAGGCCACCCTGAAACGGGTCCTGGGCTTCGCCCGCCCGCACCGGACAAAACTGATCGCGTTTGTGGCGCTGTCCATTGTGATGGCGTTCCTTGCCGTGGCCACGCCTGTTTTGGCCGGCCAGGTGGTTGATGCCATCGTGGCCAAGGCGGGTACAGACGACGTGATCCGGCTGGCGCTGCTGATCGCCGTGGTGGCCGTTGCCGAAGCCGGACTGGGGCTCGTGAGCCGCTGGCTGTCCTCCACCATCGGCGAAGGCGTGATCGTGGACCTGCGCACCAGAGTCTTTGACCATGTGCAGAAGATGCCCATCGCATTCTTCACCCGTACCCGCACCGGCGCACTGGTCAGCCGCCTGAACAACGACGTCATCGGAGCGCAGTCCGCCTTCGCCGGCACGCTGTCCGGCGTGGTCAGCAACGTGGTGGCACTGATCCTGACGCTGATCGTAATGCTCGGGACTTCCTGGCAGGTCACCGTGCTCGCCATGATCCTGCTGCCGATCTTCCTGATCCCTGCCCGCCGGATGGGCTCCAAGCTTGCGGACCTGCGGCGTGAGGCGGCAAACCACAACGCGGCCATGGGCACCCAGATGACCGAGCGCTTCTCCGCTCCGGGCGCCACGCTGGTGAAGCTTTTCGGCCGCCCGGACGAGGAATCCCGCGAGTTCGCTGTCCGGGCCGGCCGGGTCCGTGACATCGGCGTCCGCACGGCCATGCTGCAGTTCACCTTCGTCACCGCGCTGACGCTGGTATCCGCACTCGCCCTGGCCCTGGTCTACGGCCTGGGTGGCTGGCTGGCCATCGGCGGTCAGCTCGCCGCGGGCGACGTCGTGGTGCTGGCCCTGCTGCTGACCCGCCTGTACGCCCCGCTCACCGCCCTGTCCAACGCCCGCGTGGAAATCATGAGCGCGCTGGTCAGCTTCGAGCGGGTTTTCGAGATCCTGGACCTCAAGCCCCTGATCCAGCAGAAGCCCGACGCCGTGGCCATCCCGCCGGGAAACGTTTCGGTGGAGTTTGACGACGTTCGCTTCGCCTACCCCTCGGCGGACAAGGTCTCGCTGGCCTCGCTCGAGGAAGTGTCCACGCTGGACACCCGCGGCGGCGAAGAGGTGCTGCATGGCATCAGTTTCCGGGTGGAACCCGGGCAGACCGTCGCCCTGGTGGGTTCCTCCGGTGCCGGAAAGTCCACTATCGCGCAGCTGCTTTCCCGGCTGTACGACGTCGATTCCGGCGCCGTGCGGCTCGGCGGCACCCTGCCGGGCTCGGGGCTGGACGTCCGGGACGCCACGTTCGATTCCCTGCGGGACACGCTGGGTATGGTCACCCAGGACGGGCACCTGTTCCACGAGTCGATCGCTTCCAACCTCCGGCTCGCCCGGCCGGACGCCACCGAGGAGGACATGTGGGACGCCATCCGGCAGGCCCGCCTGGAAACCATGATCCGCTCCCTGCCTGACGGCCTGGACACCGTGGTCGGGGAGCGCGGCTACCGGCTCTCCGGCGGTGAACGCCAGCGCCTCACCATCGCACGGCTGCTGATCTCCCAGCCCCGGGTGGTCATCCTGGACGAGGCCACCGCCGCGCTGGATTCCACGAACGAAGCCGCCGTGCAGGCGGCTCTGGGCGCCGCGCTCGAGGGGCGCACCGCCGTCGTGATTGCCCACCGGCTGTCCACCATCCGGGCCGCCGACGTCATCCTGGTAGTGGAGGACGGGCAGATCGTGGAGCGCGGGAACCACACTGATCTGCTCGCGGCCGAGGGCCGGTACGCCGAGCTCTACCAGACGCAGTTCGCCGAGGCCACGGCCGTGGCAGCGGAAGCCGTTCCGGAGTACTAGAGCTAAGCCTTCCCCAACTGCTACCTACTTGGGGCCGGGGCGCAGGGTGGCCAGTTCGGGCAGGATGTGGTCTGTCAGGAGCGGGGCGAGGTCTGCGGGCAGCGGCGCGCCCCGGTCCAGCGCCGCCAGGTCCAGCCAGCGGATCTCGGCGATCTCAGCCGAGGGGTGCGCCGTCCAGGTTCCGGGTGCCGTAAACACCGTGGCCTCGATGTCCGTGGCGGCCTCGTTGGCGGCGTCCGCGATCCAGACGCCCATCAGCTCCAGCTCGCGCGGATCCACCACGATTCCCACTTCCTCCTGAAGTTCCCGCGCGGCGGCGTGGACGGCGGTTTCGCCGGCTTCGGGCTTGCCTCCCGGGTGCATAAACATGCTGGTGCCGCGCTTGCGGACGGTCAGGAGCCGGCCGGCGTCATCGAAGACACAGACGGCGGAGACAACAATGCGGGATTTCACGGTTCCGAGCCTAGCGTGCCGCTTCAGACTTGCCGCTTCAGGGCCGACGTCAGCAGCAGGTCCTTGCGCGGGCCGGTCACATCCCAGGTGTAGCTGAACGTGTCCGGGTCCGCATAGGTGTAGGCCACGCGGTAAATATCGGGATCGCACCAGTGCTGGTCCAGGTTGGCTTCCGGCGTGAAGCTCATCCGGTGGAAGGGCCGCCCGTCGGCAAAATACACGTCCAGGGCGTCGGGCCGGTCGGCGGGTTTCAGGACGTATTCGCGGGAGGCGGGGCCGGTAAAGTTGGGCCAGCGCATGGTGCCTTCTTCACGGAAGGCCAGGCCGCCGTCGTCCGCGGGGGAAAAGCGTACGACGCCGGAAAAGGTTCCGCGGGTGCCGGCCGCCCGGTCCACCAGTTGCCGTTCAACGGCCCAGCTTCCCTCAACGGACAAGTTCCCGGCCGGCGAGGGGCCGAGCAGGTAGGCGCGGAGGTCGAACTCCGGTGAAGGAAGATTCAAGTGCCCTCGATTGGAATCGAACCAACGACACCGGCTTTAGGAGAGCCGTGCTCTATCCACTGAGCTACGAGGGCGCATGTCCGCTGTTCCGGCAGGGCCGGTCCGTCCGGACACGGATACAAGCATACAAGGTGGTGGGCCGTACTACGCTCTTGGCATGAGATCAGCCCCGACGTCCGCCCCCGCCGTGGCATTCCTCCCGGACACCGCCTCCACCCGCCAGTACATCGGCGCCTGGTCCGTCCTGAGCGTCCTGCAGTATTTTGTGGCGGAAGCGGCCGTGATCGGCGCCTGGGGCGGGCCGCAGCCCTACGACCGCCGGACCGGATACATCAGCGACCTCGGCGCGCTTCACTGCGGGATCTACGACGGACGGGATGTGTGTTCGCCGCTGCATTGGCTGATGAACGCCTCGTTTGTGGTCCAGGGGCTGGGCATGCTGGTCGGTGCGCTGCTGCTGGGTTCGGGGCTGCTCTGTGTCGCCGCCCGGGCAGGGGCCCGGGTCCAGCCGGGGCGCCGGAAACCCTGGCAGGCGGCGGTCGCCGTGCGGGTCCTGACCGGTACTGCCGGTGCGGGGACCATGATCGTGGGCCTGGTGCCGGAGGACGTCGGCTCCGGCTGGCATTTCGTCGGCGCGTTGATGTACTTCCTTGCCGGCGCGCTGGCGTTGGTGCTGCTCGGGGCGTTATGGCTGCGGCAGACTCCGCTGGGGTGGTTCGTGCTGGTGTGCGGGCTGGTGTCCCTCGCCGCGCTGGTCACAGGCGGGCTGACAGGCCTGGATGTTCCGGAGCCGGGCACCCTGGAGCGGCTGATGGGTTATCCGGTCACCGTGGGCGTGGCAGCGGCGGGCCTGGTGATCGCCCAGCGTATGCACCGGCACCGCAGGGAGGGGCGCGCTACCGTCACCATATCGATTGCTCCGTAAGCGCCGTTTAGGGGCTCAAAAGGGCCGTTACGGAGCAACCGATGAGGTGGAGTGAGTCAGTTGGCCGTTTTTGCGGGCTTTTTGCGCAGGAACACTGCCGCTGCCCCGGCCAGCAGGCTGAGGACGAACAGTACCCACCCCGCAACGGTGAGCGTGGACGCCAAGGCGACCTGGCCGGCGTCGGCCGTTTCCGAAGCCAGTGCGGCATCGATGGCGACATTGCCCCACAGCCGGACCACCACAAACAGCAGCGGCACCGCCCAGAGTGCCCAGCGGAGGGTCTTCTTGGCGACGTTGGTCCCGATCAGCAGCAGCCAGGTGAAGCCGAAAATGAGCGGGAACAGGGTGCCTGCGGTCTTGTGGACGTAGTTGAGCTGGCCGCGGGCGTCGTTGTCCATGGCGGCGTTCAATTGGCCAACGTAGCCGGCGTCAAAACCTCCCACGAGCGAGTCCGGCATGGCCAGGCCGCCGGAGAGCTGGGTGAGCTGCTGGAGCGTGAGCAGGTGGACGTACCAGAACAGGAAAAGGCTGACAACGACGCCCGCGATGAGGATCAGGTTGGTGTTGTTCTGGGCCTTCTGCGGCGAACGGCTGGTGGTGGGGTTGATGACCGGCGGAAGGCTGTGCTGCGGAACAGTCGCCTTCGTGCCGTGCTTTTTGATCCGCTGCGCTGGGGTTTTGGCCATGGCACCATTATCCCGCCACCTAAACTGGGTCCATGACCACTGGCCGGCACAGCGCCCTTGAACTTGACCCCGCCCTGGACGACTATCAGCTGGCATCCGCATTGGTGCGCGAAGCCGGGCAACTGGCGCTCCTGATGCGCATGGCCGGGCTCCAGTCGCAGCAGAAAACCTCCATCTCCGACGTGGTGACCGCCGCGGACCACGCTGCGGAAGCCTACGTGCTGGGTCAGTTGCAGCGCTGCCGGCCGGAGGATGGCATCGTGGGCGAAGAGGGCGCCGCGGTGGCCGGCACCAGCGGCCGCACCTGGGTGATCGACCCCGTGGACGGCACCTACAACTTCCTGCACGGATCTACGTACTGGTGCTCGGCCCTCGCGCTGAAGGACTCGTCCGATGTGCTGCTCGGCGCGATTTTCCAGCCCGAGGAGGACAAACTCTGGCTCGGCGGCACGGCCCACGCGGCCACGCTGAATGGCGAAGTGCTGACCGCCTACCGGGACACGGGCGCTGTTCAGGACGGCGGGACGCGCAACGCAACCGCGCTCGCCGAACTCGGCGCAGCCACCTACATCCACCCCACCTGGCTCATGGATCCGCTCTGCGCCATGCCTTGGCACGCTGCGGCCACCTCCGCCGCGGCGCTGCGGATGTTCGGGTCCGGGTCCTGCGACCTGGGCAGGGTGGCCGATGGCCAGCTGGGATGCTGGTTCCAGCACAGCTGCCCGGAATGGGACTGGCTGCCCGGCAAGGCGATCGTCCGGGCCGCCGGCGGCGCCACGGACACGGCCCGGATCAACGGCCTGGACTGGTTTATGGCGGGAGGCACGACGGCGGTGCGGGAGTTGCGTGCGGCCCTTGAGTCGGGCTCGGTGGCCTGAGTCCGGGCCGGCCTTTGCGTGCTTCCGGGGTTGGGGTGGCGGTGTTATCCACAGGCTGGACCTAACTGTCAGTCCCACCGCCTAGACTTGTAGGCACCATGGATATGTTGTTTGACCCGTACTCTGACGGACCGTTCAAGGCCGCCGCGCCAGCCTCCGCCCGCACCAAGTCGCGCCCGGAAGGCCTTGCCGCGGCCGCCGAATTCGGTGGCGGCGGGCCGGGCGGCGGGTCCGAACACGCAGCAGAACAGGGCGCCCAGCGCACGGGCGGCTGGGCCAACCAGCAGCCCTCGCATGACGGCAACGGCGAGCCGGCCCACCACCGGCCGAATGCCGAGGAACTCCTTCAGGGGCTTAACCCGCAGCAGGAGGAGGCCGTTAAGCATGCCGGCGGCGCCCTGCTGATCGTGGCCGGCGCCGGCTCGGGAAAGACCCGCGTCCTCAGCAACCGGATCGCGTACCTCATTGCCACGCACCGCGCGCATCACGGTGAGATCCTGGCCATCACGTTCACCAACAAGGCGGCCGCCGAGATGCGGGAGCGCATCGCGGCGCTCGTGGGTGGACGGGCCAAGATCATGTGGATCTCCACGTTCCACTCTTCCTGCGTGCGTATCCTGCGCCAGGAGGCCGCCAACGTCGGCCGGAAGTCGAACTTCTCCATCTACGACTCCGCGGACTCGCTGCGGCTGGTCATCCAGGTCTCCAAGAGCCTGGACCTGGACCCCAAGAAGTTCGCGCCCAAGGCCATCCAGCACAAGATCTCCGCGCTCAAGAACGAGCTCATCGACGCCGATTCCTACGCGTCCTCCGCGAACTACAACGATCCCTTCGAGTCCGCCGTGGCTGACGTCTTCAAGGGCTACACCCAGCGGCTGCGCCAGGCCAACGCCATGGACTTCGATGACCTCATCGCCGAGACGGTCTACATGTTCCGTGCCTTCCCGGCGCTGGCCGATTCCTACCGGCGGCGTTTCCGGCACGTCCTCGTGGACGAATACCAGGACACCAACCACGCCCAGTACGCCCTGGTCCGCGAGATTGTGGGTGAAGGCCCCGGTGCGTCCGAACTCACTGTCGTGGGCGACTCCGACCAGTCCATCTACGCCTTCCGCGGTGCCGACATCCGCAACATCGTGGAGTTCGAAAAGGACTACCCGGACGCCCGCACCATCAAACTGGAGCAGAACTACCGTTCCACGCAGAACATCCTCAGCGCGGCCAACTCCGTGATCTCACGCAACCCTAACCGCCCCGACAAGCGGCTGTGGACCGCCGAGGGCGAGGGCCATAAGATCGTCGGCTATGTGGGCGAGAACGAGCACGCCGAGGCCCAGTTCATTGCCAAGGAGATTGACCGGCTCCAGGACGAGGACAACCTCCGCCCCGGTGATGTCGCCATTTTCTACCGCACCAACGCGCAGTCCCGTTCCATTGAGGACGTGCTGGTCCGGGTAGGCCTGCCTTACAAGGTGGTGGGCGGCACCCGCTTCTACGACCGCAAGGAAATCAAGGACGCCCTCGCGTACCTCCGGGTTCTGGTGAACCCGGACGACGACGTCAACCTGCGCCGGGTGCTCAACGAACCCAAGCGCGGCATTGGTGACCGCGCCGAAGGTGCCGTGGCCGCACTGGCCGAGCGCGAACGGATGTCGTTCATGGCCGCCGCCCGGCGGGCTGAAGAAGCTCCCGGCATGGCCACCCGTTCCGTCAACGCCGTCCTCGGGTTTGTGAAACTGCTGGACGACCTCGCAGAGGTTGCCTCCGGTTCAGGCGCCGCCGCCGCGCTGGAGGCCGTCCTGGAACAGACCGGCTACCTCGCCGGGCTGCGTTCCAGCACTGATCCACAGGACGAGTCCCGCGTGGAGAACCTGGCGGAACTCGTCGCCGTCGTACGTGAATACGAACAGGAGAACCCGGAAGGGTCCCTGGGCGCGTTCCTGGAACAGGTGTCCCTGGTGGCTGATGCGGACCAGATCCCGGACGCGCCGGGGGCGGACATCGACGCCGCCGTGGCCGAAGCCAAACGCCTGGGGGTGGTCACGCTCATGACCCTCCACACCGCCAAGGGGCTCGAATTTCCGGTGGTGTTCCTGACCGGTATGGAACACGGGCTGTTCCCGCACCAGCGCTCGGCCACGGACCCCAAGGAACTCGCCGAGGAACGCCGGCTGGCCTACGTGGGCCTGACCCGCGCGCGCAAGCGCCTCTATGTCACCCGGTCCGAAGTCCGCAGCATGTGGGGCCAAAGCCAGTACAACCCGGCCAGCCAGTTCCTCGAGGAAATTCCGGCCGAGCTGCTGGACTGGAAACGCGAAGGCACCAGCCGGCAGTCCGGCGGGTGGGGGAGCAGCAGCGCGTCGATCGGTTCCAGCCGTTACGGCGGATCCTTCTGGGGCGCCGGCACGTCCCGCGGCGCGGCCGCCGATTCGTCGGCGGGCTTCAACGCGGACATTCCCGCAGCCATCGCCAAGAACCGCGTCCAGCCGCAGAAGGAGATTGTGGCCGTCAGTGTGGGCGACAAGGTCAACCACACCAGCTTCGGCAACGGCACGGTGCTGGCGCTGGAAGGCGCGGGGGACAAGACGGTGGCCAAGGTGAAGTTCGACGTCGGCGAGAAGCGTCTCCTGCTCCGGTACGCGCCGCTCACAAAGCTCGACGCCTGACCACGCCTGCCCTTGTCCGGGTACCCCGGCTGGCTTAAAGTTCAGGAACGCGCGGTACCCGGGAAACAGCCGGTAGCCGGGGAACCGGTGAAGCGCAGGCCACTTGAGCACAGCAGATTCGGGGGCGCCACCGTGAAGATCCTGTTCGCCAGCCAGGCCATTGACGGCCATTTCAACCCCATGACGGGCGTGGCGATGCGGCTCAAGGACCGCGGCCACGAGGTGGCTTGGTACACGGGTCCGGTCTATGCGGACAGGCTCGGCGGCATGGGAATCCAGCACTTCCCCTTCCGCAGGGCCATCGAGCACCGCGCGGATAACCTCAATGAGCTCTATCCGGAGCGGGCCAAGCTCAAGGGCCCACGGGCCATCGGCTTCGACGGCGAGAAGATTTTCGCCAGCAACGTCAGCCACTTCTTCGAGGACATCCGCGAGGTCGCGCAGCAGAATCCCTTCGACGTTCTTGTGGCTGACAGTTCCATGTTCATTCACCGGCTCGTCTCCCACTTGATGGGCAAGCCGGTGGTGAATTTTGTTGCGATCCCCAACATGGAAAGCGACCCGCAGGTGCCGCCGCTTTTCTTCGGGTTCCGGCCGCCCCGCAATCCCGTGGAGAAAGCGGTCCAGGGCCTGGCGGGCCTGCTGTCCGACAAGGTCATCCTTCGGCCGGCCAGTCAAAGCTACCGCCGGCAGCATGCCGCCTACGGCCAGGCTGTTCCGCGGGGAGGTCGGCTGGCGGACGAACCTTATCGGTGCTCGGACGCCATTATCCAGACCGGCACGGAATCCCTCGATTTCCCGCGGCGCCGGGTCAACGCCAAAGTGCACTACGTCGGGGCGCTCCTGCCATACCGGGCGGCTGGGCAGGCGCCCGCCGGTCCTGGTGGGGGCGGCGGCTTTCCCCGGTCCTATCCCGCAACACTCGTTGTCACCCAGGGAACTGTGGACAACGTGGACCAGGACAAACTCATCGTTCCGTCGCTTGAGGCGGTCAAGGACATGGATGCGTTGGTCATCGTGGCAACCGGCGGGCACGGCACCGAAGAGTTGAAGGCCCGGTACGCGCAGCCCAACGTGGTGGTCCGGGACTACGTGGACTTCGCGGAGGTCTTTGACTTCACGGATGTCTTAATCACCAACGGCGGATTTGGCGGTGTGCAGCTGAGCCTGTCCAAGGGGGTTCCCTTGGTGGTTTCGGGCATCAACGAGGGCAAAAGTGACGTCAACGCCCGGGTGGAACACGCCGGCGTCGGCATTAACCTCAGGACAGAGTCACCCAAGCCCGCCGACATAGCCGCTGCAGTTCGAAAGGTCCTGGCGGATCCCGGCTGGAAATCCCGCGCCCGGACGATGCAGGAGCAGTTCGACCGTGAGGATCCCGCCGAAGCTGCTGCCGCCGTCGTAGAGGCCGCGGGCAGGCGTACGCCGGGCTGAGGCCGCTACCGGGGCATAATGGGTGCCATGCGACGGACTGTATTGGGGATCCTGGCCGCCTTCTTCCTGCTGGCGGGCACTGCCTGCAGCATCACCACCGAGGACCCGGGCTATGTGGCCCCGCCGCCGCTGCCGGCCATGGAACAACTCGAACAGGCGGCCGTGGCGGACCCCGCCGCGTTCAGGGCCAGCGGGGACGTGCTGTCCTTCATCACGGAGGACCGGAACATTGTGTGTTCCCTGACGTCGGCGCGCGGGGAACACCTTAACCTCCCGTATGAGTCGAACAGCTTCAGCGATGCAGCCAACAACAAGCTCGCCACCGTCCCCGTGGCGCATTGCGAGCTTGCCGGTTATCCCAAGCCTGCTGCGGGCGACGTCAAGGACGACTGTGCCGGCACCGGCCTGGGCTATCTGGGCGGAACGGCGCTGCTCACCCCGGACAAGGCAACGTACGGGGAGTGCCGTTCCGGCGTCACACAAATGGAGGCAGCCTACGGACCCAAAGGAAACAAGAGCGGCCCGCTGACGGAACTGCGGGTCCTCGCCGAGGGCCAGAACCTGGAACGGAACGGGCTGCGCTGTTCGGCCCATAACGGCGGCGTGGCGTGCGGAAACGTCTCGGCCGGCGTCGGATTCTTTGTGGCCCAGGGCCGCTACGAACTTATTTCCAAGGACGCGGCAACAGCCTCCCCGGCACCCGTGGAGGCCTCAAAAACCCCGTAATCTAGGCGTTTTTCTACGCTCCATAGAATAGTGTCGTTACTCACATAAGCGGTAGTGTGGAACGGGCCGGTCCTCTGAGAGGGCTAGAGTTCCGAATGGAGCATTGCGCTGTGGGGCCCGTTTCCGGACGGGTCGCAGGTGCAGGCAATCCGCAGCCCGGTCATCGTCTTCGGCGGTGCCCGACTGTACAGAAACTACTTCGACGTAGAAGGACACTAAACCGTGGACCTGTTTGAATACCAGGCGCGCGATATGTTCGAGGCGCACGGTGTACCCGTGCTTGCCGGCATCGTGGCGTACACCCCAGAAGAAGCAAAGGCAGCTGCCGAGAAAATCGGCGGCGTAACTGTCGTTAAGGCCCAGGTTAAGGCCGGTGGCCGCGGTAAGGCTGGCGGCGTCAAGGTTGCCAAGACCGCCGATGAGGCGTTTGAGCACTCCACCAACATCCTGGGCATGGACATCAAGGGCCACACCGTCAACAAGGTGATGATTGCCCAAGGTGCCGACATTGCCGAGGAGTACTACTTCTCCGTCCTGCTGGACCGGGCCAACCGCAACTACCTGGCCATGTGCTCGGTAGAAGGCGGCATGGAAATCGAACAGCTCGCCGTCGAACGCCCTGAGGCGCTCGCCAAGATCGCCATCGACCCCGCTGTGGGCATCGACCAGGCCAAGGCTGACGAAATCGTCGCAGCTGCAGGCTTCGATGAGGAACTGCGCGGCAAGGTCGCCGCCGTGATCCTCAAGCTCTGGGACGTCTTCAAGAAGGAAGACGCCACCCTCGTTGAGGTCAACCCGCTCGTCAAGACCGGCGCCGGCGACATCGTGGCACTGGACGGCAAGGTCTCCCTCGACGAGAACGCCGACTTCCGCCACGCCAAGCACGCCCTCCTTGAAGACAAGGACGCTGCAGATCCGCTCGAGGCCAAGGCCAAGGCGCAGGACCTGAACTACGTCAAGCTGGACGGCTCCGTGGGCATCATCGGCAACGGTGCAGGCCTGGTCATGTCCACCCTGGACGTTGTTGCCTACGCCGGTGAAAACCACGGCAACGTCAAGCCCGCCAACTTCCTGGACATCGGCGGTGGAGCTTCCGCCGAGATCATGGCTGCCGGCCTCGACGTCATCCTGGGCGACCCGCAGGTCAAGTCCGTGTTCGTGAACGTCTTCGGTGGCATCACCGCGTGTGACGCCGTCGCCAAGGGCATCGTTGGTGCGCTGGCCGAGCTGGGCCACTCCGCGAACAAGCCGCTGGTAGTCCGCCTCGACGGCAACAACGTTGAGGAAGGCCGCCGCATCCTGGCCGAGGCCAACCACCCGCTGGTTACCCTGGCCGCCACCATGGACGAGGGCGCCGACAAGGCCGCCGAGCTCGCCAACGCAGCTAAGTAAAGGGACGCACCATGTCTATCTATCTGAACAAGGACTCCAAGGTCATCGTCCAGGGCATCACCGGCGGCGAAGGCACCAAGCACACCGCCCTGATGCTGAAGGCCGGCACCAACATTGTTGGTGGCGTCAACGCCCGTAAGGCCGGCACCACGGTCCTGCACGGCGACACCGAGATCACCGTTTTTGGCACCGTCAAGGAAGCCATGGCTGAAACCGGCGCCGACGTCTCCATCGTCTTCGTCCCGCCGGCATTCACCAAGAACGCCGTGGTTGAGGCCATCGAGGCAGGCATCGGCCTGGTCGTCGTCATCACCGAAGGCGTGCCGGTCCAGGATTCCGCCGAGTTCTGGGCACTGGCCCAGTCCACGGTTGACGCCGACGGCAAGCAGGTCACCCGCATCATCGGCCCGAACTGCCCCGGCATCATCACGCCGGGCGAAGCGCTGGTTGGCATCACGCCGGCCAACATCACGGGCAAGGGCCCCATCGGCCTGGTTTCCAAGTCCGGAACCCTGACCTACCAGATGATGTACGAACTGCGCGACCTGGGCTTCTCCACCGCCATCGGCATCGGCGGCGACCCCGTCATCGGCACCACGCACATCGACGCCCTGGCCGCGTTCGAAGCTGACCCCGAGACCAAGGCGATCGTGATGATCGGCGAAATCGGTGGCGACGCTGAAGAGCGTGCTGCCGACTACATCAAGGCACACGTCACCAAGCCGGTTGTTGGCTACGTTGCCGGCTTCACCGCTCCCGAAGGCAAGACCATGGGCCATGCCGGCGCCATCGTCTCCGGTTCCGCTGGAACCGCCCAGGCCAAGAAGGAAGCCCTCGAGGCTGCCGGCGTGAAGGTCGGCAAAACGCCGTCCGAGACCGCCAAGCTGCTGCGCGAAGTTTTCGCAACGCTCTAGCACCGTTTGTAGAAATAACAACGGCGGCTGCCCACCTTCTTGAAGCGAAGGTGGGCAGCCGCCGTTGAACTTTAAGCGGAAATCAATCTAGAAGGGAACGCCGCATTCGAGCAGAACGTTGGCGTACGGGGTTGCCTCGCCCGTGCGGATGAACAGTTTGGCAGAGCCGGACAGCTCCTTGAGCTCCTTGTGGCTGACGTAGCTCACCTGCTCAAAGCGGCTGCTGACCCACCCTTCCGCCTCGGTGCCGCGGACCTCCTGGGCCATGATGCTGCCTTCAAAGACGAGATCGTCCAGGAGAGCAGTCAGTACCTGTTCGAAACGGGGCACACCATGGATGAGTGCCAGATCCACCACCGGAACACCGGCGGGCGCCGGCATGCCGCAGTCCGCCAACAGCACCAGATCTCCGTGCCCCAGGCGGCTCACGGCCGCGTTGAGCTCGGCATGCAGAATTCCGCCGCGTTTCACTGCGCCGGCTGCGGAAGGAGATCGGACAGCTTCGGGTACGAAGGCTGGGTTCCGTGGCCCTGCACCGCGAAGGCGCCGACTTTGGCCGCAAAGGTCGAAGCGTCCAGCAGCGACTCTCCGGCAGCTAGGCGGACGCTGAGGGCGCCGACAAAAGCATCGCCTGCGCCGGAGCTGTCCACAGCGCTGACCCGCGGGGCAGGCACGACGAACGTGCCGGCGTCGTCCGAACAAATGGCGCCACTGGCGCCTCGGGTCAGCACAACTGAAGCTATGCCCTGCGCCCGGAGCGCACTGACCAATGCTTCGTCATCGGCGGGATCTACCGCCTCCGGATCCAGCTGTGAAAGCACCAGCTCGCCCTCGTGTTCATTGACCACCAGGGGATTTGCCGAGCGGATGACGGCAACGTCAATGGACACAACCGGAGCCAGATTCAAGAGCACCCGGCCGGACGCCAACGCGGCCGCTGCAGCGATTCCGTCGGCGGGAATTTCACCCTGCAAAATCACGACGGCGGCTTCCGCTATCTGCGCCGCTGCAGCCTGAACGGCTTGAGCGTCCATCGAGGCGTTGGCGCCGGGGATAACCACGATGGTGTTTTCGCCGCCGTCCGCTACACAGATGAGCGCCAGCCCGGTTGGGCCGTCCACCGTCCTGACACCACCTAGATCCACGCCCGCCTTGCCCAGCAGACTTGTGGCCAGGGCGGCGCTCGCATCGCCTCCCACCGCCCCAACGAGGCTAACAGTGGCCCCCAACTGAGCGGCGGCCACGGCCTGATTTGCGCCTTTGCCGCCGGGCAGCAGCATGATAGAGCTGCCCAGCAGGGTCTCGCCCGGGAGCGGATGGCGCCCTACCCGGACCACCTGATCAATGTTGATGGAACCGACTACGGTGACTTTCCCGGCCTGCTGTTCTGTCACTTGCTGAATTCGCCAACGTTGGCTTTGTTCACGGTGACAACGCTTACCGGTACGGCCGCTTCAACCTTTTCACCTTTGAGGATCTTGGCGATCTGCTCGACTGCCAGCTGCCCCAATTTCGCCGGCTGCTGGGCAATGGTGGCCACGAGGGTGCCCTTCTTGATGGCTGCAAGCCCATCCCTGGTGCCGTCAAAGCCTACGACCTTGACATCGGCACCTGCTTTGGCGCCCAGTGCCTGGACAGCGCCCAAAGCCATTTCGTCATTCTCGGCGAAGACACCGGTGACGCCGGGGTTGGCCTGCAACAGGTTGGTGGTGACATCCAGGGCCGCAGTCCGGTCAAAGTTGGCGGTCTGCTGAGCCACGATCTTGATGTCCGGGAATGCCTTCATGCCCTCAGCGAAACCGGCGCCGCGGTCGCGGCTGGCGGAGGTTCCGGCAACACCCTGGAGGACGATGATGCTGCCCTTGTTGCCCAGTGCGGTGGCGAGTTCAATGGCAGCCTGCTTGCCGCCGGCGACGTTGTCGCTGGCCACGAGCGAGCTCAGGGTCACGCCGTTAACCGTGCGGTCCACGGCCACGACGGGAATGTTTGCTTTGGTCAGGGCCGATACGGATGCCGAAGCGGCGTCTGAATCGACCGGGTTGACGATCACGGCTTTCGCACCGGCCGTCTGGGCGTTGGCCAGCTGATTGGCCTGGGTGGCTGAATCGTTCTGGGCATCAACAACATCCAGCTGGATGTTGGCCGTCTTGGCTGCGGCCAAGGCGCCATCGCGGACCTCAACAAAGAACGGGTTGTTCAAGGTGGAAAGGGCCAGAACTGCTTTGGGATTGCTGCCGGTGGCAGAATCGCCGCCTCGGTTGCAGGCTGTGGTTCCTGTGAGGAGCAATGCGGCAGTGGCTGCAATGGCCACGGTGCGGGGGAGTGAGAGCTTCATTGTTCTTTCCTTTTTCCTGGGAGGTTGTTTGTTGTGAGCAGATGAAAGTCGCGGGAGGTTGCTAACTGGAGCGGGTTTTGCGGCGAAGAACGTCGATGCCGACGGCCAGGGCAATGACCAGGCCGATCACTACTTGCTGCCAGAACGATGTGACGTTCAGCAGGTTCAGGCCATTGCGGATGACCACGAGCACGAGTGCTCCGACGATGGTTCCGGAGATTCTCCCGAGACCACCTGCAAGCGATGCTCCACCAATGACGACGGCGGCAATGGCGTCAAGTTCATAGCCCGCAGCGGCCTGCGGCTGGGCTGAGTCCAAGCGGCCGGCGAGCAGCAGGCCGGCCAAGGCAGCGAACAGCCCGGCCAAGGCGAACACGGTCACGGTGATTTGTTTGACTGGCAGGCCGGAAAGCCGGGCAGCCTCGGCATTGCCGCCAACGGCATACATGGAGCGGCCAATGACCGTTCGGTTCAGGATGAAGGAGGCGACTCCGGCAGCGATGACCATCACAATGATGGGTGTGGGGACAGGGCCAATGCTTCCGCCGAGAAAGGAAACTTCCGGAGCGGTTTTGATCGGCTTTCCGTCCGAGATGACGAGCGTCAGGCCGCGGGCGATGCTGAGCATGGCCAAAGTGGCGATGAACGATGGCAGTTTTCCGTAGGAACTGGCTAGGCCATTGACCATGCCAACCACCAAGCCGGTCAGCAGGCCGATCAGGAGTGCGAGCCCACCAGGGAGTCCCGAGGAAACGAACATGTATCCGGAGACCATGGCGCTGAGGGCTGCCACGGAGCCCACTGAAAGGTCAATCCCGCCGGCCACAATGACGAAGGTCATGCCGAACGCGAGGATGGCAATGGTGGAAACCTGAATGCCAATATTCAGGAGGTTAGGGCCGGTGAGGAAATCCGGGGTGATGATGAACAGTGCGAGGGCCAAGACCAACAGGCCCACCAGAGCGCCATTGTTTGCCAGGAACTTCTTGATCTCGAAGCCCGGCTTAGGCTGGGCCTGGGTGGCTGTTGACATTTTGGGTTTCCTTATCTGGTTTGGCGCGTCTTGTGAGTGCAGTGGGGTTGTTGAGGCCTGGTTCATGGCTTTACATCCGTTTGGGGGTCCATATCCCGCGCGGCGAGTGTCATGACGGCGTCCTGCGTGGCATCGGCGGCTGAGAGTTCGCCGGCAATTTCGCCGTCGCGCATCACAAGAATGCGGTCACTCATTCCGAGTACTTCGGGAAGCTCGCTCGACACCATCACGACGGCGCCGCCGGCAGCCGTGATCTGGTTCATCAGTTCGTAAATTTCCACTTTGGCCCCCACATCGACGCCGCGGGTGGGCTCATCCAGCAGCAGAACCGTGGAGCCGGCCATGATCCAGCGGCCGAAGACAGCTTTCTGTTGGTTGCCGCCGGAGAGGGACCTGATGGGTTGGTCGATGTTGTGCATCCGGATCCGCAGGGTCTTGGCAATCTCCTCGGCCTTGCGTCGCTGTCCGGCAAAGTCCGCCAGGCCCAGCTTCGAGCTGGATTTCAACGTTGCGTAGCCAAGGTTTTCGTTCACGGAGGCGTCCAGTACCAGCCCCTGGACCTTACGGTCTTCGGGAACGTGACCGACGCCGGCAGCAATAGCCGCGCCGACGTCGCCTTTGGGGAGCCTCGTGCCGCGTATGCTCACGGTACCGGCGTCGTGGCGGTCGACGCCGGCGATAGCGCGGATGACCTCCGTTCGCCCTGCTCCGACCAGGCCTGCGATTCCGACGATTTCGCCGGCCTTGACGCTGAAGGAGATATCGCTGAACCGACCCTTCGAGCCCAGTCCTTCGACGCTGAGGACGTTCTGGGCTGCGGCGTCCTCCTCAGCGCGTCGAGGAAACTGCTCGTCGATGCTGCGGCCAACCATCAGCCGGACCAGTTCGGCTTCGGGGGTTGAGCCAGGCACCTCGGCGATGAACTCGCCGTCGCGCAGGACACAGACGGAATCGCCGATCTCGGCAATCTCCTCAAGATGATGGCTGATGAACAGCATGCCCACCTGGTGCGTCCGGAGCTCCTCGACGACCCGGAACAGGTTCTCTGTTTCATGCTTGGTAAGGGCCGCCGTCGGCTCATCCAAAATCAGCACCTGGGCGTCAATACTCAACGCCTTGGCAATTTCCACCAGCTGCTGCTGGGCGATTCCCAATTCACCGACCAAAGTGTCGACGTCAACGTTGAGACCAATCCGGTCCAGGGCAGCCTTGGCTTGGCGGCGCAATTCACGCCGGTCCACCATGCCGTACTTCTTCGGTGTGCGCCCCAGCATGATGTTCTCAGCAATACTCATGCTGGGCACCAGATTCAGTTCCTGGTGGATGGTGGCAATGCCATGAGCTTCTGCCGCACGGGTATTGGGGAGCGTGACAGCCTTGCCGCCAATAAGAATCTGACCGTTATCCGGCTGGTAAACGCCGGCCATGATTTTGATCAGAGTGGATTTTCCTGCGCCGTTTTCACCGAGGAGCACCTGTACTTTGCCTGGATAGACATTGACGGTGACGCCTTTGATGACAGCGACTGGGCCGAAGGACTTGCTGATGTTTTTAAGTGTGACCAGCGGCTGGCCCGGGTTCTGCGCGGCGTTGCGGTTGGCGGATTGACCAGTCATATCAGTTATTCCTCTGGGGGTTCAGCGGAGACGGAAAGCGGTGGGAGGAGGACTCGCGGATGATGAGCTCACTTGGCAGCGAGACGGAAGCAGGTTGGCCGCCGCCGATGACGTTCACCAATAGCTCGACGGCAATCCGGCCCATGTCTTCAACGCTGTGCGAAATGACGCTCAACGGCGGATTGAGCAGAGCAAACCAATCGATATTGTCGAACGCAACGAGGGCAATATCATGGCCGATCCGCAGGCCTATCTCATGCAATTTGGAGACGCAACCGGCAGCCATGGGGCTGTCGGCTGCGAGGATGGCCGTGGGCGGGTAGGTGAGCTGAAGCAGCTGTTCAGTGGCGGCGGCGCCGCTGGCAATCTGGAAGTCTCCGAATACTGTCAGCGCCGGGTCCTCATCCAGTCCAGCCGCACGCAGCGCATCAGCGTATGCGCCATAGCGCTCCCGGCCCGTGGAAATCGATTGCGGTCCGGCGATGTAGCCGATCCGCCGGTGCCCCTGGTCCGCAAGGTGCGCCACAGCCTGCTTTATTCCCTCGCGGCTGTCCGTCGTGACGCTGGGGACATCAACACCCTCCACGCTTCGGTCAATAAAAACCATGGGGATCCCGCGGTTGAGAAGTGAACGGATGGAACTGCTGCCGTCACCTTGAGGTGCCACAATCACACCGTCCACACGCTGATCAATGAGCGTATCGAGGAAGCGGTTCTGCTGGTCTTCGAGTTCGTTGGCGTTGCCGAGCAGGATGACGTACCCCGCTTCAAGAGCTGCCTGCTCAACTGCGTGCGCCAGATCGGCGAAAAAGGGGTTGCGCACGTCCGAGACGAGGAGACCAACAACATTGGTTCTGGTGGATCGGAGGCTGCGGGCCTGGGCGTTGGGGCGGAAGTCCAACTGCTCGATGGCCGCGGTAACCTTTGCTCTGGAATCGCTGGACGTCGAGGGGTGTCCGGACAGCACCCGTGATGCCGTAGCAGGGGAGACTCCGGCCAGGGCAGCGACATCCTTGATGGTGACTGTGGACATCGCAGACACTCCTTCGTGTGGGCCTACCCGGCACTGATTCCTGCCAGGTCGTCCATGGAATCGTTTCCATGGAATGGATTCCATGAGTGTAGATCACGGTCTCAGATAGTGTCAAGCATCACTGAGGCCCATGGGTTTTCCCGGCAACAACGACGGCCGGTTACCTTCTCCGGGAAGGTAGCCGGCCGCCGTCGTACTCGTTTAAGGTCTTTTCTAGACCTTGGCGCCGCTGAGCAGTTCGTCGAGCCGCTCGTAGCCCTCGGTCATGCCGCCTTCCATGCCGGACTGCGCCATGCCGTCGTGGGCCTCCTGCGTGGGGTAGACGGAGTGGCCCCGGACGCGGGATCGGCCTTCGCCGAGATCCTCGAAGGTGAGGAACTCGATGCTGACCACGTCGGGGTAGCCGTCGAATTCGAAGGTCTGGATGGCGAATTCGTTCTCGCGGACGGTGTGATAGACGCCGCTGAATTCGTAGGCGACGCCGTCTGGCCCCGTGTGTACGTAGCTGTAGCTGCCGCCGGTCCGGAAATCGAAGTGGTTGAGTTCCATCTTCATGCCACGCGGGCCGAGCCACTGGACGATGAGGTCCGGGTCCTTGTGAGCGCGGAAGACGTCCGCCACCGGGAAGTCGAACTCCCGCTCGAAGTCGATGAAGGGGAGTCCTTCAGGAATGGTGAGATTCAGCGGATTGCTCATGATGATTTCCTTTAGGTGGTTGCCGCCGGTTGCGGCATTGGATCTGAGCACGGCATCCAGGCTGCGGAACTGCTCTTCGCGGACCAGCCGGTACTGGTCGATCCACGCTGTGAGAGCCTCCGGCCGTGCGGGATCCAGGTGGACGGGCCGGCGCTGGGCTTCCCAGCTGCGGGTGACGAGCCCCGCCTGCTCAAGGACCTGGATGTGCTTCGAGACCGTCTGTTTGGTGATCGCGAAGGGTTCCGCCAATTCGTTAACTGTGGCCTGCCCGCGGCTGAGCCGGGCGATGATCCGCCGCCGCACGGGGTCGGCCAGGGCCATAAAGGCCGAGTCCAGGGTGCCCTCGTCGGGGTTCATCGTGCTGCAGGCCTTTCTTGATCGGTTAATAAACGAATTTATTGATCAACTATCTGGTTGTTTAACCACACTCCCGGCCCTGCCTGCGGGGAAGGGGTGTTTTGGGGATTGTCCTTGCAGGCTATCTCGAAAGTTTGTTAGTATGTCAGGACAAACTTCAGGGAGATGAAAAAATGCCGCTGGTACGAATCGATGTTAATCAAGGGCGCACTGCTGAACAGTTGCAGCGCCTGAGCACGGGAATCCACGATGCCATCCTCGCGGAGTATGCCATCCCGGAGCGCGATTACTTCCACGTGCTCACGGAGCATCCGCAGGGCCAGATTGTCGCCCAGGATGCGGGACTCGGCTTCGAGCGCACCCCCGATGTGGTGATGATCCAGATCTTTACCCAAAGCGGCCGGAGCCAGGCGGCCAAGCAATCGCTGTTTGCGGCGATCGCCGACCGACTGGCGGAACTTGATGTTGCCGGTGAGGACGTGTTTATCGGATATGTGGAGAATGCCGCCGGTGACTGGTCGTTCGGCTTCGGGCGGGCGCAGTACGTCACGGGTGAACTGGCGGTCCCCCGGAAGTGATCCCGAGGGCGTGAATTCAGCGCGTTGTGCAGGTTGTAAATATGTCAGTACAAACCTTTGACAGGACAATGATTCTAGGGCAAGGTAGTGGTTGTGGCCCCGCTCACGGGGGCCCGGCCAGGAACCCGAGCTCTAGCTCTTGCAGTACAGGGGTATGGAGCTCAAACCAGAAAGGTCCGCGATTACCGTGACCCACGAACTGCTCACGATCGGGCGCATCAGCGTTGATATCTACCCGAACGACATCGGGGTGGATCTGGAGGACGTGACGTCCTTCGGAAAGTACCTCGGAGGTTCCCCGTCCAATGTGGCCGTGGCCGCGGCGCGGCATGGCCGCAACGCAGGCGTCATCACGCGCACCGGCGACGACGCCTTCGGAAAATACCTCCACCGTGAACTGCGCAAGTTCAACGTGGACGATACATTCGTTACGCCGGTGAAGGAATGGCCCACCGCGGTGACGTTCTGCGCCATTATGCCGCCGGATGATTTTCCGCTCTACTTTTATGGGCGTTTCCCCACGGCGCCTGACCTGCAGATCAAGGCCGCGGAGCTGGACCTGGTAGCCATCCGCGAGGCCGGGATCTTCTGGTCGACGGTGACTGGTTTGTGCCAGGAGCCCAGCCGCGAGGCCCACCTGGCCGCCCATGCTGCCCGTCCCCGGACCGGTCTCAAGGAAGGCCAGTACACCATCCTGGACCTGGACTACCGGCCCATGTTCTGGGCTTCCGAAGAGGAAGCCCGGGCCGAGGTTGCAAAGATCCTGCCGCACGTCACGGTGGCTATCGGCAACGACAAGGAATGCGCCGTTGCCGTGGGCGAAGGAACCCCTGACGAACAGGCCGACCGGCTGCTGGCCGCCGGCGTCGAGATCGCCGTCGTCAAGCTTGGGCCGGAAGGTGTGATGGCAAAGACCCGCACCGAACGCGTTGTCTCCGCGCCGGTCCCGGTGGAAACCCTCAACGGCCTTGGTGCCGGCGACTCGTTTGGTGGAGCCTTCTGCCACGGACTGCTGTCCGGCTGGCCGCTTGCCCAGGTCCTCGATTACGCCAACGCCGCGGGCGCCATTGTGGCCTCCCGTCTTTCCTGCGCCGACGCCATGCCGACGCCGGAGGAAGTCACCTCGCTGCTGGCCGAACGCGGCCGCCTGGTACCCGCCCTGGCCGGTGCCGCCGCCTCACGCCCGTCCCACACCACAGTTTCCGAAGGAGCAGCGTCTTGAGCGCCAACGATGATCCCCGCCGCTACCAGCACCTGAGCGCCCTCCGGCTCGAAGACCCCGACGCCGTTGCCCGCGCGGCAGCCACCCGCCGGCGCCATCCGGGGCTGAAGTACGGTGTGCAGAACTTCATCGTTGCCGCCGACCACCCCGCCCGCGGAGCCCTCTCCGTGGGGAACGATCCGGTGGCCATGGCGGACCGCCGCGATTTGTTGGACCGCCTGCAGATCGCCCTGGCGAATCCCGCCGTCGACGGTGTCCTCGCGTCCCCGGACATCATGGACGACCTGCTCCTGCTGGGGGCGCTCGAAGGCAAGCTGGTCTTCGGCTCGATGAACCGCGGTGGCCTGGCCGGGCTCGTCAACGAAATCGATGACCGCTTCACCGGCCACACGGCCGCAGCCTTGGAAGCCCTGGGCGCCGACGGCGGCAAGATGCTGACCCGCATCTGCCTCGGCGACCCGGACACCGCCTCCGCCCTGGAAGCCACGGCTCGGGCCGTCGACTCCCTCGCCGCACGCAAGCTGATCGCCATGGTGGAACCGTTCCTCTCGATCTGGCAGAACGGCAAGGTCCGCAACGACCTCAGCCCGGACGGGGTCATCAAGTCCATCGCGATCGCCCAGGGCCTGGGCTCCACGAGCGCCTACACCTGGATGAAGCTGCCCGTAGTGGCCGAGATGGAACGCGTCATGGCGGCCACCACGTTGCCCACCGTGCTCCTCGGCGGGGACCCGGAAGGCACCCAGGACGAGGTCTTCGCCAGCTGGCAGGCCGCCCTGGCCCTGCCCGGCGTCCAGGGCCTCACCGTGGGGCGGACGTTGCTGTACCCGGCCGACGGCGATGTGGCAGGCGCCGTCGCCACCGCCGCCTCGCTGCTCAAGTCGCCGGTGCTGCAGTCATCAGCGAAAGTATCGGAGTAACGTCTCAATGAGTACAGGAACAGCAACACGCAGAATGACAGTCGCCCAGGCCGTCGTCGAGTACCTTTCCCGGCAGTACACGGTCGATTCCATCGGGGGCGCTGAGTACCGGGAACGGCTGATTCCGGGGACGTTCGGCATCTTCGGCCACGGCAACGTTGCCGGCGTCGGCCAGGCGTTGAAGCAGTACCAGCAGCTCGATCCGAGCATCATGCCGTATTACCAGGGCCGCAACGAGCAGGCCCAGGTGCACCAGGCCGTCGGCTACGCACGCCACACCCGGCGCCGCCAGACGTTCGCGATCAGCACCTCCATCGGTCCGGGTTCCTCGAACCTCCTCACCGGCGCCGCGCTGGCCACCACCAACCGCCTGCCGGTGCTGCTGCTGCCGAGTGACACTTTCGCCACCCGCGCCGCGGACCCGGTCCTGCAGCAGCTGGAGCAGCCCTACGCCTACGACATCACGGTCAACGACGCCTTCCGCCCGCTGTCCAAGTTCTTCGACCGGGTCGCCCGCCCGGAACAGCTGTTCTCGGCCTTCCACCACGGCCTGCGCGTCCTGACGGATCCGGCCGAGACCGGTGCCGTGACCATCTCGCTGCCGCAGGACGTCCAGGCCGAGGCCTTCGACGTGCCTGAGGAGTTCCTGGCCGAACGCGAGTGGCGCATCCGCCGCCCCGAGGCCGAAGACGAGGACATCCGCCGCGCCGCTGAGGCCATCCGTGCCGCGAAGCGCCCGCTGATCATCGCCGGCGGCGGCGTCCTCTACGCCTACGCCAACGAGGAGCTGGCGACGTTCGCCGAGCTGACGGGCATCCCGGTGGGCAACACCCAGGCCGGCGTCGGCGTCCTGCCGTGGGACCACAAGTTCTCGCTCGGGGCCATCGGTTCCACCGGCACGACGGCGGCCAACGCCATCGCTGCCGAGGCGGACCTGATCATCGGCATCGGTACGCGCTATGAGGACTTCACCACTGCCTCGCGGACCGCGTTCCAGAACCCCGACGTAAAGTTCATCAACATCAACGTCGCCGCCATCGACGCGTACAAGCATGGCACTTCGCTGCCGATCGTGGCGGACGCCCGCAAGGCACTGGTCAAGCTGAACCAGGCCTTGGGCGGCTACCGTATCGGAGCGGACCTCGAAGCGACGATCGCCGCGGAGAAGAAGCGCTGGGACGCCACGGTGGACGAAGCCTTCGATACCCGCTTCACCCCGCTGCCGGCCCAGAACGAGATCATCGGCGCCACGTCCCGGGCCATGGACGCGGCGGACGTCGTCATCTGCGCCGCAGGCTCCCTGCCCGGTGACCTGCACAAGATGTGGCGCGTCCGGGACCCCTTCGGATACCACGTGGAATACGCGTACTCCTGCATGGGCTACGAAATCCCCGGCGGGCTAGGCGTCAAGCGTGCAGCGCTGGCAGAGGCCGCGCGCGGCGGGGCGCAGCGCGACGTTGTGGTCATGGTGGGGGACGGTTCCTACCTGATGATGCACACCGAACTGGTGACCGCCGTCGCCGAACGGATCAAGCTGATTGTGGTCCTGATCCAGAACCACGGCTACGCCTCCATTGGATCCCTGTCCGAGATGCTGGGTTCGCAGCGGTTCGGCACCCAGTACCGGGCGCTGAACGAGGAGCAGCACAGCTTCGACGAAGGCGAGACCCTGCCGGTGGACCTGGCCCTGAACGCCGAAAGCCTCGGCGTGAAGGTGATCCGGATCGAACCGGGGGAGAAGGTCATTGCCGAACTCGAGCAGGCCATCCGGGACGCCAAGGCCGCGCCTGAACGCAGCGGGCCCATCCTGATCCACGTCGAATCCGATCCGCTGCTGGACGCGCCCAGCTCCGAGTCCTGGTGGGACGTTCCGGTCTCCCAGGTCTCGGACCTCGACTCCACGCAGCAGGCCTTCAAGACCTATACCGACCACAAGAACCGCCAGCGCAAACTGCTCGGTTAGACCCCACAGACCAAAGGAAGTCCAACACCATGTCAACGACGACCGTCACCACCACCATCAACCACTTCATCAACGGGGCAGAGACCGCCGGCGTTGGCACCCGCACCCAGCCGGTCTACAACCCGGCCACGGGCGCCGTCTCCGGCGAGCTGCGGCTGGCCAACCGGGCGGACCTCGATGCCACTGTTGCCGCTGCCCGTGCCGCCGCCGACTCCTGGGGTGACATCTCCCTGGCCAAGCGCACCGCAGTGCTCTTCAAGTTCCGCGAGCTCGTCGCGTCCCATGTTGGCGAGCTCGCCGAGCTGATCACCGCCGAGCACGGCAAGGTCCTCTCCGACGCCAAGGGCGAGATCGGCCGCGGCCTGGAGGTCATCGAGTTCGCCTGCGGCATTCCGCAACTGCTCAAGGGCGACTACTCCGACCAGGTCTCCACCGGCATCGACGTCTTCTCGTTCCGCGAGCCCCTGGGCGTCGTCGCCGGCATCACCCCGTTCAACTTCCCGGTCATGGTGCCGCTGTGGATGGCGCCGATGGCCATCGCCACCGGCAATGCCTTCATCCTCAAGCCCTCCGAGCGGGACCCCTCCGCGTCGATGCTACTGGCCAAGCTGTGGAAGCAGGCAGGCCTGCCCGACGGCGTCTTCCAGGTCCTGCACGGCGACAAGGAAACCGTCGAGGGTCTCCTGACCCACCCTGACGTGGATGGCATCTCCTTCGTGGGTTCCACCCCGATCGCCCAGTACGTCCACGAGACCGCCACCAAGCACGGCAAGCGCGTCCAGGCCCTGGGCGGCGCGAAGAACCACGCCATCATCATGCCCGACGCCGACCTGGACAACGCGGCAGACCACCTCGCCGCCGCAGCGTTCGGCTCCGCCGGGGAGCGCTGCATGGCCATCTCCGTGGCCGTCGCCGTCGGTGACGCCGCAGACCTGATCGTGAAAAAGGTCGAGGAGCGCGCGCTCGCCGTCAAGGTCAACAACGGCACCGCTCCCGACGCCGAAATGGGCCCGGTCATCACCCCGGCCTCCAAGGAACGCATCGTCCGGATCGTCACCGAAGCCGAAGCTGCGGGAGCGGCGATGGTGGTGGACGGCCGCGACCTGGTGGTCCCCGGCCACAAGGAAGGCTTCTGGGTCGGCCCCACCGTCCTGGACCACGTCAAGACCGAAATGACCGCCTACACGGAGGAAATCTTCGGACCGGTCCTCGTCGTGGTCCGGGTGGAGGACCTGGACGCAGGCATCGCCCTGATCAACGCCAACCCCTACGGCAACGGCACCGCCATCTTCACCTCCTCCGGCGCCAACGCCCGCAAATTCCAGCGCTCCGTCACCGTCGGCATGATCGGCATCAACGTGCCCCTGCCCGTACCGGTCGCCTACCACTCCTTCGGCGGCTGGAAAGCCTCACTCTTCGGCGACAAGCACATCTACGGCCCCGAAGGCGTCTCCTTCTACACCCGCGGCAAAGTCATCACGTCACGCTGGCCTGAAGCCAGCCACGCCTCCGGCGCCTCCTACAACTTTCCCTCCCACGCCGACGACAGCCACCAAGTCCGGCACGATGGAATCGCGGAGGGACTCCCTGACGAGCTGGCCGTAGGAGAGGACGCCGTCCCTGGACGGGCCGACGATGCTTCCGAAGGGCGCGGACGGCGGGACTGACCCACGCCCGACCCTACCGGCCCGACAACACAGAAAAGACAACGCTGTCATGACAGACAAAGAGAACAAACTCATCATCGGCACCGCGCCGGACTCCTGGGGCGTCTGGTTCGCCGACGACCCCAAGCAGACCCCGTGGGAACGGTTCCTCGACGAAGTGGCCGAATCCGGCTACAAGTGGATCGAACTGGGCCCCTACGGCTACCTGCCGAACGATCCCACGCGGCTGGCCGAGGAGCTCAAGGCCCGCGATCTGAAGGTCACCGCAGGGACGGTCTTCACGGCATTCCACCGCGGCGCCAAGCAATATGACGAAGCCTGGGAGCCGGCCCGCAAGGTGGCCGAACTGACGGCAGCCATGGGCGGCGAGCACATTGTGGTCATTCCCGCCATGTGGCGCGACGATGTCACCGGTGAGGCAGTGGAGAACGGCGAGCTCTCACAGGAACAGTGGGCTGACCTCTTCGCCGGCCACAACCGCATGGGCAAAGTCCTGCTGGAGGACTTCGGCCTGAAGCAGCAGTTCCACTCACACGCCGATTCGCACGTTGGCGCGCAGCAGGACATCGAGACCCTGCTGGCCTCAACGGACCCCGAATACCTGAATCTGTGCCTGGACAGCGGCCACGCCGAGTACTGCGGAGCGTCCAGCCTTGAGCTGATCAAGAACTACCCGGACCGCATCGGCTACCTGCACCTGAAGCAGATCAACCCGGACATCCTCAAGAAGGTCAATGCGGAAAACATGACGTGGGCCGCTGCCAACCTGGCCGGCGTCATGACCGAACCGCCCAACGGTCTTCCGGACCTGCGTGCGGTCATCGAGGCGGTCGAAGGACTCAACCGTCCGATCTTCGGCATCGTGGAACAGGACATGTACCCAGTGGCCTTCGACGTCCCGATGCCCATTGCCAAGCGCACCCGCAACTACCTGCTCTCGTGCGGCTCCCGCACCAGGGTCAGCTAGTACCCCCTGATACCTAAAGGACAGAACAATGACTGATACTCTCCGCGTTGCCGTTATCGGCGCGGGCCGCATGGGCGCCGACCACATCAAGCGGCTCAGCACCCGCATCCACGGCGCCGAAGTGGCCGCCGTCGTCGACGTCGACCTCTCCCGGGCGCAGGCCGCCATCGAAGGGATCGACGGCGCCGTGGCCCTGGCCAGCGCCGACGAGGCACTGAACAACGGCGACGTCAACGCCGTGCTGATCGCCACGCCGGGCTTCCTCCACGAGGAAATCTTGTACAAGGCACTGGAGAAGGGCTTCCCGATCCTGTGCGAAAAGCCGCTCACCCCTGACGCCGAAAGTGCGTGGAAAGTTGTCCAGGCCGAAACGGCGCTGGGACACAAGCGCATCCAGGTGGGCTTCATGCGCCGCTTCGACGCCGAATACGCCGCCCTGGGCTCCGTCATCCGCGACGGCGAACTGGGCGAGCTGCTGATGCTCCACCACCAGCACCGCAACCCCACCACGCCTGCCGGCTTCACCAACGAGATGCTGATCAACGACTCCGTGGTCCACGAGTTCGACGCCATCCGCTTCTTCACCGGCGAGGAAATCACCTCCGTGCAGGTCCGCCTGGGCAAGGCCACCCGCAACGCCCCGAGCGGCCAGCACGATCCGCAGCACGTACTGCTCGAAACCGAATCCGGCGTCCTGGCCGACGTCGAGATCTACGTCAACGCCAAGTTCGGCTACGAAGTGGCCACCCAGGCCTCGTTCGAGGACGGCATCGTTAGCATCGGCGGGGACAAAGGACCCTACACCCGCAGCGCCGGCCGCTGGGGCGGGAACGTCACCCCCGGCTTCGAGGAGCGCTTCGGCGCAGCGTACGACGTCGAGGTCCAGGCCTGGGCGGACGCTGCCCGCCGCGGCGAAATCGGCGGCCCCACCGCCTGGGACGGCTACGCCACCGCAGCCTGCTGCGAGGCCGGCGTCGAGGCCCAGAAGTCGGGCGAAAAGGTCAAGGTCCAGCTGAACGCTAAGCCGGACCTTTACAGCTAAAGCCCCGCCCGCTCCCGTAGTTTTTGTCCAGATAATGCGACTTTGAGGCCCTTTCGGCGCATTATCTGGACAAAAACTCAGTTAGATCACTGACTCATTCACAAAGGAGTGACCATGAAAATCGCCCTGGACCCCACCCCGTTCCACCACAGCCACAGCCTGCTGGAATTTCCGCGCGTGGCCGCCGATCTCGGTTACAAGTACCTGCAGCTGACTCCGCACGCGGACATGATCCCGTTTTACAACCACCCCAAAGCCGACGATGAGCTTGTGGCCCAGATGAACAAGGCCTGCAAGGATGCCGGCGTCGAAATCGCGTCGGTGCTTCCCGTGCTGCGCTGGTCGGGTCCGGACGAGGATGCCCGCGAGGCAGCGGTCCGCTACTGGAAGCGCGCCATCCAAATTGCCGTGGACCTTGGCGTCAGCACCATGAACACCGAATTCAGCGGCCGCCCCGAAAAGGCCGAAGAATCCGAGCGCGCATTCTACCGCTCCATGGAAGAGCTGCTGCCGATCATCGAGCGGGAGGGCCTGGATGTCCTGATCGACCCGCACCCGGACGACTTCGTCGAAGACGGCCTGGCCGCCATCCGCGTCATCCGTGGCATCAACTCGCCCAACATCGGCATGGTCTATGTTGCCTCGCACTCGTTCCACATGGGCAACAAGCCCCTTGAAATCATGCGGGCAGCGGGGGACAGGCTGCGCCTGGTCCACGTCTCGGACACCATGGACCATCACGCCTCCCACGGCCTGCGCTACATCACGAATCCGCCCGGAAACGCCGTGCGGGTGCACCAGCACCTGAAGATCGGCGACGGCGACGTGAACTGGGACGAGTTCTTCGGCGGGCTCAAGGAAATCGGCTTCCTGGACAAGGACAACACCGTCATGGTGTCCAGTGTCTTCGCCGAAGACGACAACGCCGAGGACGTGTCCCGCTACCAGCTGGAGACAATGCGCAACTACGTCGCTCAGGCCAAGTAGTGGTGGGGAAGACGGACCAAAGCAACGGAACCATGACGAATCCCGGCACAGTCCAATCCGACGCGCCCGGCACCACCAAGCCGAACAACCCGGCCAAACCGGCAAATCCGAAGAAGTTCATGCGGAAGGTGGCGCTCTTCTCCACGTTCGGCGGGCTCCTGTTCGGCTACGACACCGGCGTCATCAACGGCGCCTTGCCGTTTATGCAGCGGGACCTCGGACTGACGCCGCTCACCGAAGGGCTGGTCACGTCCACGCTCCTGTTCGGCGCGGCCTTCGGCGCCATCAGCGCAGGCCGGCTCTCGGACCGCTTCGGCCGGCGTAAGACCATCATGGGACTGGCCCTTATCTTCGTCATGGCCACCATCGCCTGCACCATCTCGCCGAACACGGAGCTGCTCATCGCGGCCCGGACATTCCTGGGCCTGGCCGTGGGCGGCGCCTCCGTGATTGTCCCCGTGTACCTCGCGGAAATGTCCCCGGCGGCCCAACGCGGCCGCATCGTCACCCAAAACGAGCTGATGATCGTCACGGGCCAGTTCCTGGCCTTCACCTTCAATGCAGTACTCGGCAACGCTTTCCCCGAAGAAACGCACGTGTGGCGCTGGATGCTGGTTATCGCCACGCTCCCGGCCGTGGTCCTGTGGTTCGGCATGCTGGTCCTGCCGGAGAGCCCGCGCTGGCTGGCGTCGGCCGGCCGCTTCGGGGCCGTCCTTGAGGTGCTGCGCTCCACCCGCGCCGCCGGCGACGTCTCCGCGGAGTTCGACGAGGTGCGGCAGGCAGCCCGGGAGGATTACCAGGCCAGGATGGGCACGTTCAAGGATCTCACCGTTCCGTGGATCCGCAGGATCTTCGTGGTGGGCCTGGGCATGGCGATCATCAACCAGATCAGCGGCGTCAACGCCATCATGTACTACGGGACGTCCATCCTGTCCTCGTCCGGATTCGGCGACCAAGGCGCCCTGATTGCCAACGTCCTCAACGGCGTCACGTCGGTGGCGGCCGTCGTCGTTGGCATGTATCTGATGACGCGGGTGCCCCGCAAGCCCATGCTGATCGTGGGACTGTGCGGCACGGCGTCGTCCCTGACGGCCATCGCGCTCGTCTCCATGCTCCTGCCGGAGAGCACGTTGCGCGGCTACCTAGTGCTGCTGTTCATGGTGACATTCCTGGCTTCCATGCAGGGCTGCATCGGCACTGTCACCTGGCTCACCATGTCCGAGATATTCCCCATGCACGTCCGCGGCATCGCGATGGGCATCTGCGTCTTTGTGCTTTGGATGATCAACTTCCTGATCGGGTTCTTCTTCCCGCAGATGGTCTCGTGGATCGGGGTTTCGGCGACGTTCTTCATCTTCGTGGCACTGCAGCTGAGTGCCATTGTCTGGGTCAAGCGCGTCGTTCCGGAGACCAAGGATAAGTCCCTGGAGGAGCTCGAGCACCTGTTCAAGCAGCGCTCAGGCGTGTCTGTCTAAGGTGACGCCGCACCCCAAGGTGACGCAAAAACGCCCGACGCCGGCCGGCGTCGGGCGTTTTTACGTCCAGCGGGTGCGGGGCCATGGACGCTCTCTCACTTCCTGCAGGAAAATCCGGATCCCTCTCTCACCAGGTGAGAGAGGGATCCGGGAAAACGCGCAGGAAGTGAGAGAGGGTGCTAGAGCGCGACCACCGCGTTCTCCAGCGCACTGCGGCGGGCCGCATCCAGCACTTCCAGGGTGCGGATTCCTTCGGTTGCCGGTACGGGCTCGGGTCCGTCGCCGCGGACTGCGCGGGCGAACTCTGTATAAAAGCCGGCATAGTTCCCCTGTGCCGAGGCAATGGCCTCGCGGCCGTCCCTCGTGGACAGCATGCCCCAGTTTTCGGCCGAGTCGATGCCCCACGTTGCCGGTTCCTCGATCGGACGGCGTCCCGACATCAGGGCGTCCGCCTGAACGTCGGCGCCGGAGGCGACGTAGCTGCCCCTGCTGCCGTAGGCCCGCAGCTCCCGCGTGGTGGAATGGTTGAGTTTGCTGGCGGACACCGTGGAGACGGTTCCCGACGCATGCGTCATGGTGACAACAAAGCCGCAGTCCGTCCGTTCGCCGAAACGATCGGTCCAGTCCAGGGTCGCGTGCACGTGGCTCGCTGGCCCCAGCAGCCACAGCATCTGGTCAACCAGGTGGCTGCCCAGGTCCCGCAGGAGACCGCCGCTGGCACCAAGTTCAAGGCTGTCAGCGTTGTCCTGGTCCATGGTCGAATGCACCCGCCACGTCTCACCGAGTTCCCCTGAGGCCAGCACGTTTGCGAGTGTGAGGATATCCGCGTCGCGGCGCCGGTTGTGGTAGACGTTCAGGACAACGCCGGCCCGCGTGGCGGCCTCGGCGAGTTCACGCGCAGCCTCCGCATTCGGGGCGAAGGGTTTGTCGGCCACAACGTGCACGCCCGCTGTGATGGCTTCCATAACCAGGTCACGGCGGGTGTGGGGCGGCGTGGTGATGGTCACCGCGTCCACGCCGGCGTCGAGCAACTCGGCCAGACTCCCATAAACAGGCAGGCCCGGGAAGTCCGCTTCCGCCTGCGCCCGTTTCGCTTCCGAACGGGCCACAATGCCCACCAGCTCGACTCCCTCGGCCGCTTCAATGAACGGGGCATGGAAGTACCTGCCGCCTGCTCCCTATCCGACAATGCCAATACGCATGTTCGTTTCCTTCTCTTTTAGGGATGGCCTGCCTCCGGTCACAGCAAGGGGGCGACGCATATGCGCCGCCCCCTTGCTGTTCACAGGCCTTTGCCTGACGAATTGGTTGGCTAAGCCGTCAGGTTCAGCGAAGACCTGAGCGCGGCGTCAGCATCCCGCAGCACCTTGGCCGCCACCTGCAGGCCCTCGATCCGGCCCAGTGAGACGTCCTCGTGCTCGATGTTGACCAGCATCTCCGGGTCTACCTCGTGCAGGGCCCGGAGGAACTCTGTCCAATAGGCGGTGTTATGCCCGCGGCCCAGAGCCACGAAGTCCCAGGCAGAGTTCTTGGGCCACTCGTTGGCCCACTCGTCGCCGCCGAGGTTGGTGCGGTTTTCCTCCGGCGCGAGCCGGCGGAAGCTGTTGTCCAGCACGCCGTACAGCGCAGCGTTTTCGGTGTTAACACGGACATCTTTCGCCGCCGCCTGAAAGACGAGCGGTCCGAGTTCGCGCACGACGGCAACCGGGTCCATCTGCTGCCAGAACAGGTGGGAGGCATCCAGTTCGACGCCGACATGCGTTGCGTTGGTCAGCTCGATCAGCTTGTGGACGTCGGCGGTGTTGAAGACGAGGTTCTGCGGGTGCAGTTCGAGAGCCACCTTGACGCCGTGGTCAGCGGCCAGGCGGTCGGTTTCCTTCCAAAACGCTGCGGCCACGCCCCACTGGTAGTCCAAGACGTCCAATGCTGCCGAGTTCCAGGCGTTGACCACCCAGTTGACGGTGGTGGCTCCGGGCTCTCCGCCGGGCAGGCCGGACATCGTAACTACCCGGTCCTGGCCGAGGCGGCTGGCCAGACGGATGGAGCGACGAATATCTTCGGCGTGCTTCTCGCCGATCTCACGGTTGGGGTGCAGCGGGTTGCCGTTGCAGTTGAGTCCTGCGATGGAAACTCCGGTGCCCTCGAAAAGGGCCAGGTAGTCGTCGCGGGCGGCGTCGCTTTCCAGGATCTGGTCCATGGTGGGGACGTGCACGGCGGGGAGAAAGCCGCCAGTGTTGATCTCGATACCGGTGAGGCCAAGCTCGGCAATGACCTTCAGTGCTTCGGGAAGTGGCCGGTCATGCAGGACTGCGTTGTAGATACCGAGCCTCATAGCGTGATCTTCTTTCCGTTGTTGAGGGCGGATTCGGCCACTGCGCCGAGCAGTTCCATGTTGCGCACGCCTTCGTCGAACGTGGCGCAGCGGGGGAGGGACTCTTCTTCGCTGAGACCGGCGACCTCTTCGAGGAACGCGCGGGCCTGGTAGCCGAAGGCGTCGTTCTGGCCGAAGCCGACTTCGGGGGCGTCCATGGCAAGACCCCCGGCGATGTAGGGGTGCCCCGGGCCGAGGATGACCTGGCGGTAACCGTTCTCGTTGCCGGAACCGTCGTTGAGGAACAGCTGGATCTCGGCCGGGCGGCGCTGGTCAAATTTGGCGGCACCGTTCTCGCAGAACACCTCGAACTGCAGGCTGTTGGCGTGCCCGGCCGCAACCCGGGAGACCTCAAAACTGCCGGCGCCGGTTCCGAACTCCGCGTTGAAGGCTGCGTAGTCGTCGTTCTCGACGGCTTCGAAGGTGTCGCTGACGGCAGCATGGTCGTGGCCCATAACGGCCGCGAGCGGCAGGGGCCGCTTGTCGATCACGGTGCTGAGGCTGCCGCCGGTGATCGACTTGATGTCGCCACAGAGGAACTCGGAAATGTACGTCAGGTGGCTTCCAACATCGGCGAGCGCACCGGAGCCGGGGCCGCCCTTGTAGCGCCAGCTCATGGGAGCGGAGGGGCTGAAGCCGTAATCGGTCCAGTAGCGGCCGCTGAAGTGCAGGACATTACCGAGGACGCCGTTGCGGATCAGGTCCCGGATGTAGGCGATGCCGGGGGTGCGGCGGAACGTGAAGCCAATACGGGCGATCGTTCCGCCGGCCTCGGCCGCGCGGGCTGCCTCGGCCATGGCGCGGGCGTCTGCCAGGGAGTCGCTCAGCGGCTTTTCGCACAGCACGTGCTTGCCAGCCGCGAGCAGGCCCTCCACCACTTCGCGGTGGAGCGAGTTGGCGATGACCACGCTGACGACGTCGATGTCATCGGCTTCGGCGATTGCCTGCCATGACGTGTCGTTGCGTTCGTATCCGAAACGGCGGGCGGCCAACGAGCCGAATTCGGCGTTGACGTCGCCGATCGAGACCAGGCGCACCGGGGGAAGTACCGGGCTGTAGAGGGCAGACGCGGTGCGGTATGCAGCAGCGTGGGCTTTGCCGGCCATGCCTGCACCGATGACGGCGACGCCTAGGCTTTCAGCCATTGATTTCTCCTTTGAAATTCAGCCGCGGCGGGAAGTTCCAACGGCATTTTGTAGCGCTACAATTTAGTGCACTGGATCTGAGCGTATCCATGTATGTATGTCCTGTCAATCAACTGGCGGATATCCTCAAGGGCAGACACGAAAGGCACCTCCGATGACGTTGCACAGCCCCAAGGCACGACGCCCGACGATCTATGACGTGGCGAAGCAGGCGGGCGTCTCGCCGTCGCTGGTTTCACTCGTACTGCAGAATCCCGCGAGGGTGAGCGACAAGCGCCGCGAAGCCGTCCAGGCGGCCATCTCGGACCTCGGGTACCGCCCCAGCCGCGCCGCCACTACGCTTGCCAGCAGTCGCACGAAGAGCATTGGGCTGGTGATTGACGACTACCGGAACCTGTGGTTCGTCGATCTGCTGCGGGGGATGGAGTCTGCGCTGACGGAACATGGCTACCAGGTCATGCTGGCTGATTCCCGCCCCGGGGAGAACCGCATCCAGGAAGCTGCCGACGGTTTGCTTGCCATGCACGTTGACGGGCTGGTGATAGCGGCGGAGCCAAGCGCGTCAATGTTGGCTGGGGCGGGGGTTCCGACGGTCGTGGCTGGGTGGCGCGATGGTGTGCCGGCCGGCGCTGATCTGATTACCAACGACGACGACGGTGGCGGCGGCATGGCGGCCAGCCACCTTCTGGGGCTCGGCCACATCCGGATAGGCCACCTTTCCGGAGCCGGCGGTGCCGCTGCGCACCGGCGCGCGGGCTTCCTCAGCCGGCTCCGGGAGTCCGGCGCCGAACTTCGGATTGCGGGGGAGGCCGGTGGCACGTCCGAGGAGGATGGCTACGCCTCGACGTGCTGGCTGCTGGACCACTATCCGGACACCACTGCCATCTTCGCCGCCAATGACACCATGGCCTTGGGTGCCTTGGGTGCCATCAAGGCGCGCGGGCTTGCGGTCCCGGCGGACATCTCCGTGATCGGATACGACAATTCAACCCTGGCAAAGTCGCGGTATCTGGAGCTGACCTCAGTAGACAACCGAAGCGATCTGGTGGGCGTGGATGTGGCCAAGGCGCTGCTTGCACGCATTCGCGACGCCGCGGTTGGCCCGCAACGCAAGCTGATTGAGCCGGCCCTGGTTGTTCGCGGGACCACGGCGCGGCCGGCATTTTAGGGCGGCCGCAGTAGGCTCCTAACGTAAAAACATCCTAATGTCAGGACAAACTATTGACATTCGTGAGTTGAATCACCATGATCGAGGTAGACAGTGCTCCGGCAGTTGCAGAGTGGCAGCCCGGACCCTGAGATCAAAGGAGATTAACGTGGCTAATTTTTCTTGGCGCAAGGCGGCTCTCGTGGCGGCAGTTGTTCCCATGATGGCACTCAGCGCCTGCTCCAGCACGGGCGGGAAGCCGGTTGAGGGCGGCGGCGCCGCCGGCGGCGGTCAGGTGGCCACCACAGACCGCATGAAGGTGGCTCTCATCACCCACGCCGCGGCAGGCGACACCTTCTGGGACATAGTCCGCAAGGGTGCCGAGGAGGCCTCAGCGAAAGACAACGTGGAACTGCTCTACACCAGTGACCCGGAGGCCGGACGCCAGGCCCAGCTCGTCCAGCAGGCCATCGATCAGAAAGTCGACGGCATCGCCGTTACCCTCGCAACCCCGGAGGCCCTGAAGGACGTCCTGAAGAAGGCCACCGATGCCGGCATTCCGGTGGTCAGCCTCAACGCCGGCGAGTCCGTGTCGGCGCAGCTCGGCGCATTTACGCACTTCGGCTCGAATGAGCAGCTTGCCGGCCAGGCGGTGGGCACCAAGCTCGCCGAACAGGGCTTCAAGCACCCGGTCTGCGTCATTCAGCAGCAGGGCCACGTTGGCCTAGAAGCACGGTGCGCAGGCGTCAAGGCCAAGGTTCCGGGTGCGGAGATTCTCTACGTCGACGGCAAGGACATGACCGGCGTCCAGTCCACCGCCACCGCGAAGCTCCAGGCAGCCAAGGATGCAGACGTCATCATTGGCCTCGGCGCACCGATCACCCTCACGCTGCTCAAGTCCGTCGCGGACGCCGGCAGCTCTGCGAAGGTTGCCAGCTTCGACCTGAACGCAGAGCTCGCCCAGAAGATCGTGGATGGTGACGTGATCTTCACCGTGGACCAGCAGCCGTGGGCCCAGGGCTACATGTCGGTCGACTCGCTGTGGCAGGCCAAGCGTGGCGGCTTCAAGCTTGGCGGCGGCCAGCCGGTCTTGACCGGTCCCACCATCGTTGACCAGTCCAACGCTTCCGACGTTCTCAAATTCGCCCAGCAGGGCGTCCGCTAGATCCGGGACTCAGGCCGTGCGGCGGGCAACCGCCGCACGGCCTGACCAACAAGGAGTTCTTCCTATGGCAAAAACAGCAACCCTGCCCCCGGCACCGGCTTCAGCAGCCGGGCCACGTGGCGATGAGAGAATTGGGCGGCGGAACCCGCTCCAGACGCTCCTGGGCCGTCCCGAAGTCGGCGCGCTCGTAGGAGCGGTGGTCCTGTTCGTCTTCTTCGCGTTGGTTTCCCCGACGTTTACCCAGCCCAATGCCTTGGCGACCATTCTGTACGGCAGTTCCACGATCGGCATCATGGCGGTGGGGGTTTCCTTGCTGATGATCGGCGGGGAGTTCGATCTTTCCACCGGTGTCGCGGTGATCTCATCGGCACTGACGGCGTCGATGTTCAGCTGGTACTTCAGCACGAATATCTGGGTCGGGGTTCTCCTGGCCCTGGTGGTCTCCGTGGGCATCGGTTATATCAATGGCTGGATTTTGATGAAGACCAAGCTGCCCAGCTTTATCGTCACCCTGGCCACGTTCCTTATGCTGACCGGCCTGAACCTGGGCCTGACCCGGCTGATCGGCGGCTCCGTGTCGTCGCCGTCGATCTCCAGCATGGACGGCTTCGCCTCCGCCCGCGCGGTGTTCGCGTCCTCGGTCTCCATTGGCGGCATCGATGTCAAGATCACGGTGTTCATCTGGATCGCGCTGGTCGCCGTGGCCACCTGGGTGCTGATGCGGACCCGGGTGGGGAACTGGATCTTCGCCGTCGGCGGGGACGAGAATGCGGCCCGCGCCGTGGGTGTGCCGGTCAAGGCTACGAAGATCGGATTGTTCATGGGCGTGGGCTTCTGCGGCTGGATCCTGGGCATGCACAACCTCTTCGCTTTCGATACGGTGCAGTCCGGTGAGGGTGTGGGCAACGAGTTCCTGTACATCATCGCCGCGGTGATCGGCGGGTGCCTCCTGACCGGCGGCTATGGTTCGGCGGTGGGCGGCGCGATCGGCGCGTTCATCTTCGGCATGGCCAACAAGGGCATCGTCTATGCCCAGTGGAACCCCGACTGGTTCAAGTTCTTCCTGGGCCTGATGCTGCTGCTGGCCACCATCATCAACCTCATCGTCAAGCGCCGCGCGGAACTCAAGTAAAGGGGCCGGAGAAATGAACGCCAAAGAGATCGACCAACAGACCCTGCTCAAGGATGAAAAAGATCCCCTCACCCACACCCCCGTCCACTTGCTCTCCCTCGACGGAGTAGGCAAGCACTACGGCAACATCATCGCCCTCTCCGATGTGACCATGGCCGTGGACAACGGCCGTGTCACCTGCGTACTGGGCGATAACGGTGCGGGCAAGTCCACCCTGATCAAGATCATCGCCGGACTGCACCAGCACGACGCCGGGGTGCTGAACATCATGGGCGAGGAACGGAAGTTTGGTTCGCCCCGTGACGCCCTTGACGTGGGCATCGCCACCGTCTACCAGGACCTCGCGGTGGTGCCCCTGATGCCCATCTGGCGGAACTTCTTCCTCGGTTCGGAGCTGACCAGCGGTTTCGGCCCGTTCAAAAGCATGGACGTCGAGAAGATGAAGGCCATCACGCTCAAGGAACTTGCCGAGATGGGCATCGACCTCCGCGACGTGGAACAGCCCATCGGCCAGCTGTCCGGCGGTGAGCGCCAGTGTGTCGCGATCGCCCGCGCCGTGTACTTCGGCGCAAAGGTCCTGATCCTGGACGAACCGACGGCGGCGCTGGGCGTCAAGCAGTCCGGCGTCGTGCTCCGCTACATCCTGCAGGCTCGCGACCGGGGACTCGGCGTCATCTTCATCACGCACAACCCGCACCACGCCTTCCCTGTCGGGGACCGGTTCCTCCTGCTCAAGCGCGGCAAGTCGATCGGCTACTACGACAAGAAGGACATCACCCTGGACGAGCTCACCGCCCAGATGGCCGGCGGTGCGGAACTGGCGGAACTGGCCCACGAGCTCGAGCAGCTCGGCGGACACGGCGACGTGGTCAAGGAAGTGCAGGCAGAGGTCGCTGACGTTACTCACAACCGAGAGACGTCAACGGAAAGCAGCCCCCGGCACGTGTAACAGGACCGAGGCGGGGCCCGCCGGAAAACCGGACGGGCCCCGCCCGCCGTGCCACGGCGCGAAGGTCACGGCAAAGATAGCGAAAAGTAGACGGGAAGACAGTATGCCGATCCGGGTAGGCGTCATCGGCGCCGGAATCATGGGTGCCGACCACATCAGGAACCTCTCCGGTACCATCGGCGGCGCCGAGGTGACCTTCGTGGCAGACCTCGACGCCGGACGTGCCGCAGCAGCTGCGCCGCCGGCCGCCCGCATCACCACGGAACCGTCGGAGCTGATCAACTCCAGCGAGGTGGACGCCGTCGTTATTGCTTCGCAAGACTCCACGCACGCCGGACTTGTGCTGGAGTGCTTCGAGGCGATGACGCCCGTGCTGTGTGAAAAGCCGCTGGCTCCCACCCTGCTGGAAAGCCGGGAGGTTGTGGCGGCCGACGCCGACATCGTCGCCGCCACCGGGGCGTCCCTGCTGTCGCTAGGCTTCATGCGGCGCTTCGACCCTGGCTACGTGGCGCTGCGCCAGTCTGTGCAGGGCCGCGCCCAGGGGGAACCGCTGATGGTCCACTGCACCAGCCGCAATGCTGCCGCCGGCCCGGGTACCACTGCCGAATCGGCCATCACCAACTCGGCCATCCACGAGCTGGACATCATTCCCTGGCTGCTGGGCTCTCCCATCACGGAAGTCTCATGGCAGGCGGGGCAGAGTTCCCGCAACGCTGAAGGCGGCCTGCAGGATCCAGCCTTCATGCTGCTCCGCACCGCCGACGGGACCCTGACCACCCTGGAGCTGTTCCTGAACGCCCAATACGGTTACACGACGCGCTGCGAAGTCGTCTCCGAACGCGGTGTCACCGGGCTGATGGACGCGGCTCTGCTGGGTGTCAAAGAGGATGGCATCCGGCGGACCGCCGTGCCCGCGGACTGGCGGCCGCGGTTTGCCGATGCGTACAGGCTGCAGCTGCAGGCGTGGATCACGGCGCTCGGCCAGGGTGGTCAGCCGCCGCTGGCCGGGGCAATGGATGGCCTCCACGCCTCGCTCGTGGCGCACGCAATGATCCGCTCCATGCACGGCGACGGCGCCTACACCAAGGTCAGCTACGCGTGAGCGTCCGGAACCTGCCGGCGTCCGCCGTGCCCGCCTCCCGGGATGCCCCGGTGCTGCGCTGGGGAATCATGGGGCCCGGTTGGATTGCCGAACGGTTCACCGAGTCGGTCCAGGCGCACACGGACCAGGTGATCGCCGCCGTCGCGTCCCGCTCGCTCAGCCGCGCCAAGGCCTTCGCCGAATCCTTCGGCATTCCGACGGCCTACGGCAGCTACGAGGAGTTGACGGCCGATCCGGGCATCGACATCGTCTACGTGTGTACTCCGCACACCGGACACCACCAGGCGGCGGTCCTGGCACTCGACGCTGGCAAGCACGTGCTGATCGAGAAGCCCATCGCACTCAACGCCGTACAGGCACGGGACATCGCCGCTCGTGCCGAAGAGGCGGGCGTTTTTGCCGCCGAGGCCATGTGGAGCTTTTTCCTGCCAAAGTTCGATGTGATCCGGCAGGTCCTGGACGCCGGGACCCTGGGCGCCATCACCACGGTAGTCGCGGAATACGGTGAATACTTCGAGCCCACCCACCGCATCTTCGACCGGGAACTGGCGGGCGGCCCCCTGCTGGACCTCGGCACGTACCCGCTGGCCCTGGTCACCGAGGTCCTGGGCCGGCCCGAACGGCTGTACGCCATCGGACAGCCGCACCCGTCCGGGGTCAACGCCCAGCTCTCTGCCGTGATGCAGTTCGCCAGCGGCGCCCAGGCCGTAGTCAACACCCATGTCCACAACTTCACACCCACCGGCGCCACGATCGTAGGATCCGACGCCACGCTGACCATCGACGGACCCTTCAACATGCCGGGCGGCTTCGACATCCGCTACCCGGACGGGACCCGGGTGCGGTACGAGGAAGCGGACGGTGCGCACTTTGAGGGCCTGCACTATGAGGCCGCCGCGGTGGCGCGCGCCGTGGCCGCCGGCCGCACCCAGGCCAGCCAACGGACCCTGGCGGCCTCCATCCGCACCCTGGAGGTTGCCGATGAGATCCGCCGGCAGCTAGGCGTGGTTTTCCCCGGAGAAGCTGCCCTGCCGGGCGAAGCCGCTGCCCGACCCTGATTCATCCATCTGCATACAACTACCGAAAGGACCGGCTCATGGCCTACCTTACTCAAAACCCCGCTGGTGTTCCTGCGCCCGTCCGGATCGGGCTCATCGGCTCCGGCTGGATGGGGGCGTTCCATGCCGAAAGCATTGCCCGCCGCGTCCCCGGCGCTATCCTGGCGGCCATCGCCGACCCCAATGTGGAATCCGCGCAGGCCCTTGCCCAATCGCTGGGCACCGGAAAGGTCACGGCCGACGCCGCAGACATCCTGGCCGATCCGGAGATCGACGCCGTGGTGATCGCGAGCCCGGCCCGCTTCCATTCCGCCCTGATCACCCAGGCTGCCGTCGCGGGCAAGCACGTCTTCTGCGAGAAGCCCGCGGGCCAAGGCCTGGACGAACTCGACGCCGCGCTGGCCGCCGTTGAAAAAGCGGGGGTGCATTTCCAGATCGGCTTCAACCGACGCTACGCGGATGACTTCCAGGCCGCCAAGAAAGACCTAGCGGCCGGCATCGCCGGCCAGCCCCAGCTCCTGCGCTCACTGACCCGCGATCCGGGCAACGGAAGCATCCCGAACGCGGCCAGAGTCCCCGCGTGGACTGTCTTTCTGGAGACCCTGATCCACGACTTCGACACCCTCAACTGGTTCAACGAAGGTGCCGAGCCCGTAGAGGTCTACGCCGTGGCGGACGCCCTCGTGGAACCGGAGCTGCGCGATCAGGGCTTCCTGGACACAGCGGTGGTGACCATCCGCTACAGCAACGGCGCCATCGCCGTGGCGGAAGCAAACTTCAGCGCCCTCTATGGCTACGACATCCGCGGAGAGGTTTTCGGTTCCAAGGGCATGGTCCAGGCCGGCCGTGCCACCGAGACGGCGGCCCGGCGTTACACGGCGGAGGGACTGTCCGCGGACACCCCTCGCCTCAACGTGGAACTCTTCCGGCAGGCCTACACGGACGAACTCGCCGATTTCGCCGCCACGGTTCGTGCGCAGCGGGACGGCACACCGCCGCCGTCGGGCGCTTTCACCCTCACCCCCGGCGCCGCAGACGCCCGCCGCGCGCTGGCCATGGCGCTGGCGTGCATCGAATCGGTCAAACAGGGCGGTCCGGTGGCTGTGGCTGCTGCCCCTGTACCGGCGCTCCGTGACCACACCCGGACCGGCGTCTGATGCGGCTGGCCGTCTGCGCGGAAATGGTCTTCACGGACCTGCCGTTTGTGGAACGGGTGCAGCGGATCCACGACGCCGGATTCGACGTCGAGATGTGGGACTCCAGGGGCAAGGACCTGGCCGCGCTCAAGGCCACCGGCGCGGTGTTCTCCTCCATGACCGGGTACACCTCCGGAAGCCTCGTGGACCCCGACACGGCCGACGACGTGGTGCGGACGGCCGAGTCTCTGATTCCCACAGCCCTGGAGCTCGGCGTCAGCCGCATGGTGGTGCACTCCGCGGAGCTCATCGATGGCCAGGCGGCCCGCCCCCTCTACCGGTCCACCGGCCGCATGTGGAGCACCGGGGCGCGGACCCTGGAACGGCTGGGCAGGCTGGGCGGGAAATACGGCGTGACGTTCTGCCTGGAGAACCTCAACACGATCCTGGACCACCCCGGCATCCCGCTCGCCCGTGCCAAGGACACCCTGGCGCTCGTGGAAGCAGCCGGGCACCCCAACGTGAAGCTCATGCTGGACCTGTACCACGCACAGCTGGGGGAGGGGAACCTCATCGAGCTTGTGCGGACCGCCCTACCGCACATCGGCGAAGTCCAGGTGGCCGACGTCCCGGGGCGGTGCGAACCCGGAACCGGGGAGATCAACTACCGGGCCGTGGCCAGGGCGCTCGCCGACGCAGGCTACGAGGGGACGGTGGGTATGGAAGCCTGGGCCAGCGGTGACGACGAGGAAGCCCTGGCGGCCTTCCGGGCGGCGTTCACGGTGCAGGACGCCAGCGTCCAGATCGCCTCGGCATAGGCGTGCCGTTCAGGCGTGAGGGGCGGCGGTGCTGCCCCTCACTTCCAGCGTCGGCACCAACAGTTCGTCTGGGGGCAGCGTGCTACCGGGCTCCAGCCGTGCGATCAGGAGTTCGGCCGCCCGCTGCCCTGCGGCAAAACTGGCCGTGTCCACGGAAGTCAGGCTGATCCGGCGCAACCGCGCCAGCGGGGTGTTGTCGTAGCCGGCCACCGAAAGATCGGCAGGAACGGCGAGCCTGCATTCCTCGGCAGCCGAGAGAACCCCAAGTGCCGCCATGTCGTTGACAGCGAACACCGCTGTGGGCCGGTCGCCACCTGACAGCAGCTCGAGGGCGGCACGGTGGCCGCCCTCTTCGCTCAGGTCTCCCGGCACCGTCCGGATGAACTCCGCCAGGCCGGCGGCCCTCATCTCAGCCTCATAGCCCCGACGGCGGGCAATCCCGACTGCGGTGGCCGGTGCCCCCACATGGGCGATGCGGCGGTGCCCCAGCGCAATCAGGTGAGCCACCGCGAGGCGCGCCCCGGCGTCGTCGTCGTTGGTCACGACGGTGACGTTGGCACCCGGGCCGGTGGGCGCTCCCAGCGCGATGGTTGGCACCTGCAAGGCTGCTGCCGTCAGGCCGGGGCTCTCCGGCATGGTCCCCACCAGCACCAGGGCCTCGATGTTCATCTCCAGAAGTTTCTTCAGCAGGGATTCGCCGCTGCGGCTGTCCAGGCGGAAGTCGCCCATCAGCATCTGCAGGCCGCGCTCGTTGAGGGTGCTGTTGAGCCCTTCCACCGCGCTGACGAACCAGGGGTTCCGCATGTCGTTGAGTACCACGCCCACGGTGCGGCTCCGCGATTCGCCGAGGGCCCGGGCGGCCGCGTTCGGCCGGTAGCCGAGTTCCAGGACAGCATGCTCGACGGCGGTGCGCTTGGCCGCGCTGACGTAGCCCGTACCACGCAGCACGAGGGATACCACCGATTTGGACACACCCGCGGCGGCGGCCACGTCCAGGATGGTGGCCGCACGTTTGCGTTCAGGGGCAGTCACAGCGTCCTCCAGTTTGTTAATACAAAGTCTTGACTCCGAATGCGGATTTACCTACTCTAGCAAGACAATGATGGAACGTTCCAACATTGTTTGTCTGCCCGGATTCCGGGGCCGCTACTGCATGCGAGGGAACTATGAAGGACGTCATTCTCGGTCTGGTCGGAGTGGGGCGCATCGGCGTGATGCACGCGAACAACATCGCCGCGCTCAACGGAGTTCTCAACCCGGAGGGCATCAACGTCAGGCTTCTGCTCACCGACGTCGCCGAGGACCACGCCAAGGGCATTGCGGCCGGCCTCGGTGCCGGCTTCCTGCCCTCGGTGGAGGACCTCATCGCCGCCGGCGTGGACGGACTCGTCATCGCCACGGGGACCGCAACCCACCCCGAACTGATCAAGGCGGGCGTGGACGCCGGAATCCCGGTCTTCTGCGAAAAACCGGTGGCCATGAACGTGGCGGACGCACTGCCGGTGCTGGACTATATCCGCGACAACAACGGCGTGGTGCAGATCGGCCACCAGCGCCGCTTTGACCACGGCTACCTTGAGGCCAAGCGTGCCTACCAAGCGGGCGAGCTGGGCTGGATCCACTCCCTGCGCGCCGTCACCTGCGACATGGCGCCGCCGCCCGTGGAGTTCCTCGCCAGTTCCGGCGGCCTGTTCCGCGACTGCTCCGTCCACGACTTCGACATCCTCCGCTGGCTGACCGGCCGCGAGATCGTGGAGGTCTACGCCAAGGGCTCCAACAACGGAGACCCGGCCATCGGCGCAGTGGGAGACGTGGACACGGCGCTGGCACTGATCACGTTCGACGACGGCACGGTCGGTACCGTCTCAGCCACCCGCTACAACGGCGCCGGCCACGACGTCCGCCTGGAAATCCAAGGCTCCAGCCGTTCGCTGATGGTTGGGCTCGATGAGCACACGGCCATGGCGTCGGCCGAAGCCGTGATTGATTTCCCCGCCGGAGAACCCCACAGGACCTTCGCCGAACGCTTCGACCAGGCGTACCGATCCGAAATGGCCGCGTTTGTGGAGCTGATCCTGGGCCGCCGGGAGAATCCGTGCACCCCGGAGGACGCCGTGGCCGCCTCCCGCGTGGCGGACGCCGCCCAGGAATCACTGGCCACAGGCGTCCCCGTCAGGGTGGCCATCAGCCTAGCCAGGTGAGCATACCGCTGCCATGAAAAATGCCCCTCCGGAATCCGTTCCGGAGGGGCATTTTCTTGATCTCTAGCGCTTGCTCTCTAAGCGCCGAACGGCAGCCGGGGATCAATGTCCTGGCCGTCCCAGCTTTGGCGGACCCAGCCGTGGTGCGGGTCGTCGCTGATGAGCCATTCACGGACCGGGCCGGGTCCGGCCATCACGTTCAGGTAGTACAGGTCGTAGCCCGGGGCCGCCATGGCGGGGCCATGCCACCCGTAGGGGACCAGCACAACGTCGCCCGTGCGGACCTCGGCGGCAACGTCGATGGGACGCTCATCCGAGGCGTAGACGCGCTGGTAGCCGATGGCGTCGGCGTCGGCGGGTGCCCCGGATCCCGCAGCCACCTGCGTCTCGAAGTAATAGATCTCCTCGAGGTTCGTTTCGCCGTCCTTTTCCTCATCGTGCTTGTGCGGCGGGTAGGAGGACCAGTTTCCGGCGGGCGTGAGGACTTCACACACGATGAAACGGTCAGCCTCAAGGGCCGCCGGCGTGCCGAAGTTATGGACCTGGCGGGAGCAATTGCCGGCCCCGCGCAGTTCCACAGGTGTCTCCGCCGCCGTGACCAGGCGCGTGGGATAGGAGGCCTTGGCCGGAGCTGTGGCAACGGCAAACCTGCCGCCGTCCGCAGAGCTGATGGTGACGGACTTGCCGGTGCCCGAATACAGGACATCGCTGGGGCCGTGGAACACGGACGCCCGCCCCTTCAGGACATAGTCTTCACCGTCCACGGATACGGTGAAGGAGCCGTTGAGCGGGACCACTATCCGCTCCTCTTCCGCTGCCGGGAGGACGACGGCGGCACCTGCAGTTAAGGTAGCCACCTTCAGGCCCGTATGGGCCCAGCCGTCCACGGCCAGGGTTGAATCGGAGGTTCCGAGCGAGATATCCCAGTCGCCGTCGTTGGCGGTTCCCTGTGGGTAGACCCAGTTAGTCATTGATGTATTCCTTGCGCTATCGCTGTACGAGTGTCATTTCAAAGCTGTACGAATCCGCCCGGTACACGTGGTGTCCGGTTTCCACCCGTCGGCCGGCGTCGTCTGTTGCGGTGCGCTCCATGGTGACCAGGGCGGAACTGACCTCGGCCTCCAGCAGGCGCGCCTGGTAGTCGTTGGCGATCATCGCGCCGATTCTTTGCGAGGCCAGGCGGAAGTTGACGCCGCCGCGGCGGAGAATGGCGTAGAGGCCCTCAGCGGCGAGCATGGCTTCGTCCATGCTAGCGATGTCGTCCCGGACCCAGTTCTCCATCAGGGCAAGGGGCTTGCCACCCACTTTCCGCAGGCGGGTGAAGTGGTAGACCTTGGAGCCGGCAGGCAATTCGAGGGTGGCGAGCGTCGCTGCGTCGGCCTCCACGTGGGAGAAGGTCAACACCTGGGTGGTGGGCTTCTTGCCGTTATTGGAGAGGTCATCGAACAGGCTGGAGAGCTCCAGGGGGCGGCGGACCTGGCTGGAGACCACCTGGGTGCCCACGCCGCGCTTGCGGACCAGCAGCCCCGAGCGGACCAGTTCATCCATGGCTTTGCGCATGGTGGGCCGGGACAGGTTCAGCTGGGCCGCGAGATCGATTTCGTTTTCCAGCCGGCTGCCGGGTTCCAGGATTCCGCTGTGAATGGCAGCCTCGATACCCTGTACCACCTGGTGGTACAGGGGCACCGGCGAGGAGCGGTCGATGATGAGACCAAGTTGATTCGCCACTAGATATTCCTCGTTCCGTGCCGGAAGCTGGTGCCCGCCCGAGGCCCGGGAGGGAATCCATGTCCTACTATGTTCGCTTGATAGGACATACTGCCTTTGTTGATAATATCAGCCGAACTTTAGCGGTCAAGGCTGCCACTGGCGGGCGCACCGCCATTCGTGCCCGTGGTCCTAGGCTGGGGGGATGAACAACCGATACCTCGTGTCCCGCGAACGCTTCATCGCTGCCCCGCCCGAAGTGATCTTTGAAGTCCTGGCCACTCCGGCGCTGCACAGTGCGATCGACGGTTCCGGCACCGTGAAGGGCGCCCAGCCGCGCGGCCCGGAACGGCTGAGCCTCGGAGCCCGCTTTGGCATGGAAATGAACATGGCCGTGGACTACAAGATCCTGAACACGGTCTCCGAATTCGAGGAAGGCCGGCGCATTGCCTGGCGCCATTTCTATGGCCACATCTGGCGCTACATCCTGGAACCGGCCACCGGCGCCGACGGTACTGCCGGCACGCGCGTGACCGAACAATGGGACGCTAGGGCGGTCCGTGGGAAGTTTTTCCTTCGGCTGGCAGGTTACTTGCGCCGCCACCCCGCCAGCATCGAAAAGACCTTGGCCAATCTTGAGGCCTACGTTGCGGCCTCCGGTCGGCGCGAGGCCGGCAACACAGGCATTTCCTGAGACGCCGCTTCTTTCTTGAGACGCCGCTTCACCGGGCGGTGAGGATGGCGGGGGTCCCGGTCCGTACGGCGGCTTCTGTAATGTGGATGGCACCCGGAGTACGGGGTAAGACTAAAGGTGGGAAGCGCGATGGGCCGCAGGACACTTGTTGACGACCTTGTCGACGGCCTGCTCGAAGATATCCTGGACGGCAAACTGCAGCCCCACGTAGCCTTACCGCCCGAAGCCGACATCGCCAAAGCCTACGACGTCAGCCGCCTCACGGTGCGCGAGGCACTCAAGGCCCTGCGGGCACAGAACATCCTCTACGTTAAAGCCGGCCGCGGGACCTTCGTCAACCCGACCGACAACTGGACCGGTCTGGATGCGATCTTCAAGGCCGCTTCGCACGACAATGGGGCGGAGCAGGTCGCAGTGGGGTTGATCGAGATGCGGCGCATGGTGGAAACCGGGGCCGCTGCGCTCGCGGCCAAACGCCATACACCCGAGCATGCGCAGCAGATGCGCGAGTGCATTGCGGACATGAAGCGCTTCCATGATTCCGGCGACCTCGATGCCTTCGTGGCGGCAGACATCGCCTTCCACGACGCAGTGTTGAAGGCTTCCGGCAATCCATTTGTCCGGGCGCTGTTCGCGCAGCTAGGTCAGCTCCTTTACGTAAAACGGCGTGAAACGTCCGCCGTCGAAGAGATCCAACTGCACGCCATTGAGTACCACCAAAAGGTCATGGAAAGCATCCTCAGCGGCGAGGCCGAGCTGGCCCGCCGCACCATGGACGAGCATATGGACCAGACATACCGGGACTACGAACGCTACGTGCACCACGCAGCATCCTGACGTTGCAGTCCGCACCAAACAGGTCTTGACGTAATCCGCATCACTAATCTATGCTTTTTCTCAGTTGTTCGATCAGATGTCTGACATCTGACTCAAATCGCATTGATCCCGTTCCCATTTGGACTGGGCCTCCCAAGATATCCGCACGGATTCCCGCCACCACCGCCGGTGCCGGACTCCGTTAGACAGAAGGTCGAAGATGACTTCACTCTCCTTAAAATCCGCAGGGCTCGGCGAGCTTGGCGAACGTACGCTCCGCAAGGTCCGCCGCCGGGTTATGCCACTGATTGTCCTGCTCTATTTCGTTGCCTACCTTGACCGCAACAACGTGGGCTTCGCCAAGCTCACCATGAGCGAGGACATCGGCCTGAATGCCGCAGCTTACGGTCTCGGCGCCGGCATCTTCTTCCTCGGCTATGCGCTCCTCGAGGTGCCCAGCAACGCAGGCATGTACCGGTTCGGCGCACGCAAGTGGCTGGCTCGGATCCTGATTACGTGGGGCATCTTCGCCACGGCCATGTGCCTGGTGAACGGTGAAACCACCTACTACATCATCCGTTTCCTGTTGGGGGCGGCAGAGGCTGGATTCTTCCCGGCCATCCTCTTCTACCTGACGCTGTGGTTCCCCGCCGCTCAGCGCGTCACGGTACTGGGCATCTTCATCCTCGCCCAGCCCATCTCCAACGCCCTCGGCGCCCCGGTCTCCGGACTGCTGCTCCAGATGGACGGCGTCATGGGCCTGCAGGGCTGGCAGTGGCTGTACATCATCGAAGGTATCCCGGCCATCATCCTTGGCCTGCTCACCCCCATCCTCATGACCGACCGCCCGCGGGATGCCAAGTGGCTCAACCCGGACGAGCGCGAATGGCTTGCCACCACCATGGACAAAGAGTTGGCCGTCAAGTCCAGTTCCGGCAGCCACAACTTCCTATCCGGCCTCAAGGACAAGCGCACCCTGACCTACTCGGCCCTGTACTTCGGCCTGGTCTGCGGCATCTACGGACTGGGTCTCTGGATGCCCACCATCGTCGCCGCCTTGGGCAAGTTCTCCACCGCCCAGGTCGGGTTCATCGTCCTCATTCCCTACTCCGTGGCTGCAGTCTTTGTGTACTTCTGGAGCAGGCGTGCGGACAAGACCGGAAAGCGGGCCTGGCACAGTGCGGTCAGCATGGTCCTTGCCGGCATGGGCCTCCTTGCCGCAGGCTACATGCTCCCGGTCAACCCCATACTGGCCCTCATTGCCCTGACCGCCGCGGCCATGGGTATCTACGGCGCCATCGCGCCGTTCCTGTCCATGCCGTCCGCGGCGCTCACCGGGGCAGCTGCTGCTTCCGGCCTCGCCCTGATCAACTCACTGGGTAACCTCGGCGGTTTTGTGGCCCCCTACGCTGTCGGCCTGCTGAACGACGCCACGGGCAACAACCAGAGCGGCCTGCTGTTCCTGTCCTTCTGCCTCTGCGTCACGGCGGTTGCCACCTACCTTTACGCACGCAAGCGCCCCGAAGGCGATGCCGCGCTGGATCCCGCAGTTGCCGCGACTACCGCTGTGACCCCTGATTCCACGCAGCCCGCCAAAATCTCCTGATCTCGAAATCACTGAAGGAAAACCCCATGACTACCAGCAACTTCCCCTCCGAACGCACAGTTGTCCTGACCGGCGCCGCGTCGGCCCGCGGCATCGGCCGCGCCGCCGCTGACCGGATGGCCAGCGAGGGATGGTCAATCGCCATCCTCGACATCAACGCGGAGGACGCCAAGGCCGCCGCCGCGGAGATCGGCTCCAACCGTGCCGTCAAGGCCATTGGCGTCGGAGCCGACGTGTCCGACGAGGCGTCCGTGGACCGGGCCATCACCGAGATCGAAGACGCGCTTCCCCCGATTGTTGCGCTCGCCAACCTCGCCGGGATCAGCTCCCCGACGACGTTCATGGAAACCACCGTGGCGGAGTGGGACAACGTCTTCGCCATCAACATGCGCGGTACCTTCATCGTTTCCCAGCGGGTCCTCAAGGGCATGATCGAGCGAAAGCTCGGGCGCATCGTGAGCATCTCGTCCATCTCCGCCCAGCGCGGCGGCGGAACGTTCTCGAAGGTTGCCTACAGCGCCACCAAAGCCGGAATCCTCGGGTTTACCCGCGCCCTGGCCCGCGAAGTCGGCGAGTTCGGCATCACGGTCAATGCGATTGCCCCCGGCCCGATCGACACCGACATCATGGGTGGAACCCTCACCGATGAGCGCAAAGCGCAGCTGTCCGAGGGCATCATGATGGGCCGCGTGGGCACCCGCGAGGAAGTGGCAGCCTTGATCGCCTTCCTGTTGGGCCAGGACTCGGGCTACATCACCGCCGCCACCTACGACATCAACGGCGGCCTCCAGGTTTCCTGACCGGGAACCAGACCCAGGCACGGGCACCCCTCCGGTTTTCCGGCGGGGGTGCCCTCGTGCCGTGCCGTGCCGTGCCGGAGCCTCGGCCGAAGTCTAGGCTGGCACTATGAACCCCTCCGGCGGCCTGGTCCCCAGCCCTCGGACCCTTGAGGTTGAGAGCCTGGACGCCTTCGACCGACTGGTCGCCGCCGGCGCGGTGGCCATGCACGGCTGGCACGCCCAGTCACTGGACCTGCGCGGCCGCAAGGCAGCGCTTGAGACGCTGGACGTGGAGGGTGCCATTTTCCTGGGCTGCACCTTCGACCGGGGCGTTGAAGACGGGCTTCGTCGCCGCGGCGCACTGATCTTCCCCAGGCTGCAGGGTGTGCCGTTCGATCCCTACCGGGCCCGGCTCTATACACCGCAGGAACTGTACGCCGGCCTGGAAAACTCACCCTATGAGGAGCTGCCTGACGCCCTGGTGTACCAGTGGAGCATCCGCCCGGGGCAACGCAACCGGCTGGACGCCACACTGGCCTCGGCGCTGCATGACCACGCCATCGGCGACGCCCTGGACGAGTTCACACACTCGGACCCCTACGCCGGCCGCACCGCCGTGGGCGTGATGGGCGGGCATGCCGCCCTGCGGGGAACCCCGGACTTCGCTCAGGCAGCCGAGCTGGGCAGGCTCCTGGCGCAGAGCGGGCGGATCGTGGCAACCGGCGGCGGCCCGGGTGCCATGGAAGCGGCAAACCTCGGCGCGTATCTGAGCCGCGTTCCGCACGCCGAGTTCACGGCGGCGCTCGCCGGCCTTGGAGCCGTCCCCGGATTCCGCCCCTCGGTGTCCGCGTGGGCACGCGAGGCGGCCGCCGTCGTCGAACGCCATCCGGGCGGAGCGCCGTCGCTGGGCATCCCCACGTGGTTCTACGGGCATGAGCCGCCGAACTACTTTGCCACCCACATCGCCAAGTACTTCGCCAACGCCATCCGGGAGGCGATCCTGCTGGAACTGTGCGACGGCGGCATCATCTTCCTGCCGGGAGCGGCCGGTACCGTGCAGGAAATTTTCCAGGACGCCTGCGAGAACTACTACAGCGCCCGCGAAGCCGTGACGCCGATGGTGCTGGTGGGACGGCAGCACTGGGAGCACGAGTATCCCGCGTGGCCCATGCTCCGGCGGCTGGCTGCCGGACGGGCCATGGAGGACCGGATCTTCCTGGTGGACAGTGTGGACGAGGCGCTCGCGGTGCTGGGCGGTTACCCCACCACGGTGCCGAAGGCCAGGCCCAGTACATAGGTTACGGCGGCGGCGCCCAGGCCGATGCCCAGCTGGCGCAGCCCGCGCGTCAGCGGCGACGTCCCGGACAGCAGGCCCACGATTCCGCCGGTCGCCAACAGCGCCAGCCCCACCAGCACCGCTGCCACCACCAGGGCGGTCACCCCGGTCAGGCCGAACAGGAACGGCAGGATGGGGACCACGGCGCCGGACGCGAAAAAGCAGAAGCTGGACAGCGCCGCCCCCCACGCGGTGCCCACGGCCTCGTGCTGGTCCTCTGCCTCCGGCAGCTCGGGCTGGAGCGACAGGCTGGGATCGCAGTCGCAGCTCAGCAGCCCCATGCGTTCGGCCACACGGTGTGCGGCCGCTTCGTGGGACATCCCGCGCGCCAGGTAGACGAGCATCAGTTCGTTGTGTTCGATGTCCAGTTTCGGGGCGGCCGCGAGGGTGATCTGGGTGGGACGCGTGGCTGCCAGGAGCTCGCGCTGGGACCGCACGGAGACAAACTCGCCCGCGGCCATGGACATGGCACCGGCGAGAAGCCCTGCCACACCGCTGAGCAGCACCACACCGCTTGCCACTCCGGAAGCGGCCATGCCCACCACGAGTGAGAGGTTGCTTACCAGGCCATCGTTGGCGCCAAAAACAGCGGCACGGAACGTCCCGGCGAGCCGGTTGCGGCCACGGGTTGCCAGGCCTCGGACCACTTCCTCATGGATCTGTTCATCCGCCGCCATGGCGTCCGTGGCGTTGGGTTCCAAGGCGTAGGGGGAGCGGCCTTCAGCGCGCTGGGCGAGGGCCAGGACGAAAACGGAGCCGAAGTGGCGGGCCAGGAAGCCCAGGAACTGGCTGCGGAGGGACGCCGGCCGGGACTTTTGGGCGTGGTCGCCGAGGAGGCGCAGCCAGTGGGCCTCGTGCCGCCCCTCGGCTTCGGCGAGGGCCAGCAGGATGGCACGTTCTTCGCCGTCGCGGTTCTGGGCGAGATCGCGGTAGACGGCGGCCTCTGCCCGTTCGTCCGCCAAGTACTGGCGCCACCGGCGGATGTCGGCCTGTGTGGGCTGCGGCGCGGATGGATTGGGTTCCGCGGGCCGGGCTTGGCTGGGATTGGGGTGCTGAGACACGCAAGGCTCCTGTGCTGGATGGGCATGGTTCGGCCCCATTGCACCGCCCAGCCTACCGCGGAATTCCGCGGATTTTCGGCTGGCTGCCCTCACTGCGGAGTTTAGGTTTCCCTCAAAATTCGGCGGTCTGCCGCGTGTGCCCGGACGGGTTGCGCCGGCTCTTGACCGGGCCCAACGGCGGTGCTGTGATGAAGGAGTGGGGTCCGCCCGCGCCCACCGCCGGCGCCCATGGACAATGCACGTCAGGCGAACAAACGGAGGTCGAATCATGAGCACCACCGGACAGCACCCGGACATGCCGCACCTGGAATCTGTTGAATCGGATCCCGCCTACGACTACGCCGAGGACGTCCCCATCAACGTGGACGACTGGGACGCCGAAGACGAATTCCTGGACGCCGAAAAGGTGGTGGTTCCCACGCCACCGGTGGCAGTCGACGCCGAGGAGCGCGTGGTTCCACTCGATGAGGACGAGTTCCGCGGAACCGAATAGAACGAACGACGGCGGCACTCCGGTTCGCGGGGAAGCGAAGGGGAGTGCCGCCGTCGTACTCTCTGGTGACCGAGCCTGTTATCTTCGGTGATCGGGCCTGTCGAGATTAGCGGCTCGGGTGGCTGGCGACCGGGTGGGCCTCCATGGGCAGCTCTTCGGTGACCGCTCCTGCGACCCGCTTTTCCCAGGCCTCGCGGACCTCGGGGTCCGTGGGAGGCGTGAGCAGCGAGATCACGATGTACGAAGCCAGCGAGGCGCCGAGGCCCCAGTAGATGGGTTCGTTGGCGTAGACGCCGTCAACGCTGGGGATGACTCCGACGGCGTACATGATCAGCAGGGCCAGGGTCAGGACCGAGCCAACGGCCATGGACCAGGCGGCTGCGATGCCGGTGCCGCGCTTCCAGACCAGGCCGCCGAGGATGGCCACCAGCAGGCCGCCCACCAGGATGTCGTAGGCGATGGTCAGTGCCACGACGACGTCCTGTGCCGCCATGGAGATCAGCACGGCCACGATGCCCAGGCCAAGGACCCAGTAACGGTTGGCCTTGACGTCGTGCTCGGGGTTTTCGGTGTCGTCGGTGTTGATCGTCTTGCCGAACCAGCTGGCCACGAACGGCACCACGTCGGCGCGGGCCACCGTGGCGGCTGCGATGAGGGCGCCGGAGGCGGTGGACATCATGGCGGCGACTGCGGCGGCCATGACCAGGCCGCCGATGCCGATCGGCAGGATCTGGGTGGCGACTTCGGCGTAGACAACGTCCTTGCCGAGGTTGGCGACGTCGATGTCGGGCAGGGCCACGCGGGCGGCCAGGCCGATCAGGGCACCGGCGACGCCGTACAGGATGCAGTAGACGCCGGCCGTTGCGCCGCCCCAGCGGGCCACGGTGGGGGTCTTGGCGGTAAAGACGCGCTGCCAGATGTCCTGGCCGATGAACAGGCCGAGGGTGTAGACCACGAAGTACGTGATGATGGTCTGCATCCCGATGCCATCAAGCTGGAAGAAGCTGGCGTCAACGCGGCTGCGGATGCCGTCGAAGCCGCCGGCGGCGTTGAGCGTGAACGGCAGCATCAGGGCGAAGATGCCCACGGTCTTGATGATGAACTGCACCTGGTCGGCCAGGGTGATGGACCACATGCCGCCGATGGTGGAGTAGACCAGGACGATGGCGCCGCCGACTGCGATGGCGAGCCAGCGCTCCCAGTCGAACAGGACCACGAAGATAGTGGCGTAGGCGCCGGTGGAGGTGGCGCAGAGCATCAGGGTGTAGGCCAGCATCACGATGCCGGAGGTCTGGGTGGCGCGCTGGCCGTAGCGCAGGCTGAGCATCTGGGAGACCGTGTAGATCTTCAGCCGCTGGATGGTGCCGGCGAAGAGCAGGCTCAGGAGGAGCACACCCGCGCCGATGGCGACCACCAACCACATGCCGGAGATGCCGAACTTGTAGCCCAAGCCGACGCCGCCGACGGTGGAGGCACCGCCCAGGACGACGGCGGCCATGGTGCCGGTGTAGAGCAGCGGGCCGAGGCGGCGGCCGGCAACCAGGAAGTCGCTGTTGTTCTTGGTGCGGGACTTGCCCCACCAGCCGAAGGCCAGCATGGCGATGAGGTACACCACCACGATGGCGATGTTGACGAAGTTAGCGTCCATTTGGGGCTCCTTGGAGCTGATCTGCAGTGTGTCTGGAATCCCGGCGGCGCTGCTGGGGAAGCCGGTATTCCGCTGCTCTTGTGGAATGGGGAGGAAGAGTTCCTCAAATATTGCCTCACAGGCAACACTTGTTGCCGGGAAGCGTATGCTGTGACTGACGCAACAGTCAAGGTCGGCCGTCCTATCTGTTGTTCGCCGCGGCGCCCGCCACGTCACGCGGGTCGGCTGGCCATTAGGATTGCTCCAGAGATGGGGCCGCACCGCCGGCCACGAAAGGTCTGCACATGAAGGCACTGCCAGTTGAGCCGAGCAATGTTCCCGTTGCCATCGGTTCCCGAATCCGTGCCGCCCGGCAGTCGCAGCGGCTCACCATCGAGCAGGTTGCCGACGCCACCGGCCTGACTAAGGGCTTCCTCAGCCGCGTGGAACGTGACCTTACGTCGCCGTCGGTGGCGTCCCTGGTGACGCTGTGCCAGGTCCTGTCCATCTCGATCGGCGACTTGTTTGTGGCCCCGGAAACCCACCTGACCAAGCGGGACGAAGGCCCACGGATCTCCCTGGGCGGCGAAGGCATCGTGGAGCGGCTGCTGACTGCCCGTTCCGAACGGCGCATCCAGATCATCCAGGCCGTCATCGAGCCGCATGGCCGCGGCGAGGCTGAGCTTTACGCCGTGGACTGCGACGTGGACGTGCTCCATGTGATCAAGGGGCGCATCCGGCTGATCCTGACCAACGAGGAATACGAGCTCAGTACCGGCGACACCGTGACATTCCCGGGCCGCGAACCGCATACGTGGGTCAATCCCACCGACGAGGCCGTCGAAGTTCTCTGGGTCCTGGTCCCCGCCGCCAGCCGGTAGGTTGCTGCTCCCCACTCGCTAGCGTTGCTGCGTTCCTTCCCGGTTGATGGGTGGCTGTTTTGTAAACAACTGATGCGCATAAGAAAACTTCAGGCTATGATGGCTGTCACACCCGCCGATCAATCCTCGAAGGAGAGGCTCATCTTGAAAGAGCTGCGCATCGAAGCCAACGGCAACATTGGCCCCATCGATTCATCCCGTATCCCGCGCTATGCCGGCGCTGCAACCTACGCCCGCCTGCCGCGCCTGGACCAGGTGGCAAAGGCTGACGTAACGGTGGTGGGCGTGCCCTTCGACTCCGGCGTTTCGTACCGCCCGGGTGCCCGGTTCGGCTCCAACCACATCCGCGAGGCCAGCCGCCTGCTGCGCCCGTACAACCCCGCCTGGGACGTCAGCCCGTTCGAAAACGTCCAGGTGGCTGACGCCGGCGACATGGCGGTCAACCCGTTCAACATCAACGAAGCCATCGAAACCATCCAGCAGAACGCCCTGGACCTCACCGCGGCCGGCAGCAAGCTGGTGACGCTCGGCGGGGACCACACCATCGCCCTGCCATTGCTCCGCGCGGCTGCCGAGCGGGCCGGCGGACCCATTGCCATGCTGCACTTCGATGCCCACCTGGACACGTGGGACACCTACTTCGGCGCCGAATACACGCACGGCACCCCGTTCCGCCGGGCTGTTGAAGAAGGCATCCTGGACACGGAAGCCATCAGCCACATCGGCACCCGCGGCCCGCTGTACGGCAAAAAGGATCTCGACGACGACCACCGCTTCGGGTTCGGCATCGTCACCTCCGCTGACGTCTACTACCAGGGCGTCCTGGAGACCGTAGCCAAGGTCCGTGACCGGATCGGCAACCGCCCGCTCTACATTTCCGTGGACATCGACGTCCTGGACCCCGCACATGCGCCCGGTACCGGAACCCCGGAGGCCGGCGGCATCACCAGCCGCGAGCTCCTGGAGATCATCCGGGGCTTCCGCGGCATGAACCTGGTGGGCGCCGACGTCGTCGAGGTTGCCCCCGCCTACGACCACGCCGAAATCACCGGCGTGGCAGCCAGCCATGTGGCCTATGAACTGATGACCCTGATGGCGGACAATGCTGTTGAAGGCGACCGGTTCGGGGCCGCCAACGGCTACGCCGCGCAAGCTCTCGGCCAGGAAGCCCGCCAACCTGCCGGTTTCGCCGCCGGAACCAAGGAGTAGCCACGATGATTGATTTCGATCCGGGCACGGCAACTGAGGCCGCAGGGGACAGCAGACGGACCAGCCAGCGCAACGGTGGGGACCTCGTCGTCGAAACCCTTGAAGCGCTCGGCGCCAAGACCGTCTTCGGCATCCCGGGCCAGCACGCGCTCGGCCTGTTTGACGCCATGGGCCGCGGCAACCTGCACTTCGTGTCCTCGCGTGTGGAGAACAACAGCGCCTTCGCTGCGGACGGGTATTCCCGCGCCACCGGGGAAGTGGGCGTGCTGTTCCTGTCCACCGGACCCGGTGCGCTGACGTCCCTCGCCGGCTTGCAGGAGGCCTACGCCACGGGTGTGCCCATGGTGGTAGTGGCCAGCCAGATCCCGCTCGAGGGACTGGGCGCCCGCCGCAAGGGCATGCTCCACCAGCTCGATGACCAGAAGGCCTCGGCCGCGAACGTCACCAAGAGCCAGCGCCTGATCCAGCACGCGTCCGGTATCCCGTCGGCCATCCAGGATGCCTGGACTGAAGCCATCTCGTCGCCGCAGGGCCCGGTCTGGCTGGAAATCCCGCAGAACGTGCTGCTGGATCCCATCATGGTGCCCCCGGTGGAGGACGCGCTCGCCGAGGCAGCGGACAACCCGCCGCGCGTGGAGTTGGTCCGGGAAGCGGTGAAATGGCTGTCGACGGCGGAACGTCCCGCCATCATCGCCGGTGGCGGTACCCGGCGGGGCCGGGCCGAAAAATCGCTGCTCTCGATTGCCGAAAAGCTGCGGGCACCGGTTATCTGCACGCCTGGCGGCAACGGCGCCTTCCCGTGGACCCATGAGCTCTCGCTGCAGTCCTGGATCGAGGACCGCCACATGACGGACCTCATGGAGGATGCCGACGTCCTGATTGTCATCGGCTCGTCCCTCGGTGAAGTCACCTCCAACTACTTCACGTTCGCGCCCCGCGGCCGCATCATCCAGATCGACGCCGAACCGCGCGTCCTCGAATCGAACAGTCCTGGCCTGGGCATCCGCGCCGACGCCGGCCAGGCCCTCGCCGCCCTCGACGAGGCCCTGGTGGCGCCCGTCGACACCGCCCGCAGCTGGCATGGGACGACCCCGGAGGACCTGGTGAAGGACTCGCTCGCCAAGGTCAAGGCAAGGCTCGAATCCCAGGACCTGGGCAAAGAGCTGAAGTTCATGTCCGACATCCGCGAAGCCGTCCCCGCGGACATGCAGACCTTCTGGGACATGACCATCTCCGCGTACTGGGGCTGGAGCTGCTGGGATGCCCGGCAGGGCCAGTTCCACTCCGCCCAGGGCGCCGGCGGCCTGGGCTATGGCTTCCCCGCAGCCATCGGCGGTGCCGTCGGCCTGGAAACAGTCGGCAAGCCCGGCCGGGTCCTCGCCGTGTCCGGTGACGGTTCATCCATGTACTCCATCTCCGAGCTCGCCACCGCAAAGCAGCACAACATCCCGGTCACCTGGCTGATCGTGGACGACGGCGGCTACGGCATCCTGCGCGAATACATGGTGGGCGCGTTCGGCAAGGCCACGGCCACCGAGCTCGCGCGCCCCGACTTCGTAAAGCTCGCCGAAGCTTTCGGTGTGCCGGCCACGCGGGTGGCCCCCGAGGATGTCGGGGACGCGCTCAAGGCGGGCTTCGCGGCGGACGGACCCAACGTCGTCGTCGTCGAAACCCTGCTCAAGATGTTCGGCCCCACCCACCTGGACGGCTGAACACCCAGCACCAAAGCACCCGCTCCACCACAGCCCCCGCTCCACCACAGCGCGAGAGGACACTTGAGGCCCCATTCCAAAGGGCCCCAAGTGTCCTCTCGCGCTTTAAGAGCTGGGTTACGTGATCCGGCGGCAGGATCCCGACGACGGCCGCGCCCAGTTGGTTGCCCTGTCGCCAGCCGGCGTGGACAAGCTCCGGAGGATCGAGGAGCACCGCACGGCCACGCTGCAGGACTACCTCAGCGATTGGAGCCAGGAGGATGCCGAGGACACGGCACGGATCCTGACGAAACTCTCCGAGTCCCTCAAGCATTCAACCCGGGCACATGCTGTCCCGGCACTTCCAACCGCGATAACAGCCGCCGCAACCCAGAACCTGCAGGAGCACTGATATGTCGAGCCAGCCCGCCGCACCGCCCTTGGCGATGACCCACCGCCAGATCATGGAAGCCCTGACCGGGCTCCTCGCGGCGTTCTTCACCGCCATCCTCAGCAGCACCATTGTGGCCAACGCGTTGCCCACCATCATGTCCGATCTGCACGGCACCCAAACCGACTTCGCCTGGGTGATCACGGCTGCCCTGCTGGCCAACGCCGTCACCACCCCCATCTGGGGCAAGCTGTCCGACCTCTTCAACAAGAAGCTGCTGGTCCAGCTGAGCATTGTCATCTTCGTGGCCGGCTCCGTGATGGCCGGACTCTCCGAAACCATCCCGCTGCTGCTCACCGCACGCGTGATCCAGGGAGCGGCCATGGGCGGGCTCACCGCGTTGGCGCAGGCCATCATCGGCACCATGATCCCGCCGCGGGACCGCGGCAAATACTCCGGCTACATGGGCGCCGTGATGGCGGTGGGCACTGCCGGCGGCCCGCTGCTGGGCGGTTTCATCGTGGACAGCCCGCTGGGCTGGCGCTGGACCTTCTTCGTCTGCGTGCCGCTCGCCGTCGTCGCGCTCATCCTGCTCCAGATCACCCTGAAAATCGAGCACGTCAAGCGCCCGGCCAAGATCGACTGGCTTGGCTCCATCCTGCTGACCTCCGGCGTCAGCCTGCTCCTGATCTGGGTTTCCTTCGCCGGAAACCCTGCCTACTACGACTGGGTTTCCTGGCAGTCGGCCGCCATGGTGGGCGGCGGCGTGGTGCTGCTGGCCCTGCTGGTGGTGGTGGAGTCCAAGGTGGAGCAGCCCATCATCCCGCTGAAGATCATCTCCGAACGCACCACCGCATTGGCCATCATCGCTTCAGTGGCTGTGGGCATTGCGATGTTCGGTTCAACCACCTTCCTGGGCCAGTACTTCCAGGTGGCCCGCGGCGCCACGCCTACCGAAGCCGGGCTCCTGACGCTGCCGATGATCGCCGGCAACCTGGCCGGTTCGGTCGTTTCCGGTCTGCTGATCAGCCGCACCGGCAAGTGGAAGGGCTACCTGGTCGGCGGGTCCATCCTGCTGATCGGCGGCCTCGGCCTGGCCGGCACCATGGACCACACCACCGAACTGTGGCAGGCCGGGATCTTCACGGCAATCCTCGGTGTGGGCCTCGGCATGCTGATGCAGAACCTGGTCCTGGCAGTGCAGAACACGGTCCGGGCGTCAGATATCGGCTCGGCCAGCGCGTCGGTTGCCTTCTTCCGTTCGGTGGGCGGCGCGATCGGTGTGTCCGTGCTCGGCGTCGTCCTCAGCAGCCGGGTCAGCGAACTCGCCACGCAGGGCCTGGCTGCGGCCGGCATCCCCGTGGCGGGGACCTCGTTGACATGCCCGCACCGGTGCGCGAGATCATGCGCGCTGCCTACGGCGACGCCACCGCAGAGGTCTTCCTGATCTCCGCCGGCGTTGCGGTGATAGCCCTGATCTCGGTCCTGTTCATCAAGGAGCGCCCGCTGCGGCGCACCGTTGACATCCAGCCGGAGGCCGAACCAGGGGCAGGGGCCGAGGCAAACGCCAACGCTGAAAGCACGACGCCGGAACTCGCCTCCGCGAGTCGCTAACCTGAGCGCGAACGGCTGGCGGAGTACGCCGATCGGATGATATTTTCCGTGGATGTTTCGCCCGGGCAACGGATTTCGTAGAGTGGGTAGGCTGAGAAATGTCAGCCCCGTCTGTTACTACTTATCATCATCATCACTTCGCGCTCCCTTCCTAAGGATTCACGGGCATGCTCCTCACCCTCATACGGCGCTATTCCAAACCGTATATGCCATACATCGTGGCCGTCGTAGTGTTCCAACTGGCGTCCACCATCGCAGGCGTCTACTACGGCTCAAAAACGGCCATGGCCGTGGGCCGCGATCTGCGCCGCGGGGTGTTCCGCAACGTCACGGGTTTCTCCGCCAAGGACGTGAACACGTTCGGCGCGCCCACCCTCATCACGCGCGGCACCAACGACGTCCAGCAGGTCCAGATGCTGGTGCTGAAGGGACTGAACTTCATGGTGGCCACCCCATCATGTGCATCGGCGGCATCATCATGGCGCTGCGCGAGGACATCCTGGTGATGGAGAACGGCAAGATCGTGGAGCAGGGCAACCACAAGACGCTGCTGGCGGCTGAAGGTGCCTACTACCGGCTGTACATGTCCCAGTTCGCCGGTTCCGATGTTGAGGAAACCGTTGTGGACGATTCGACGGCGGTCCACAGCTGAGCGCGCTGGGAACCGGAGCCGCCCGGCGCATCGAGGTCCTGGTCCCGATGCGCTGGGGCGACATGGACGCTTATGGGCACATCAACAACGTCCAGATTGTCAGGATGCTCGAGGAGGCCCGGATCGCAGCGTTCGGGCCTCCCCGGGGTGCCGGCCTGCCCGGCATCGAACCGGAAGTGTCGCTCTTCAACGACGTTCCGGAGGGAACCCTGGCGCTGGTGGTGGACCACAGGATCCGCTACGTCAGGACGTTGGAATACCGCAACGTCCCGGCTGTGGTCCAGGTGTGGATTGGCGCGGTGAAGGGCGCCAGCTTCGACATCCACTACGTAGTTCAGGACCCGGTCACCCGGGAGGAGTGCGTCCGGGCCAGCAGCCATCTGGCGTTTGTGGACGAGGCTTCCGGCCGCGTCCTTCGCCTGACGCCGGAGCAGAAGGAGCGGCTGGCGCCGTTCACCGTTTGAGCCGTTCACCGTTTGAGCCGTTCGCGTTTTGAACCATACGGCGCCGCGCCCGCACACCCGTTGCGCAGGCACGGCGCACACCGGAAACTGGAAATACCCACTAAGGAGCGTTGACCATGGCCAAGAAAAACAAAAAGACCTGGAAAGAGATGTCACCGGCGGCACGGGCGGGATTCGTGGTCATCGGGATAGGGCAGGTGGCGCTGATGCTGGCCGCCCAGCGTGACATCTCCAAGCGTCCGGCGGCGCAAATCAATGGGCCAAAGGCAGCCTGGCGGGTGGCCGCCCTGATCAATTTCATCGGGCCGATGGGCTACTTCATTCTGGGGCGCAAGCGGCCCGGAGCCGGACTCGGGGCAGTCAAATAGCAGGCCTCGGATCTGCACACCGCCAGGGTCTTCGGAGCAGGCATCCAGTTTGAGCCTGTAAATTTGAATCCATGACCCCGAATCCTAAGACTGCCATGCACCGCGCCCTCGGTGTCTCAAAGGAGATCGAGGACGCGGCCTGGTTTGTGCTGGGACCGGGCCTGCAGGGCAAGCCGTCGGCCCTGGACGGGAACACCCTGACCTGGACAGCGGAGGCTGCGGCGGAGCTGCTGGAGCGCCTGGACCGGGGAGCCGCGGACGCCAAGGCGCCCATGATGACCAACCTCCGGCAGAACCTCGAGGACGCCTCCCGGGAGGCCAAGCAGCTGGCCGTGGAGCTGCTCTTCCTGCAGTCACTGCCCCTGGCGCACGAGGTCAAGTCGCTGAAGGTCAAGCGCGCCCGGGTGGCGGAGGCTGCGTCCTGGTTGGAGCCACCGCTGGAGCTGCCCGAGGAACTCTACAAGGGCATGACGGACCACGGCGTGATCAGGGACCGCACCGCCGAATTCAACTGGACCATCTGGGACCACCTGAAGTGGCTCTGCCGGTTTGTGCAGCATGTGGACCAGCAGGTTCCGGTGGCCATCGCGAAGGCGCTGAAGGACCCGCTGAAGTTCCACGAGCTCGCCGCGGGCACCCCGGCGGACCAGCCCGCCATCCGCCGCAGCATCGAGTACCTTGCCTGGCCCAGCTACTTCGAGCCGGTAGTGGCGGACGTGGAGCGGCAGGAAATCCGCGACGCCTTCGCCTCGCTGGTGGGCGGGGCCAAGGGCGATTCCGACGAGGAAATCACCGCGGACATTAACCGCATCCGCCTGCACCTGGATGAACAGGCGGGCCAGCGCATCGACTGGTACGCCCGCCAGCTGGTCAGCCAGTGGCGCAAAGTGGGGGACCCCGGCCGACGCGCGTGGCTGCTGCGTACCCACAGCGACAACGCTGAACTCCTCACCGCGTGGCAGGACGAGGAGAAGGTGACGCTCGACGTCGAACATCTCCGCCACCTCGACCCCGGCGTGACCGCGGGGCTGGTGCAGCACGCCGTGGACGAGGACTACAAGCATCTCGGCTACGTCGAGCGGGAGGACACCAAAACGGCGGTGTTTGCCTTCCTCACGGTCATGAAGCCGGGCGACCTGGTTCTGTTCCAGCACGCCGGCACCGTGCGGCTGGGCGTGGTGCTGGGCGAGCCCGAGCACAACGACGATAACCGCCGGCTGCGGCGCAAGGTGCGCTGGCTGGACGACGACGGCCACGCCACCGCAGACCTGCCGCGCCACGTCCAGCGGCAGCTGGCCACCTCGGGGATCGTTGTTGACGTGACCAGGGTGGTGCAGGCGCTCCAGGCGCTCGTGCCGGCCGAGGCGGAACCGGATGACGACGACGCCGACGCACCGGCCGCCGTCGTCCCCCCTGTGCAGGAGGGCTTCCGCCCGCTGAGCCGCGACTTCGCGGACTCGCTGCACATGGACCTGGAGCCGCTGCAGGAGATCGCGGAACTGCTGGAGGAGAACCGCCAGCTGGTCCTGTACGGGCCGCCCGGAACGGGCAAGACGTACCTGGCCAAGCACCTCGCGGCGGAACTGGCCCAGGACAGCACGGACGAGCGGGTGAAGCTGGTGCAGTTCCACCCGTCGTACGCGTATGAGGACTTTTTTGAGGGCTACCGGCCGGACAAGACGGACGAGGGCCAGGTGGCCTTCAAGCTCGTGGCGGGGCCGCTGCGCCGGCTGGCCGAGGAAGCCGCCAAGCCCGGGAACGAAAAGAAGCCCTATTTCCTGATCATTGACGAGATGAACCGCGCCAACCTGGCCAAGGTGTTCGGCGAGCTCTATTTCCTGCTGGAGTACCGCGATGACCGGATCTACCTGCAGTACAGCCCGAACGAGCCGTTTACGCTGCCGGACAACCTGTACATCATCGGCACCATGAACACCGCGGACCGGTCCATCGCCATGATGGATGCCGCCATCCGACGCCGGTTCGCGTTCATCGAGCTGCATCCGCAGACGGAGCCCGTGAAGGGGTCGCTGCTGCGGTTCCTGCAGGCGCGGGACCTGGACACCACGCCGGCGCTGCTGCTTGACGCGCTCAACGCCGCCATCGACGAGTGGGACCGGGACCTGATGATCGGCCCGTCGTACTTCATGAAAACAGCCGCCCAGACGCCGGCAGGTCTCCGCCGGATCTGGAAGTACGAGCTGATGCCGCTGCTGGAAGAGCACTACCACGGCCAGCTGACCCGGGCGCAGCTGGAGGAGCGGTTCGGGCTGGAGCAGCTGCTGGGACGCCTTGTTACCAGCTAAGCCAACCCACACTCCCGCGCACGGCGGCGCGGTGCACGGCGGTGCAGCGCAGCGCGGGCGGGCGCCGGCAGCGCGCCATCTGGTCCTCGACGAGCTGTCCAAGGGCATCGTGGAACGCCTGGATGCCGCCAGCGCGGCCTTCGTGAACGCCAGCGGGCTCGCCAAGGCCTCCCCGATGGGCATGGGTTTGTACCGGATCGAGCCCGCGGGCAAGGTGGGTTCGGTCCGCACGGCCACCGTGCAGCTGGATGTGCGCCCCAAGGACCGGCTGGGCCTGAGCCGGCTGCTCTTCCTCCTCAGCTACGCCGGCAACCAGGGCTTCCGGCCCGATTCCGTGGCGGCAGCGGAGGACCGCGAACTCTGGAGCGCGCTGGCGGAATCCCTCGCCCAACTGGCAGAGCGTGCCTTGGGACGAGGCGTGTTGCAGGGCTACCTGACCGTTGATGAATCGCTCCGCACGGTCAAGGGCCGCATCCGGATTTCCGACCAGATCTCCCGGCGCCCCGGCATGCTGGTGCCGCTGGAAGTGTCCTACGACGAGTTCACCGAGGACATCGCCGAGAACCGGATCCTGCGGGCCGCGCTGGAGCGCATGGGCAAGGTGCCGGGGGTCCGCCCCGAAGTGCTGAGCCGCCTGCGGCAGCTGAAGGGAAAACTCGACGCCGTCACCCGCCTTCCTTCCGGTGCGCCCCTGCCGCCGTGGACGCCGAGCAGGATGAATATCCGCTACCAGTCAGTGCTGCGCCTCGCTGAGCTGATCCTGAAGAATGCCTCGGCGGAGGCGGGGGAGGGGAAGCAACAGACGGCATCGTTTGTGGTGGACATGGCCCAGGTGTTCGAGGATTTTGTGGGCACGGCGCTCCGCGAGGCCATGGCAGCGTATCCGGGCGAGATGCGGCTGCAGTACAACGTGCTCCTCAGCGAAGCTGTCCATGATGCCGACCGGCTCTCCGTTCGCCCGGACGCCGTGCACCTCTTGGGCGGCCGGCCGATTGTGGTCTACAACGCAAAGTACAAGACCGCCACGGACCTGGGCGCTTCCCTGACCGCCGACCACTACCAGATGCTTGCCCACTCCACTGCCCTGGGTGTGCCCACCGCGTGGCTGATCTATGCGGGGGCGGGCGAGATGAAGCTGCGGCGGATCCTGAACACTGACATCGACATTGTGGAGTTTCCGCTGGATCTGTCGCTGCCGCCGTCGGGCATTCTGGCAGCTGTGGCGGACCTGGCGCGGCAGTCCTGGGGCGAAGTGGTCCCCACCCGCCCCCTAACCTCGCAAGCTCGGCCAGGGAACCCGGCGGGCGTGGGCCCAGCCTAGGCCGGGAGGCTAAACCTCGATCCACCGATCCGCCTGGGCGGATGAGCTGAATTCGGTTTCGGCTCGTTGTGCGGGCGAAGGGCGTGCTGGGGTGCCGGGCCTCGCTGCC